>CAJTFX010000031.1 GCA_910575555.1 Lachnospiraceae bacterium | reverse complement strand
ACGGTTTAAAGAAGAAAGACCGCATTTTCACAGTGACAAAGAGTTACCTCCATCACGAGATGGACAGGGGCGCAAAAGCCGCAGGGGTGAAACGCATACGGATTCACGATTTGCGGCATAGCCACATCAGTTTATTGATTGACATGGGATTCTCGGCGGTGGCGATTGCTGACCGTGTGGGGCATGAGAGTATTGAAATCACTTATAGGTACGCTCATCTGTTTCCGTCAAAGCAGGCGGAAATGGCAGACAGGCTGGACGATTTAGGGAAAGGGGGTTTTTGATATGTCGGCAAAAAATTTAGACAACTGCAACCGTTGGAGGAACAAGACTGTCGCCTTTCGGGTATCTCCCGAAGAAAGTGAGCGGATTGACAAAGCGGTGCGGATTTCGGGGCTTACCAAACAGGACTATATCACAAGGCGGCTCTTATGCCAAGACGTAGTAGTACAGGGCAATCCGAGGGTGTATAAGGCACTCCGCAATGAACTTGCCGCCGTCCTTGCAGAATTACAGAGGATTGAAGCGGGTGAGGGTGTAAATGAAGAACTGCTTGACACAATCGAGCTGATTGCCGTTATCCTTGGCGGGCTGAAAGGAGAAAGTGAAGATGGCGAATAAAAAAGAAACGGCTGCCCCGAATGTATCTGTTGGCGCAGATACGGAACAACCGCCTAATGTAAACAATAACAGTATAACCAATTACCCGCCGAAAAACAATAGAAAAGCTCTTGAAACTGTATCTATGGCTGAATTGTATGATTCTGTATATCCGAGCAAGCCGCCTTTGATTGACGGTCTGCTCTACCCTGGCACTTATCTTTTCGCAGGCGCGCCAAAAGTCGGCAAGAGCTTTCTTATAGCGCAGATTGCGTACCATACCAGTATGGGAGTGCCACTGTGGGAATATCCCGTCCGAAAAGGAACGGTCTTGTACCTTGCCCTTGAAGATGATTACCGCCGCCTGCAGGAAAGGCTGTACCGTATGTTTGGCACGGACGGGGCAGACAATTTATTCTTTTCTGTTTCGGCGGGTAACCTTGGCAATGGTTTGGATGAACAGTTGCAGGAATTTATGAAACAGCATACAGACACAAGACTGATTATCATTGACACGCTCCAAAAGGTGCGTGAAGTCGGCGGGGACAATTACAGTTACGCAAATGACTATGAGGTTATTACAAGGCTGAAACAGTTTGCAGACAGCTATGGCATCTGTATCTTGATTGTCCATCATACCAGAAAGCAGGGTTCTGATGATAAGTTCGATATGATTTCGGGGACTACTGGCTTGCTCGGTGCGGCTGACGGTGCGTTCCTGCTGCAGAAAGAAAAACGCATCGGCAACGCCGCCACGCTTGAAGTGTCGGGCAGAGACCAACAAGAGCAGAAACTCTATCTTCTCCGCAATCCCGAAACATTGTTATGGGATTTTCAAAAGGCAGAAACAGAACTTTGGAAAGAGCCGCCAGAGCCTTTACTTGAGGAAATAGATAAAAGAATTACTGTCGATTGCCCCTTGTGGAAGGGGACGGCGACGGAGCTTGCGGCTTGGCTGGAAACAGGGTTACAGCCGAATAGCCTTGCACGGAAACTGAATGTCCTGTCGGGACGTTTACTCAACGAATACGGCATCTTCTATAAACGTGAACGGTGTCACGAGGGGCGTATGATAAAGCTGTACCGTGGGGAGCGTGACGGTATGTGACGGTGTGACGGTATTTTTAGGAGTGGGGTGCGGTACGGAAATAACCGTCACATCGACGCAAACCGTCACGGATAAAGTTTTTGCGGGGTGGGGCAAGCTCCATAAGGAAGATGCCCCAAAGTCTTATTTTTACATATAATTATTCTCGTGTTGTGTTATAGTATAACCTATGGTTAGGCAGTCTTTGAGGATTTTGTGTTCTGTAAATGCTCTTGAAATAATTTTTCCATTTCTTCTGGTGTCGGTTCTCTGATGATGCCAACGCCGTTGTAGTAAATATCTAAATTCTGGTGACGCTTACCCTCAATATATTCTGGTTTGGACACAACAATTTTTTCAATAAATTCGTGTATGATTTCGGGCGATAATTCCGTAAGCTGCGTGACATTTTTTACTCTGTCAATAAAACGTTGAAGACTGTCGCTTTTATTTGTTTCGGTTTCGAGGTATTGTTCCATGTCTGGAATTGCATTTTTTAATTTCCGTTGTTCTTCCTCGAATGCGGCTGACATGGTGGCAAAGCGTTCATCGGAGATTCTTCCGTTTATATTATCCTCATAGATTTTCTGAATAAGGTGGTCAATCTCGCTTACACGTTTTTTTGTTACGGTAAGTTCTTTGCACTTTCGGGAAAGTTCCTTTTTCTTTTCTTTGCCAAATGCCGCCATCTGCTTTCTGGCAAAGTCTTTTTCAAAGCTTTGCACATACCAGAATACCCGCTGTATACTGTCCAATACGATTTCAGAAACAATTTTTTCGCGGATATAATGTGCAGAGCATAAATTGGAATGGTTACGGTAGGTTGAGCAGAAGAAGTTTGCATGTTCCCGCCTATAATTTCCTGTTCCACTGTAATACAATTTTTTGCCGCAGTCAGCGCAGTATAAAAGCCCTGAAAACATACTGATAATTCCATGTCTGGTTGGTCTGCGGCGGTGTTCCCTTAATTCCTGCACAAGCGCAAAGGTTTCTTCATCAATGATGGCAGGATGTGTGTTTTTGAATATCTTCCATTCTTCCTGTGGCTTTACCACACGTTTCTTGTTTTTAAAAGATTTTGTCGACCCACGGAAATTGACGGTATCTCCAATATATTCCTGCCTTGACAATATATCTGCGACAACACTGGAACGCCAGTTAAACGGTATGGAAGTAAGCTTACTGTGGTTTCTCCCTATGCTGCCCCAATATTCTGTCGGGGTCATTACCTCTGCGGCTTTCAGTTTCTTTGCTATCTGTGTCGGTCCAAAGCCTGCCACACACATATCAAAAATCTGACGGACTACCTTTGCCGCAGGCTCGTCAATAACCCATTCTTTTGTATTTTCTGGATTTTTCATATATCCATAGGGCGGGTTGCTTGTGAGGGGGACGCCTGCCATTCCTTTATTGCGTATTACATTCCGAACTTTTTGGCTTGTGTTCTTGGCGTGCCATTCGTTGAATAAATCCTGCATGGGTACGAGGTCGCTGATGCCTTTGGCGGTGTCAATATTGTCCATGATGGCGATATAGCGTACGTCAAGACGCTCAAAATCTTCTTCTAATAACTGCCCGACAACAAGACGGTTACGCCCAAGCCTTGAATGGTCTTTGACGATAATCGTCCCGACTTTCCCTTGTTCAGCTAAGTCCATCATTTCCATAAATGCGGGTCTGGTGAATGTCACTCCCGAAAATCCATCGTCAACAAAGAGGCGGGGATTATGAAAACGGTTTTCCTTTGCGTATTTTTCAAGTATGGATTGCTGGTTTTTGATGCTGCCCGAAAGTCCGTCCTGCTCGTCGTCGCAGCTCAAGCGACAGTATAAAGCTGTTATTTTATCTGACTGATTGCTCATAATTCTCCTTTCCGCAGCCAGATATGATATGAATTGTAGGTATCCTTATCATACCATATCTGCCATGATACTTCAACGCTTTAAAGTCCTAATCTTATTTCGGCTGCTGCTTTTCCTTTATGGCTTTTGGAGAATACGCTCCGCCTTTTCCTTTATGCTTTCTTTGGATTCTGCATTAAAGTGAGTATTGACGGTATAAACTGTCCCATCTATCTCTTTTTGAAAATTGATTGGATAAGGATATTGCGACCTGCAAAACCATGCTAACCGTTCTTCTTTTGTCATGGATGCAAGGCAGTCCGTAATCTCATCAATCATCTGACGGATGGCGGTTTCTTCTAAAAATTCTTCTTTTTCTGTGTCGCTAAAAGGTTCACTCATCGCAATGATTTCTCCCTCCTGTGTTCTGTTTTTACTGGCTGTTTCTGTCGATTTGACCGCTGATTTTCCATCGTGTCGTGGATTTGGTCTAAGCAGTTGTCGATATGGGCAGAGCGTTTTTCAATCCCGTCTGCATATTTCAGCCGCTTCCTAAGCTCTGTTATCTGCTCCGTCACGCTCCGTTTTTCGGCTCGGAGCGTTTCTTTTTCGGCTGGTGTGGCACGGCGTATCTTATTCCGCAAGTGCTGGCGGTAGTCAATCAGTTTATCCATTTCGGTCTGGTTTTTCTCCCTGTCGGCATATAAATCGGAGAGAGTAGCGATGTTATGCTTTGACATATACCGCACCTGTGCGGTAATCTCGTCCAGTTTCCGAAGTTCCTCTTTCATCAGCGGGCTTGTCGGCTTGTAGTCCGTGCCTTTGGGGAATATCCCCAACTGATAGCACCAGTAATAATATAACGCTAAGATTCCCGTGGTTTTCTGGTGTGGTTTCCATGCGTTTTTATACTGCTCTGGCATATGCGGGGAGTAGGAAATCCTTGCTTTGTAGTTCCCATATCGGGAAGTCCCGCCTAGACATGACCGTATGAAATCGGGCGTCAGCCTCTCGTCAAGCGTGTCAAACCTTGTGAAATGCTTATACTGCGGCAGCTTCATTTTCCAATGGCTGCCCGAAAAATCAACCTCATATCCCTTGTCGGTAAGATATTTCATCATGTGCTGCAAATCCTTGCTCCCGTTGATTGCCTCCCTTAAATCTTCCCGATAGACGTTGTATCTTGTCGGCTTTCCGCTTTTTTCATCCAGATACAGCGGTCTTGAGGGGGCTTTCTTCGGGTTGTCAATTACCGACAGTCCGTACTCAAAGCACAATCGGTCGGACACTTTCCTTAACCTTTTCTGTTCTGATTTTGAGTAATTGTATTTGCTCCCGTCCAGATAAGAAACGGAGTTGAAGCAGAAATGGTTGTGCAAATGCCCTTTGTCAAGGTGGGTGGCAACGATTAACTGGTATTTGCCGCCCCACATTTCCCTTGCCAATTTTATGCCGATTTCATGGCACTGTTCGGGAGTTACCTCGTCTGGCTTGAAACTCTGGTAGCCATGCCAAGCGATATATCCGCCTGTCTTTTGGTACTGTTTCTTCGTCAAAATCATCTGCTGTAAGGCGGTTTCTTTCAGACAGTTGATTGCGGAAACATACTCTCCCTCATTTGTTTTTGACGGATTCTTTACATAGGAAAACACGTCAAAGAAGTCTTTCATATCGTCATTCGGCACAGTCTTTTCTGGATTTTCCACATAAGAAATCAAGTCTTTTAAGTTCCCTTTGATGTGCCATAAACTTGTTGTTGCCATATCAGACTTCCCCCTGTTCTGTCAATTCATCTAAGCTAAATCGTTGTGGGAGAGTTGTTTTCTGTTGCAGTTCTAAGATAAAATCCTCAATCTCCATGCAGGTATCAGCGGCGGCAGAGTAATAAGGAACACACTTTTTGAAAGCGTCATGCACCTCATAGAGCTTGTTTAACAGCTCCCAAAACTCGGTTTTAGGCTTTGGCTGTGGGGCGTTTCCCTTACATAACTGGCGCATAAATTCGGCGGCAGACAGACCGCAAGCAGCAGCACACTGCTTTAATTTTTCATGTTCTTCCTCGTTCAGTCGGACAGTAATCGGCACATTCCGCTTGTTTTTTTCTGATTTTTCTCTGCTCATCTTTCTTAATCCTCCAGTCTTACATTTCTTTCTTCGGGGTAAACAGGGGCTGCCCCTGGGTGAAGTCCACACGCCTTTAGGCTGTGGATTGGATTGTGGCTGACACAATCCGATGCTCGCTATCTCTGTGGACAACGCCACAGAGCATTTTTCTGTGCAGCCGACTTTCTTTCATACCTGTCTTACCCTCCGAAAAGAAAATCCTATGTCCCTGCACCTCCGTTCTGGATTCGATTTTTCTTAACTTTTGGATAAATGAAAAAAGCCGCTACATTGCACCACGAATGACAGGAGAGATTTCTCCTGCTCGGATTCGCAATGCTATGTAACGGCTTTGAAATTCAAAACCATGTTTCCATACACCAGCCGAAAAAGTCGCCATACTTTCGGCGGCGGTCAGCCTTATCCATTGGCTGGCATTCCATTCTTCAACCTATGTGCTTATTTCATTTTCAATCTTCCAATTCCCTCATGGGTATTTCAGAATACCATAGCGGCTGTACCCATGTCAATAATTTGGGCAAATTTTTTAGTATTCCCTGTGGACAAACTTTTTATACATCCGTTTTTAAAATTGGGCGGGGGAATTTTGTCCCTCACCCAATAGTACATAGAAAAGCGGGAAATATTAGACGCTTATAAAATTTTCCGCAGCTTTTTCTGTAGATGGTTTATCCTTGTATTTCGGATGCAAACTAATTTACTTTCTACATGCCTGCCATACCATACGAGCTGTTAGATTGGATATTTATAGAAAAGCGCAATAGAAAGCAGCAAATCTTTTTCAGACTTACTGCTTACATATGCCACTGTAATAGGCAACGGAATTTATTTTTGTAGTGGTTTTTCTTTTTCTATGACGATTCTGCCCTGTTGACAGTCAACGGTTATCTTATCGCCGATAGAAAAGCCCAGAGCTTCCAGCCACTTTCCCTGCAGGATAATCTGTGAAATGTAAGAGCAACCCTTTCCACTTCCAGCGTATACAGTCAACGTTCTTTTGTTCATTCATCTTCCCTTTCCAATATACGTCTGCACGTTATTTCAAAAACACTCCCGTCTGTCATTGAAATGCCGAATGTATTTTCTTTTTCATGGGTTTCTATGTCGGAGATGCCCAATTCCTCACTGCTGTCATTCAGCAAATCAAAGAGCCTGTCTTTCAAATAATTTATTTTCATGCTATACCATTCCTTTTTGTATTATTTGCTATTTTCATGCTGATTTTCTGTCGTATTCTTTAATAATTTATCAATGAGTTTATCTGGTAATTCTTCATTCCAATTATCATTTATACATAATAATATTGGCGTTTCGTTCGTATCTAAAATATTATTGTCTTTCGTCTATGGCAACACTGCAATCGGTTTGTAACATCCATTTTTCTAAGGATTTTTTCTACATCCCTTTTTTGATGTGTTTCCATTTTCTTTAATCCATTCAATCACCCTCCTTTTGTTCCATAGACTTAACATTTACCAGAAAAAATCTAGTTGCGCCTCTACAGTCCCAATTATAACATTTCATTTTGCTACAATCAAGTTAAAAATGTGACTAATTGGTCACAAGAAAAGAGGGTACTATGCAATGGTTTATACAAGATGTAAATATCGGCAAGAACCTACGGAGCCTGCGTGAACGGCATGGATATTCACAATACAAATTAGTGGTTAAATTACACCTTATGGGTAGCAGTATGTCACGCAGCACTTATTCCAAAATTGAAACGGGCACTCGCAACATACGGATTAGTGATTTTCTTGCCTTGAAACAAATTTATGGTGTGGATTTTTCTGAATTTTTTGTCGGGCTGCTGCCAGAGGAAAACACACTTGTTTAAGATTTGAGTAGGTAGGTAAGTATATTTAGGGCTTACTTGCATTGATTGCCATAAAGTTGCCCTGCCTTGTTTATCCCATAATCTAATATTTTTCATGTTTGCGCCCTTACAGTCCCAGACCAATCATTTCAGCTTGCTACAATCAATATAAATGTTGCTGATTAGTCGCAAGCTAAAGGAGTGCTGTTATGCAATGGTTTCTACAAGATATAAGCATAGGGGATAATTTAAAGATTCTAAGAGAAAGGTTTGGTTATTCACAATCAGAATTAGTGGCTAAATTACATCTTATGGGGAGTAATATGTCGCGTAGCACTTATTCCAAAATTGAAACGGGCACCCGTAATATACGGATTAGTGACTTTCTCGCCTTAAAACAAATATATGGAGTAGATTTTTCGGAATTTTTTAGTGGGTTGTTGCCTGATAATGAAAAATAGAAAAGCGAGCATTACAGGAAAAATATTTGACAATTCATTTGATATAGATAATTTGAAACAGTAAACTGCAACGATAGAATAAAAGAAGGGACAAGATTATGTTTATCCGATGAAGCAGAGCAACGTTTTAAAACTGCCCAAGAATTAAAAAATTACCTTACCACAAATACTTATGAAAAGAAAGCTTCTATTCTTTGGATAGTTTCAGAGATATTTATTAATCGTGATATAAATTACATTTTTCTTTTGGGAATTTACCTACATATGACATTATAGAAAAATGGATTGAAGTAGATTTAAAAGACATCATCGAAAGCTGCACCTTTCAAAGCGCAATCAATTTACTAACTTTTCTATTTAGACTACCTCACCTGAAGAAAACAATTTATCAAAAAAATTTTACATTCGATTTGGACAAATCCCTATTTGTTTCTATGTATGATTTTTATATTGCGTTACCAAATAATATGAAAACGCTTTTTATTAAAAATACTAGAAGCAACGCCAAAAATAAAATCCGCAAACCAGCATAAATACTGGCTTTGCGGACTTTTTCTATCTACTCGAACTCTCAAAGGAGATGTGTAATCGTAGTATTTCTACCACATTTTCCTTTGTTTTCGTATTCATATTATACACATTTTTGAGGTTATATTGGGTATAAATGCGTTTTAGTACCATAATGGTTCCACGCTTTATCATTCACCATACCCCTCCTGTAATCTTTGCAGCATCTGCGTTAAAACATTCCGTGGTATCACACAGTCTTCCTCAAGATGCTTTTCCAACCTAATCCAGTCAAGATGTTCATCTAACAAATACTCTTTAATTTCATCTTCGACTATGGCTCCTATCGTTTCCAATACAGACACTCTTAATGCCAAATCCAAAATATAAAAAGCATATAAATATACCATATTATCTGTTTCTTTACTTGGATCACTGATAAATGAACCTAAGCTTGATTTTTGAAATTCATAATGCGTCAATTCATTTCGAGTATGTCCTAAAGCTTCTTTTGCTCTTGATTTAGATACGCCAAGTTTGTCCGCACCTTCTTTATATTTTTTCTTAATATCCAATTGGTTAAGAACAGTATTGATATTTCCAATATTATTTTGAGAAGTTCCTTTTAGAAACTGAATTGCAAAACCATCGCAGATATGCATAAGCAAAACTAAACGATGCTCCAGATTCACATTAGCATAGGCTTTAGAAATAAGGCAAAAATACGATGAAAACATACTTTTATTCATAGATTGTTCTTTCCTGCCCTTATTTCGTATCTCCATATATCTTGTTATTGTATCTTCTGAAATATCCCTATTTGCCCTTCCAATCAGAAGCGCACTTATTTTCCACTTCTCATCTGTAACACAGTAGCTTCTTGTTATAAATTCCTCTTCATCTTCCTTACAACCATCCACTATATATTCAACAGGCTCATAAAAATATCCGTCGTTCCAAGCTAACAGCTCCCATATTGCATAAAAAATTTCTTTTAAACCATCTTTGCCTTCAAGAGTAAGAAAACAACTTTCTCTTTCTATTTTCAAATAGACTTTTGTACTGTTTTTCATAACAAAATCAATTGTCTGGTCACTCAACGCTAGTGGATGTGATTTTACCTTAAACTTAACTTCGATTTTCATAAAAACCCCCTTTATTAACTTTCAAAGATTCCTTGTCAACTCCCTTTCTATTTTGGAACTTATTGGAATCGTCCAGTACAGCTCTTTGTTTTTGTTATCCCGAATTGCCAGAAAATGCGGACGGTAATTGCCATCTTCCTTATTGCCCATCAGGCATTTATCTTGAACCACATCAAAAACCTCGTCCTTGATATTGTATGAGTACCCCTGTTTCACTTCCATTACTTCTTCTTATGAAAAATTCCCACCATATCTGATGGGGATTTATTTACAGACTATACTACTTATATCCCGCCTGTATAGCAAGTGGCAATTATTTACATGCCGAATTATTTGTACCACACACCATCGGCAAGTGGCAGAATTACCTATTATGTTTCTTATACCTCGTCACATAATAAACGGCAAACATTTACTTCTAGACATAGTATAGCAGAATTTCTAGAAAATGCAATAGATTTTTATGTCTGTAAAAACTAATGCTTACTAGAGCCTGTTTGAAAAATGCTCTAGCGCTGCTACACTATGTATGGCTCTATTATATTCAAAAAGTCCATGTTTACTATCTATATCCAGAATCAGTTTTGCACACTTAAAAATATTTCTTATTTGAATTTTGTAACTTTATAATTTTGTATCCATCCTGAACAAAACTTACCATCTTCATTCTGCCAAATTATCTCAACCCATTTCTTATAATGGTTTACTATTATAACAATCTTGCCTTTTTCCAGATGACCAGTAACTCTTGATTTACAGTCATGACAGATACGGGGCATAACATTATCCCAACATACTATCTGGTAATTAAGTCCATTGAAGCAGTCAATATTAAACTCTGCTGCTTCTTTTTCATGTTTCCTTGAATCGGCTAAATTACCATGTTTAGACTCCTCAGAACTCTTATAACTCAAATAAGTCAAATAAATTTGTGGCACGCCAACCCCAATAGTACACAACATGGAGCATATTAGGGTAATAATGGCAATTTTTATAGACATTCTGCTTAATACAATACTTTCATCTGGTAGTTTCTTTTCTTCTCCTGAATATGTGTCTTTGGTTATTTTTTCTTGACAGTATTCTGACTGTACTTGCTCTACTACATTCTCAAACGTGATGTATTGGACATTATCTTCTTTGTCCCGAACAGCCCCCTGCCTTTCAGAAATAGCAGTAAATGCTCTTTGCATTGCTTTCGCCATATTATCAAAATCATAATCTGCAAATGAGATAGATTTTTTCAAAATAGTGGCAATATCCATCGAACTGAGCTGACTTGAAACAGAAAAAATAGCAGAAAAGTCTAAATCTGAAATCTTCTCAAACTCATCTTGGATAGCTGTGATAGAGTCTAAATGTATTGTTGGAATGTTTGGTAAATTGAATTGAACTGTTTTAGCTAATTCCAAAACATCATTTTTTTCCAATTGCTCAACATTCTTTTGTAATCTTATCCATCTTTCATCTTTTGTAAATGCCGTTAATGCTGATGAAATATTCCGTAAATTTGTTATTTTAGAATAATCAATTTTTGACAGTATATTCTGCATTTTCCGATATTGAACATTCATCTCACTATAATCTGGCATTTTAACCTCCCCTTTCTCTATATTTTGTGGATATATTTCTATGGTTATTAAGAATACCACAAGATTTAGTAAGAATCAATACAATTTTTAACATCTGAAACAAAAATGACCGTATCATATCCTGCACACAATAAGGTCATTTTCCTAATCATTTACTGACTGAAACAAACTCTACAAGTGTTTTCAAACCTGCCAGTTTTTCCTTTAATCTAAAGCATCTGCGGATGCCGTTCGTTTCAGTTCCGCTTCAATTACATCCATTCTTCCTTGAATGTCCAAGAACATTTTCCTATTCGCACCACTTCAATCTTCTGTTCCATGCTGCCGCTTGTGAGAAGATTAATGTATGTAACCTTGTGATGCCGCTTCAGATAGTCCAGATGCCGTTGTCCCCATGTGCCTAGCGGCGGTTCTTCTTCAGTAGATACAGATAAGCACGGTATTAAGTAATCACCTTGCACTTCATATTTGCCGCCTAATTTCTCAAAAATTGTTTTTGACATTTTATAATTCCTCCATATGATTTGAATTTGCCTACAATTCAATCATTCTGGCTGATTGCAAAATATAAAGAAAACGACTTCCTTATGACGTTTCCTCCGTGCAGGGGGCTTTTTACAAAAAGCCGCCCTCGCCCCTCGGAGAGCGCAAAACCTGCTTGCAGGCTGCATTTTTGTTGGCACAGCTGACAAAAGTGCTTTTGAGTTACTTTCGGGAAAGTAACAAAGCCTACCAGCCGAAAAGAAAGGGCGTGATTTTATAAGGCGGACGATTAGCGCAATGGTGGGGAAAGGCTCGGTCAACCATAACAGCCGAAAATTTAAAGCGGAGAATGTTGACGGAGAACGCTCATACCTTAATGTAGATTATTGCAATGAGAATATCAAAAAGGTATATCATAAACTCTTTGATGCAGCATTGCAACGGTACAATGATAAACAGACAAGGGCAGACCGCCGCATTTCCGATTATTATGAGAAGATACGGAACTCAAAGCAGGAAAAGCCATTCCACGAATTGATTTTGCAGATTGGGGATAAGGAAAATATGAGTGCAGGAAGCGAAAACGGACAGCTTGCAAGGCAGATTTTAGATGAATATTATCATGGATTCCAAGAACGAAACCCTAATCTATATGTATTTTCTGCTCATATCCATATGGACGAAGCAACGCCGCATCTGCATATTGATTTTATTCCGTTCACGACTGGCAGCAAGCGTGGGCTTGATACAAGGGTATCTCTAAAACAGGCGTTAGCGGCGCAGGGATTCAAAGGCGGTTCCCGTGGAGATACGGAGTGGAGCCAGTGGGTACAGTCCGAAAAAGAGAACCTTGCCGCTGTGATGGGGCGGCATGGCATTGAATGGGAGCATAAAGGCACGCATGAGAAACATTTATCTGTCCTTGATTATAAAAAGCAGGAGCGGGAAAAAGAGGTCATCCAACTTGAGGGGCAGATTATAGAGAAAAAAGAAGAATTTCAAGCATTGTCGAATAGGGTGGAGAATTACGACAAAGGCATGGAAAATCTAAAGACGCTTGAGCAGGTGCTTGACACTTCGCCAGAATATCAGTTGCCAGAGCCGCAGGGGTTGATGTCGGCGAAGTCGTATAAGAATAAAGTGGCAGAGCCTTTGGTGCGAAAGCTGAAATCGCTTGTTAAAACGGCTCTTATAAGGTGCTTTGAAGCGTGGGACAGCTATTATCGGCTGAATGTCACAAACAGCAATCTCCACCGTGAGAATGACGGATTAAGGAGAACCAATGAGAAATTGGCAGGGGAAAATGAAAACCTTCGTGCGGAAAACAAAGATTATAAGCTACTCCGTAAGACATTTGGAAGTAAGCAGATAGATAGCCTTTTGGAGCAGGCAAAAGCGGCGCAGAAGCTGAAACAGCGAGAGAAACACTTAAAAAACAACAAAGAGGAAAGGTAGGAAACACTATGGAAAACAGGATTTATGACAAAAATAACGGTCTTTGGTATGCAAAGTAAGGCGACTATTACCTCCCAGAGCTTGCGTTACCTCCCGAAGAAGAAAAACCGATTGGAATTTGAGGGTGAGCGAGTGCCAGTGGCACTCAAGCTGCGAACCGACCGAGCCGGCAGGCGAGAAAACGTCATTTGCAGTATCTAAAAGAGCATAAGCAGCTTGTATATCTCAATCTGCTGACAAGCGGCAGATTGAATGAATATTTGTCAAGTGTGGATGAACAGGCAGAAAATATGTTTTTTCGGTTGGTAAAGGAATATGCCGATAGGCAAGGAGTGACGGAACAGTTAAAGGCAGAAAACCAGCTTTTATGGATTCAAAAAATAAATAATATTCGGGTTTGTGTGAGGGAAATTGTGGAAAACGAGGTAATCTATTTATAAGTGATAGGTGGCACTTCTACGGTATGTGGAAGTGCTTCTCAATTAAGCAAAAATAGTTCGGAGAATTGAAAAATCTTATAAATTCATGTATACTAAGAAAAAGAAATTAGACTGCGAAATTGGGAATTTTTGGAGGTAAGATAAAGATGAGCGAAATTATATTTTTAAGATGCGATGGAAATAACAAAGATTTTATAGAAAATTGCAGGTTACTTGATGAGGATTTGGATTTGCGAGTTGGAAAAGTGATTAAACGAGATAAGTATGCTCAATATAACCTAATTGATAAAATAAACGAAGCGATAGTTGTTTATCGGGGCAATAATCCGATTGGTGGTGGTTCGATACGTCCTTATGATGAAAATACAGTAGAGCTAAAAAGAGTGTTTGTCATACCAACTGAACAAGGAAAGGGCATAGGAACAGAGTTGGTTTCTAAACTAATAGAGTGGGCGAAAGAACTGGGATATAAGAAAATGATTTTGGAAACAGGAGAACTTTTAGCGGAATCCTGTCATGTATATTTAAAGTTAGGATTTAAGCAAATTTCTAATTATGGTGTGTATGTAGATATGCCAGAATCTCTTTGTATGGGAAAAGAATTGTAAATCGAAACAGACAAACAAGAAAATTTCTCACTATGTTGCATACAAAGAAAAATTAGGATTGAGGAAAATAATGATATGAAGATAATAAACAAAGATATAGATAGCGGAAAACCCTTTGACTGGGGGAAAACCTCTTTTGATTATGCGAAATTCCGTGACATTTATCCGCAAGAGTTTTATCAAAGAATTATTGACCGTAAATTATGCTTGGACGGGCAATCTGTCCTTGATATTGGAACGGGAACAGGGGTTCTCCCTAGAAATATGTATCAGTATGGGGCGAAGTGGACGGCTGCGGATATTTCAGAAAATCAAATTGAACAAGCGAAAAATCTTTCAAAGGGTATGGATATAGATTATCATGTTATATCAACAGAGGATATAAGTTTTTCGGATAACTCTTTTGATGTAATTACAGCGTGTCAGTGTTTTTGGTATTTCAACCATAAGATGGTTATGCCTAAGTTTTATCGTATGCTGAAACAAGGGGGAAGTATTCTTATTTTATATATGGCATGGCTGCCATTTGAGGACAAGATTGCAGGAGCCAGTGAAAAACTTGTATTAAAATATAATCCAAATTGGAGCGGCGCAGGAGAAAGGAAACATCCAATAGATATACCAGATTGTTACAAACAAAATTTTGAGCTTGTATATCATGAAGAATTTTCTCTAAGAATACCGTTTACCCGTGAAAGCTGGAATGGAAGAATGAAGGCTTGCCGTGGAATCGGAGCTTCGCTTACCGAGAAAGAAATTTCGATGTGGGAACAAGAGCATATGACGCTCCTGGAACAAATTGCACCGAATGAATTTGATATTTTACATTATGCTGCTATTGCAGAGCTTAAAAAGCATTAAAATCCGTTTGATGAATTGAATATGTGAGGTTTTACATAGACATGGATTATAAAATTCGAGAAATTAGAAAAAATGAATATTCAGTATTATCTGATTTTCTGTATGAAGCAATTTTTATTCCAGAGGGCATGGACAAGCCGCCAAAATCCATTATTGAACAGCCAGAGCTGCAAGTATATATTAAGGATTTTGGGAAAGAAGATGATTGGTGCTTGCAGAAATAAAAGGGAAGATTGTAGGCGCAGTATGGGTGCGTATTATGAATGATTACGGGCATATTGATAATGAAACGCCCTCATTTGCTATTTCACTGTATGAGGAATACAGAAATATGGGCATTGGTACGGCACTTATGAGGGATATGCTTGAACTTTTAAAGAAGAAAGGCTATGAGCAGACATCCCTTTCTGTGCAGAAGGCAAATTATGCAGTTGGTATGTATCGAAAAGTAGGCTTTGAAGTCATTGACGAAAATGAAGCAGAATACATCATGGTTTGTCGGTTGTAAAAAAATAGGTTAGGAGAAGAATACGTCATGAACATATTGGTGTTAGGGAATGGGTTTGATTTGGCTCATAATTTACCAACTAGATATACAAATTTTTTGGAGTATGTTATCGAACAAAGAGATTTAGGAGAAGCCGAACATACAAATATATATGAGTTAGTACGAAAAAATATATGGATAGATTATTTTGTTCGTTTGTATCAAATGAATTTGTTGAGGGGTATAAATTGGATAGATTTTGAATTAGAAATAAGTCATATTCTAAAAATATTTGATGAACATGATTCAAATATTTATAATAAGATTGCTCCACTTTCAGAGTTGAACAAAGATAAAAAGCTGGTATTATTTTATAATTTATATGCAATTAGGTGTAATTGCCCAGATGGAATAAGAGATGTTCCAAAGCAGTCATATGCTCAATTAATAGAAAATATGGAGTCTGATATGGAAAAAATGATTAAAGCCTTTGAAATCTATTTGATAGAAAAAGTAGAAGAAAAGGATGTTGTATGTATATCACCAAATATTCAAGAAGTAAACGCTAATCGGATTATAAGTTTTAATTATACACATATATATGAAAAGCTGTATTCTGGGGATAAGTCAAAGGTACATCATATTCATGGTGAAGTCAAAAGGGACGCATCTATCTCAAATAATATGGTATTAGGCGTAGATGAGTATTGGGATAAAGAGGAAGCACATAGGCATACATTACAATATATTCAAAAAATTCACACAAAGAATTTTAAAAGAAACAGGATTTGAATATAGAAATTGGATTGAAAATGAAAGCAAAAAGAACTATAAGCAACATATTGGAACTAGGAATCGCACGTCTTTGTCGAGTATGGGAATTACGGATGTATATATTTTTGGACATTCATTAGATGTGACGGATAGTGATGTTCTGAAAGAGTTTTTTACGGATGAGTGTTTTAATGTACATATTTTTTATAAAGACAAAGGAAAAGAAGCAGCATTAATTGCAAATGTTGTAAAAATGATAGGAGAAGATGAATTTATTAGACAAATAAATTCTGTACCGCCCCAAATAGAGTTTATAAAGCAAAAGGATATGATTAAAAAGTAAAAAAAGCAACAAAGACAAGATTTTTTACAAGTAAGGGAGAGAATGAAATTTAGATGAAAAATATGAAAATAGATGCCAATGGGACAGAAATCAGAGTAATGGGTGATGTCGTAAATGAAGAAGCTTATATTTCTTTAACAGATATTGCTAAATATAAAAATCCAGATAATGCTTTTATTGTGGTTGCGAACTGGATGCGTAATCATTCGACAATCTCATTTTTGGGTTTGTGGGAGCAAATTCACAATCCTAATTTTAAACCTATCGAATTCGATAGGTTTAAAGCAGAGTCGGGAGATAATGCGTTTACGCTGACACCGCAGCAATGGATAAAAGCAACAGACGCAATTGGTATTGTATCAAAATCAGGACGATATGGCGGCACTTATGCTCATACAGACATTGCTTTTGAATTTGCTTCGTGGATTTCTCCAGAATTTAAACTCTATATTATTAAGGACTATCAGCGATTAAAGAAAGACGAAGCAAACAGATTAGTGATTGGTTGGGATGCTAAGAGGGAACTTTCAAAAATAAATTACCGTATTCATACAAATGCGGTAAAGGAATTTCTGATAACACCAACATTATCCCCACAGGAAATGGCATATACATACGCATCCGAAGCAGATATTCTTAATATGGCGTTATTTGGCAAGACTGCAGCACAATGGAGAAACGAAAAGGGAATAAGCGGAAAAACACCTAATATCAGAGATTATGCTTCAGCAGAGGAATTGGTTGTTCTTATCAATCTGGAAGATACCAATGCTGACTTAATAAGACAGGAAGTGTCTAAAATCGAGAGGTTAAAAATATTAAGGGAAAAGGCGTACAGGCAGTTAGAACTTTTGAAAAAGAATCAAGAAACTCTTACTGCACTAAAGAAAAATCTGATTGAAAATACGGAAACTAATAGTTGATTTTCTAAGCTAAATCGCTTATAATTTAAGCCATAGCATATAGCTATTATCCGCAGTTACATACTCAGTGTTATCAAAAGCGATAACAAAATGATAACATTAGCTCATATAGGCAGGATAATATGGATATATCAAATAATCAAAAGATTTACGTACTCGACAGAGAATAATACCTAAGCAAAATTAGTTAGGAAAAGTCGAGTTTGAGTGATGAAATTGTCACAGCAGAAGCTCCATATCCTGCTGGCAGATTATAATTTAGCCTGACAGGGCAACAAAAAACAGAATAAATGAGTAAAATGAGGACCTTGTGAGACACCCATCTTGCAAGGTCTTCTTCCTTCTTTTCTTCCTTCCCTCCCTTCCTCTAACCTGCCCCTAAATATCCCATCCTCCAAGCCAAGCACTTCATCTTTTTTCTTTTTCTCCTTCCCTTGAAACCACTGGATTTCTTCTTTCTTCTGGAGAGAGAAAAGCCCCCATGAAGGACTGAAAAAGAGCATTCTTTCCTTTCTTTTCCCTTTCTTTCTTCCATCCTTTTTCCCCTGAATCCCTCTTAAAAATCTTATCCTAAAGCCATCCATTTCTTCTTTCTTTTCCCTTTCTTTTTTCCTCCTTATCCCTTGGAAACACTGGGTTTCTGGGGATTTCTTTCTTTTCCCTGGAGAGAGGAAAGTAACCTTTCTGGGGCTGGAAAAGAGGATTCTTTTCTTCCTTTCTTTCTTCCTTTTTCCTTTCTTTCCATTCTCACAATCCTGCCCTATAAGTCCCATTCCAAAGGCAAGGCAGATATTCTTCTTTTTCTTTTTTTCTTTCTTCCAGTCTATTGGAAAGGCTGTGGGTTCTGGGGATTGATTCTGTTTTTGGAGAGAGAAAAAGAGAGAGGAAGGAGGAGATATGGGGGTGATGTGGGGAGAGAAGGGAGAGAATTTTATAATATTATTCTGGAAAAAAGAGAGGGAGGAAGAAGAGAGGAGAAGAAGAGAGGGAGGATAGGATAAAATCTGCCATGAGGATAAAGAGCTTCTGCCATGACATAGTATTTTTTGGAAATGGTGTTTTTGGCAGAGGGAATTTGTTGGATATGAATAAAAATAAGGATAGAGTGGATTTGGATGTTGGTAGTTTTGCACTAAAAATTGTTGTGGAACTGCCAAAAATTTAGTTTTTGGCAGAATGGGGGGATTTTTGGCAAGGTTTTTGGCAGTTTTTGGGGAGGGAAAATCTGGAGGAAAGAAGATAGGAGAGAGGAAGGGATTTCAGTTGATAGAGGTGATCTGGGAAGTGCCAAAAACAGGGAGGGAGTGCCAAAAATTTAGTTTTTGGCAGAATGGGGATACTTTTGGCAGGATATGGGAATGTTTTTGGCATTTTGGAAGAGATTTTTGGCAGATTGCAGTTGTAAGATTTTCAGGAAGCCTGTAAATAGGGCATTTGTGAGGATATGTAGGGAGTGCCAAAAATTTAGGATTTGGCAGGAGTGGGATGTTTTTAGCAAGGTTTTTGGCATTTATGGCAGAGTTTTTGGCAGTGAATTTATTATAGGCTGGAGGAAAACCACCAGGACTGTTTCATTCTGCCAAAAACAGGAATATCCTTGATGAAACAATGGATAAGCATGCACTGAATTTTGTAAGGAATGTCATCCCTCAGACTGCAAAGCATATCATATGTGAGCCTGATATAAGCAGGAATCTGAAAAGGAATAATTTCTAAAGATTTTCCTGGTAAAGAATAGTGTTGTTTAAAAAAAGAAAACCCTTATAATCTCAAAGTTATAAGGGTTTCAGTTTACCTTAACAAAGTGTAGCCCAAAACACATATACTCTACACCTATATAACTGCCATCAGGAATGAAGCATATCCTGAAATACAAACATTTCACATCTGGTGCAGTACACAAACACTCTACACTTTTTATGAAAGATTACTTCTTCCTTCCCTTACACCTTCCCATATCCTTCCTTTTCTGTCAATAGTCTTTGTGAAATAAAAGATGTCTGTCTTTGTATTTATATAGTACTCTTGAAAAAAACAGTCCTTGGATGACAAGCTGAGGGCTGTTTTTTTAATTATCTTTCCCACCTCCCCACCAAAAAACTTCATATTTGTATGGATCAATGAAACTTCTAAAATAAAAAATGAGAAAGGAGATTAAATATAATGTTTAAATTCATTAAGAAAGCTACTTCTGCATTGCTTGCATCAATTATGTGTATACCTGCTGGAATTGTGAATGTTTCACATGCTGTTGCAAGTAATCCTGATGGAAGTTATACTGTAATGCTTACAGATACAGAGAATGAACTGATTCAATTTTCAGAAAGTTCCATGAATAACTCCACTGCATCCCAGGATGGTTATCAAATGATGCAAATAGGTGATGATGGAGAGATGGAACAGATTGAAAATGATGGATCATTGTGGGCATTCAATTCTGGTGACAATGTTGAGATTGAGTGTATCCCTGATGAGGGGTATTATGTAGAGACACTCTCTTTAAAAGACTCTGAGACTGGTAAAACACTTTCTCAGACAGATACAGTAGATAATGTTTTTTCCTTTGAGATGCCAGAGAAAAATATATCTGTGGAAGCAATTTTTTCTTCCACTGCAACTATCAATATCAAGGATGGGGAAAAATCTAAATCATCTGATGGCATTGAATACCATGACATTGTAGAGGACATGGATATCAGTAAAGAGGAAGTGTCTTATATGTAGATTTCTTTCCCCATATTGATAACATAGAAATAGTTTTTCTGAATATTCAAAAAGGGGTGGTTTTATGTTATTGATGGAAGGAAGGGAAATCATCAAAAAGATACAGGCAGATACCCTGCCAAAAATATATAAAGGAAATGCCATCCATACAGCAAGGGATGCCTTTGTTGGGAAAATGGATTACATGAAGAAGAAAGGAATGTATGGAAATATTGCTTACTATTTCACTAAGAATACCCCAAGCTACTTTGAGGACAACATGACTGAATGGATAGAGGGCAGGTCTTTCAGTGATATAGAGATTGATGGAATAACCATCAACCAGATACTGTCTGCACACAATGGGATGTCTTTCTTAGGGGCATTGGATGCAGTTATCATGATTCATAATGAATTTATATCAGCAGAGGAAATCCTGTCAGGTTCTTACATGGAGGAGAGAAAATCCATGTTCCCAACCTGTAAGGACATATGTGCAGGCAGGGTAATATTTATTGGGAGGTATCCCATTGACAAGGCAATCAGGCTGAGTGATGCTGCCAAACAGAAAGTGTTTGAAAGGCTTGAGGCAGAGAGCTGTTTAAACAACAAGGCATTATTTCAGTACATGATGGAAAGCTGCCTCCCTGAGCTTGAGCCTAATTTGATTGAGTGGGCTAAAGGGGAACCACTGTCTGAGATTATGGTTGGGAGTCTGTCTCCAGCTATGCTTTTAAAATCTTGGAATTCATCAGAATTGAATTATGCTTTTACAAAATTAAAATACTACAAAAAAGAAGGGTGTCCTGAAGCTATAGAGTTTCATATTCTTGTTGGTTGGAAATATTAATAAAGTGCAAGATAAAAATGAACAATAATCACAATCTGTGTCAAATATGAAATTAGAGTAATGTTGTTGTAATGGGGGACTTATGGACAGAAAAGACTTTGTTGGTAACATGTATGAGAAGATGCTTATGAATGGAAATCAGGTAGCTTCTATCATAAAAGTCTATAAAAACAGCCCCCAACTTCCCAGCCAAGGACTGCTTTTTACTTTGATCTAGTTTGCAAAAGTGTTGGATTGGTTCTTGGTTCACTGAACATTTGGGACAAAATCCATACATACAGAAAGAGCAAAAAAGAACCCATCAATGGTCGCAGCCAAGATTGGTTGAATCATGAATCCCAGGATTGCCTGTCAGCCTGTCTTTCAGTGAGAACCATAGTTAAAATGATATTTTTTCTGGGCTTGCCTGGGAATATGTGAGAAAAGTTGTAAATTTATTATTTTATGCTCTCCTTTGTTTTTTTTATTATAACACTATAAGTAACACCATAGACATGTATCCAATTAATGTGCTAAGAAACAGGAATGGTGAAATTGGCACAGGGTTCTCAGATATGATTCCAACATAAGACTGCCCTATGCTCCAGCCACCAAAAAGGACTGTAAGAAGTCCTAAGATTACTTTTACTATTATCATTGCTATCACCTGCCTATATGTTTATGACACTAATATGGTTCTTTTCCTAGCAGGATGTATTGTTCAGTTTTGTTTCCTTCCTATAGCCACTCTGAAAGATTGCACTGGTTCCCATATTGGCTAATGCAATAGGAAAATTTATATACATCCATTTTCTTCTGTTATTGTAATGTTTATTATGATCTCAATGTTTCATAATATGTAAGGTAATATTCCTCACCCCTACAGCCATTCCTTACATATTGCATCATGAATCTTGTAGCCTTAATGAAATACATGTTATTGCTTTCCATAATTCTCTTAATTGACAGTTTCCCTATCATGATTTCAGAAATTGGCTCATCCCTAATCCACTCCCAGACATTCTGATAAAGTTCTTCTGGCATATCATCCAGCATTTCCTTGCAGTTTTGCTCAATCCAGTAATCACACTTCCATTTGCCACAGACTTCTATTAATTTCTTTAAGCAGGACTCCCTGAGGATTCCCAGTTCCCCTTGATTGGCTACATCTGGCATTTCATCCATCCCATTCTCTTTTAGTGAAACACCCCCCCTCTGTTTCTCCTCCCAATGCAGCACCTTCCTGTGCCTTTTTAATAATTTCTTTTCTTTCCATTGATAACATAAAACCACCCCTTTTTTTTGAATATTCAGAAAAACTATTTCTATGTTATCAATATGGGGAAAGAAATCTACACAAGTTAGCACGTCACGTTTGATACAAAAATAATAAGGCGTTTGCCCCGATTTATAGGGGTAAACGCCTTATTTGGTGATTGTTGATAGTGAATGAGTAGGAACTTGAGTAGGGAATTATACTGTGAAGATAGTGAGGTTTTGAGAGTGATTTTACACGATGCACCATTTTGCACCAAAAGCATTAACTGGTTTTGGATGATCTTATACGTTCTCACCTCTCCCGTACCACACAGCGAACGGCAAAACCGTAGCCACGGGAATAGCTATA
Organism: Lachnospiraceae bacterium; assembly: GCA_910575555.1. GTDB lineage: Bacteria > Bacillota > Clostridia > Lachnospirales > Lachnospiraceae > Petralouisia. The sequence goes on along the minus strand of CAJTFX010000031.1, from coordinate 31,177 downwards.
CTGAGGACCGACATACGTCGGGAACGTATTCAAGTAGTGACCATCCATACTAAGACCAGCAGTAGTAGACCACCAGTTACCGCTCGTAGTGTACCCGTTAATGTTGCCACCCGAGCGATTGTAGTGACCCATACGGAGAAAGTTGAGAGGTTTTTTGGGACAGTTTACTAGCTTTTACTCCCATTCGCGAGAGAATCACCCCTATTATATTCGTCAGTTCCACAATCAATAACAGAATGATTGTGGTATTTTTATGTACTTATTTGAGCCTTGCATGGGTGATACATGGGCGGTATAATGAATCCACCCCATTATATCAACAGTAAGTAGGGAGAATATATAATGCCAGACTATGTAACAACTCATAAGGACGATAGCAGAGTAGCTGTATGTTTCTACAACGAGAACGATAAACCCTTTTCTATCGGTAAGAAAATGAACGAAATCAATGCATACGCCTACATGAATGGCTATAACTGGGATGCTTTTTTCAAGTATTACCTTGCCCAAAATGCACCCGAACTTTTGGAAGGCCTTGTAGGTGATCCGGAGGCTGGTTGCTACATTGCCTACTATACACTCTCGGATGAAAATGAGAAAAAGGCCAAACGTTTTGCTGAGATGATTGTTTCACTGATTGAAAATGAGCAGGAATTGTATAAGATTATACGCGAACATGGCAATGGGATTGAGTGGAACTAATTCCAAGATTTGAGTCTCCTCATTTTGCAGTAATACATTATAAGAAAGTCTCCGCCGCCCAAGGACGATGGGGACTTTTTTGCGATAAGATATCAGATTTCATAAGAAATAGGGAAACTGTTTTAACGTATTCTTCTCCTAAACCCCCGATCCGAAGATAAAGAATTCTTATATAAATCTACGCCAAGGACTTAAAAATAATAAATAAAAATGACCCCTCCGAGCCCGTAGGCTATTTTGGAGGGGTTTTCCCTGGATGCATCTTGGCAAAAAAATCTGCAAAAGCTGCATCCATATCCGGCGGCGGAGCGCCAAAGTTTTTGATGGGCTGTAAGCTGGCACAGATTCGTAGTGAGGCTCCATGCGGTGCTTCGTGGCTAATGCCAAGCGACATTGTATAATAGTCGTTATTAATCTCGTCAAAGCAATTGCATCGCATTTGGAGCATCTTTGGGAAGCGTTGTAAGGTTGAGATTTGCGCGAGCAGGACTACGCTATGTCGGTTAGCCTGCTTAATTATACGTGGCTTTACGCCAGTATCGACTGCGACCGGGTGGTTCTCGGGATGGAGCAACTTAATCTCCATCATATCATATTCCCTGAGGCTGACCAACAAATCTTTGGCCGCTATGTATTTCTTTTGGTCAGTTCTTAATAAAATACCATTACCTACGTCCGCCCATTTACCAGTAGGTACAAAGCTCATTCATATCACCCCCGTTTCACGAGCATATGTTTCCACAATAAAATGAATACCTGTATTTGTCAATGTTCTTGCCAAAAGCTTTCTTACAGCATTTACCTCTCTCACCCCTCCCGTACCACACAGCGAACGGCAAAACCGTAACCACGGTAATAGTTATTTTGAGGGACGACAGCAGTCGGATATGTATGTAGGCTATAGCCGTAAGTATCTGAACCAGCCGCTATCGACCACCAGTTGCCGGGAACCATGCGAGCATTAACACTGCCATTCGACCGATTATAATCACCCGTACGGAGAAAGTTGAGGAAACCAGTAAGCCATTTTCTTGACTAAATTCACCTATTTTCTATTTGCGGCATAAAGTATGCTATAATCATAACCATGAATGAGTTCCAGGAGGAAATGCGTGCCACAGATGTCCCATATTCACAGCCTGTAGATATGACTTCAGCAGCATCTGTCGGATTTGGCGCAAATAGACTGGGGGGACTATAAATGAGGCGTCCCCGATGGTTTTGGGCTACTCTTGGCATATTAGGTATTATTGTCCTCGCCGTGGCGGTATGGGCGGTGGTTACTTTAATACATTCTGCTAATAATGATGCTGTATCTACGCTAGTTTTAGATGACAACACAAACAATGATGATGGCATAGGTAATGAAGCGGTAAATAATTATGTGGCTCAACTCCAAAAGATATATGATGCAGGCTCGGATAATGGTTCTGATAACGCTGCTGGTATGGAAAAAGTCACTCAAGCTGTAGATAATGCCGTACAGTCGAAACAAGGGGAAGCACAGGAAGGCTCAATCCGAATTGCGGCGATGGTGCTTGCGTATCAGAATTCAAATTATGATAAGGTCATAAGTCTTACTGACGAAATAAACCCTGATGAGTTAAGCTTGCAAGATCAGATAACGTATTATGCAACCCTGTATGCCGTTTACGATAGCGACGGTAATACTGAGAAAGCTCAGGAGGCGTTTAGAATTGAAGGAGAAAAGATCCAACAACTGTGCAGTAAACAGGAGTGTATGCAATGAGTGTATTACGTTTAAGAAAAGTAGATATATGTAATACATTGGCTGCGGCGCTCTGTTTTTTGCTCATCTTGATCGGCACAGCTCTTTCTTGTCACAACGTGGCGGCGGGTAATAAGACGGGGGCGAATGGGAACAAGGCCCCATCAAGTGTTCCTTGCGGAGGACTGACTGGCCGTCCTACTTTCTGTGGGGAATTCGGTGTATCTTGGCGTTACTATCCGCTTGACCAGGTATCTTCTATCGCCAATTACAGCGGACCGGCAAATACTTGTGCTGATGAAGATGTTGAAGGAATTTGGATCCTGGCGTATGAATGGGTCAATGGAAATGGCTCTTTCCAAGGAAAGCAAGTGCTTGACCGCTCCGACAAGAATGTCCATGTGAATCAAGTTCAACCTCCGTACTCAACCGGCTGGTATAAATTTGTCGGTCCGAGCGTCCTGGGTGGGAATTCTAAGTCTTGGGAGGATGCAAGAGATGCTTTCGACTATTATAAGTCGGCTTTTGATGGAAATACATCATGGGGAAATACGACTTGGTTTTGCGGTAATGAGGATCCCGGTCCAAGGAGTGGCGCTATAAAAGCTAATTCCGGCATTAATGTCTCGGGCGTAAGCGGAGAAAAGACAGGAGCTGATGTAGGATCAAAAAATTATGATAACTCGCTTGAAAAAACGGCAACGATAACGGTATCAGTCCAAACCTCAAAGCCACAAGTATCAGGTCAAATATGGCACAACCAATATTACAAGAACACAAGTGAAGGCTGGGAAAATGTTAAGCAGAAAGGTAAAAAGTATAAGGGCATCACGTTGGATCTATATTGGGACGTCAAAGGCGGCAAGTCAGGTGATAAATATGATGCTTGTGACGGCAAATGGACTTGCGAAACATTGTGGGCAATTCCAGCGAAAGAAACTACTGCCTCACAAGAGCGGATTGGCAGCGCTAATTATACAGTGAATGCGGGTGACGAATATTGCCACACTATGACGGTAGAGCCTACCAAGTTTAAGTTTAATAACAGCGAGGGAGTAACAGATGAGGCTGGTCGTGCGCACACTAGGGCTTGTGTTAACGTCAACCATGTCGACAAACCTAAGCCACCCACCGACGAATTTAAGGCCAACTCCAGTGTCGAAGTTCCTGATGCTTCTTCGCAGCTCGGCGGATATGATCCGGGCAAGCAGACTTCCGACTGGGACAAAGCCGTTGGTCTCAAAGTCAGTACCGATAGCGACAGCCTACAGTTCACACTTTCGCACAATATGAGCTTTGATGTTGAAGATAATAATCGGAATATTTGGCGCTATTGGGACTCCTGTGCATACACCGTAGGCTCCGGAGAGAATAGAACTTGCGTCGGTGACTGGGTCTATGTTGGCTCATCTACGAGCCTTAGCTATGAGTTAACTGGTGATACCGGTAAAGTTGCCGAGAACTCTAAAAGCGAGAACGGTACCTACAAAGCTGGTATAGATAAGAACACCCAGAATCAAAATGAGCTAGTCGCAAGTAATACCTATACTATTTCCGGCATGGAACCTGGCAAGACCTACAGAGTCTGCCACAAGATTAAATACACTCCAAAGAGCTATACTACGCCAATTACCGAGAAATTAATTTGGACCGGTCCGTGGTCAATTGGCCCGCAGTGGATCTATGGAACACCACAAGCTAATGGTGACTCTGAGGATTCCGAAGCCTGTATCGAGATTACTCGCCCGGAGAATCCGCCTGAAGGTGGTGATCCGGATCCATACGGCCCGAAGAACAATGGTAGCAGCAATGCTGATGTAATGTTTGCTGGTGAGCAGACGAATATCGGTTGGAAAGTCGAAGCCAAGTCGGTTCCAACTCGCCGGGTAACGGATTATTCTGCAGTCGGTTTCGTGGTACGGGATGATGTCGCGAGTGCTGCCGCCATGAACAGTGGCATGGCGCACCAGCCGAGCGACCCATGTGCCTACTTCGGATCCAAAGCCGCATTGGTTAGTTTTGGTGGCACTACCTGCGCCGAGTTTAGCGGTGATGGTCTTAGCGTGGCAGAAAACACCGATGGCCTGTCCGGGATCAAGATTGAGAAAATTCCAAGTTCAAGCGGTGCGTTTACGAAGCAGATTAATATCGCCGTGCCCGATAACGTTGGCGCTAAGTATTGTAACTCTTACGGTTATAAGTGGGGCTATTGGTGGGGGGTCGTGTATGGCGATACCAAAGATAATCTCACCGATGACGCCGTTAAAGATGAAGATTGGCATCACGAGGAGAGCAAAGATTATTGGACCAACTATAGTCCAGCCTGCCGTACCATTGCCAAGAAACCCAACTTTGCGATTTGGAATGGCAGCATCTTCTCGGGTGGCGGAATCGTCTCTTCAACTGCTCCGCGCCACAACGATGCGAATAGCGGCCAGCCTACAAAGCTAAATGAGGACGGTAGTAAAACTACCTATGGTTCCTGGGCAGAAAACCTAGCAGTTGCAGGTAGTAATATAAGTCGCTTCGCTTCAAGTGGGGCTTATGGTGCTGGTTTGCCTGGTCTAGTTAGCGGCAACAACTGGAATATGGCTTGGTTGACTATCTCCAATGATGGCTTGAAGTCGAGCGGCAGTGTACTTGGAAACTCGGGGATTAATTATAATTCCTCCTACGATACGCGACTCTCAGCCTATCTCAAGGGTAGTGCTACGAATGATGCGTCGAATCAATCAGCGACGACCTATTCCGGTGCTAGCGGTGTAGCTGGTACGCAAATTCTCTACTTCAACCCAGGCGGGACTAATGGCACTCTAACAATCAATGGCAATGTAACCCTAGATAGCGCCAAGAAAGAGAATATCTATGAACTGCCACAAGTGGTAATCTACGTTGATGGTAATATCGCAATCGACCCAAGCGTAACTCGGCTTGATGCCTGGCTAATTGCTACCGGTGATATTGATACTTGTAGGGGTTGGCAAGACAATATTACTGAGACACGGAGCTTGAACCGTAATGCCAATGCCACTTGTGATAATCAGCTACAAATCAATGGTCCAGTGATTGCGAACTCAGTCAAATTGCATCGTACGTTCGGGGCGGATAACCTTGTTAGCTATACTGGTTCGCATGGTGACCGGTCCAACAAGAACGTTTCTAGCGAGGTATTTAACCTCAGCGCACTAACTTATCTTTGGTCCTTTGCACAAGCTGGAAGATACCAGTCGAGCTATACGGATGTTTACTCCAGGGAGCTGGCTCCGAGATATTAAATATCTTATTGCTGTCAGGATTTGAAACTAAAAAATGTTCTCATAATCCTGCAGGTCATGGAAGATCCCGAGAACGTGCGCTTCGCTGCCTGCGATTTTATACAGCATAAAATATTTATGCCGCCTGAAATGGATTGTCCGGTATCCTAAAGCCCGCAGACGGGGATGGTCACACAACTTCAAACTGCCGGCCACAGTAGAAAGCCTTGCCGTGGTTTCCTCCATATCATCCGCGACCCTGGACGCTGCCTGGTCACTCTGGAGTTCATAAATCAGATAGTGGAGGATTTTTCTAACATGTTCCTGTGCTTCCGCTGAAAAAATAACTTCATATACCATATTCCTGCCTCAGTTCTGAAAGAAAATCCTTGGCGTTTTTGCATTCGCCGTTGGCAATCTGCTGCTCGGAAGTCTTTGCAATCTTGATGATATCCTCTTCGCCCAGCACTGGGAACGGGTACTCTGCTCCGCGCTGCTTGAACAGGCTTTTGGCGTAATCCTGGATTTTAATCAGATCGGTCTCCGGCAGCACTTCCAGCATGGAAATCGTGTTTTCTAATGTACTCATCCCGGCTCTCCTCCTTCTTTCTAAAATGAAATTGGCATAATCCTATTTAAAATTATTATAACATCCTACGGCATGAATATAAATACTTTTAAGAAATATCTATTGGGGGTTCAGAACAATGTCATCTTAAGTATCGCCTCGTCCCGCTCATCCTGCCTGATGCCGAGGTAAAGCTTGGTAGTCTCGTAACTGCTGTGGTTATAGATATCTACAACCACAGCCAGTGACACGTCCCCATCTATGATTGCGTGGTAGCCCCAGGTCTTCCGCAGAGAATGGCAGGCAATCTTGCCCATAATTCCCAGCTCCACTACGGCGGCATGGATAATCCGCCATGCCTGCACCCGGCTGATAGCCTTTGGCTCTTTACGGTTATTGGCAAAAATATAATCGCCCCGGCGGTGAAGGTAACACTGCTTGAGTGCGCCCAGCAGCTGTGGGTTTAAAGCAATGGTGCGCTTTTTCTTGGTCTTCTTTTCTGTCACGGTAATATGAGTACGGAATGCCTGTCTTTCTTCGTCATACACATCCGACCATTTAAGCCGGAGCAGATCGCTGATCCGGAGCACAGTATATGTCCCCATCAGCACGAGCGTATAATTACGCAGCTGTCCTTTCTTCAAAAAATAATTCGCAAGTTCCTTTAGCTGTTTCTTGTCCCTGATCGGTTCTGTTGCTGCCATAATAAATAAAGCCCCCTTTTTCTTTGATAGAAATAAGTATAACCTATCAAGGACAAGAGGACACTCGTAACATTTTGTTTATACTGTAACCTATTTTAACATCAAGATTGACAAGATTCAAGAGAAAAATCATTTTTATCTAAATACCGCCCCAAGACTTTTATAAAAAGTATGGTTTATCTGCCAATATTTAGTAATTTCTGCGCCGTTTTCTTTTTAATGAGGCGTGAATTTAGTGATAAAACGGCGTTTTATGGGATTTAGCCATTAAGTTATCTGCCAGAATGTAACATAATAAACATTCTGTTACATCCGACCCCTGAGGGCGGATTTTTGGACAGTTAATACAATGTCTTATCAATACTGAGCGAAAGCTGGTAAATTTACAGAAAAGGTGGTGGCGTACATGGCGAATTTCGAGATGCCGTCTTATAATGAATACGCTAATTCTACACAACGTCGTAGAAAATGGAGTGAGCATTTTATACTTTTTCGAATCGTGACCTGCATCCCCTTCTATATTTATGACTGGATTTTGTCCGAGATCGAGTATAAGTATTATGCTCCGTGCCCATGGTGCGGTAGGTGTTATCCGAGGACAAAAAAAGGTTGGCAAGCACGAGAGGATTGCTGTGCCGACGCAAAAAAACGTTTTGGCCCGAGACGGGGAGGTAGCTGTGCGGTTCCCGGTGGCGGTGGTGGATATGGCAGCGCCGTATATGATAGTTCTCGCGATTGCTATCGTGATGGCTGCGGTCGGACGTACACGCGGGACGATTAAAATAGCTGTCTTGTAGCGTAGCTATCTAGTGGATGATAATGTGAATATGGCGGCGCTGATTGCCGGTTTCTCAAGTATCTTACTTCGGGTCTTAGGAATCGGTCACGCTTTTGTTGGCCCAGCGCAAACTTGCGCTATATTTCTCCTCGATTCGAATAGATACGGAATTCCAGTTAGTTCCGCCTATTCATCCCACCCAAAAAAATTAAGCCCCTCTATGAAGCTATATACCAGGAGGGGAAGCTCCTTTATGTATAACGGATTTTTTGTTAGAGTATCATTTATTTTTACATACACATTTTGCGTAATCTGTAATTTTCTTGTGCAAGGCATTTGAAGGAAACGATGTGGAACATCGTTGACCGAAAACAACGCAGCAAAAGTAAATTACAGCGGGCAAAATTGCATAGTTTAAAACAATTTGTCAACGTGGGGGGATTGTCAGGTAGATACAAACAAAACCGCTGAACAGATGCAGTATTTTTCCGTCTAGAAATGTCAATGAGCTATAGTTATCATTGGATGCGCTGGATTATATTTATATAAAAATGCGAAATACAGTTCAATAACTGTGGTTGCTCGACATACCAAAGAGCTTATAATTGCTCCTTTTGTCAAGTGATAGTACAATCGGAACACTGGTCTGCAAGACCAAGTATTTTAACAGTCAGGAGGGAACTATCATGAGAACAAGGAGAGTAACTTTGACATTGTTGACAGTGATAAGTTTTATGATTCTGTTCATGGCTTGTCCGCCGGAGGCAGAAGCCGCAAACAAGTTAAAAACGATTACTGTCACAAAAATTGACCAGCAAACTGCCCAAAAAGTCCACAAGCAACTTTTGAAGGGAAAAAAGTTTAAACTGCGGTTTAGAGGAGGTGAAAAAAACTTTTATAAGCAATTCCAAAAGCTGAGCAAGAAGGTTGCGAACTGTACGGATGAAGGGTTTAATATTTTTCCGATTTGTATGCAGGATGCAGGTTATTATGGTACCGCCGGCTTTGATCAGCAAGGTAACCAGCCGAGAAAATCAGGCGGGTATACGAGTTTCCTTGTAAAGAGCGGCTACTGTCAGGAGTATATTTATGGCATAAAATTTGCCAAGCGTGAGTACGAGGCTTTGAAGATGTATGTCGATAAGATTCTCGCAAAATCGAGATCAACGCTAAAAACGCTTGAGGGTGACACATCGACGTGGCTCTTAAGCGAATCAGCAAAAAGGACATATATCAAGAAACTGAATCATGTCATTTCTGAATATGAAGAATTGCAACAGTACTTAAAAAGAACAAAACTTCGCGACCTGCCCGGGACTATGAAGGCTAGGATTCTATTAGAGATAGGTGGGAGCGTTGATGCTAATGACTGGGTAAAAACCTCAATGAAGCATAAGGATATGGGTTTTAAACGTAAAAATAGTTTTAAAGACCTATATAACAGAAAAGCTTACGGCCGAGAGCTTTATATAGCGCATACTCTTTGTAAGATATGTGCAGTATATAACATTGGCGATTTTAGTTGTGTAAAAGAGTTGTCACAACCAAATGGCGTTATGGTGTGGGTTAAAATGAAAACTCACAGCGGAAAGACGCGGTACGGAGTCTACAGGTATGGCACGCTTAGGTCTACTCGCAGACAAATTAGCTATGAAACAAAAGAAGCTCTCGTACGATACCGCAAACGTCGTAAAAGCGATAGGGTGATAGGGCAAATTGCCAAAGCTAAGACAATAAGACAGCAAATTGCCGTAGATGGTATCAATGTTAGCTTCGGCACTACATCCAACGAGGCGGTTAACTTGACGATTTATGAACTTAATCTTGATAGGTCGGAATGGTAAGTCCTGTTTCTCTGAGGCAGTTTGTCTCCAATAACCAGTCCACAAAAAGGTGGGCTGGTTTTGCTACTCCTAACCCCCCGGATTGTCCGGGGGTTCGGTTAAGTTCTGCATTTGAGCATCTGACATACTCTCCTATAATGAGATTAGCTTGAACCTTAGCAAACTCCTGTATTCATGGGCAATGTAACATTTTCTCAATTATATTACATTCTGATAGCGTAATTGTTCTGTAAAACTCCATGTCTTTGATGTTTTTTATCGTAATACAAGCAAAAATCTGTTTCCGGCACTGAACAATTACGGAAAATCAGTTGTAAACCACTTTGGAAACTGATAAAATAGTAACCGTATTGAGAATGTGTTACATCCGGCCTGCGAAGGCGGATTTTTACATATATAAAGGTAGGGAAGCTATTTGATAAGGAAACCTATAACCATGTAACGCTTTTGGACAAAATTTAGCAACTGCGCGCAAGCGCGCATACGTTACATTGTATTGGCATAGTGTTTGGGAGACTGGGAAACAAGGCTGTCCCCTATGCTTTTGTTATTTAAGTTTTCTTGGCTGCTGTTGTTTGATTTTTGGTTTCTGATTTTTGCGGATGATAATTGTATTTTGCTTGCGGAAATCTCGTCAAGGCTGAATATGACGGGCTGTCCGCCCGACCTTGACTAAATTTCCGATGCAAAATACCTTACGTGTGTTGGATATATAAAATTGACATGCATTTAATGTGACTACTAACGAGATGAGACAGGAGGGATTACCATGAAGGTGATGAGAAGGTTTTGTAGCAAGTTGTTGATGGTTTTTGGATTGGCGATGGTGATTGGACTGCTTTCTCCGCAGATGGAAGTGAGTGCGAAAACTCCGACCATTACGGTCAAGAAGGTCGATCAAAAGATCGCCAAAAAAGTCCACAAGCAGTTGATGAAGGGTAAAGCCTTCGAGCTGCGTATCAAAGGGGGTGAGAAGAATTTCATAAAGCAATTTCAAAAGCTGAGCAAGAAGGTGGCGACTTGTACGGATGAAGGGTTTAATATTTTCCCGATTTGTATGAAGGACTCATTGTATTTCGGCGTTAGCGGCGGGCGTAATCCGAAGACATCCGGAGGATATACAAGCTTCAGCGTCACTAAGACTGATTGCCAGGAATATATCTATGGCATTAAGTTCGCGAGGCGTGAATACAAGGATTTTAAAGCGTATGTGAATAAAGCCTTGAAGGAGTCGGAGTATTTACTGAGCGTTCTTGGCACTGACAAGGTGTATGTCGATGAGATAAATTACAAAAGTCGCGCGGCGTTGACGAAGGATGTAGAGAAGGCGGTCGCGAATCTCAAGGAGCTAAGTAAATACCTCAAAAAGACCAAATTCCGGAACCTCTCGGGCGCGATGAAGGCGAGAGTGGTGCTGGAAGTTGGAGGAGCGAATGAAAAAAATGAATGGGGAAAACGCTCCATGACGTATACGGATGGCAATACGGATAAAACTGCCTTTAAATATTTATACCAGCGAAAGGCTTGCGGACATACGCGTAGGTTTACTAAGGTAGCCTGCAAAATGTGTGCGGTATTCGGTATAGGAGAGTATGATCAAATTAAGGGAATGACCGATGAGGGTTACGTAGCCGAGGCCGTAAAAATTAAAATGAAGACATATTCCGGGAAAACCCGCTACGCTGTTGTGGAAGTTGGGGTGTTTTGTCCTTATAATGACTATGCGGGGTTTGAAACATGGAGCGCGGATACGCCATATTGTCGCTGGAAAAAGAATCATAGAGTTATTAAGAAGATTAAAAAGACGCAGCAGTTGCGGAGTATAACGTTAATCAAAAGACAAAAAGCCGTATATGAGTTGTCGCCTGATGGGTTAAACTTGGGCAAGGATTTGGTGGTTTATAATTTGGATGTGCCGAAGAATGAATGGTGAGTCGTGTATCATTCTGTATTCTATCTAGTTTTGCGTTGATATGGGTGCCACGTGGTTGGCGCCCATTTTGCTGCCCATGGTACTTTAAACTTCTGATTTGATATGCTATAATCATAACCATGAATGAGGAGAGAACCTCTCAACTTTCTCCGTACGGGCTATTATGATCGCTCATACGGTAACATCTATGTACGAGTTCTACATGGCTACTGGTGGTCAAATGTAGCTGGTTCCGCCACTAATAGCTACGGTCTAGTTACGTACCCGACAAGTATTGGTCTTAAGAATCATCATTACCGCGGCTACGGTTTTGCCGTTCGCTGTGTGGTACGGGAGGGGTGAGAGAAGCAAATACTACAAGAGAAGAAGGGGGTGCATTTTATGGACAGAGACGAATGCCTACGCAAGGTAGAGGAGATGACGAAGGACGAATTTCGAGAGAAAATTATCCGAAAAGCCATGAAGGCCGATGTTTTCAATAGCGCCATGGCGCTTGGAATTCACAATCTCTCCGAAGAAGAGGTGAAGCAACTCTGTAATATTCTTATTGATGCCGATATACCAGTTACATATCCACATGACGAGATGGAGCTGATAATTCTCAAAGAAGTTTTTGGTTCCATCCTCAGTAGGGCTATGAGCGTAAGATAGTCCTTTTCCACTATATAATCCTATCCATCCTCAGTTTTAATCGGAGTATCTATGAGGATTAACATTGTATAATTAACAGAGCGCAGATAATTGATCCCTACGCTCTGTCTTGTGATGGATAAAAGTGAGTATTTCCTAATGAGTGTTACTGAAAAGCAATATTATACGCAAAATGCGTATAATATTGCCGCACACCAGGTTTTATGAGAATAGCTCATCCTTCTTCGTACAGGGTATTGCTTTCTCTCAGACGGTCTCAGTGCCGATTGCGTCATGATTGGCAACCGGCAATCTACTCTTCAAATACAACTTTAACCTGAAACCTAATAAAATCATAAGCAAAAGTACAAAAAGCAGGGATTTCCCCTTCAATCCCGTTCTGCAGAATCATAATATGATCATCCTCCTCCGTTATTGCGTCATGACGCAAAGGAAACGCTCTAGAGTCGTTATTTGATTCTAAAGCGGCACTACCAAAGACGTACTCTAACTTAAATTGCCGATCGTTCTTTGCATGAAACCAAATAGCATCCATGAATTTTACAGGATGAATCTCTGGAATGAAAAACAAAGCCATCAACCGCTGAGTCTTATCTGATGTAGTGGGGATAGCACAGACAACTGCGCAGTCTTCATTCATGGAGCCAACCCCCAGGGAACTAGAGTGAATACCTAATCTAATTGTATAAAATGAACCATCTGTTACCGTGTATATTTTGCCATAATGTTCCTTGTCTACCAATGTCGGCTCATTGCTGTCCGTACCTGGGCAGGCCTCCATATTGAGTGGCACTCCGACTTCTGCCACTTCAATCGCCGGCTTGTCAAACAGGCCGGGAATATACGGCTCTTTTTTGCATTCCTTCTGATTCCGGTTCACTTTTGCGTTCCTGGCGTCATTTCTGTTCTTTTTGGTGTTGTTTGTTTTCATATACTTTACCTCCTGGTTTTTATTGAGGGGCATCCCTCTAGCGGTACATTCACCGCTAGAGAAATATACCCTTCTATAACACATAGGACGTTTATTAGGTATTTTAGCAACGAAGTTACTGTTTTTTTGTTAAAATTTTTTTCATTTTTTCCAGGCTGTTTCTCTTATGGTTGCTAACAGTCCTCTGTTTCATGTTGATCGTTTCTCCCACCTGTGCCTCGGACAAACCTTCAAAATAATATAAATTGATAATATTCGGATCTGTTTCATCCAGTGTGCCGATGGCACCCTGCAGTTCTTGGTAAGTTTCCTGTTCTATAATATAGTCTTCCACTGAAAACGGGTCTGCCGGGATAAAGCCAAGCTCATCCTCTGCCTTCTCAAGCGAAAAAGGATGATCATAATACTTTTTTCTGTCAGGCTTTTTAGCCTGCCTGTTACCGTTCATACTCAACGTATCATTATCTTGATTTCCCGCATCACCATTCGGATTTCCTAATCTCCGATTCCAATATTTAAGATTGTTTGTGTAGACATTTTGCATTTCGGGAGCTAATGAATCCCACTCCCCAGCCTTATCCAGCTGATAAATAATTCTTTTTACTTCCATATATGCTTCGACTTCGAACATATTAAGCTCCTTTCTGCGATCCGCAGGAGCCATATGTTCCAATGATGTTGTGATGATCCGTAGAGAAAAAGAGCAGCAAGGGGGATGCTAAAAAAGCATCCCCGCACTGTGCTAATGCCCCTGCGGATCTTCCATCGATCTATGTTAATAGTTATCTATTTGGCCAAACTTGCCAGCATTGAACTACCCAGCTGCTGGCTGGCTTTTTTCTGTGCATGCGATGTCTATTTGTTTTTTGGCTATATCACCTCCTAGCGATTTTTAAGCAGAGCTCTTGCTTAATTACAACGATAACAGAAAAATGATTAGACAGTTGATTCGTAAGAAAAAATAATTTTCCGTAAAAAAGCGTAAAAATAAGGGGTTGAATATTGCGTAAAAGATATTAAAACCGGCACTGAGTATTCTTAACAAATTGCTAATACTTGACATTTTCGAACATGTGTTCTACAATGGTTAGTATAAACTAACTTGTTTATGAACATTAACGCTTCTATTAGTATATCCAATGCATCGATACCCCTCTGATTATTGCGTAAATCGCCCTTTCTCTTATGAGAAGAGGCGATAGCGCAATAATCTAATAAAATTCATTTATTTAAAGGGGGCAAATACCATGAGATTATTAGAATACAGGTTGGACTTGACAAATCACGGATACACAGTGATTGGTGGCGATATGCATTATGAGGCACTAGTGGAAAGAAAATGCCAGCCAATCAGAATGACCAATCTTGTCTCTGGCAGTCCTGCAAATCATGTTGAAAATCTGATTCACGCTGTTGACAAGGACTGGGGTGAGGAAGAAAATGCTGATTTCTTTTACGCTAATTATGCCGACATTCTGCGTGGCAAGTATCCGGAATGGCAAATTATTTCTTTCCGAATTATAGTTGGCTATATCTGTTTGAATTTTTATAATTTCAAAACCGAAAAAACTGGCTATTTGGGTTTGAATGCGGAACTGAGTGATGCCCTTGACGTGCAATTTGACGTTCCGGGCGCCTATGGTGGTCCTGATGCGAGATACTTAGTTTCGTTTGACCATTCCAATGGTGGGAAACGGCGTACACGGGTCATAGAATTTGCTGAGCCTGTCAGACGGGAAATTGATTTTTTCTTCAAAGATCCCACGAAAACGAACCCGTTTTCTGACAGCCAGTATGTGAAGATTGCAGAATATGCTAATTTGTAAGCGATAACAAGCTGCCGCTGGGTTTACAATACCAATCAGCGGCAGCCTTTTCATGATTGGCAATCAATATTTCCCTAACGGGAAATATTATGATATAATATGTAAGTGTCAGGGGGTGAAAAAGTGGCAAAATCGGATAAAGCTATACAGAATAGACCGAAAAACGCTAGAGATATTTGCGATGACTTAAAATATGTACGCAATGGCGATTCAATAAAGCGCGCGCGGGATTTTATTGCTACGATCCTGGATTCAAACTTCGTAAAGGAAAATTTTCAATATATTCAACCTACTTCTCAACGATACGCAACTGCCGGGAATCAATACGATGATTTTTGCTGCATATATTTAATCAGCATTTTTATGGCATTTTTGTCAGAGGACGATGCCGAAATAATGTTAATGGCATATGGTTTCCTTGAAGGGTTTGATGATGATTTGGGGGAGAGGCGAAAAAAATACTGGGAATATGCACATAAGGATAATGAACGCCTCAAGAGAAAAAGACGGAAAGACAAAGATAACTTATTGCGTGAAATAGAAAATGGCATTATTGAATATTTGGCAGAGACCCTTGCTGGGATAATAAATTCATCCGAACAAATGTCTGATTTTACAAACAGAGTCTATAAGGATTTTTGCAATAATAGAATACCGAAAAAGTTATCATTGCCTATTGCTGGTTATTTGGATAACAGCTCCTTTGTAAAAGGAAATTTGGCAGAGACCGATGCGGCCGAAATCAAAGTGCAGCATTATAGGGTAATCACATTTAAAGTTTCTATATGCGGTATGGTTATATATAATCATAAGACCAAGATACCTATTGCTGGAAATACAGATGAAGAGGACGAGGAGATCTTTGACATATCAAAAGAGCATATTATGGCAGTGTTTGCTGGCATTATCTGCTTAACGCTTTTTGTCTCTACGCATAAAACGTGGCAAAATCTCAATTCCCTTAACCCTCCAACTATCGATGGATATACCATGGAACCATCACGAAACGATACCCCCGAAGAAGGCCAAAAGAAGCAAGATTGGACATCTTCGGCAGTTCCTTATATTGAGGTCATAAGCCAAAGCTCTATTTTAGGGGACGAAAAGGCTCAGGCAGGGGCAGTAAAGCCTTTTTTACATAATCTCAATTTATATCGGGAAGATACAGATGTTGTGGATGAAGCTAATATTGCAAGTTTGGGGGAAAATCAATGAAAAGAAATAATAAAACAATTTTTGTAATTATAGTATTCTTAGCAATCCTGATTGACATAGGAGCATATCCCATAACTGCTTTTGCTTGGGGCGACGACAGCGGTGGCCGGCCAAGCTATTCGGCGCAGTACGTCAGCGAACACGCCGATGATTTTGGCAGTACGCCTTTCTTTAATTCAGTCAGCGACGCTGAAATCGGCAATGAAAAAGACTTCGTTTCAGCTATGGAAGCCGACAGTAATGGCTTTGCAAAAAATCCACAAAGTACATGGCAAGGCGGCAATATTGAGGTCGAGAATGGCGAGACTTACGTTATCCGCCTTTATGTGAACAATAATAACCCGAACGGTTTTGATGCGGCCGCTGAAGATGTGAAGGTCGCTTTCAGCATCCCGTCAACTTCCAACAAACAGGTGCAAGTAAACGGCTTTATTGAATCCTCGAATGCCAGCCCAGGCGAATACTGGGACTACATAAATTTTAACAGCAATAAAAATTTCCACTTGGAGTATATTTATGGCTCTGCATTGCTGTACAATGGTGGAACCGGCCAGGAAGGGATAACTTTGGGTGATGAGATTGCGACGAAAGCATCCGAGGGAGGGGCTCTGATTGGCTACAATGCACTAGATGGCCAAATTCCGGGCGGCGATGCATATAAGAGTTATATAACTATCCAAGTAAAAGTTGTTTATGACTATGATTTTACAGTTAAAACAATGAGCCGTCTTGTTGGTGAAAAAGAATGGAAGGACAGCGTCAATGCAGAGGTTGGCGATAAAGTTGAATTCCAAATTGAATACACTAATACAAGCAGCGAACGGCAGGAGGATGTAGCGGTAAAAAATATCTTGTCGCCCAATCTCCGCTATATCAAAGGCTCAACCAATATTAAAAATGAAAAACATCCGGGAGGAAGCAATATAAATGAGGATTACCTGACCACGGATGGACTGAAAATTGGAAATTATAGTCCAGATGATAATGCCTGCCTTATGTTCACGGCAGAAATAGTTGATGATAATCTGGCAGAAGGAGCAAATACAATAGAAAATGTTGTATGGGTCGGTGTGGGAAATACTACCGTAGAAGACTCTGTTAAAATTAATGTCCAAAATAACAAAAGATATAATACCATAATCGCTATCTATACTGTTTTGATTGCAATTTTTCTGATTGCTATTATCATACTACTGCTTAAAATTTTAAGGCGTAACAAAAAACTTAAACAAATATAATACTGCAAAAACTATTCTTCTAAAAAGGCGCTTTTTTGAGGCGTCTTTTTTGTGTCAAAAAGAATTTTTCTGATTTTCTCCAAAATATTTGCTCAAATCTTCCTAAAGCGTCCTATGTATATTAGATAGAAAAATCCGCATCAAGGGCAACTTATAATTCAGCCTTTCAATATGGATATTTACTATCAAAAATCAATGATAGGAGGACATTCTTATGAGTCAACAAAACATTTACCCGGACGGTTATGACGACACAGTCATAGAAACCGCCACTAACTACACCCCCATGCCGCGCAATCTGAGCTGGATGGCAAAACATACCGCCAACATGATGGTCGATCAAGCCGTGCTTGATGGCGGGCAGGACAAGCTCGCCGCTCAGCTTGCTAGAGGGTCAATGCAAAACATTGGCAGCCTAGGCATGATGGCCGAGCAGCTCGCTAGCATAAACCCGGATGTAGGTGGCTGCTGCCGGGCTATTATGGCCACATACCTAAAGGGCTCAATAAAGCGGTTAGAAAGGTGGTGATCTGTCATGACTACAGAATTAATCGCACAAGCAATATCTATAGTTACTATTGTTGGCTGGCTGCTCCATATGCTTTATAAGCACTGTTACAGAAAAATCGCCATGCGCAGGATGATATGGCGGTATTTACAGGACAGCTTTATGGACGGGTATGACTGTATGGAAGGATATCGTGCAATGATTCGTAAGACCTGCATGGAAGATGCTAAAGAGCGTTTCCGCAAGAAAAACTGACGTTTAGGCAGAAAACACGGTGCAAAAGACTGACCTATCGCTGCAGAGGGGACAGCAATTAAGCGTAAAACAAGTCATTGTCAACATATGTTTGACCTTATTACAACATTGTTTTTTGACGCATTTTAATTTACGTCTGACCTCTGTTAAAGGTAGTCCAGTCGCTGCAAAAGTTTTAACTTCTTATGTTTTATTTCGTGGCTGCTTTGAGGTTCAATGGGCGTCAAAGCAGCCAGTCAAAGAAAGGACGATTATTATGGAAGAAAAAATTAATCAAACGGAATATCAGAAAGTAACACCTCGGCGTTTTAAGACCATACTCGCTGATCCCCCATGGGGAGTCTCCTCGCAGCGAGGGAAAAATAGTCACCGCAGTGCGGAAAGCCATTATGCTTTGATGTCTTTAGAGCGCATCAAAGCGATGCCAGTACAGGATTTAGTGGAAGAAAACAGCCACCTTTATTTGTGGATTCCCAACGCCCTGTTACAAGAGGGTTTAGATGTGATTAAGGCTTGGGGCTTTACATACCGCAGCCCGATCTACTGGATCAAACCCCGCCTCCTTTTGGGTAATTATTTTAGAAATGCGTCAGAGACGTGTCTGTTTGCCACACGTGGCAAGGCGCCGGTTAAATTTCACAGCCAGCCCAACTGGATCTTCTGCCCACAGCAACGGCATAGCCAGAAACCAGAAGAGCAATACGCAGTTATTAGGCGGATGTCATACGGACCTTATCTCGAGCTTTTCGCCCGCCACAGAGAACCGGACTTCGACTGTTGGGGCTATGAAGCGCCAGGAGGGTCAGACATCATCATGCCAGGAGAAAACTATCCTGTGTCAAAGTACAGCGCTAAAGCACTCAGAAAGGAGGGATGATGATTGGAACCACCCAAAAAACTAATTACCCGGATACTGGAGTTTGCATTCATGCTGGCGCTCAGCGCCTTTCTCATCAATACCGCCGCATACTGGATTTTGGAAGTTTGGCCGATACTGCTTGCTATCGCCATTGTTGTCATAGTTGTTATTATAATCTACCGCATCAGGAAACAAAAGCATGATTTGGGACAATGGTAGAAAGAAAAGAAAGGAGTGGGCATTCTTGAAACATCAAATAGAGAACCTTGTGTTTAAGGAAATAGTATGGGCGCGGCCATATAAAACAGAAACCGTGTGGGAAGTTCTCTCGCATTTAGCGGCATTATCACCGCGGGGAGCCGTCATTTGGGAGGTACGCAGCCAAAACGGCAAAGTGAGCTATCTCATTGGAGCCGCCGCAAGGTATATCAGAAATATTGAAGAAGCTATCAAGGCACATGGTGATATCCAGTTCCACGAAGTTGGCACAGAAAAACGTGCAGCTGTTACTACTGCACGACAACTGAAGATTAGCCATCCGACGCTCTCGCTTAAGACTGACATTACGGAGGCAGTCATCCGGGCAGGGTTGGCAGCACTCACCGAGGATAAAAGTGGCACAGAAATGGTAATACAGATTGTACTGGGGCGGGCTTATGCCCCCTCCCCAGTACCAACTAACCTCGCTGATCCCAATGCTACTTGGCTGCAAGTCCTATTCGGAGACGTGCAAAAAGCTTCCGCCGAGAGCCGCAAAAGCGTTAAAGAGAAAGCTGAGCAGCACATTTTCCAGGCTGTCATCCGCATCGGTATCACTGGAGAAAATACCAACACTCGTCTGCAAAGCATCATCAGTGCATTCAAGGTAGTTGGCTTAACTTGGACGCTGGCTCTGTCACGGGCAGGCATCCCGGCGGAGAAGCGGCACATTGTAGAAATCTACATAGACGAACTGCAAGATTATATATCATTGCCGACCGATTTATCTGACGCTTTAGCACAGGCGAGAGGCTTGGGTGTCGGACTGACGCTGGCGCACCAATATAGGGCTCAGCTGCCGTTAGAGATCCGCTCCGGGGTAGACGCCAACGCCAGGAACAAAATAGTGTTCGGTCTTAACAGCAAGGATGCTAAAGACATGGCGGCAATGGCGCCGGAACTTACGGCAGAGGATTTTATGGCTCTGCCCCGTTATCAGGTTTATGCCTCGTTCCAATCAGGAGGAAGAAACACCGGGTGGATACAGGGCAGGACTCTGCCGCCACCGCCCGCCCTGCGTGATGCCGCCGAGCTTAAGGCAAAAAGCCAGGCCGCCTACGGCATCCCGGCAGAGCAAATTGAAGAAGAATATCTTGGCATATTTACTGCTAACAACCAAACCACCGGGGAAAATCCCGGTGACATGAACATTGGAAGGAGGAAAAAACCATGACGGACCGGCTGACGAACCGATTGACGGACGGGGACGGCAAAGCACAAGCGGAAACCGCGGAAATCAGGGACTTCGCACAGTTTAACGTCCGGGATTCCTTTAGCGTTCCCGCTACGGATTCTCCTATGGCAGGCGGCGCCCCTGTTACTGACAGCCAATCGCCCCAGCGTATATCCAAAAGACAACTGGCGGAGACTGACAGCCGCCTGGGGGAGCGCGACCGACAGCTGCTCGCCGCAGTGCAACAGTACCGCTACCTCATGACCGGCCAGGTCGGGCGGCTGCTATTTACCGATGCCGCTAATCCCTCTGCCGGGCTTAGGGCAGCCAGCCGCAACCTCAAAAAGTTAAGTGGATTTGGATTGGTCAACAGTCTCTCGCGGAGGATTGGCGGGGTAAGAGCTGGCTCGGGGTCATTCATCTGGCATCTGACCCATGCCGGTGAACGCCTGCTCCGGCTTCATGACGGCAAGGCGTCTCCCATGCGCAGGCATTATGAACCGTCCCCATATTTCTTAGCCCATACCCTGGCGGTTGCAGAAACTGCCATTCAGTTGATAGAAATCTGCAGGGAGCATGAACCTCAGATTACTGCTTTGCAGTTAGAGCCGGAATGCTGGCGGGCATACAGCAGTGCCGGGGTGTCCTACTCCCTTAAGCCCGACCTTTACGCCGCAACTGCTACTGAAGAATATGAAGACCGTTATTTTATCGAAGTTGACCTTGACACAGAATCTCCCGCCAAGATCATTGATAAATGCGAGAAATACCATGCCTACTACCGCTCCGGCTTGGAACAGGAAGCATCGGAAATGTTCCCCTTGACCGTTTGGGTTGTACCAAGCATTACCCGGAAAGAAAAACTTATCCGCCATCTCAGAGAGGCATTTGATAAACAAGCGAAATTATTTGCCGTAATTATCTGCGATGAGCTGGAACATCTCGTCCTGGAGGGAGGCGATAGAGAAATGCTTTGTTAAGCCATATTGTATTTAGCTACAAGGCACTCTGTTTATTCTGCCCTAGCCTGGGTGCCTGGCACAGTTAAGCGGCAGGGCAAGACTTGATGCAAAGGCAACATTTATAGGCTGCAGTTTTATGAACAATTTAACTACTAAGGAGCAACATGGGTACAGCTAAGAACCAATTAACACCAACTATAAAAAAGCAGATACTTAAAGTGCGTGACAGCGCGGAAACTAACATGTTTGACTGCAACGCGGTAATGTCCATCGCTAACCGTGAAGGCTGGTACGAACTCGTAAATTATTTGCTTGACAGAAAGAACTGGGGTGCGTACAACCATTTCATCCTGACCGGCAAAACGGATGCATCTGAGGATATGGAAGAATGCCTAGAAGACGCACGCTATGGCATCAGCCAGGTAAAGTTTATGGGTAATAATTGGATATCAGGCAAAGTCGGAAATTTACGCTTTCAGGCAAAAGTCTATGCAGAAGCTTCCAAATTCGGCATTAACAGCGGGAATGTTAGCAAACTGACGGTTTGGCAGGAATATGGGCCGATAGCCATCAATTATGACCGCGGCTGGGACGTAAAGCCAAAAAATGCGGAAGAGGAAAAGATCATCGACACGATCCTCGATTTCTGCAGCCATATTTATGATGGGATAAAAGATTTTATGTAACCATCTCCTACGAAAGCTAAAAACGGAAAAACAAAAACAGGCAGTGCGTAAATAATGCCAAAGCAGAAAGAGTCCGTCCCTGCCGGCTTAACTGCGCCAGGCGCCCAGGCGCACCGCAATAACACTTAACGGAGGGATTATGATTTTTATTACACGAACAAATCTATAAGGAGGTTTACTATGTCTACACAAAATATCAGGTTCTTTGATATGTTTGCCGGTATTGGCGGGTTCCGTGCCGGGCTGAAGTGCGCCGGCGGCTTTACCTGCATCGGCCACTGCGAAATTGACAAGCACGCAGAAAAGGCTTACCGGGCAATCCACAACATAAAAGAAAGCGAGGTTTATTATGAAGACGCAAGAAAAATTAACACCGAAACAATGCCGGACTTCGACCTGCTCTGCGCCGGGTTCCCCTGCCAAAGCTTTTCCATTGCCGGAAAACGCCGTGGCTTTGAAGATGCGAGAGGCACACTCTTTTTTGAGATCGCGCGTATCCTTAAAGCCAAACAGCCTGCGTTTTTCCTACTTGAAAACGTTCCCGGACTGCTTAGCCATGACGAAGGACGGACATTTACAGCCATCCTCAGCACGCTATCAGAACTGGGGTACGGTGTCCAGTGGCAGGTGCTTAACAGCAAGCATTTTGGAGTCCCACAGTCACGCAAACGGGTGTACATTATCGGATATCTTGATCCGAGATGTGCCGAAAAAATACTACCTCTCCCCGGAGCAGACGGAAAAGCTCTTATACAGATCATCCGCGGGGCACAGGGGGAAAGGGTCTACGACCCAGTCGGGGTCGCCTGCACCCAGCTCGCCAGCTCCGGGGGAGGCGGCGGGAAAACCGGGCTGTACCTCGTAAGCTGTAGCAGCCAGGTGGGGATCACGGACACGCGGGACTGCGCCCGCACCCTCACCGCCAGTTACTGCAAAGGCATAAGCTCAAGGCAGGTGCGCGACGGCGTCCTGCTGATTAAAGAAGCCACCAGGCGCGGGTACAGTGAAGCGGAGCCGGGGGACTCGGTTGACATCTCCTATGCCGGACAGAACAAGAAGCGGGCGCGCGTGGGGCACGGCATCTCCTATACCATTACCACGTATGCGGACAAGGCAGTTGTGGGGGAAGACTTGAGAATCCGCCGCCTCGTCCCACGGGAATGCCTGCGGCTGCAGGGGTTTTCTGATGGACAGATTGATAAACTGCTGGCTGTGACTTCCGACACCCAGGCCTACAGGCAGGCCGGCAATGCCGTAACCGTCAATGTAGTACACGCCCTCGGACTGCGCATCAAAGCCGCATATATGGCCAGTGCAGGAGCCGGGAAGGGAAAGGAGGCGGCATGACTGATCCCAAAACCAAACAGGCAATACTAAAAATGCGGGAGGATGGCGCATCGTATGCGGAAATTGCAGATTTTTTCTCCTTATCTCCCAATACTGTAAAATCCATTTGCTACCGCAATGGCGTCCATGCCCCACTTAGCAACGGTGCGGAAACCGGTTTATGTAAAAATTGCGGCAAGCCATTATCGCACCCCACGGGTGGCGGACGCAAGATTTTTTGCAGCAACCGGTGCCGTTACCAGTGGTGGAACCATTTCCGTAGCAGGCAGCCATACCGTCTGATTTGCTATTGCTGCGGAAAAGAATTCGTCAGCTTCGGGAACAAGAAAAAGCAATTTTGCGGCAGGGAATGTTACCGTCTCAGCCGCTATGGGGAGGGATTGCCGTAATGGATAAAGCACATTTTGAACAGATAAAGCAATATGGCGCGATGCTTGCCATCGCCGGCCATCTTCATAAGCGCGGGCTGATTACCGATGCAGAACACCATAAGCTGACGGAAGAGATACAGAAAAAATACCGTCCGGCATCCGGTTCCGCAGCAGGGTTCAGCCCGGCGCTAAACAATCTCACGGAAAAAGTTCCGGGAAAGGAGGATTTAGACAGGTAACATAGAAAATAAGTAAACATCGCGGCATGGTGCGCAGCCAAGTTTGGGGGCGCACCACAGCCGCCCCCATTCCGCGCTCCAACAGCCGCAGGAAAGGAGGGCAAATGTTTACGAAAAGATTCGGCCTGGAAATTGAGTTCACTGGGATTACCAGGCAAAAAGCAGCAGAAGTTGCCGAGCATTACTTAGGTGGCACGACTGTCACTGCCGGGGATTATTATGATACCCACAAAATAACTGCTCCGGATGGGCGTGTTTGGAAAGTGATGTACGATGGCAGCCTGCATTGTCAGAAAAAAGAAGGGCGCAGGACTGTCTCCGCTGATGACAGTTACAGCGTGGAGCTGGTCAGCCCCATCCTGCTTTACCGGGAGGATATTGACCGGGTGCAGGCTTTGGCAAGGAGGCTCAGGAAAGCCGGCGGATTTGCGAACAAGTCCTGCGGTATCCATATCCATCTCGACGGAGCCAACCATACCCCTAGAAGCATCCGCAACTTCATCAACATTATCTATGCGCACAACGACCTGCTCTATAAGTCACTTCAGATTGCGCCGGAGCGGATGCGTTACTGCAAGAAAATGGACGCTATTTTGGTAGAACGGATGAACCAGGTAAAGCCAAGGACGTTCCCACAGATAGAATCCATTTGGTATGAGAACTATACGGGAAGCCGAAGCGGCCACTACCACACCAGCCGCTATCATTTTCTCAATTTGCACAGCTTCTTCCATGGCAACCATACTGTGGAACTTCGGGGCTTCAACAGCACGCTCCATGCCGGGAAAATCCGGGCATATATCGTGCTGGCACTCGCCCTGAACCATCAGGCGTTGACACAGAAAAGCGCCAGCTACCGCAAGGTGCAGGAAGAAAATGAGAAGTTCGCCATGCGGGTTTGGCTGAACCGCATCGGTTTTATCGGCGACGAGTTCAAGAGCTGCCGGGAGCATCTCTACCAGCACCTGGACGGCAATGCCGCCTGGCGGTACGGTTCCAGGGAGAATGTCAGGAGCCATATTGGCGCCATGAATATTGAGAATGGAGGACAAAACATATGAGTAAAAGTAACAATGCAGCAAAAGACAGGTTCTATATTGCCTATGGATCCAACCTCAACCTGGGGCAGATGGCAAAACGCTGCCCGACAGCAGAGGTTGTAAAAGCAACTTATTTACAGAATCACCGCCTGATGTTTCGTGGCAAAGGCACTGCCGTAGCCACGATTGAGAAACGCCGAGGTAGCAAAGTTCCCATCCTCATTTGGCGGTTACAGCCAAATGACGAGCATAACCTCGACATTTATGAAGGCTTTCCGCACCTCTACCGTAAAGAAACACTAAAAATGACGGTGGACGGCAAACGGATCCGGGCAATGGCTTATATCATGAACGAAGCTTTGCATCCCTATGACACGCCGTCGCGCAGTTATTTTGATACAATCCTACAAGGCTATGAAGATGCTGGCTTTGACGCCAAAATTCTGCGACATGCCGTGCTTGATTCGGTTTGGGAAGCATATCTGGCAGAAAAGTACGAAGGGGGTGAGACGTATGACAGAAAGAATTAAGGAACAGATTGAGGCTGTCCGGCAAAGTGGGGAAACCAATATGCTGGACACCCGCATGGTACAGTGGATCGCTAACCGTGAGAATTACTATGAGTTAGTCATTTATTTGGAAGAGCACCAGGAAGAATATGTTAATTATCTCTTTACCGGCGAAGCCCCGGAAGCAGAATGACACACATTATTCCATATTGTTATGACAAAACAAGACTTGCCGGAATCGGCGGTCTGAGTGATAGATGTGTGTACAGCCAAACGAAAGGAGCAAATAATATGAACTTCCAATATAATTACAATCTCCACGGCAGCGATAGAAAACCGCTGATTGAGGCTATCAGCCAAATACTGGATAAACCTGCTGTCTACCAGTGCGCACCCAGTTTCTCCTACATCATTGGTGATTATACCGTAGACAGAAACGGCGTGCTGTCACATGGCAGTGATATCCATCCTGATTTTGCAGCGGTACTCGTTAGCGATTTACAGGAACGGGGTTTCGAGGCAGAAAGGGTAGCCATAGACAATATGGCAGAAGCATCTGATGCAGATGAGAATGTGCCTGATACAGAGCCAAATACTAACGCACCGGGCAAACTGACAATCGAGATTCCCGACACGGGATTTACCCCGGAAATGCGGGAAAATCTAAAGAAAATCGTTGCCAGCAAAGCAACCTTACTTAAACAAGCGCTGGAAACGGACGACCTATCAATCATAGAGCTTGACGGCAAGATTGCTTTCCCATGGTTCACTCTCCATAGTATTGACGGTGAAGCTGACGCCTACAACCGCTTAATCGCCGCCATCTGCAAAATGGCGAAGACGCAGAAACGGGTAACGGCGGTAGAAAAACCGATTGAGAACGCTAAGTTTACCATGCGCCTGTTTCTGATCCGCTTAGGTTTTATCGGGAATGAGTATAAAACTGCCCGCAAAATCCTGCTGAGGAACCTTACCGGCAACAGCAGCTGGAAATCCGGCCACCGCCCGGAATGTAATGATGCTGCAATCCCGCCAAATTTGGCAGAAGCGGCACTTGTGACCGCGCAGGAGCTTACCTTTCCGCTGGAAGAAGAGGATGCCGCAGGATATGGGACACAGGAAGAAGACGCGGGAGGTGAAACTTATGGCAAATAGCAGATTTCCCAGCCGGGAAGCCGTCGAACGGGTACGGAAAATGTACCCCGAAGGCACACGGGTGGAACTGGTTCAGATGGATGATCCTTACAGCCGCCTCAAACCTGGCGATAAAGGCACAGTCCGCTCAGTTGACGACACCGCGACGGTGTTCGTGGACTGGGACTGCGGTTCCGGGCTTGGTGTCGTATATGGCGTCGACCGGGTGAGGAAACTGTAGCACATTAACGGGGGAGCCTCTCATGGGGCTCCCTGAACTTTACGGTGGGCATGCCACCATGGCAGCCCCTTTTATTAAAAATGACACTTGCTTTTTATGCCAATGTGAGTGATAGATGTAACAGGGGATGCCAGGAACGGAGGTATTATGAGAGAAATAACAAAAATAGAGGGCACAAACACGCAGCCCGTCAAACGTAAACGTGTCGCTGCCTATGCGCGCGTATCGTCCGGCAAGGACGCACAGCTGCATTCCTTATCCGCCCAAATCAGCTACTACAACAATTATATAGGAAGCCGGGGCGACTGGGAGCTGGCTGGAATTTATGCCGATGAAGCAATGACCGGCACGAAAGAAAACCGCCCACAGTTCCAAAAACTGCTTTCCGACTGCCGGGCAGGGAAAATCGACATGGTAATTGTAAAATCCATTACCCGGCTGGCGCGAAACACGGTAACACTGTTGGAGACTGCCCGTGAGCTTAAAACGCTGGAGATTGACATATATTTTGAGAAAGAGAACATCCACACATTAAGCACGGACGGCGAGCTGATGCTGACACTGCTGGCTTCCTTTGCCCAGGAGGAAAGCCGATCCGCCTCGGAAAACGTCAAGTGGCGCATCCGCAAGAACTTCGAGCGTGGAATTCCTACGGGCGGCGGATTGTTTGGATACCGTTTCAAGGACGGTATGCTGCAGGTGGTGCCGGAAGAAGCGGAGATTGTAAAACAAATCTTTAACGACTTTCTCAGCGGCATGGGCATCGCACCCATTGCTAAGAAGCTGAACCGGGAGGGCGTCCCAACCAGGCGAGGGAATTTATGGAGCAAGAGCGCCATCCGCGGCGTCCTGCAGCGGGAAACCTATACCGGCAATCTTCTGCTCCAAAAAACTTACAAATCCGACCATATCACTAAAAAGAAGATGATAAACCACGGCGAACTGCCCATGTATTATGTGGAAGACAGCCATGAAGCCATCATCGACAGGGAAACCTTCCGGAGGGTGCAGGATGAGCTGGAGCGGCGGTCGGCAGAACATTCACGCCCGCATACGGCAAGGCCCGCCTCCCCATATTTGTTTACGGGGATGATCCGCTGCGGCTTATGCGGCAGACATTTTTCCCGCAAATTGACCGCCTCCGGTAAGAAGTACGCCAAGAAACCGCAATGGGTATGTTCCACTTTCCATGTTTATGGAAAATCCGAATGCCCGTCGCAGCGGATCCCGGAGGACATACTCATTGCTAAGACTTCCGAGGTCTTGGGACATGACGGCTGGGGACGGGAGGAACTGATCCGGGATATTGAGGAGATATTAGTGCCGGAGCACAACTGTCTGGTCTACGTTTTCCACGACGGCCATATGGAAAGCGTCCACTGGCGGCATCCATCCCGCCGGGAAAGCTGGACGCCGGAAATGAGACAGAAAGCGCGGGAACGTCAGCTGGAGCTTATCAGGCAAAAAAGGAAAGGGGATGAGAAAGAATGCCGACATTTACAAGAAAAGTCCAAAAGATAGAGAGCCGCGCCAGCCTGCGCCAAAATGCCATAGATGCAACGATGCAGCAAAAACGGCGCGTAGCGGCTTATGCCCGTGTGTCTACAGATTCAGACGAACAGCAGTCCAGTTATGAGGCACAGGTTGACTTTTATACCCGCCATATCCAAAGCAACCCGGAATGGGAATTTGTCGGCCTATACGCAGACGAAGGAATCTCCGGCACGAACACCAAAAGACGTGAGGGGTTTAACCGTATGGTGGCAGACGCACTGGATGGCAAAATTGACCTGATCCTCACCAAATCTATCAGCCGTTTTGCCCGCAATACAGTAGATACTCTGACGACCGTCCGCAAGCTAAAGGAACGGAATGTGGAAGTATATTTTGAGAAGGAAAATATTTACACCTTAGACGCCAAAGGCGAGGTCATGATTACGATTATGAGCAGTTTGGCACAGGAAGAAAGCCGCTCCATCAGCGAGAACATTACCTGGGGGAAGCGCCGCAGCATGGAGGAAGGGAAGTTCTCCCTTGCCTATAAGCACTTCCTTGGGTACAAGAAAGGTGAGGATGGTATCTTAGAGATTGTGGAGGACGAGGCGAAAATTATCCGCAAGATTTATCAACTGTTTCTAGAAGGACAGACTGTCCGGATGATTGCCGACTACCTCACAAAACAGGGTATACCAACGCCAATGGGCAGGAAAAAGTGGAGTGTCTCGACAATTATGAGCATTCTCCAAAACGAGAAATATAAAGGCGACGCCCTGCTCCAGAAAACCTACGTTGCTGATTTCTTAACCAAACGCGTCAAGAAAAACTGTGGCGAGATACCGCAATACTATATCAAGGATTCCCACCCGGCAATCATTGACCCGCCAACTTTTGACCTGGTACAAAAAGAGATTGAACGGCGGAGACCGGAACGTTATAAGCTGCACCGCAGCAACCCATTTACGGCAAAGGTTATCTGTGGGGACTGTGGTGGTTATTACGGTCGGAAAGTCTGGCACAGCAACAGCAAGCACCGTAAATACATTTGGCGTTGCAACCAAAAATATGAAGAAAAAACGGCCTGCTCCACTCCAAATTTGGACGAGCCAACCCTCAAAGCAGCCTTCGTGGAAGCGTTTAATCGAATGCTCGGCAATAAAGAACAGTATATTGCCCGGTTTGAGGAAATGCTGCCGCTGCTCGCTGATACCAGTAAATTAGAAAGGCAACTGGCTGAAGTCCAAAACAAGCATAGTCATCTGATGAATAATCTCCGCCTTTATATGGAAGAAAACACAAGGCAGATCCAAGACCAGGAGGAATACAACCGGCGCTTTTCTGAGCTGGATACAGAATGTAAAAAGGCTGAGGAGGAAATCGAGGCCATACAAAAAGAGATTCTAGGGCAGTCGGGCAGGAAAGAGCAAATCCGCCGTTGCCTGGATGAACTGCGGGAATGCGGGGATATTTTGGATGAGTTCGACGATGATTTATGGAACTCTATGATTGAATCCGTGACCGTATATGCTGATAAAACATTGGAATTCCTGTTCCAGGATGGGACGAGAATTCCGATACAAATGCCAAAAAACAAAAAAGGGATAAATTAAAACAACATAATAGCACTTTAACAATGCACAGCCCGGCTGTGAGTAACTTATGTATTAAAAGCCTGCGGGATTCCGCGGGCTTTTTAAAGTTTTATTCCCTACACAGTGTTTTCACTTTTCGCATGTTCCAAAGAATCTCTGATGATTCTTTCCAAGTATTCTTTCTTAGATAAATCCCCTAAATCGTGGAATACTGCTGAGTAAGCAACGAGCGCAGTCCGGACGTACGTGCTATGTTTCTCAAAAATTGTTCGGTCAATGGGAATTCCTTGCGCCTCAATAAACTGGCAACAAAAGGTCACAGCAAGCCTGGTATTGCCTTCACGAAAACCATGTACTTTCCATACTGCCGCTAAATCTTCTGAAAAACATTTTGCCCTGTCATCTAAAGATAGATTAGCCCAAGAACGTGACACCATCTTCTTTAAGGCGTCAGACAAATCGCCCTCAATTTTTGATTTGTCCGAATATTCTATGGACAAACCACCTAGTGCAGGTTCCTCTTTTTCTATGTTGATTGTACGGATTTTTCCAGCCCATTCGTAAATATCCTGGAAGATATATTTATGCATTTTGGCAAAATGACCGACATCATAACTCCCCTCTAATGGATTCTCAGCGAGCTCTCTTAGACGAAGGGAGACATAATCTGCCTCTGCATCATCCAGCATCTGCCGATCATGAATGTCTAAGATATTCATGAGGATATTAGTTCCGGGATATACATATGGATCAAGCATCCTGCTTTACCTTATATTTTTTGTCCAGGTATTTCTTTAAATCTTCCGTAGTGGCCTGCCCGTTTTTTTCCAGTTCAATATATTTTTTGAAATCTTCTGTGGGCTCAAGCCCGTCAACTTTAATCATGCCGATAGCGTAATCCCAAGCTGCTTCTACTGTCATATAAACTCCTCCAATCAATTCAATTATCCTTAGTATACCACATTTTATAGGTAAATACCACTACAATACTTCCTTTCCAGCTCTGACGCTTAAATTAATATTTGCTCTCTTAGGGCAGCTTGGATTCAATCTTATAGACTAAACTGTCAATACGTTCCTATTTTGAACCATAAAATCCCTGTGCCCTGCTTTTTTCTTTTTTACTTTTCAC
>CAJTFX010000030.1 GCA_910575555.1 Lachnospiraceae bacterium | reverse complement strand
GCTTCCTGATTGGATTGCCTGATTACCCACAATCGGGAATGTCAGGTTTTGTCAATGGCATGGCTGCGAAGCGGTGCGTAGCACTATTGGCAAAACCTGACAGCTCCGATAGACCCCAGGCAACAATCCAATAAATTTTTAGCCACAAATGTTACAAAAAAGCTTGACCACTACACTCCATTACTTTTTTCAGGGTATAGACTGGATCGTCGTCAGGTAAACACAATTCGAAGAAACTAAAGTTCATTTTCTGTTGCCCTATATCAAAAAATTCGTTATAATAATCTTGTTTTGCATAGTTACATTATAACATGTAACGGAGTAGAGATGGTTGTCGTTAGCCGTCTTTTTCTCTTTTTATGGAAAAGTTTCAGGGGGCTGTCTATTTCCCGATAGCCCCTTAAATGGAACATATTACTTGGGGTCAGCTTCCTCGTTGAGGGGCTTATAGTTGCTGTCCATGTAGTTCTTTTTCCCGAAGGGAACATAATTTTCATCTAATAAAATCAAGTTTCCGTTTCCCAAATCAGGGAACTGCTGCGCAACCTCCTTGAGCACCTCCCATTCATCTCTGGCATTTTCTTTGTTGTCCTCCTCCACCTGTCTTAGCGCCTCTTGAATAGACTGCTGATCTGCCGTTCCCCAATAGAGAGGATGGGGCTGGAAGGAAGAATGGTAATCGCCGCCCTCATAGCAGAAAAAACAGGAGCAGGGGATTTTTTCAAATAGAATTTTTTGCGCCCCGTCAAGCTCCTTCACCTCCAGACAGTAGCACCCATTTACGGTTGCCGCACCATCCCGCGCGGTCATGTTTGCGATTGCCATGATAGTAAGGGGTTCTGTTTTCACGATCATGCCGGGAACCAAAAGCCCCTCCTGGTACATTTCCCGTAAATATTCGTCAGAAAATTTTCCGACAGCCCGCCATAGGAAAAACAATGCAAGAAGAAGACAGATAACGGCGGGAATCCAGCTTTTAAACAAAGAAATTCCTGCCATGCACAGGAGGCATACGCAGGTTATCGCGGAGCTTCTCCGCTTTTTAACGACGGCTTTTATTATTTCATCCTTCTGCCGTATCCGGCTCACATCTGCATGGATGCCGGATTTTACACTTGCCTCAAATTGTGAATAATCGACCATTTTTTCCTCCGTTTCTTACATTTCTGTAGATTGCTAATATTTTTTATAGATATATTCAGTAAAAATCCGATAAAAACAATATACAATCCAGATCACTCAGGTTATTTCCCACTTGTGTGATATTACAGAAATCATCAAATAAAGAACAGCAACAGTAATAGCAATCATCCAATTCGTTATTTTTTTCTTCCTGGTTATTTCATTCGCTGATACTTTTACAACATCTGACAACAGACTTTCATATTCGTTATCAACGTTGTTTTCTGTTCTTTCGCCCTTGAATAATTCTGCTATGGTAATCCCCAGGGATGCAGCTAATGGTTCAATAAGAGATACATCTGGAAATCCGATACCTCGTTCCCATTTTGAAACAGCTGCACTTGATACTCCCAATTCATTCGCTAAATCCTGCTGCGTGCGATTTTGTTCTTTCCTAATAGCAGCAATCAGACTGCCTGTTTTTTGAGCGTTCAATATTTTCACCTTCTTTCCGATTTCATAATATCACAAGAAACACCATATTCAAGAAACGCTCCGTTGAAATGTTAAACGCTGCATTGGATTTATGCAAAAATAACTTCCCCTTCTATAATCCCCCTTGCACAGGCATGTATGTTATTTATTCTTCCTTTTTACCCATTATTATCTATTGGCTAAAAATTTTATTTCTCCCAGTACAACTTCCCGTTTGTTGTTGTGTTCAGTTTAGCATATTTATAGTATATCTACAAGATTCCGTGTATGAAAAAGCAAAAACCTAAAATGAAATTTTAAATTTCGCCGCCTGCTTATGCGGTGGAATTTACTCTTACACAGTTGATATTTACTCTTTCATACGAAAATGTTATGTCCTACTTGTTCTTGCCTCGGACGGCTCAGGGCTCAATATATCTGCTGCAAAGGAAACCCCGGAAGAATCCGGGACATCCGGCAGGAAAGGGACAGGGGATGCCCGTCTACCCCAGCTTTTATCCGGATGATGGAGAAAGGCGTCTTATTCCTTGCGCGTCTCAAATCCAGTGATTATAATCTTGCAGCGTGAGATTGGAAAAACAAGTATTATATATGCAAAATCTATGGGCATTGGTAGAAAAGGAAGGATACAGACGGTAAGTTAAAAGAGAAACTATAAATGAAGAATATTAATGCGATAAAATAATGACTGGAAAATTAAGTTTTAGAATCGTTAAGATTTTTTTTAGGAATTGGTTAGATTTTGATGGAATAATAGAAACATCAAAGAGAGTGGCTTTGAAATATGCGATGAAGGAGGTTAAAACAAAAAAGTATTTTAATAATAAAGATACATGAAATATATATGGAAGGAGAACACAGAATGAGCGATAGGAAAAAAATGAAAAAAGAATTTATGGAAAAAGGACTGGTATTATGTTTGGCAGGAGCGTTGGCAGTTGGGATGACGGCTTGCGGGAGCGCGATAAGAAAAAGGATTTCGCACAGACAAGAGTAAAAATCGAATAGAGAGAAGTAAAAAAGGAGCAGGGCAGTATAAGTAAAACAGATGCCGTACAGTTCAAAATCAATACAGGGACACAAGATAAGAAAGCAGATGCAGCACAGCCCTGAATCAAAGGAGGAGCGCAAAAGGAGAAAAATACTAACAAAAAATATATAAAAAACACTCAAACGAATAAAAGAAAGGAGGGCAGTTCGTCTAAAAAGAAAGGAATGAATTAATATGGCTGGACTGTACAGTGTGTGCAGTCCACTAAATTGTAAAAAGATTTTAGTTTATAGAGGAACATTACTATTGTTATTATAAAAAAGATGGTAAAATGAGTATGATTCCATGGGATTATAATTTTAATGTTATTAAGATGAAAGAAATGGAGTTGATTATATATGGGAAATACAAATTTTATGATTACTTTAAAACCTGTCAGAGAGGAGGAATTACAGGATTTTAAGAAGAGGATACAGGAAGCTTTCCGTATTGCTGTAGAGGAAAATGTTGGAAAGCAGGATGAGCCGATTCCGGATGACCGAGAGTTAGAGGAAGCGTTTTACGGATCTGATACAATGGTCTATCATATTTTGCAATGCAATGAAAAAGTTGGCGGAGCTGTGCTGGGTATTCATCCTGCAACGCAGCGTAATTCTCTGGATTTCTTTTTTATTTCTCCGAAATATCATAATGAGGGGTTTGGACAGGCGGCATGGAAGGCTATAGAAGAAAAATATCCGGATACAGAGGTATGGGAAACGGTAACGCCATACTTTGAAAAACGCAATATTCATTTTTATGTGAACAAATGTGGCTTTAAGATAGTAAAATTTTGGAATGAATATTATCCGGAGCCGCATGAGTTCTTGAAAGAGATAGAGAATGGCTTGCCCTATGGGTGTGATGAATCATTTTATTTTGAAAAAGTAATGAAATAAACAATAAAAATCATGAAAATTGGAGGTATGGGATGGAGAAGGCAGAGGTACTTGTGATTGAAGATGACGCTGATATTCGTGAGGGAGTCCGCATTCTGCTTGAAAGTGAAGGTTATTTTGTCAAGGAGGCGGAAAACGGCGAGGCTGGGCTTCAGGATTTATCGGAGATTACCAGTCTGGTCATTTTAGACATTATGATGCCAGGAATGTCTGGGCTTCGGGTATGCGAAGAAATCAGAAAAAAATCCTATGTTCCAATACTGTTTCTGACTGCAAAAGCGCAGGAATCCGATAAGCTGCTGGGACTTATGGCGGGTGGGGATGATTATTTGACAAAGCCCTTTTCCTATGCAGAGCTTCTTGGCAGGGTCAAGGCACAAATCAGGAGGTATATGAATTACAGAGGATTACCGGATAAACAAAAGGCTGATGAGGAAGCAGAGTATATCAGAAGCAGGGGGATTGAGATTCATACGCGTTTTAATGAAGTTATTGTGAATGGGAAGTCGGTAGAATTGTCGGACATTGAATATCACATGCTATTGTTGATGATGCGGCATAAGGGGAAGATTTTCTCTGCCCAGAATCTGTATGAGTCTATTTGGAATGAACCATATTTTTATAATTATAATGGAACAGTGATGGTGCATATCCGCAAGCTGCGGGTAAAAATAGAACCGAATGACCAGGAGCCTATTTATATAAAAACAGTATGGGGAAAGGGGTATCGTTTTGAAGGCGAAAAGTGAAAGAAGCATATCCCTTTATCTGGAATGGTTTTTATTGCTGTTCCTTGCCGGCATACTTAGTGTCTTGTTTTTTGTAGTCAGCAGATTTGTGATAGAACAGCAGATTGACAGATATTACGTAAATCGAAATATAGTTCAGAATTATAATGAAAAATATATATCAAAGTTACAAAAATATGTAACAAAACAGGGGATTTCATTAGAAGAGCTGCAAAGACTTGATGAATGGATAATCCATAACAGGATGATTTATTTACAGATAAGGAAAGATGACAAATGGGTTTATTGTTCAGACTTTAGCATGGATGAGATACAGTCTGAGGCGTATGATTTTTCGCCTTATCCGTCAGACAGTTATTATGACATTGAATTGAGTGATGGAACAGTACAGGTATTTATTATGGGGATGTATTCTTACAATGCATATACAATTGCACTGGTGGCGGATATTATAGCGTCATGCTTGATGTTTTTAGTGTTTACGATGTTTGGAATCCGTAGGAAGATACGCTATATTAATCAGTTGAGCAGGGATATTGAAATTCTTGAAGGCGGAAATCTGGAGTATGAGGTTTACACACAGGGAAATGATGAAATTACAAATCTGGCAAAAGGATTAAATGCCATGAGGATTTCTTTTAAAAATCAGATTAGAGAAATAGAGTGCCTGACTAAAACTAATCAGGAGATGGTAACAGAGATTTCGCACGATCTTCGCACACCGCTTACTTCCGTATTATTATATGCAGAAATTTTACAAAATAAGAAGTGTACAGATGAGGAAGAGAAGCAAAAATATTTAGATAAGATTATAAAGAAAATACAATTTATGAAAAATTTATCAGACAGGCTGCTGGAATACTCAGCATATCATGTAGAAGAAAGGCATGTGCAGGCAGAGTATATATCTTCCCATAAAGGATTGTATGATGAACTGTCGGACATGTGCCATTATTTAGAAGAACAGGGATTGAAAGTAAAAGCAGATATGCAGTGGGAAAAAGGGAATATATTAATATATGAAGAGTATCTGATAAGAATATTGGATAATATATCTTCCAATATTTTGAAATATGCAGATACGCAAGCGCTTGTATTAATATGGAGTGAGTATTATGAGAATGAGATGTGTATTACCTTCGAAAATGCCTGCATAAATAATCATGAAGATATAGAAAGCTACAGTATCGGAATACATAATGTGAAAATGATGATGATGGAAATGGATGGAAGGTGTGAGGTAATGCAAACCCGGGAAAGATTTCGGATATGTCTAAGGTTTCAGTATAAAAAAGGTTAGAAAAAAGAATTAAGGAAAGATGGGATTCGTTAAAAAAGATTCCCATCTTTTTTCTGTTAAGAAAGTTTAAGAAATGAGTTAAAAACTGTTTAAGAAACATGTTTTATTATTAAAACTAAAAAAGGCGGAAAGGAGGAGACATTGCATTAAAGGCTGATGTCAGCACAGTGGGAAATGGAATACAACATGAATAAAAGGATAAAAATATGGGTTTTGGCAGGATTTATTATTATACTTCTTATAATTACAAAACAGTTTTTTAATCAGAAAATAGATTCAGTGGAATCTTTACAGAATTATATGAAAGATTTTGGCATAGCTGCCCCGCTGATACTTACGTTTTTTCAGGCATTTCAGGTAGTAGTACCGGTATTGCCTGGGTATCTGGGCTGTGCGGCAGGAGCCGTTGCATTTGGAAGCGTGACAGGATTTTGGTGCAATTATATAGGTATCAGCCTTGGATCTGTTATTGCTTATTTTTTGGCACGAAAATATGGCATGAATATTGTGCTTGCTATGTTTCCGGAAAAGCAATATGAAAAATGGAGCAGACGAGTGGAAAAAAGCAGATCATATGAACGTTTTCTTTTTATCGCAACTCTGCTTCCGTTATTTCCAGACGATTTTTTATGTTATTTTTCTGGATTGATAAAAATGAACAGTAAAAAATTTATATGGATTATTATTTTGGGAAAACCATGGTGCATTCTGGCGTACAGTGTTGCATTTGGGTTGATATAGCAAAGGAGAGATGGGATGAAGAGTAAATTACTTGGATATTATGATTATACAGTAATTCTTACTTATTGCGGAATGTTGTTTGCATTTTACGGGATACTGCTGGCATTGAGCCAAAGTTATTGGGAGTCAGTATTTTGTCTGATGCTGGCAGGCATTTGCGATATGTTTGATGGGGCAGTGGCAGCTACAAAAACAAGGAACGGCAGGGAAAAAAGATTCGGAATACAAATAGATTCCCTAAGTGATCTGATAAGCTTCGGAGTTTTTCCAGGGATATTCGTGTATATAATTTCTAATAAAAATGCATTGATAGGGTTGATCGCTTCTGTGTATGTTTTGTGTGCGTTAATACGTCTGGCATATTTTAATGTTCTGGAGGAGGAGCGGCAGAAGCTGAATACAGGAAAACGGGAAAGTTATTTGGGTATTCCGGTAACATCTATTGCAGTGTTATTGCCCATCGCTTATTTATTATACGATTGCAGGGTATGTAAAAGTGTTATGTGCTTTCCGATACTTTTGGGTTTCGCAGGGGTGGGGTTTCTTGTGCCTGTTGAAATCAAAAAGCCAGGTGCGCTTGGGAAAACAGGGATTATTATTATCGGTTTTTTAGAGGCGTTAGGAATGGTATTTTTTATGGGATGGGATGCGCTATGAGTAAATCGCTTGTGTTATGTTTTCTATATAAGACTGCGTTGGGAAGGATGATTCTCAAATTGCTTGTTCAGCCGGAGGTGTCGCGGGTTGCAGGCAAATTTCTTTCATCTGGCTTATCCAAATGGCTTGTGAAATATTATATCTGGAAACATAAAATTGACATGGACAATATAGAAATTCCCGCAAAAGGATTTTCGTCGTTTAATGATTTCTTTATCAGGAAAAGAAGAATAGAGTATTATGATTTGACGCAAGACCATCTGATCAGTCCGTGTGACGGTTTTTTAACTTATGTAAAAATTAAAAAAAATTCTGTTTTTGAAATAAAGAATACAAGATTTTCTCTGGAAGATTTACTGGATGATCATAAGCTGGCTATGGAGTTTCAGAATGGGACAGCGCTTATTTTTCGTCTGACACCTGCAAATTATCACAGGTATTGTTATGTGGCAAATGGAAGGATACTCTATTTCAGGAGAATAAAAGGGAAACTGCATTGCGTCAGACCTATTGCGTTGAGGGTGGTTCCGGTATTTGTACAAAATAGCAGAGAGTATCAAGTGATTAAAACAGATAAATTTGGGACAATGATCCAGATGGAAATAGGAGCTTTATTAGTTGGTAAAATCAAAAATTACAGACAGCCGTTAAGACAAGATAATATAAAGGCAGGTGAGGAAAAAGGGTATTTTGAATTTGGCGGGTCAACAATTATCGTGCTGCTGAAGGAAAATTCAATATGTTTTAATGGAAAGCTGTATGAAAAGAAAAACAGTAACAGAGAGATTATGGTGCATATGGGTGAATGTGTAGCCCAAACAAAGAAAGAGAGGAGATTGTGCAATGGAAAATAAAATTACGGAGTCTTTTTTGAGAAAAACAGCGAATGCGGAGAATCTATCCAAAGGCGCAGATTTAGGGAAAGTCAAAAAGCGGACAGAAGGAGAACATTCCGGCATGGAAATAAGCCTAAAGAGAAATTATAATGCCATATCAAAAAATGGCGATACTTTAGAACTGAGTGAGGCAGGGAGAACACTGGGAGTGCATACAGAGGCGGAAAACATGTCTCCTTCTGATAAAAGCAGCATGGAAGGTTCCGGTAAAAAGATAGCAGACGTTGCTTTGGCAGGATATTCAAAGACCCAATTGAAACAATTATATGTCAGCAAAAAAATTACAAAACAACAGTATGAGCGTATATTAAAAAAGCAAAAATAGTTCGGGATTGCGTAAACAGACTGTATAATATAGGTCAGCGTATTGAAAAGCTTACATAGGACAAACGGTATTTCAGTGTATCCGAGTTATCTGCTGAAACCGTGGAATGGCTGGTATAATTCCTTATCCTCGGAGGCTCAGCTTGCTGTCAGTTATGAACCGTATGAGTTGCGGAGAGATGATGATTCAACCATAGTTGCAAAGATGAAAGCGCTATATGAAGAAAATCTATAATCAGGGCGGCTGTTGTAAGAAAAGATACAGGCAGGGAGTGATGAATGCGGCAAAATGAGAGAGAGGAGATTAAGCTTTAGAATTGTTAAGATTTGTTTTAGGAATTGGTAAGGTTTAGATGAAATAATAGGATCATCAAAGGATGTTGCTTTGAATTACATGACAAAGGAGGTTTGATGATAAAAGTAATTTAACAGTGGATAACATGAATCTACATAAGAAAGGAGAACGAGAAAATGAAAGATAAGAAAACAATGAAAAATGGATTTGCAAAAAAAGGTCTGGTATTATGTTTGGCAGGAGTGATGGCATTTGGAATGATGGCTTGCGGGAATAGCGATAAGAAAAAGGGGGTGACACAGAGAGAAGTAAAAACCGAATCAAATGAAGTAAAGAAGAAAGAGCAGGGCAGCGCAAATAAAACAGATATTACACGGCCCAAAAGTAATACAGGGATGAAAAAGCAGGACGATAAAGCAGATGCTGCACAGTCCAAAAACAATACGGGAACGCAAAAGCAGGACAAACAGCCCAAAAACAACACGGGAACGCAAAAACAGGACGATAATAACACAAAAAGGGGGATAGAAGACACGCAAACTAATAAGACTAAGGATGATAATGCGTCTAAAAGGTAGGAATTGCGTAAAAAATGTGGACTGTACTGAGTGCAGTCCACTAAATTGCGAAGGATTTTATTACGATTTTTTTTATTACTATTTTCAATGTTAAAGCCAAGTTTAAATCATTTGGAGATGCGTAACAGAATTTATGGATATTGAATTTCTCCAAAATACCATAATGAAGGCTTTGGTCAAACAGCATGGAAAGCAATTGAGGGAAAACATCCTGACACGAAGGTGCGGGAAGCAGTCACGCCATATTTTGAAAAACGGTATATTCATTTTATGTGAATAAATGCGGATTTAAAATTAAAAAATGTTGGAATGAGTATCCCGGATGGGGCTGTCGCTTTACGATTTATCAATCGTTAAAACAACAGCTCATTTTTCTTGACAAATCAGTTTATTAATGATAAACTAAAAAATAGTTTATTATAAATAAACAAGGAGGTAGAATTATGATAGATACGAATTTAGGGATTGTGGAGGCTCGTTTTGCAGACCTTATCTGGGAAAATGAACCAATCCACTCCAGGGAATTGGCAAAAATCTGTGCCATAGAGCTGAATTGGAAGCGTCCAACCGCTTATAATGTGCTGCGAAAATTATGTGAGAAAGGTATTTTTCAGAATAATCAGGGAATTGTATCATCCCGCATTAGCCGGAAAGATTTTTATGGGATGCAGGGGGAGCAATTTGTGGAAGAGGCTTTTGACGGTTCCCTGCCGGCTTTTGTCGCTGCATTTACTG
Organism: Lachnospiraceae bacterium; assembly: GCA_910575555.1. Lineage (GTDB taxonomy): Bacteria > Bacillota > Clostridia > Lachnospirales > Lachnospiraceae > Petralouisia. Next base: position 50,457 of record CAJTFX010000030.1, on the reverse strand, counting down.
CCAGGAAGAAATTGTCAGATGGGGAGGTTCAGGAACTGATAGACATTATCAACCAGGGAAGGGGGTAACCGGAATGGATATTTTATATGGAATACTTCATAAAATTATCAATATGAGCATTACAGGCACAATAGCGATACTGGCTGTTCTTGTAATCCGTATGTTACTTTCCAGAGCGCCCAAAAAATATTCTTATGCGCTTTGGGGGATTGTGCTGTTCCGTTTGCTTTGCCCGGTATCACTGCCTTCTGTTTTTTCAGTGCTGAATTTAGCCCATGTGGAAGTCAAGGAGGGAGGCGAAGTTGCGTATATTTCAGAAAATATCTCTTTGGGACAAGGCAATCCGGACTTGTCAGCAGAACAAAAATTTCCCATGCAGCAAAGGCCAGTGAAGGAAAGAGAAAGTTCTTTAAAAGCAAAAGAAGAAGAGGCTTTCGGCATAAAATCAGTTGAGGATGAAACCGGCGCTTTGGTAAAGGTGGAAGAGAAGCAGAACAGTTTTTTATTCTTGGGAATGCAATCTTCTTTCTGGTTTGCGGTCTGGCTGATTGGGGCTGGGATACTGGCAGGCTCCAGGCTGCTTTCAGGAATGCGTCTTTCCCGTCAGGTATCCTGTTCCATACAGATTCAGGGAAATATTTACTTAGCTGATTATATTGCTTCTCCGTTTGTGTTGGGCATGCTGCATCCAAAGATTTACCTTCCTTCCTGCATTGAGGAAAAGGAACAGGAATATATTATCCTTCATGAACAATGCCATATTGCCAGAAAAGATTATTTCATAAAGATTCTGGCATTTCTTGCAGTATGTATCCATTGGTTCAATCCTCTTGTGTGGATGGCATTTTTTCTGGCAGGAAAAGATATGGAAATGAGCTGTGATGAAGAGGTAATGAGGAAAATGGACAGAGATATCCGGGCGGAATATGCGGAGTCGTTGCTGCGGTTTACTGTGGGGAAAAGAAAAATTCCAGGAATGCCCCTGGCATTTGGAGAGGGAGATGTGAAAAAACGAATTAAAAATATCATGGATTACAAAAAACCAACGGCTGTGGTAAGCGTAATCGGCATTGTTGGATGTTTACTGGGTGGGATCTGCCTTATTACAAATCCCAAACCGGAAAAAGTGATGCAGGACCTTGCCCAACTGGGAAATGGCAGTTCTTTTTTTGCAGATGGTTTTCATTCGGGAAGTGAAGGAGACAGCGGTTTATCTTCTGAAAGCCAGGAAAGGGAACAGATGGAAGAAGCGGCAGAAGCAGCCATAAAAGACGCCATTATAGAACATAATGGGACTTTTTATTCCGGAGAGTATAGTTATGACGTTGCCTGCGGCAGCTTTACGAAGCTGGGAGAAGAAAGTTCAGAGGATGCAAAGGGAAGGCAGAAAATTACTTATTATGGCTGGGCGCTTTACAATGAATATAAATTTCAGGAAAACGGCCTGAAAGAAGTGGGCGGTTCCCATATTCCGGTAGCATTGACATTTGTAATAGAGGAAGGGGAATATCTATTGGAGGAATACTGGGAGCCAGGGGACGGCAGCTATTTAGAGCAGGATATCCGTGGAAAATTTCCCGGGCATATCGTGAAAGACGGGCTTGACAGCCAGAAATTTATTGTAAAGCAAATGCAGGACTGTTATGAACAGGCAGTTGCATACGGGAAACTGGATACAGCTCCTGTCATAGAACAGTTGATAGATTCCATTTGTATGGATGGAGAATCGGAATCTTCTGACCCCCAGGACTATATAGACGCACATCTGGAAGAATATCGGGAGTTGATTTATTATGGAGGATATACGGTAAGGTATTGTATGAACCGGTTTGAACAAGGCGGAGAAACAGGGCTGGAAGGCCATATTATGGCAAGAGTTTGCGAAGAAATTACAGGAGCGGTAGCAGAAATTCCTATCAAAGCGAAGCTGTCAGAAACAGGTCAGCAATGGTATGACGGGCTGAAGGGGTATGTAAGTAAAATTTTGGAAAAATTTGTTGAGACAGAAGGTATTCCAACTCATATAGAGTTTGGCATTCCAGTGTCACTGCCCCAGAATAAAAACTGGATTCAGAATCTTACAGTGCAAAAATCAGATGAAAAGTATCTTCAGCTACAGTATTATGATGGGATTTTGAAAGGGCAGTGTACCATGTGGATTGTGAAGGACGGCGAAATTGATTTGCCGGAGATAGCTTTTGAAAAAGCCATGGATGAGACCTGGGAAGGCCATACGATAGCGGAACGCCTGGTGGAAGTAAAAGTACAGCATGCAGAAGGATGGACGCTGGCGTCTTGGGAATATGAAAGTTATAATTTTGCAATATTAGGAGAAGTGTCGTCACAGCACAGCGATACAATATCCATCCCTAAAACGGCTTTGGGGCTTATTGGGAATTTGCCGTAGCGTAAAGCATTTGCAGTTGATTCGCCAGGCTGTGTATAGTATAATTTCTGAGTAGCAGCAAACAGAGGAAGTCGGGCTGCTGGCAGTTTCACAGCGTATTGCGGGAATTTGAAACGTGTTTTATATTAAAGAAAAAGGAGCTATGCGAAATGAAAAGGAACAGGAAAAACAATGTGATAGAAGAACCAGATTTCCAGGGGGTGGGTCAATGAGCCGCCTGCATTCTTCCCGAACAGGAATTTTTGTGGCTGTCTGCGGACTTCTTATGGCAGGGTATGGAATTTACCGGGGAGAAATATCCGTAGTTTTAGAGAAAGCGATTAATATATGTATGGAGTGTATCGGAATTGGATAAAAGAAAGAATATGTATGGAGTGTGCCGGAATTGGATAAAAGAAAGAATATGCATGGAGTGTGTCGGAATTGGATAAAAGAAAGAAAATAAAGGAGCCGAAACGTCATGGAGTGCAGGCGCTCTGGGCGCTTCTCACCAACAGTTACCTGGCAGGATTTTTACAGGGAAAAATATATCAGGGAAAATTGAAAACTCTCTGTGTTCCCGGCCTGAATTGCTATTCCTGCCCGGGAGCTGTGGGAGCCTGCCCGATTGGAGCAATGCAGGCGGTTATTGGAAGTTGGAATTTTAAATTTGCATTTTATGTGGCGGGATTTTTGATGTTTGTCGGTGGGCTGATGGGCAGATTTGTCTGCGGCTGGCTGTGTCCTTTCGGATTAATTCAGGATTTACTGCATAAACTTCCTTTTTGGAAAAAGCTTGAGACTTTTAGGGGCGATCGTCTGCTTCGGAAATTGAAGTACATAATTTTATTGATATTTGTCATATTGATGCCTATGGTTCTGGTGGATGTTTTAGGACAGGGGGCGCCTTATTTCTGTAAGCTGATTTGTCCGGCAGGCACGTTGGAAGGGGGGATGCCTCTGGTGCTTCTGAACCAATCCATGCAAAACGCATTGGGTTTGTTGTATGCCTGGAAGAATCTGCTGCTGTTGGTGACGATTCTTTTATCCATTTTGATTTACCGCCCGTTTTGCAAATACATCTGTCCCCTTGGAGCCGTTTATTCTGTTTTTAATCCCATATCTGTATTTCGTTATCGGGTGGACCAGGAAGCCTGTATCAATTGCGGTGTTTGTGCCAAAGTCTGTAAGATGCAGGTAAACCCGGCCAAAAACGCCAACCATCCGGAGTGCATCCGCTGCGGCGTTTGCAGGAACTCCTGCCCGGTAAAGGCCCTTCATTAGTGCGATAAAATTCTGTTCGTGAAGGAGTTAAAAACTTTAGTAAAAAATGCTTGCATTTTGTAAAGAACTGTGATAATATTAATCCGTCGCTGAGGTAACAGCGGGTAAGAGACAACAGTCAGGCTCCTTGGTCAAGCGGTTAAGACATCGCCCTTTCACGGCGGTAACACGGGTTCGATTCCCGTAGGAGTCATTTCATAGTTAATAATATGCCGATGTGGCTCAATTGGCAGAGCAGCTGATTTGTAATCAGCAGGTTATCGGTTCGAGTCCGATCATCGGCTTGTGTTGATTCAATCAACTTGGACCTTTAGCTCAGTTGGTTAGAGCAACCGGCTCATAACCGGTCGGTCCTGGGTTCGAGTCCCCGAAGGTCCACGCTATTAACTATGAGGAAATGGCCTAGTGGCTCAGTTGGTTAGAGCGCCGCCCTGTCACGGCGGAGGTCGAGGGTTCGAGTCCCTTCTGGGTCGTTATACAATTTAAGATTGTATAGTGATTGAGCATAACTTCAATCAGTGTTAAGAATGGGATCTTAGCTCAGCTGGGAGAGCATCTGCCTTACAAGCAGAGGGTCACAGGTTCGAGCCCTGTAGGTCCCATTTGTGCCGGCGTGGCGGAACTGGCAGACGCGCAGGACTTAAAATCCTGTGGTGGCGACATCGTACCGGTTCGATTCCGGTCGCCGGCATTTATTTATGAGAGTTGTACCATGAGCGTAATTGTTGTAGAGTTTAGTGGGCCGTATGGCTATCTACGATATTCAGTAAGCAGATATAGTTCATCGGTAGAACGCCAGCTTCCCAAGCTGGAGAGGCGGGTTCGATTCCCGTTATCTGCTTTTTATAATGCCCATTTTACGGCATTTTCAGAGCATGAGTAACCAAAAGGTAATCAAAAAGGTAATCAGAACAAGCGTACGAACAAATTAGCATCTAAGAAAGGAAGAATCCTGTACATCGTGAAATTAAATATTTGGACACATACATAAGTCCATTATCAGTTATATTCCTATAATTGATAGTGGGCTTATTTTAGTGCCTGAAACGATAAATTCCGCCCCCTCAACACATACAACATGAAAATGTCCCCTATAAGTCACACAGGGCTTCACAGGAGTATCTTAACGGACTGTCAAACAATAATCTTGAAACTACCATTTCATTGTACAATCAACCCAACCATCAAAACATAATTCCAAAATCACAAAATTACAAAACAAAATCAAAAATTCCAAAATCAAAACCATAAACCCAAGGAGGACAAACACAATGGCAAAACACATAAGGAACATGAACCAATTACAGAAAGCATTGCAGCCCATCATGATAAAAATGGTGGATCAATTGGCAAAGAGAGTGTATGAGACATTGAATTATTTCCTGAATGATTATTACACGGGCTGGACACCGGACAGCTACCGAAGGACAGAAGCATTCTTACGTTCAGCAGTGAAAGTGGACGCATACCCAGACAAAGGCGTGGTAAGGGCATATGTATACATTGATCATAATTCCATGGACGATTATGTAAATGCAACTGGGTACCAGGTAGCGCAATGGGCGAATACAGGCTTACATGGTGGATTGTCTGTAAACCATAAACCTCATGTGTGGGATGATACCATGGACGAAACGATTAACAATGGAAGTTTATTGAATCTGGCGATCCAGTATTTACGCAGCCAGGGAATATCAGTAAGAAATTAAGCAGATAAAAGAAAAAGGAGAAAGACATTATGGAGACAGTAAACAAAAAAGAATTTGCCTACAAAATCGCAGAGAAAGGAGGTTTTTACAAAAAAGATGCAGTGAAAATGACGGAATTATTCTGGGAAACGCTTCTGGATTGTCTGTCAGAGGGCAAAAAAGTCAATTTTTATGGAATCGGGCATTTTGAATTAAAAACTGTCAGAGAGAAGGAAGCAAGGAACCCGAAGACAGGGGAGAAGTGCATTGCGCCAGAGCATAAAAAAGTGAAGTTTTATTCCAGTGAGACGTTAGCAGATAGAATAGAAGATGAATAAATCCCAAACAGAATAGGTTCAGAGAATGAATGACAGGAGAGAGTTTTATGAAAATCTGTATGGACAGGAAACCGGAGAATTGCAACCATTGCATTTACAGGGAAGAATTGAGCAGGTATTTTGATCTGGATGATTACTGCGTTAAAAATGGGAAAAGGACAGGAAAGATCAATATTCAGAAAGACTGTTCATTGAGGGAATCCAGGATCAGAAGATGTGCCAGGAAGATTTTTAGTACATTGCAGGATAGGAAGAAAGCGGAACATGGGACAGAAGATATAATTCAAATGAAAACAGATATTACATTGACAGATAAAGATGGAAAGTTAATTGAAGTGAAAACACCAGAACCGGAATATTGGTCGGATTCAATGTGGTGATGCAATCCCTACTGCACCATATATAAAAAGATTAAATAGATAAAGGAGCGTACATATGCAGTTCAAAGATTTAGAATGGAAAGATATCATATCAGACAGTGTGGTTGTATGCAGCCATTGTGAAATCAATTTATGCGGATGGATTAAAATAGAATTCCGCATTAATCGTGAAGCAGAAGAAAATAAGCATTATCTGTATTCTTTTGGCAAAGGAAGTATCAGGAGATTAAAGCCTGAAAAGTATGATTCCGTAGAATCAGCGAAAAATGCGGCATACAGGATATATAGTAATGAGATGTCAAGGATAAAGAAAGCGGTCGATTGTCTTGTGGCTACTTAGAAAAAAGTAATGAGAAGAACTCAAGATGAAATTAGGCAGAGTGAAATTTAACGACAACCTTTTGGTGGTGGTTAAAATAGCAAGTGACAACCATTTGGTGGTGAGTGAAATAATTGCTATCACAGAACAATCAAAACAAACTGTAATACCAAGATTCAAGAAACTTTAATAACTATTATTAGTGTCGATTGTGTGAATCTACACAATAATTCCATTAAATGATAAAAACTGAATAATGAAAAGAAAATGTAAGGGACATAAAAGATTTAAGACCCTCAATACAAAGGGATGAATGAAAGGTTCAGTCCTTTTTGTGATGCAAAAAGTCAACATTTTGATTTTGGTGCTAAACAAGTTAGAAAATGCAAATATGAGATTTTTTGTTAGGTTTTAAAATTTAGAAAGAGAATGTATAGGGGTGGTGAAGTTCATCACACTCTATCGAATTCAGAAGCAGAAAAATAATGGGTGTTAAAACTTTTAACATCCTCTGCCAGTAAATCGAAAAGAGAATATGCAGATATGATTTGTAATGGGAAATACATTCACATTAAAAAATTATTTATGTGCAGAAATGTAATTATGTGCCGTCCCAAAATGGGGAAGTCACATCCAGTAAAAAAGAAATAGAAATATTATTTAATGGAATTGAATCGGGAATTACATGGAAGGATCAGCATATGAGGAAAAGATATTACAATTATGATTTAGAAGAATGAATGATATAGCAGATAAATTGAAAACAGAAAACTATACAAGGAGAAAATGACTACAGACAGAAAACCAGAGTGTCACCCCGTTAGGGGTACAAATGGATCTCTTGTAGTGAATGGATCTCCTTTAGTAGTAGTATCGGAATGGGCAAATGGATGCCCTTTTGTCCTAGGAGAAAACAGAAAAAAGGGCAAATGATTGCCCAAAACGAAACTTAGGTTAATTAGATTTTATGAAAGGGAATTGATTTATGTACAACAAAAATATTAAACCAATTTATAACTATGATTTGAAAGAATGTAATTTATTGTTTAAGAAAGGTATTCATCCAATTGGTTGTGGAGTAGGAGATAGGGATGGACGTGTGTATCATGTCTTTATGGCAGACAGGAGATATTTTGATGCTGTGAAATTGATTCAATATGAAAATGCTGAAAAATAACAAAATAATTAGTTTAATTTATGTGAAAGGATTTAATTTATATGAAATTATTTTTGGACAAGCAATTAAATACAAATGACAGAGAAACAGCTATATTGGCAATCCTTAATGGAATGTATAGCAAGAAATATGAACATCTTAGTACGTCTGTCAGTCTGATAGGGTATGAAATGACAGGTAGATTTTTGAAAACGTCAAATAAAAGAGAACGTACCATAATTGATGGAATTAAAAATGCGATACAGTCACTTATTGATAAAGGAATAATAGAGGTTTTAAATCAGAATAATGATAATTATATTTTCTCTGGTAAAGGATTAGAAGTAAACAGCAATAAGAAAAAGTTTGTTGTTGTAGAACAATGGGAGATGCAGCGTGTATTTGAAATAGCAAATAAACCGTTTAACGTGTTTTCGTTCTTTTGCTCTTTAATAGGAACAATCAATAACCAGACTAAGGAATGGCATATGCCACAGGATGAAATGGTTTCATTATGGGGATATGGGAAAGAGACTGTCAATGATTACCTGGAGCAGTTAGAGAAAATGCAGCTTATATATGTTTACAGACATAAAAAGCGTAGGGCAAATGGTACATATTATAAGTTAAATAATTCATATGGCAGATATTGTGATAAAGATGCTGTGACTGCTGAAGCATTGAAATATTCTGATACGGTAGAATGTGAAGATTTTGTTGAAAAGCTTGATAGGAGAGCAGTAAAGCTAAGATATAATGCTTATTGTAATGATGCAAAGAAGTATAGGAATAATTTTAATGCTGAAAAAGATCTGTACAGGCAATGTATCGCATACAATAAATCTTTGAAATACAAGCCAGTAGAAGGATGTTATGATGGCGAATATAAACAAGGGGAACTATTGGATTTATCTGTATTTCCTGATGATGTGAGGAATGGGGTTGATGATAACTGGGGAGAGCCTGTTCCTATGGAGAATGGTTTTTCTGTAGAAGAAATACTGGATATGTCTATAGAGGGTGAGGTTCAAATGAACCTGACAAATAATAATTGCGTGGGACAGGATGACTTATGTAAAGTGGTGGTTACGAATAATTCGGAAGCACTAATGATGAATAATGATATTTGCAAAATAGGTGATTATAAAGAATCTGTTTATGCAGAAGCGGATAATGAATCTCACAGCGGAAAAATCCCTTGTGAGTTATTTTGCGTTACTGGAAAAGATTTGGATTGTATGGATATAGAGGATTTATATTGATGGCATTGAATTGTATGTGTAGGCTGTATTTTGAAAATATATCCTTTATGTTAGGAATATTTTATGGGGATTTGATAAGGTGGGACAAAATTTTGCACCCCTCTGAAATATTAAAAGGTGCGTCAAATTTGACGCTGCTTACAAGGGAGTAGTGGCTAAAAATGACACCACCCTATTTGACGTTGGCTTTCAAAAGACACTGCTATACATTGATCTCAAACGCCAAAAAATTTGAGTAAAATCCACTTATCAAGTTGTAATTATTATCGCTTGGCTTAAGAGGCAACCATTTGGTGGTTTCAAAAAAATACATTATCCAATCCGTTCCAAAAAGTACAGCTTCGACAAAATTGACGGAGCGAGTATGGGGGATCAAAACGCTATCCCATATTCAAAATAAGGCTATAGCGTTTCACGACACGCCTTTGAAGTGGAGTTGTATTGTGTCCATCATGGACATTCATTTCCAGTCGATAACAAAACGTTGCATATTTTAAAGGGGTGACTATATTACAGCACTCCCTAAAATTTTCGGGTACCTTGTTTCAGGGTAACGACATCCATCATTTAGAGGGTACGCAGTAGAAGCGTATCCTTTGAAGAATACGGTATTGCTTGATTGGACAAATCTGTCCATTCATTAGGAGGTCACTGTTAGTTACCTTCATTGTTAATAAATCAAAGGATGTAAAGAATGTTTATGCCCTTAGAGGCAGTCAGATCCAAAAGCCGTTAAATGCGACTTTAGAAATTACTATATTATTTGATATTGGTTTAACCAACCTCCCATAGTGGGAGAGTGATCGCATTCCCATATGGGGAATTCGGTAATTCTATCTCACGATTTCGCTTCAAACAGTTTCCGTAAATATGGCAAGTGTTGTACACATTGTACAACCGTACATCATGTACAGGTGTTGCCGGATTTGGAATGGTTGTGACACTGTGACACAACCGTTGCTCTTAACTTTGACACATATGTAATCTCTTTTAATTATATATGGTCTGACTTAACCCCATTATAAATCAAGGGTTTTGAGCATTTTTTATCATAAAAATGGCCCAGTATGAGAATTTAGGTGGGCGGTATTTCACCGTATACCATAGACCCGTGAGACGGTGGTTCCCCGTGGGTAACTGGTGTGTACCTGTAGGTACAGAGGTTATCAGGTTTTGAACCATCTTGCTTTAAAAGCAATGTGGTAGATTTCATCTATTCGCCCATAAGTGGTCGAAAAATTCCTGCCCCACTGTGGCGAACACAATTTTGTGCTGGCTGATGGTAAATATTTTACTACCAGAGGACAAGGTAAAATTTCCGTGTCCTATCACTGCGTTAAGTCCATTGTCTAAATTCCATTTTTTAAAATTAGATAAGTGACCGCCGAAAATCTAGATGTCCTAATTATGGACATGTGGAATTACATAGTATGCATACCTGAAAATATGATAAGCAAACGTTTTAAAAGGTTTGTTTCTGAAACGGAGGGTTTAAAATTATTTGTAACCCAAACTTTCAACGAATATCAAAACGGGAAAACAAAAATATTATACAAAATGAAACGCTTGTATTGTTTAAGGTTTCAACGATTAACCCAAGTGGGCGAGGTAAATATAATTCACTCCGCATTTTTGTGGAGTCAGATCACAATTAAAAGATATCCCCAATTTTGGGGAGCTGTTTTTCACTTCAAAACGAAAAACCTTAAACCTTACGGTGAGTTTAAACCCAACGCCTGTAAAGAGATATGTTTTCCATAGAAGTGTGCAAAAGGTTGTCCCACGGTGGTACAACAGCAAATTAATATGAATTAGTCCGTGATGGTCTAACCAAATTCGCAAGTGATTTCCAATTTGGATTATCCTAAGTCGTTGTAAGCGTCTTGGAAAATAATTCTATTTCCTCCACAAGTGGGGGAATCAGCGACACCCGTTTTGGAGCCGCTATATCACGGTTACACAAAATTGAATAACCGCCATTATTGGTGCAATTACAACTGAATATTTGAATTATATCAGGGTGTCCATTTCTGGATGCTCTTTTTTTAGCGTTCGTTTGTAAACGAATGCTGTCTATTATCATATCGAAAGGAATATCAAAAAATGAGCAGTAAAAAGAAATTAGAACAGAGGAAAGAATTTAAAGAATATTTATCCATAGTAGATAAAAGGGTATTGGACATCAAGAAATCAGGAATAGAACTTATCTCTAATGATGAGATATTTGTACTGGTGAACGGCACAAATAATTATTGGATCAGCAACCATGGGAGATTGGTGAATAATCTGAGAAGTACTTTCCATATGCATAAAACAGGATACGCACATTATACTCTAAGCGGCATAGATAGAAAAATCGAGACATATACAGACAAGTTAGTGGCAGAGCATTTCCTTGAAAATCCACACAGCTATAGGAAAATATGGCACATTGACAGGGCTAAGAATAACTGCTATTACAGGAATTTAATCTGGGTAAACAATGAAGAATACATTGACTTGGAGCGTGGGATTTTACTTGTAGAGGAATTAGGCAGACAGCAGGAATATGTTCCATACATTACATTGAAATCAACTGCTGCATATTCCATCTGGAACGGCATTTATATTCGCTGTTATAAAAATGACAATGTGTATGAAGGTTCTTTCATGTGTGATTTATGGAGGTATGACAAAGATTCTTTTGCTGAATGGTGGAGTGCTGAGTATTATGAGTGTGACGGTGAATCAATGGCAGTAGATAAGGATTTATTATTTCCCGGCAATAAAGAGTATGCGCCTGATAAATGCTGTATCTTGCCACAGACATTGAATACTATGCTGTCCAACTGCAAGAAGCATAGGACGGGGAAATGGAGGACTGCAAAAATGGATCTTCCTTTAGGCGTAAGGTATGACAGTAAAATTAAAATGTATTATGGGGAAATCAGGCCATATGGGCATGATGAAGTGATAAGATTGTCTTATTGGGATACGCCTGAGGAAGCGTTTGAGGAATATAAGAGACATAAACAGGCTGACATATTGATTATGGCTGATAAATATAAGAATAAGGTGCCGAAGAAGGTGTATGATGCGTTGTTACGGTTTGAAGTGAAGCCGTATGCGGAAGATTGGGGTTGATGGATAGTGATGGAAATGTATAGCAGAGTTTTATGAAAAAATAAAAAATGACACTTGTTTTCTGGAACGGCATATGATATTTTATACGTAACAATTTTTGAAGATACCAAAATTTTTGCACTCATTGAAAAAAATCCTTGAAAAATAAAGGGTTTTGTGATATGGTTATTTCAGAAACAAAAATTATATCGCTGGATAAAGATGGACAGCAACAGGAATACTTATATTGGTGTGTAATGAATAGCCATGCCATCCTTTTCTGTGAGGAGCTTAAACATACACAGAATATGACCTGGTTGGGGTAGGGAAACCAACCTGCTATTCAGTAATGGGCTGTGGGTAAAACCATAGCCTATTATTTTCGGGAGCGGATATGTGCAAAGAGACAAAAGATTTGGGCGCGATACTTGATGTTTATGAGAATGAATTATGTGGACGTATGTTCAAGTATAAGTTAAATGGTAAAATAGATGTTGAAATAGTATTTTATAGGGAGAACCTTTGCCATCTTTTGGGATTACAACATATCTATGGGAAAAATAAGAAATATCTTGGAATAAATGGATATAACAAGATAAAGAATGGACAGTTGAAAAGAAGCAATTTGAAGAAGCATAATAAGGCCGAATATAACAGGATTGAAATAAAACTGGATCATTTTGACGAGATTCTTGAAATGTTAAAATCAGGAGAATTTATTAAGTTTTACCAATACAGAACAAAGCCGTTATCTATGATTGTTGCAGATTTTATTATATACCATGGCAAAAGTGAATATATATTGCATCTGTTTCTAAGGCAGGAGAGAAGCGGGAGAAACCAATATAGCCCTGTATCTTTTATAGTGAAAAGCAACAATGACAGGAGCAGGAACCAATACATAGCGGGGCAGGAATATAAGAAGGTTACAAGTTTTGAGATTATTGAATGGGATAATTAGCCTAAGGCATATCGGATGTGGAAGTCGGGTATGCCTTATTTTTTTACGGTTTGGATATGCATTGACATTTTTATGAAAATTATGGAGAAAAGCCATAAAATATGTTAATATTTAATAAACAGTGAGTGTAAATCAAAAAGTACAAGGGGGATGAAAAAATGTCAGTTACAGCTAATGTTATATCAGCAGTGATAAAATCTGTGGTAGGAGATAAAGTAGGGAATGGATTAGCAAAAGAAGTGATTGGAATTTCAATAGATGGAGTTTCCGAAAATGGAATAGGCAAGATTAGTGATTTTATTAATGGAGAGAAATCTAAAATTGATCGTATTCTTTCTAAAGAGAGTATGAGTTCAATGAATATTCCAGAAAATACTATAGAACATGTAGTGGCTGAAATAAAGGATTTATTTAAGAATATCGAAATTACGGACGAAGTGCTTAGGCAATGTAAATTTGATAGCATGAAACTGAAGGATTTTTTGTGGAATGAATACTGTGGATATAAAGGTGACAATCATATAGAACATGAAAGTGAGATCAAGCGATGCTTATTTGCTGTGGCAGAAGTATTGATTAAATTAGTGCGTGAAAGTGAAACTTTTCAGCAAGATGTTTCAATACATATAAGTAATTCTGTTGATGATATTACTATAGGTTTGCAAAAAATATCTGAATATATGGAAGATAATTTTGACAAATTGGATTCTGATCATCAGATGATACTTGATATATTACGTATGATTTTAGAACAGACTAAAAATTTTAACATACAAAATAGTGATAAAGAACAGGTTAAATTTCAAAATAATAAGAAAGAAGTTTATATTAAAAATTGGAACAGCAGATTATTTCTCCATCAAAATAATGACGAAAATCCTATAACTTTGGCAGATGCTTTTATTATGCCTGATTATAAAATGTATAAATCTGTAAAAAAAATAGGATTCTCTGTTAATGATACTTTAGATGAAATAATAATAAAATTTGTAAAATATAATAAAACATCTACAATGCTTATTACCGGAGTTCCAGGAATAGGAAAATCGAGTATAACTTCATGGATTGTAAATGAGTATAAAGATAATAATGATATAATGGTATTAAGATTTCGTGATTGGGAAAGTGAAGACATAGAGAATGGATTGCTGAAAGCTGTTTACAATACTCTTGAATGTAAGAAAAAAGATTTAGAGAATAAAATATTAATTATAGATGGATTTGATGAAATAAAATCATTGAATGAAAGAGAAAATTTGCTTGATTCATTTATTGTTGCCATAAAGGATTTTGAAAATTTTAAGTGTATTATTACATCAAGACCAGCTTATATTGGAATATCTTATTTCCAAAATGTTCTCGAACTCAAAAAATTTGATATTGATAAAGTCGAGATTTTTTATAAAAAAATTACAGGTAATCTATTAGATAAACAGCAAAAAATAGAATCTAATTTGGAAGTTTTGGGAATACCAGTAATATTATATATGGCTATTATGTCTAATGTAGATATTAGTGAAAATCCTACTAAACCAGAATTATATAATCGTATATTTGCAGAAGAGGGAGGTATATTTGATAGATTTTATATTGATGGAATTGGATATGATGGCGGTTCACACATTTTAAGAAATAAACAGAATGTAAAAATTTATTTAGAGTTTTTACAAAAAGTATCATTTGAAATGTTTGAAAGTAACCATTTGGTGCTAAAAGAAAATTATCAAATTCCGGATTTAGAGTTTAATGGAAATCATTTAAGTGTTTTGGAATTTCCAATAAAACATTTTTTTGAATGTGCTGAAACTAATATTGAGTTTATACATAAATCTATATATGAATACTTTATTTCCGAATATATTTTTATAGAAATATGTAAAGGAATAAAGTTTTCTAAAGAAGATTTTGCAGGAATTTTAGGGAATTTATTAAAGAGAAATTATTTATCAATGGAAATACTCATTTTTTTAGAATTTAAAATAAGAAATAGTGAAATAAAAGAGAGATTTGATATTATAAATGATACATTTGGCTTAATGTTACAGGATGGAATGACATATCACACAGGAAAATGTTATAAAAATGTAATTGATTGTGAATTGTGTATATTTGTCAACATGCTTGAAATTGTACATTTATGGGAAAATGGTTTTCTGAGGTTTGAACAGTCAATTTTTAACTATATAAAATATAATAAAAAATTAAAATTAAATTTAAAAAGGGCTGATTTAAAGGGATTGAAATTAGAAGCATTGGATTTTAAACGGGCAAAACTAAGAAGAGCAAATTTAGTTCATGCAAATTTAGTTCATGCAAATTTAGTAGGAGTGGATTTAGTAGAATCAAATTTAGCAGAAGCTAATTTATCTGGTGCAGATTTAAGAGATGCGAAATTAAATGAAGCAAATTTAAGAAAAGTAAATTTTTATGAAGCAAAGTTGAATAATGTAAAATTAATAAGAGCAGATCTAACAGAGGCAAGATTGATTAGAGCAGATTTAAGAGAAGCAGATTTAAGAGGGGCGAAATTGACAAGTGTATATTTAAGAGAGGCAAATTTAGAATCTTCAATTTGGACGGAAAGCCAAATTAATAAACTGTACACACAATTAAAAGAAGCCAAATTTAGATATATCTTAGTAGAAGAAAAAAGAGAACGAAAGAAAGTATACAAAAGTGAATTATTTTCTAATGAAAATTGAATATTGAAAAGATATAATTTGCTTGATTTTTGTGTATGTATATCTATGTTTCGGTACATGCATTCTCATAAGTGATTTCATTTATATACTACACCAGTCCTGCCATATTATAAGCAATTTTCCATTATAATTGTTATACCAATTTATCAAAAATCAACTCAAACCAAAATCCTTTATGTGATAAATTGGCAGGGTAAAAGTATTCTACATGGAAACATCTTGAAAACTGATTATAGGACTAAAAGATACGTTAAATTTTATATAGGGTATAGGGGATATGTGGAGAACTATATTTTTGGATTGAAACATACCCCCTCCCCTGGGTATCATCCTTTCACAGACAAATATCATTATAGCCCTAAATTCAATGGTATATATTAGATTTTCAGATAGAATGGTTGTTAGCGGTAAATTGGTAGGTTAAATGTAATATGTCTGGAATTCTAACGTACATATTTGATCATGGGAATAATAGGGGTAAATTTCATTTGGGGTATACCGTATATATTAAAACTTATATTATGGATTTGTAAAGTACCCCTATATGGTGTCCTGAATGAGGATACCTATATTTGTATTCTGTTCAATGGTGTACGTTTAAATTCTGGACAGAATAACAATAGGTGATAAGTTGGTAAGGTAATTATATTACTGCTGAAATTCTAAGATGTATATTAGATTATCGGGAATAATAGAGGGCAAATTTTATATAGGGTATATGCTTATATACAGCAAATTATATACTGGAATTTAAACCTACCCCCACCCTTGTTGGATATATTGTATTCATTAGCAATTAAAAAATTTTTAAAAGAGTAATGAATTATGAGTGTATACGAATAATTCATTACGATAGTAGTCTTTATTTATTATTACAGTCTCTTATTATAAAAAGACGGCTGATTCTGCACACTGTAGTGTGATGTACTTTGCCATTTTTTCTTCAAGTATGTTACGTTGTGATGTGATATACATTAAAAAGTGCATTGTCTTGGTATAGTTTTATTTTTGCTGAATGTTCATGATTCGGCTATTTGGTTTTTGGAAAAGTATATTGTTCGTTCGATGTCAAAATTAGGGCGTATTGTGTGAGAGCAATAGATGGGCGCTTTCCCACATTAAAGTCCGAAAAATAAAATGTAAACCTACCCTAGTACATCGAATAATTAATAACTGCCATTTTCACTTGTCTATACTTCCGATAGCACAGGACAAAAAGCCTCAACGTAGCCCGCTACGCCTGCGTTTTTTGTCCTGCACTCTCGAAAGCATATCCTGCGTGAATATAGCAGTTATTTAATTTTCGATGTACTAGTACCTTTCCCTGCTGCATCCATTACAATAGTTATCAGTTCACCAACCAGTCCAATATCCTATACCGCACAACGCAATATTCCGTCCATACAGCCACTTTCCACCCACACCCTAACACAAGGTTCCAACCATACCATTACAATCTAAATTTTCCCCTTAAAAACGCACACAGAACCGTTGAAATACACCAAAAGAAAGCCGCATAAGCCAGAAAGAAAAGACTGCGAGAGAATGAAACCCACAGTCTTAATGTTTGCCATATTCAGATATATTTTTCCTATTTTTCAGATGCATTCCATAGAAATCAAATAGTTTTAACCTGCATTTTCACATTATTCTCACATGGTTCTGATAAAATCAGCACTGTACAACACCTCCCTTTGTGCATCCTTGATCGTGTCAAAATACAACAGCTTATAAAACATGTCATAACACAGTTTATATATGCCATTTACTTTGACGGCCAAAATATATTTTCCCTTATGCATGTCTGCCTTGTGTGCATCCTGCACCAAATAGCTTTTCCCATCATTTCCCCTGAATTGCCTTGATCCATTTACTGTCATAATTATTATACCTGTCTTTCTAAATAGTAGTAGTATCCTTTTCTTATATTGTCAGGGTGCAGCCGTTTCCATTGGTTACACCCTTGTTTGTTTGCGGTTACGCTTGTTTCAGCCTCTTTATTCCGCCTGTCTCTACCTCTGTACTGCCGTAGTAGTTGCGTATGTCATCCATGCTCAATGTTTTGTGGCTACGCTTGCGAAAACAATCGCTATGCCAGTACCAGGCTTTCTTATTTCTTGCATATTTGAATCCGAGTTCTTTCAATTCTTTCCTGTAATTATATGAATCAAAAGCCCATATCCAGTTGCCGCATACCTCAATGGTGATGCCGTCAAAGCTGGTTATCTTGCTGAGCATTTCCCTCAGCTTTGCATCCTCTGAAAAGTCATACTTCATATTACTAAAGTCTGTCTTTGCGTTTTCTTCTTTACTATCCGCTGACTTGCTCTCGTGCTTATCCTTCAATGCTTTAAACAGCTTATCATATTCCGTATTGATTTCCTGCATGTCTGACACATTGCCGCCATTATCAGGGTGGTGAATCTTGAGTAAGTCACGATATTGCTTCCTTAATTCTTCCAGTGTATTGATATTCTTGAAATATGTCATAGCCGATACCTCCTTTATTCCGTTTGTGTATGTTAATTTTTGATAACGATTGTTGCGCTGTTGTCGTCCGCTTTGAGAACCTTTATGCTTACATAGATTGCTTTCAATATACGGTACTCGTAGTAAGTGACGTTCTTTTTAATCATGCTGTTTCCTCCATCCAATAAAAAAAGTGCAAAGCCTTTGGCAATTCAATAGGCTTTACACTCTTAGTTTGGTGTGGTTATTTAGTTGTTTGTTATGTTGCGGTTACTCTTTGATTTCGTCAAGTTCTGCAAAAACTGATAAATCAAAATCGGATATAGAATTTAAAATTACTTTTAATTCATTATATCGTTGCTTGATTTCTTTATAAATGTCTGAATCTTTATCCTGAATTAACCGCAAATATTTTTGTATCCGCATAAACTCGTCAAGTGAATTTTGAAGCAATTCTTTTTTTGTCATAAGTCTTTTACCAGTCTTTCATTTTAAAGTTATGTCTTCCACATTTACACCTAATGATGATAATTTTGCAGTGGTTACTTTAATTAAATAATCAAGCATTTCGTTTTCATGACCGCCATTTGCTTTTTTAATCTGCTGTAAATCTGTATATCTGTCAATAGTTACCGTGATTAATTCTTTATCTGTCATTTCTTCTACCATCCTTTCACCGCCTTTTAATGATGATACTATTTATAAGTTATTATCATTATAACGGATTTATAGGAGAGTGTAAAGTCTATTGAATTGTCAATGTGCTTTGTGTTGGTGATGTTTGATTTATTTGTTATGATAATATTAACACGATATCGTGTTAAATGCAATACCGGAAAAGTCAACAAAAATAACACGATATCGTATATTGAATATTAGCAATAATATACATAACGATACCGTGTTATTTTTAAGATTTTATAATATATTTCTATTTATTATTTAACTTTTCTTTTACAGCTTCAACAATAAAGCCATTTACACTTTTTGCACCAGAACTTGTTATTTGCTCTTTGGTTCCTTTAGGAAATCTAACTAAAACTTTATCATAGTTTTCTTTTTCCCATTTTGTAGTTGCTCTAATATGAGCGGCGGATGCTTTCTTTTTTTCTTCCATATATATATACCTCATTTTTCATGATTTGTTATAGTTTTATCTTTATATAACACGATATCACATAAACTCTTTTTTGTCAATGACAACGATATCGTGTTAAAAATTGCACAAAAATATAAAACGATATCGGTATAAAATTAGTAAGTATTACGTCTTGAATAACACGATAGCGTGTTATATAATAAACTCAACAAGTCAAACAGAGCAACAAACACAACAAATGAAAGGCAGGTAAATGATATGAAAGATATCACAATCACTTTTACAAGAGAAGAATTACAACTACTGTATGCAGCTTGCATGAATTATGGAGACAAATTAGCAGATCTGGCAAAGGGTATTCCAAATGAAGAAGAAATAGGAGATTCTTTGATAGTCAAAGCAAAACAAACATGGGAACTGGCAGGAAAGATTATAAGTATGGAAGAGAAATAAATGATTATAGGCTTGTCGGCAGTTCTATGACCGTAGCATCAAAGCAAACAAGCCTATCGGGATAGCAACACAATCCTATACAAGCACCAAACAGAACCTTGATAATTGAATAAAGGCTTTACACCTGAACTGTGCGTCTGCTATAATTAAAGTATCATATAAAAGGCGCAAATAGAAAGAAGGTGATTGTATGCCAATGACTGAAAAAGAATATAACGGGATTCTATTAGACCAAATATCGCTGCTTGAAGAGATAGAACGGGTGGCGAAAAAAGTGAATTGTCAAGAGGTATTAGATGAAATTGAGTTTAAACGCAATCAAATTAATCGAAAACTTTATCAGAAACCACCACTAACGGAAAGTTAGCAGTAACTAAATAACTAATCAAATAAAATAAAATTTTAGGTGTAAAGTCTTTATTGAATTATTAAGGCTTTACACCTTTTTAATTTGCAGAAACAGCACATTGAAAACATAATACTAAACACAAAACGATATTTAGAAAATAGAAAAGCCCTGCACTTGTGACTGTGCAAGGCTCTGGACAAAGGTATTTACTGGCTGTCTGGGTTGTCTGGTGGATCTGGTATGTATTCCATGATGTCACCAGGCTGGCAGTTGAGGGCATCACATAAGATTACAATAGTATCAGTATTGATTGTTTCACCAGCTACAATTTTTTGTATTGTAGTAGGATGTATTTTGTAATCATTACGAAGATTTGTTTTTTTTATTCCTTTTGTATTCATTAAGGAAAAGAGTTTTTCATAATTGATTTTCCCTGGTAAATATCTTTCTTTTGGCACTATTAACACCTCCTGTATACATTGTATCAAACATGTGTTTATTTGTAAAGTGAAAAATGTCGTTTTTGTGTACTATCCACAATAAATTAAGTACGTTTTTATGAACTATTTATATTGAAATTCAGTTCGTTTTAGTGTACTATAATCACATAAGATAAACAAAGCAAACAACTGAAATATGATAAACAAATCATCCGGGTAAGCCGGAAACACCCACAAACAGCACTCAAAAGAAAGGATGGATTTATTATGTGCATCACAACAGCGGAAATGAATCAGAAAATGGAAAAAAGGAAAAGCCTGCAGATGCAGCTTAAGAAGATGGAAGACGATATCAAGGCATTGGATATGGATATTATTGAGTATCTTATGGATAACTTGAATGACTGCCTTACAACCAACAGCAAGGGAAAGGAAATCTTACAGTTTATTGGCAACATGTGCAAGGCAACCTATTCCCCGCAGGAGCGTGAAACAGTTGACAAGGAGGAAGTGAAAAAGCTGCTCAATGACAAAGATTACCAGAAGGTAAGGAAAGTAAGCTATTACAGTGTATTGAGGGTAAGTTAGAGGATGGTTCTGCCGGCGCAGGGGGATTGGGTTCCCCAAGAAAGCCGCATTCAGGAGGGAATGAAAATGCATACACAGGAAATTGAGTTTGCCGTCCAAAAGGAAAACGGCATTGTCACAAAGATAGGGAAAACAGCCGTATACCAGCCAGAGACAGGTTTTAAAGGCCGCATGGGACGGCTTCAGGACGCGCCCGCAATGGACACACAGGGCAAAAATAAGAAGGGATAAGGGTACAGCAAAATGGAACAGATATTGATTACATATTATGCCGATAACGCAAGGAAGCTCCACAGGATGGTGGATAGGATATTATTAAAATTTGGCGGGATATACGGCAAGGACAAGGACGATTTCTATTCCCTGGCGAATGAAACGTTCGTATATGCAATGAAGAGATATGACGGGGAACAGTCCTTTGACGGGTTCTTATATGTCTGTCTGTCCAACAAAATTAAGTCAGAGATCACCAGAAGGAACCGTGAGAAGCGCAAGGCTGACCGGATGGCCTTGTCGTTAGACGCGCCTGTGGGGGATGGAGAAAATTATACATTGGGTGAAACAATCGCGGACAGCTTTGACATGGAAGAAGAAGTATTTGAGGAAGTAAATGCAATAACATATAAATTGGAAAAGTACCTGCGAATGCTGTCCAGGAAGCAGAAGGAAGTGTTGGGGCTGCTGTCTTTCTGTTACAAAGCGTCAGAGATACAGGAAGCGTTGCACATGACACAAAGGGAGTACATGGACACACTGGAAAACATGCGGTCATATGAGAAAATCAGGATATTGTTATACATGGAGGTAAAGGAAAATGGCAAAAGTGAAAAGGCAGACATATACTTTAAATATGTACCTGGAAAAAATGAGGGATCTTGACATCCGTTCCGACGCGGACGTGCAGCGTCTGAGCGGGCAGTGGAACAACGCAATGACAAATGAGCTGATTGTCTCCGTCCTGAACGGCGATTATATCCCGCCGATTATACTTGGGCAGGAAGAAAATTCGCAGGCATGGATTATAGACGGGCTTCAGCGGTCGACAGCCTTTATGATGTTCCGGTTTGGGAATTATAAGGTAACGTCCAGCATTGAGGAGCCGATCATTTCCTACCGGGCGAAAGTGAGGGACGCAGACGGGGAAGTGAAGATTGACGGGGCGGGGGACATCGTCTGGGAAACGCGGGAGTTTGACATCAGGCGGAAGTGCTTTGGCCAGCTGCCGGAAGAACTGCAGAAAACATTCAATGAATACCAGCTTGACTGCGTCATCCACGAAAATTACAGCATGGAGCGGATATCAAGGCTTGTGCGCCGCTTTAATTTCAGCAAGTCGATGAACGTCAGCCAGAAAGCGTTCACATTCGTTGACAGGTACGCAAGGAAAATCCGGGAGATATTAAAACGGGAATTCTTCATTGAAGCGGAATACACAAAAGCCGAACGGAAGAACGGCACACTGGAACGCGTAATCATGGAATCCGTCATGTGCATGTTCCATCTGGACAGTTGGAAGAAGTCAGGCCAGATCGGCGCATACCTGAATGAAAACGCTTCCATGGAAGAGTTCAAGATACTGGAAGGCTGCATAGCGCGGCTGGAAAATATGGTGGCAGGGGACTTGTACAGCGTTTTTACGGCTAAAAATACATTCTTATGGTTTGCACTGTTCCATAAATTTACAGAATTGGGATTGGCTGACTGCAGGTTTGCGGATTTCCTGTGCGCGTTCCAAAATGGCCTGAATGAAAAGGAAATCAACGGAAAGACTTTTGATGAAATTGAACATGAGCGTTCCACAAAAGACAAAACGGTAATCATGGAAAAACTGGATATACTGGAAACCTTGATGCTTGAATATCTCAATGTTTCAAAGCCAGAGCCGGAAATTGATTTGGAGGAAGCGTTTGAATTTGTGCGGGAAAATGTAGTCCCTTTTGCCACAAAGGGAGACATTGAGCAGTATGCGGAAGTCCTGGACGCGCTGATGCGGAAGGCAGGCTGCAATAAAGGGGTTATGGAAGCGGGCAATATGCCGTCGCTGATAGGGATTGTGGCGTATTCCTTTGAAAATGACATTGATTTAGACGGTTGGATTGTGGATTACTGTAACAGGAATGATTCATATATTGCCAGCCAGGCAGAGAATTTCCAGTGCATGAGGGATGATTTGCAGCAGTTCATAAAAGAAGCGGATGACGCGCATACGGATGCAGCATAAGTGCGTTTAGTGACGTAAGATTGGGGGGCTGCATGGACAGGCAGTCTTCCCGGAGCAAGGGAAAGGATGGGAAAAGCAATGTTTGAAAAAGAAAAGGTATGTTTTAGCTTCCGGCTTATTGACATGGGAAACGGCTCGCAAGTGATTGACGAATCCATAAAAACGCCAATGGATGCATTGACGCCGGAAATGCAGGCTGAGTACATGGAGGTGCATGAACAGCTTGCTTTTATGAAAATGATACAGAAAAACGATCGCAGGGAAACAGAACGGGGACGGAAACTTGTGAGAAACCCATTGCATAGGCTGGCATGTTTCTGCGGGCTGGCGTAAGGGCTGTATGGGAAAGGGGAAATGATTATGTTTACAATAACGGATATTGTCTCGGACATAGACCGTGGATGTGCAGTCCATAATCTGAACGAGGACAAGTTTTCATATAGGGTTATCTTTTACATAAATGAGAACGGCATGGGCACAAGATGCCATATTGACACTACATATGAAGGTTTGCGGGCGGACTTGGAAAATATTATCCGTGAAAACCTTACTTTGACGAATACTGTTTCAGTTGCGCAGACGACAGTCCTTAAAGATGGGAAATGCATCCGCTTGCAGAGCCGCCCATATGCGTTCAGCCTGGAAGAATATTTCAGCCAGATCTATGGGAAGGGCAGAAGAAAAAGGGTTCCATATGGAAGAT
Source organism: Lachnospiraceae bacterium (assembly GCA_910575555.1). Lineage (GTDB taxonomy): Bacteria > Bacillota > Clostridia > Lachnospirales > Lachnospiraceae > Petralouisia. The sequence continues at coordinate 26,557 of CAJTFX010000030.1, read as the reverse complement.
ATGCGTTAAACGCAACTTGAGAGAAGGTAAGTGCAGATGGGGAAATGAAAAATCCGCCTGCACTTATTTTTACAAATGGAGAAATATATAATGTGAAAAATTTATGATTGGAGGAATGGTGACATTGGATGATTTACCAGAGAGTGGAGGTTTTGCCACTGGAATTGCAGTGGGGATAAGCATTCATCAACAGAAAGTCCTTACTGCGTATGAGGAGGGCGAGCCGTTAAAGATTAATGGGGAACTATATTTTATCCAAAGCGGGAGTGAGATATTGGAACAGATGCTTGATAAAATATGCAGATGAGTTATGGGGTTTTAATAGGAAAGGCGGGTGGGAAGATGGGAAAGGCAAGGAATTTATGTAAAGCGGATAAAAAGGAGTTAAAGACACTGGCGGATGATTTCGGTCTTTTAGGGCGGAAAGATGTCCAGGAAGCGATTAAAAACAGTAAAACCTATGCGGAGGGGCAGAGGGCGGTTATGCGGATTTATACAAAAACATACATGGAGTGAGGGTATATTATGGCAATTTTACTTACAAATGGAAAACATTATATCGCGCATAACAGTGTAGGCGCAATAATTAAAACAAATGATATTGGACAGGCACAGGATTTCCGTACCGTAGCGCGGGCAAGAATGCAGATAGAGAAAACGCTGGTGAAATGTTCTGGTTATTATTGGATTGATACGGAACAGAAAGGAAATGAAACCGTAAAACCGGATGTGCCGGGAATCAAAAGGAAAAAGTTTTCCGCAAAAGACCGTCTGGCCATATATAGGAAAACAGAAGGGCATTGCTACCTTTGTGGGGGATTTGTGGATTTTGATTCATTCGAGGTTGAGCACCGCATACCGATCTCAAAAGGCGGCACAAATGGCCTGGATAATTTATATTGCAGCTGCGTTACCTGCAATGCCATTAAACGGGACATATACCCAAAAGAATTTATGGAGAAGATAACGCAAATATTCCTATACCAGATGCAGAAGGAATATGGGGAAAGCCTTGACTGGAAAGTTGCATACAGGCTGTTGGAAGCAATGTGGGATCATAAACGGGAAGAATGAAAAAGGAAGGGGAAGGATAATTGGAAAAAGGACTGTTAGGGAAATTCGTCTCAGATGGAAACTTTGTGGAATTCTGCAAGATGGTGGACAGACAGAAAGAACGCGGGGAAAGTATCCGTATGCCTTTTGAGGCGGCTTCCATGCTGTTTGACGCTGGGGTTGACTTTGTGAAAGGGGACTGGAGCCTGGACATTGTGCACCAGGCGGTGAAAAGGTTCCTGGAAAGCCCATTTACGGGAAAGAGGTTCCATGAATATTTTATTGCCAGGTGTGCGGAGGGTTTGGAAGGGGATAGCGGCGGTTGGCAGTAAAAATTACAGCAATATATGCAGCAGTGCATATAAAGCGGGGAAATGGAGGAACCGGCATGAAGATTGATTTAAAGCCATGTCCATATTGTGGAGGGATTGCAAAAGGGCATATTAAGACAGTGGAATCATTCAGGAAGATACATAATTATTATGTGGCATGTATGGAGTGTGGAGCGTCTACAGAACGGCATGACACAGAATTTGCATATTCCATTAATGGGAAAAGGTTTCGCCCAATGACAAAAGAAGAAACGGTTGAAAAGGCCGTGTGTGATTGGAACAATGGAATATTTGACATAAAAACAAGATTATTGCATATGACGGAGCAGGAAAAGATATTGTGGCATACAGTGGATTTATTAAAAACTGCTTGGTATGGCGTAAATGTCCTGGTGGGATCGTCGCGGTGGGAAACAGCATGGAAATTAAGGAATATGGCGGAAGAAAAGGAACTGTTAAGACTGGACAGCGGAAAAGATTATGATATGGAAAAGGTTGCGGATGAATTGCTGCATGATGATACAGTAAGATGTGTTGTAATCAGCTATCTTGAAGAAATGAGGAATAGTCAGGAGGATTCAGCTAATGGCAATGGATAGACAAACAGCGTGTTTAGATTATGTATGCAGTGGATGATGTAAGAAGGGAAGGAGGATTGCATATGGATAATGGCAATAATATTTTTGATGTTTTAACAAACCATGCGACCGGGGAGAGGTTAGACAGAATCCTTTCCGGGGATGGGGCATATTTGGAAGCGAGGAAGGAAATAGAAGATGTTTCCGTACAGATGAAGGAACAAGGATTTTCAGAGGAAGAAATGCAGATGATAGATGGTTTAGTGTGCGCTTACATATCGCAAGGGAGCTGCTGCATGAGGATTGCATACCAGCAGGGATTTAAGGATTGCGCCTGTCTGTTGGGTGAAATAGGATTGGTTAAGTGAAAGGGGGGGGGTAAGGACAGGATGTTGATGGAGAATCTCACAAGGGAAAGATTGGAAGAAAGCAACCGCCTGAAAGAAAAGGCGTGTGAGGACTGCATGAGGGAACTGGAGGGGATTCTTTCTGATAAGCAGATGCAGCAGTTCCGGGAGGCGTTCTATACGGCTTCTGAGGGATATTTGTTCCGGGAGGGTGTTCCAGGGCAGAAGTAGGGATGGAATATCCTGGCGGTATGGATTGAATATGATACAGAAAAATGCTATATTATAGATGTGAATGGATGAAGTTATGATATCAGAAAAGTGAGGTGTGTTTTTTATGACAGCAATCAGACAGGAAGCAATTAAAATGCTGGAAAAGGTGCCGGAAGATAAATTGGGTTTTGTGATCCAGATCATGCAGGGTGTGAATGGCTTATACAATGACGAACAATCAGAAAGGAAAGAAGCATTTGCAAGATTAGAGCAGTTGCGCAGGAAAGGGACTGTTACTGATTATGATGCAGAGTTAGCTTCTTACAGGGAAGGAAAATATGGTAAATAGGATTCTGGTTGATACAAACGTGTTACTTGACTATCTTCTTACAAGGGAGCCGTTTTATGAGGATGCAGAGAAGATTGTCCTTGCTTGCGTAGAGGGAAAAGTGAAGGGATGTATTGCAGCGCATTCAGTCTCTAACATGTTTTTTATATTAAGGAAAGATTACAGTGCAGAAGAACGGAGGGAGGCGCTGCTTGATTTATGCCGAATCTTTGATGTTGAAGGGATAGATAAAGCCAAGTTGCTGTCAGGGCTTCGGAATGAATGCTTTCCAGATTTTGAGGATTGTTTACAGATGGAGTGTGCAAAAGCGTATAAAGCGGAGTATATTGTAACAAGAAACATTGATGATTATAAAGCATCGGAAATAAAGGCAATTTTGCCAAAAAACTATTTAGAATTATAAAAAGGATTTCATATAGTGAAATGAGAAGCACCAACGGATGAATTGATTATCTGGCGGTGCTTTCTTTATATCCTGTTATTGGTGATTATTTGTAGAGAGAATGCAGCAGAATAAGGGATGGAATAAAAATAATGCAGCAGTTTATATTTTGAAAAAGTTCGGTATATAGTTCGACATTTCGTATGTTGGATATTATTTTTTGAATAATAACCTAGTAAATACATAGGAAATATATATTATTGTGGAAATAAATGAGATTAGAAGTGATTATAAAATAAGGATGTTCGGTAGGAATGGTTATTTTCTGGTAAGAGAGTGTTAGAAATGCTATGTTTTAGAAGGAATTTTAGTTATAAGCATAAATTATAATACTTATTATCTATAATTATTATTAATGGATGTGCAGTTATTTATATGCAGTTCGAACTTTGGCTTGAATTATAAGTGATTGTAGGATGTTCCAGGAAAGGCATTGGACTGCTGCATATTTGGAGTAAATGAGGTGGAATTGGTTGGGAAATAAGGGATTGTGGGGGATGGAGGATGGATTTAATAATGTTCGGTGAGTGGGATATAGTTTGATTATCAAAGTAAATATTATATGGATATAGAATGTTAGGCATACTGAAATGTTATAGATTTGTACTTTTTATTAGGCTTTGTCGAAATATGTCGTTTAATTTTTGTGGAAAAAAAGAATTTATTGCTATAAAATTTAATTATATGGATGTAGTCTGTTAAGTTATGATAAAGTTTTGTTTGAGGGTGATAAAAGTATGAATAACAATATTAGGAAAATTAGCGAAAAAATAAATGTTATTAATGAAGAAATAAATATTATTAACGAAGAAATAAATAATGTTAACGAAAAGGTGACTATTAATGAAGAAATAATAAAAAAAGTTCAAAAGGATAGAATGCAAACGATGGTTATTCCTGTATTAAGTTTAGTAGCAACCGTGGCTATAGGTCTATATACTCTATTTCTTCAAGAACAATATAATGGATTGGTAATAGAGCAAAATGAAAGAGATGGAGAACAAATGGAACAACAGAGAAAAGCCAATATGCCTAAATTTGCTGTATCATATCAAATACATGAAAAAAAATATACCATAAATGAAAAAGAATATGCTCCAGGTATAGAGTGTACAATAAAAAATGTAGGAGGTGTTATGACAAACCTTGTAATTTATCCTTATCATTATTATACTATTCGAGTGCAATTTTGGGATGAAAATGAAAAAAGTGATAACGATTCAATTATATCATTGGATAAAAATAATAGTAAAATTTTTAATATTCAAACGGATGGTTTGATTATTAGTGAAATGCCATATTATAATGTAAAAGAAAATGAATTTAAGATTAATTTAATAGAAAGAGAAGAAATAGATAGCATTTTTACTAATTTATTAGAAAAGTTACATAAAAATGTGAGGAATAATTTGATAATGGATGAGACTTTTTGTTTTGAAATTGAATATATGGATTTTTATGGTGAATATCATAAAGAATGTTATGCTTTGTCAAGAAGTCAAGTAAAAGGTATTGTTCGACCAAATGTAGGTATTAGGATGGTAAAAGTAGATCCATCAAATATTGAAGATACATATATAAATATAATGAATGAGATGAAAATTGAGGACATAAATGATATTGTAAAATTACAAGAAAAATAATTTGTAGCGAGTGATACATATACAGTGCTCTGGTTTAAGGAATGTTGCGTATTTTTATAGCGACAAATAAACTAATAAACAGGAAGGACAAGTCCTTCTAAAAATCTAGTGTGACCGAAACATGACCAAAAACATCCTATTTTCCACCTAAATACCAGCAGAAACCATTGAAAAATAAGGCTTTTTGATATGAACCATATATAAACCTTTGATTTATTGGATTTCTTAAAATAGCTATGCTGAAAACAGGTGATTTAGTGACCACGTTGAAGGCTTCTTTAAATAAATAAACGTTCAGTTTTATTCAGAATGAATAAGTCAGGTGATTTAAAAATGCATATTTTAAAAAGTAAACATTGGTTAGATATATACAATAAAGAATATTTTGATCCAAAAAGATTTTATCAAAGAGGAATTGATGGATTCTGGGTTGCTTTTCTTTATGGTAATATACGAAAATGTGATCCCAATTTAAAAGATATTGTTCAAAAATTTGTTATTGATAAAAAGTTTAAAGCTGCAAGATTAGGCTTACCTTATTTTGATAGATTAGTTGTTTTTACATCATGCGAAAAGGGTGAAATAAATTATGTAAAAGAAATATTGCTGAAAATATTTAATATAAAAAAGAGGAATATGTATTGGGAGGCAAATTTTGAATCAGAACAAGCGTGGAGTAAAGAAGGTTATTTAACTTATATTAGCAACACATTATCATTATATGAGAAATATTTAGATAAATTTGATTGTGAAGCTATTAATAAAAGGCAAATGGCTATAAATAGATGTAAAATGCATCAAAAAATAACAGAAGAAATATTAAAAAGGAGAACCGAAATGATTATAAAGCCTGTATTTGGAAACATAAATTATGATATTGTACCAAAAACGATTTTTCTTATTATGCCATTTGGAGAGGTTTGGTCAAATGATACTTTTGATGTTATTCAGGATATAGCTAATATGACGAAGTGTAAGCTGATTAGAGGAGATAATTTATTTGAACCTTCAGTAATTGTAGATGATATATGGAGAGAAATCAATAAAGCCGAAATCATTATTGCTGATATAACAATACATAATGCAAATGTGTTTTATGAAATAGGAATTGCACATACTTTAGGAAAGCATGTTCTTTTAATCAGAAAAGAAGATGGAGAGGATGCGCCATTTGATATTAAATTATGGAGATATTATGATTATGATTTATCCCCTATAAAAGTAAAAAAGTTTAAGGAACAAATGTTTTTTTTGATAAACAAGATGCTAGTCTAGTAAAATTTTATGGTTATCGATTATAAAAATAAGTATGACAAAATCATTAGTATAGAAAGTGTTTGTAATTATGAAAAATTTTTTTGTAAGCTATACAGGAACAGATTTAAATTATGCGACTTGGGTCGCGGAAGTATTAGAATCAAATAATTATACTGTAACAATACAAGCATGGGACTTTAGGCCAGGAGATAATTTTGTGTCAAAGATTAATGAGGCTCTATCGGAATGCCAAAAATTAATTGTAATCTTGTCTGAAAATTATTTAAAATCTAAATGGTGTGAAGCAGAATGGACTTCAAAATTTACAGAGCAAATGAATCTAAAAGAGAGGCGAATAATTCCAATACGGATTGAACCAGTCGATTTAAAAGGGTTATTATCACCTATTGTTTATATTGATATTTTTGATAAAAGCGAAAATGTAGCGAAAAAAGAAATATTGGATGGAATTAAAAATGATAACATGCGTAAGTCAGGCGGTTATCCTTCTTATTTCAGCATGGAGCATATAGAAATAGATATTGATTATTATGTAGAAGAAAGTAGTATTACTTATATAAAGACATGTAAGTCAAAAGTTTTAGTGGGAGGAAAAGATAGGATACATAATAGGATTACATGGTTTGCAGATGAAGAAATTTCACTAACTGCATTAACTGATGGGATTAGAATCGAATATTTAGATTTGAAAGATACAAACTTAAATTATAATGTAATTTTTGATCGTTTGCTAAAAAGAGGAGAAGAAATAGAATTTCGTGTTAAAGCGGTGTTGAGTAATAATAAAAAACATTTTGCTAATTTTTTCTCTACAGAAGTTATTACACCTATTAATGATTTAAATATACACTTAAATATATCTGATATATCAATTGAAAAGATTTTTACTCAAAAGCTTTCAAGCAGTCCAATGAATATTAGGACAGAATCACCAAAAGAGTATTTGTTTTATTCTCCGTTTCATTGGCATATTACAGCTCCGGAATTAAATTTTGAGTATAAAATATATTGGTAGAATATAATGATAAAATAATTATTTACTATAAAGATAGTTTTATAGACTCTACAAATGTTAAAAAGGTATCATACCAAACAGTATAATTTACCCTGTATACGATTTTCATTCTGTCAACATGCAATCTTACATCCAGGCTCCATAATAAATCCATACAGGGCATTTCCATATTCTAATCATTACCGCTATAAGCCTTTTATAAGCCGATTTCAGAACTGTTTACCATAAACGCATAAATTCTATACCAAAGCAGTTTGAACCCGTATTTGAGCTAAATATCGCGCCATAGCCATAGTAATATGTCCCTAAGATAAAACAGCGATTTCATAGCAAGAAAGATTCACGGGATGAAAATTTAAACTTGGTGCTTTGATATCTAATAATTTTGGTAGAAGGAAAAATGATCCTGCTAAGGATAGAAAGGCATTAGAAACTTATGTCGAGTTAAAAGGATATAAAAATGGAGAAATTGGAAATGGATGTGAGAAGGATTTCCAAAATGGAAATGCTAAATTAACTCTTGAGGAAATTGCTAAACAATTGGGTAAATCAAAAACAAATCTTACTCGTGCTTTACGAATAGAACGTAATCTTAGCGACTCAATGAAAGAATTATTAGATACGGGTGAAATAGCAAAAATCCGCACGAATATATTTACATAACCGCACGAATATTATATAATAATAGTGCGAAAGGAGATGGCGATATGTCTATTACGGCTACAGAACTAAAACAGAATTTAGGCAAATACTTGTTGCTTTCTGAACAAGAGGATATTTATATTACTAAAAATGGGAAAGTAATTGCAAAATTAACGAATCCACATCAAAACAGGGTAGAAACAGCAAAGGCATTGTTTGGCATACTTCCAAAAGATGCTGATATAGATGCTGCAAGAGATGAAAGGCTGGATAATAAATAATGAAAGCATTGGTTGATACGAATGTGATAATAGATGCATTAACAGGCAGGGAGCCATTCAGAGAAACAGCAGAAGAAATATTCATGTTAGCCGCTAATCAGATAGAGGATTTATATATTACCGCAAGTTCCGTTACAGATATTTACTATCTGATAAGGAAACATCTACATGATACTGAGCAGGCAAAAAGTGCTATTGCAAAGCTGTTTGAATTGTTTTATATTCTGGATTCCACTGCTGAAGATTGCCGGGAAGCATTATTGCTGGATATGAAAGATTATGAAGATGCGGTAATTTCTTGTTGTGCAAGCCGAAGTCAGATGGAGTATATTGTGACGAGAAATATAAAGGACTATAAGAAATCGAAAGTCTTAGCTGTTTTACCTGATAAATTCATTAAATTAGTTTCTGGTGAAGAAAATCTTGTAGTTTGAAAAATTAGATAATCCCCAATTTATAAACTACCAATGTGCGTAAATGTACAGAGGTAGTTTTTTATTTTCATAATCAAGTCTAAATCACTGGAATAGAGTTACAAACATTCGTTCTAAAAATCCCATTGACAAAAGCAAACGAATGTTCTATACTTGTTATTGTCAACAGGATACGAAAAAGACCCGTCCAATCATGCAAACGGTGTTGACGCACCTCTGAATGGACAGGTCTACATACACAAAAGCGCAGAAACGCTTCATTTATATTTTACATATAAAAGTGATTTAGGTCAAGTGGTAATTTCAGGGCGATTCTGCGTATATCCAATTATTTTGACAATTAAAGAGAAGTATTTGCCGATCCTTACTATTTCCATGATGTAAGGAATTATTTTATGCGCATTGAAAACGGAAATAACCGTAAACTATATTACTTCTACTTTTAGAATGAAAAACTCTGTAATTTTCTATTTCTAAATGTAGAAGTAAATAGAAGAACGTATAAAAGCAATGAGGACGGCTTAAAAATTCGCTGTCTATTCATTGTAACAAACAAAACTAATTATAAGCGAAAAAATAATCGAAAGATTCTTTTCCATATGGAGAAGTTTCTATAAAAGATGGAAGGAATGACAGGCTAATGCTCCTGTCCCATCAACAACTGTTAACTGAGGGCTGGCGAAATGCTGGCTCTCAAAAATAAAAATATATGGAGGATATACACTCATGACAAATTTAAGTTTAGACCAATTAAGAAAAGTATCAGGCGCATTCATTACAGAATCGGATTTCCAGGTGATAGAGCTGCAATATCTGGATGCCTTGAAAAACCATAACCTGACAGATTCAGAGGAATTAGCGGAACAGTTCATTGAGGAATGGATTGAGGAACAGGAAATATTATGCACATTTGCAGAAACAGAAGACGGTTCCATTAAATATTTCTGTCCGGAAGGCATGGAAGAAACAAAAAAATCCACAATGGAGCTTTTGGTCGAGAAAGACATGAGTTCCTACCACTGGGAGAATATATGTCGCAGTTATTGGAGGATATTTGAAGAAATATACAATACAGGAAATGTTGATAGGGAACTGCTGAAGAATATCCTGTCGGAAAGGACAATATCGCATGAGCAGATTTATGAACTGCAAAAAGCCGTGAAAAACAGGGTTCGTGAACTTTTGGGATAGAAAGTAACTGTTTAGTCGGTGTATTTTTAAAAATTACCGTCTGTTAAAACAAAATTATATATGAAAAAGGAGAATTTTAATATGCGAGGCACAGTGAAATGGTACAGCACACAAAAAGGATATGGATTTATTACGGATTCAGAGGGCAAAGAACATTTTGTCCATCAAAGCAGTATTGTAATGGATGAATTTCGGCATTTAAACAGGAGTGATTATGTCAGTTTTGGGCTTGGAATGGGAAATGGAAAACAGCCGTTTATGCAAGCGGTGGAGGTAAAACCGATTCTTACAATGAAAATGATTAAGGATTCTCTGAAAGAAGAAAACCTGTATGTAAAGACAATGAAAGATGCCTATAAGATGACAAAGTATCTTGTCGTTGATGAAAACAACACAGTCCAGACGGATGAACAGGGAATGGATTTTCTTAATTTAGCGGCATATGCGGGATTTGATACAGAAGGATTATAAAAGCAGAAGTAATTATTGTAGCATTTATCAGGCGGTGTATATCCAAATATGCCGCCTGTAACGAGAAAAGGAGAGTATAAAAGAATGCGAAGAAGAACTACAACACAGAAATTACAACAGGTGATTACAAATAACCTGTTACATATCGCAAAAGCAGAAGTATATTACAAGACTTCCAGAGAGACAGAAGTTATCCCAAACGATAAATTTCTTGAATGTTTTGATTTCTTCTGTGAATCTGGAATTTTTATGGATGCTGTTGGCTGGCATTATGATAAGAATTTACATGCAAATGGTTACATAATTGAATATGGCAGATATAACCCACATTCAGAAAATATCATCATTGCATATTTGGAAGTTGCTGTCAGCGCAACCGGAGAGGAAATAGAAAAAATGCTGCTATTTGAAGAAAGTGGGGAATGAATCAATGAGACAGGATATCTTAAGCAAATTGAATAAATTATTTTCAGGAACCATTGACACAATAAAAGTCACTTGCTGTACCAGCAAATTGCAAGAGATCATGAAATTTGAAATGCTTGGACATGAAATAGAAGAATACGGCAATATAATCAAAGTTTCAGATGATACGGGGAATGGATTCTTTTCACCAAAGACAGTGACCATTGATCCAACGGAAGTAAAGAAAGTTACATATGAGGATGGTTCCGGGATTCATTGCAGGAATATGGTTATCATGATGAAGGATGGGAACAGGATTGAATTAGAGACGGTTGCGTTTGGGTAGTGGACTGTGGCATGGTGTTTTGTTGCTTATATAAAGAAGAATATAAGAGTGGAAAGGTTGGAGGAATGAAGCAAATGAACAACACAGATAAGAAAAGTTTTATTGTTTACAGCCAGAAAATGGCAGGTTATTTGATGCAGAGGGGATTTGTCCTTATTGATATGCAGCCCGATTTAAAGAAAACTGGCAGGAATGTATTCTTTTTCAATGACACGCCACAATTAAAATCGGCAATAGATAAATATATGAGCCGATAATAGGGAAGGTGTGCAATGAAGAATCCATATTTGGATGAGTATTTCTATGTAGAATGTGAAATTAAGGATGGCTTTTCGATAGATGATGTTGATAAGAAATTCAAGGAAACGATTTTTGATAGGATGAATGAAAAAATTGCGATATAAACAAATATCAAATGTAGAAATAAATAGTGGTGGATGGGAAAACTTTTCCGAAGCATTCACAACTAAAAACAGACTGGAGGAATGGGAGAATGAGAGGGTTGAAATATCACCAGATTGTATGTTAGAAAAATCAGTTAAAGCAATAGCAAATGAATTATTAAAAGGTTCATTTGTTATTGGATGCGATTATAAAAATAAACAGTTGGTTTTAGAGAATGTTTTTCATTATACAAAAAGTCAGAGAAGGATGGAGATTTATACATTGTTTCCAGATAAACATAATGAGAAACGTCAATTAAGACTTGATGCTGCATTTGTCATGTTGGGAAGCAGGGATATCTTAAAAGATATTATGGGAATTTTAGAGGTTGATCTAAATAATTTTGATTTGTTTGTCATTGATAAGTATGAAAATCTTTATACAGAAGAAGTATATGATAAATACGGTGGAAGCATGAAATTAGCATAAATTATATTGAAGGGAGAGAATAACTATTACAAGTAGAAAACGAGGAACTAAAAATACAGATATGCCTATGTATACTGTCAGATCATTAGAATTAATGAATTGGTTGTGCCATAGAGGATTTACCGTAATGAAAGTGTTAGATAGTGATAAGAATCCGCAATTCAAAATCTTTCTGTTTCAGGATTCAACAGAAATTAGAAATGCGGTTGACAGTTATCTTTCAGAACGGGAGGTGTAATCCTTATTGGCAAACAGTAGCAAAAAGAGACTATTTTTTTCAGATATTATAGGTGATAAATACAAGTCATGGAATAAGGAGTTTATCATTTTAGATGGCGGTACTGGTAGTGGGAAAACATATTTTATTCAGCATATTTTAATTCCGTATGCAGAAAAAATAAAGAAAAGTATTTTGTATTTATGCAATCGTAGATCATTATATGATGAACTGTTACAAGTGATCAGGAACCATAAATATGTAGAGTTAATGTTATATCAAGTATTACAAGAGTATTTGAGAAATGATAAACCTGTTGGAGAATTTGATTATATTATTGCGGATGAATGCCATTATTTGTATGGAGATGCTCTGTTTAATGAATATACTGACCTATCCCACAAATATTTGTTGGAGCAGAAGGATAATATAGTAATTTTTATGAGCGCAACAGCACCAGCGTTCTTTCGTGATTTACAACAGTTTAGGATTGTGAAAAAGAAAAATGTTTTTAGCATTACAAAGGATTATTCATATGTCAAAAATGTATATTTTTATAATGCGGAGGATTTAGTAGATGTTATAGATGATATTATTGAAAAGCATCCAAAAGATAAAATGCTTGTTTTTGTGAACAGTATGGACAGGCTGAAAGAAATGCATGATGTGTATGATGACATTGCTTACTTTATGTGTAGTAAGTCCACGAAGAGAAAAGATATTCTTGAATTTTGTACAAATGATTGTATTACACAGTACGCGCCTAACTATATTACTTTTGACAGAAAAATCTTGTTTACAACCAAGGCATTAGATAATGGAATTAACATTAAAGATGCTGCCATTAAACATGTTTTTTCTGAAATATTTGATATTGATTCTGCAATACAAGCAATTGGGAGGAAGCGGTGTATTGGTGAAAATGATACATGTAGTTTTTATTTTAAAAATTACACGAGAAAGGCTATAGCAAGATTCTTGAATATCAATGAGCAACAATATTTGCCTGTAAAACAATACTTAGAAAATAAGGAAAATTTTTTGCTGGAATTAAAAGAAAATAATGTTGATATTCGTGAATTTACCAGAGAGAACAGAATCATGTACACCGATTGGGATGATAAAGAACAAATTCAAATAAATAATGTAAGATATAAGAAATATAGGATGGATAATCATATCATCAGGAGAATGAAGATTTCTACATATCAGACTGTATTTCTTCAGTATTTAGGTGATGAACTGGCTGACAAAGTAAAGGAGTTAGAGATTATAACAGCTGCAAAAGATATTTTTTTGGAGTATTTAAAAGGTATTGTAGGAAAAAAGCTATTCAAAGAAGAACAGAATGTTTTGAAATCGAAGATGCGTAATTTGCTAGGGTTAAATGATCGGACTATGGGCATAGGTGTATGTAGTGGGAAATTGAGTGATCGCCAATATCCGTATACGATAATTTCTGATAGAGAAACTTCAAGGCAGTCTGAATATAGATACAAACGATATTGGATGGTAGTTCCTGACAATGAAATAGTTCGTCCGCCTTGATTGAAAGTTGCGTCACGTTGGGGATTAGTGGTGTCAAATCATACAAAGTTTTAAATATTTAAAAGAATGCTTATTTTGACACCACTTGATTATGACTGCATTTTTGATTGTATAAGTATATATCATAATTGTGGATTCTCCCCCAAAGAAAATATCCACTTACAAAAAACATATCATTATTGGACAGACTGGCATATTGCGAACCGCCGCCCTTTGGCGGTGAAGCAATGTGACAGGATGCTCCAATAATGATCACGGACTAAATTCAGAAAAGGACAGCTCTGCTGGACTTTGAGGAATTTAGGCTGTGCCTACTGTCAGAGACAACATAAAAGGAGATTGATTATTTATGACAAAACAAGACAAAGAAAATTTACGAAATAAGAAATTGACAGATTCATTATTGGTATCATGTTTGGCAGCTTGTGAGCCAATAATAAGTAAAAATGCCTATCTTGAAAAGAAATGGTGTCATGATTATAAGGACTATGGAGGATACAATGCAACACGTTTGATTTGGATGGGATATAGAGAAAAATTACGTTCTTTATTATTACCTATATATTCAATGAAAATGATTATTCAGATGACTAAAAGTTGTAAAGATAAAGCATCACAGCGAGAAGTATTAGAAGTGATTAGTTTAATAGATAAGAATGAATATGATTTAGTGTAGTCTCTGACAGTAGGCAGCCACCGCAAAGGGCGCGGTGACTGATTAGTTCGCAATCTTACGATTGCTCACTGCTTATGTTTTTTTGACTGAGAAGGAGAAAAATAGAATGGTAAAAGAGAAAGAGTTATATCGTTTATATGATGAAGATAAGTTATACAGAAAGAAACAAATTGATTTTTTACATGGCATATGGTGTACTGACAATTTTGAATGTAGAAATATGAGTATGAAAGAGGCTTTTGACAACAGTGAATACATAAGTGGATGTGTTATTGATGAGAGCATAAAAGAATGTTTAATATTTACGTTTTTTGATTCAGTAAATTATTCTGTTGATAAGGATACATTTATAGAAATATCATATGAGAATTTATTGGAATGGTGTGAAAAAATAAATATGGTTAGTTTTGAGAAATAGTTGTAGTTACTTCTTACATTTGCAAAGTAACTACATAGAAAGGATTTTTATATGCATTGCTATATACAGGAATTACAAATGAAAAGCTCTAACTCTATTGGTTGTGGCAAAGAATTATGTGTCACTACAACAAATTGGACAATGAATGAGGTTCCATATACGAGTTATGGATATACATATTCGGAAGATAGGTTTGAGCGACCAATTAAAACAGCTTACAAGATAACGCTCCATGGCAAAAGTTACCGTAATAACAAAGGACAGGTAACAAAAAAGCAGCACCATGTAACAACGATAAAATATTATGACCTGGTAGATTTCAGTTGGTATGACTGTGTTGTAAATAGCAAAATAGATGATATAGCGGAAGAAATGGGCATAGATTATGACTTGGTCTGGGAAGAAATTGCAAAGAAGCTGGATGCTTTACAGGATAAAATCAATGCAGAATTTGAACAGACGGAAGAATATAAGGTAAAAGAAACGCATGATGCAATTTTACGTGAGTACAGGGTAAAGAAACATGACTTTGCTGAAATGTATGAGGTACGGGAAAATGAGTATGATCATTGCTATGATATTTTCGGTAAATTAAGGAATAAAGAGTATTTTGAAAAGATAAAGCGTGACTACAAGGCCAGAAAAGAGTATGAAGAGCAAAGTCGTAGTTACCAGAGGGATTACCAAAGTAACTACAGTTATTATTCTGGCAGTTATGGGACAGGGTCTTTGAACAGTGGGCTTAGCACTGAAAAAGAGAAAGAATATTATAAGAAATTCTATAGGACGCTTGCGACAAAATACCATCCTGATGTAAGTGGTGATGGTGAAGCAATGAAGTTCCTGAACAAGTTAAAGGAATCTTGGGGAATTTAGGACAGCTAGAACAAACCAAAGGTAAAGGAGAAATATTGAATATGGCAAATAAACAAACAGAAATGTGTTTCCTATGTGGAAAAACAAAATCAGAAGTAAATCAGTTATTAAAAGGTAAATTCGGATATGTATGTGATTCATGTATTCATGAAGCGTATGAGGTATTGAATTTTGAAGAAGAGGAAGAAGTCTCAGATAGCATGAGGTCAGTTACACCGTCACAGATTAAGGAATATCTGGATTTATATGTAATCGGACAGGATGAAGCAAAAAAGACATTATCAGTTGCAGTCTATAATCACTATAAAAGGCTGAGACAGGATAAAAAGTCGGACATTGAGATCCAGAAAAGTAATATTCTTATGATTGGCAGCACTGGAAGCGGAAAGACATATCTGGCTCAATCCCTTGCTAAATTTTTGGGAGTGCCATTTGTCATTGCAGATGCTACATCATTAACTGAAGCTGGCTATGTCGGTGAGGATGTGGAAAATATTTTGTTGACGCTATTGCAGAATGCAGATTATAACAATAAATTAGCTGAAAAAGGCATCGTTTATATAGATGAGATTGATAAGATTGCAAGGAAGGGCGAGAATATGTCCATCACTCGTGATGTTTCAGGCGAAGGCGTACAACAGTCTCTTCTAAAAATCATAGAGGGAAGTGTTGTAAGGGTTCCGTTGTCTGGCGGTAGAAAACATCCACAGGCTGAATGTGTGGATATTGATACATCAAATATTCTGTTCATTTGCGGAGGTGCTTTTTCGGGACTAGAGGAAATAATTGAGCAGAGAAACAATAAAGGTAAGTCTATGGGGTTTGGTGCAGATATTGAAAAATCAAGTGGTCAAGTTTTCTATTTGAATGATGTGCAGCAAAAAGATTTAAATTCATTTGGACTTATGCCTGAATTAATAGGGAGGCTTCCTGTAATCTGTACGTTGAATCCGTTAAGTATTGAAGATATGGTTAGGATATTGACAGAGCCAAAGAATGCCATTATAAAACAGTATCAGGAATTATTTGCGATGGATGGCGTATCACTGGAAGTAACAGAGGAAGCATTAAATAAGATAGCATCTAAAGCAGACGAGAGAAAAATAGGCGCGCGAGGATTAAGGAGCATTATTGAAACTTTTATGAAAGATATTATGTTCAAAGTGCCTGATATGTCAAATGCAAAAAAGATAGTTATAACTTCTGGTGTTGTTAATGGCACGGAAGAGGCTGCGATTTATGGTAAATGGAATAAGAAGATAGCGTAGAATCCGAGCAAAAACTTTCGGGTGGAATAAAATAAGTCGTCAACGAAAAGTTATCGTCCACAAATACAGAATATAGGAGAAATGATTATATGAGCAGCAAATTTACAGTGATTAATTCAATAGATGAAGACAAAAGCAAAGAAATGGATCGTATCTACAGGATAGCGCGACTAAATGAGTTATGGGAACGCCAGTATCTTTCAGCATTGGAGAGATCATGCACAGGAAGAATCGGCAAAATAAGTGAACTGCCACAAGACGAACTAGCAAAAATTGGACTTGCTGGCATCAAATATATCTGTTCTATGCGTGATGTTGCGAGAGAGAATATGAAATTAGGCATTGATGAAGGCAAAACATTAGAAGAAGAGCAGGTTAGGTTTACTTTAATTGACAGTGTTTTTACAATTTTAGGTTGCCTGACATTGAGGAATTTTGTAAATACATTTCCTATAGATAAGAGTTATGATGGTGCAAAGTGGCAGGAAAAGGATTATTTCTATACGATGGATGTGCTATCTAAAATGGATTGGGATAAACCTATTGGTAGAGATGAACTATCAGAATTGCTATGGGATTATATGAATGCAGATTTAAGACATGCTTATATTGAATTTACTACTGCCATGAGTGCGATTTATCGGTCACAGACTGGAAAAGGGATAATGGAGCAGTGGTGTGAGGATCATGGGATTGCTACATATACAATGGATAAGGAAACAGGAATCATGATTAATAACCAGACAGGCGATATTATGAAGCCGAAAAGTGTAAGTCATTTGCAGATTGTGAAGTGAATTGAGTATTATATGGTCTGTCAGTCAGACGGGTAAAGAGGATTATGAGGAAATTCCTTATCTCTGCCATTGGATATAGGAGCGGTTGGTTTAAACCAAGTGGTAATCTGGAATTGTGGTAATGTTACCGTAAATTCAGATAGATAATAAATGGTAACATTACCATTTTTGAGAAAAGGACAGGTGGATATATGGATAGTGGTAACATTACCGAAAAGAAAACAAAGCAGGAATTAGCAGATTATATAGGAATTAATGTGAAAACTATGCGTAATTCATGCAGGTATGCGGATAATATCAAAGTAATTGAGGACAATATTGGAGTTGAGAGAGCAAAGAAATTTGATGGTGTGATTAAAAGTCTTCGCAAAAATAAAAAAGAAAAAATAAGTGATGAACAAATTAGGCAGTTGAGTAAAGTTTCACTACAAGAGCAGATAAGAATTGTTGATTTGATTATCGGGCATCCACAAAATGCGAAAAGAATAATCAATAATGCAATTCCATATTGTAAAACTCAGATAACGGTAACATTACCATCTTTTATAAGTGATTGGTATGATGGTGCTGCATATGATGTTGGAATGTCCAAAGGAAAGTACATAGAAAAGTTACTAATTGGATTATATGAAAATAGCTTGAAGGAGGATACAGACAATTAACGATACAAAAATTAAATATTTATCAGTAGCTAATATGAAAATATATAAAGTCATAGAAATTGACTTTAGAAATTTAACTATAAAAGCAGTCGAAACAGATTTATCTATTGCTGATGTTCCTGAGAATGAAGTGTTTCCGGTTGAAGAGTTTGGGGAGTTTCGGATCAGGATGTGTAATGGTGGGAATAGTGGTGGGAAGGGTGAGATTGTTGATTTTGCGGAGTGGGTTAAAATGAGAACTCATATCTTGTGAGTTTAAAAGATTGCGTCCAAATGGACGCAGACTTGTTTTAATGTCAATGAAATTACTCTTTCATGCGAAAGGAAATACAATATATAGTATATAAAAAGAAAATATATACTGTATATTGTGTGATATAGAGAGGATTAGTATTTCTAAGAATATTAATAAATCTGATGTAATGGATTGGATGACTACATATCAGGATGTAAGAAGAAATATGTGTGAAGCTGAAAAGATCTATGCAAATGACAAAGTATCTGCACGAAGAATTGAAGAAGAAAACGAGAAAAAGAGATTGGCGGGTACTTATAATTCTCATAAAACTAGAGGAAATAATGAAAATGATGGATGCGTCCATTTGGACGCAAGCAAAAAAACAGAACGAGACCGTTCTACAAACACTCGTGAACAACGTGCAAAAATTGCTGGTGTTGGAACTGGATTGATGTTGAAATTTTGTAAATTTTGGGACATTGGCAATTGAATATTGGTGGTTGGTGTGGTATGATTTATTTATCTGTCATGCTTAGAGAGGATAGAAAATGATTTTTTGATACAAAAATATGTGTAGATAAGTGAATTTTTATAAGAATAATGGTAGAATTATCCGATTACAAATTTCAAAAGGAGGAATTACATACAATGAGCGATGAAATAATTATTGCTGCTTTAACAGTTTTTGTATCCATTATTACATTTATTGTGACTTCTGTATTACAATTTATTAGAGATAAAATGAGAAACAAACAAGAAAAAATTATGAGAGTATTAGAGTATCAAGTAGATGCGTATCGTCAAATGTATAACTCTCTTTTGGAATATAGAGATTATTTTATGCTATTTGTAGATTCAGCAAATGAATTTAAAGAAAGTGAGGTTCCTGAGAAATTTTCCCCATTAGAGTGCAACACTAAATTTAGGAATAACTATAATCTTAATAAATTGTTTTTCAGCAAAACATTGGACGATAAGATAATAAATATTCTTGAACATGGCGAAATACTTAATAATCTTGCGATTTCTCTATGTACTTCATCAGATGATTTTATAGAGTGTGTAGAAATGCATTGTAAGAGAATTATTGTTGAAATAGAATCGTGTATTAAAGAAATAAGAAAGGAGCTTGGTATAAAATAATAAATACCAGCCATCAAAAATAAAACGATGGCTGGTATTTTTTTACGCTTCATATGCAAACATGCATTCGATATAATTACAAATACAGAACATAAGTTTGCAAGAATAAACATTATAAACGTCTTAAGTGTATTGGCAGTACGATAGGCAATATTTATTTTCATTATATTTGATACATATAACTCAAATTTAAAATGTTCATAAAGTTGATGTAAAAAAATCCAATAGAAAATGTAGAAGTAGAATTTAGAACAAATAAGTTGATTCGCTTTAGGTTTTGTTTTTGTACTGTTTTTCACTGTGCAATTTTGCACAATGATATTTTTGCAATTTTTTATTGTTTTTTGGATATTAATTTAAATTTTTTAGCTTTTTTAAAAGAATTTTATTGTTTTTCGCAAGAAGTTGAGAAAAGCGGAAAATGTGAGAGAAAGTTTGAGATGAATGGAGAAATAGATTATGTGAATGGATTTATTCTTGCAACTATAAAACAAAATGGAGGATGAATTTATGAGAGTAGATTTATTGAAACACAATCAAGAAGCATATGAAAAAATAAAATCAGCAATAGCGGATGGTAAAAAGAAGATTGCTATTGCTCATGCAACTGGTACTGGCAAATCTTATTTGATTGCCAAATTATTTGAGGATTACAGTAATGATAGGAAACTTGTTTTAGTTCCATCTGCTTATATCAGTGATCAGATACAGGAACTTTTTGAAAAGTACAGTATACAGAATGTAGATGTGATGCTTTATCAGAAGCTAATCAAAATGTCTGATGAAGATATTGCAGCTATGGATTATGATGTGATTGCTTTGGATGAATACCATCATGATACAAGTAAAGTTTGGGGAAACAAAGTAAGAAATTTGATTGACACACATTCAGAGACAATCATTTTTGGTACAAGTGCTACACCTGTTAGATCAGATGGTGTAAATACCATAGATGAATTATTTGAGGGTAATTGTGCAAGTGATTTATCTTTATCAGAGAGCATTGCAAAGAAAATAGTGCCATTGCCTAAATATGTGGGTGCGTTGTACGAGTTGGATGATGAGCTTGAGCGGCTGAGGAAAAAAGTGGAGCAAGCTACTAACACAAAGGAAGAAAAGCAAGAATTTTACAGGAAAATTGATTTGATGCGAGGGCAGATCGAAAAAAGTTATGGTATGCCTATTATTTTGAATAAGCACATTAAGGATAAGGAAGGAAAGTATCTTGTGTTCTGTAAGAAGAAAAGACATCTCCAGGAGATTAAGGAAACAGTAATTGGCTGGTTTAGAACGGCTGGTTTTAAGAACATTAATGCTTATGAGGTGTATTCAGACTATGAGAATAAAGATGCAGAATATAAGGCATTTTGTGAGGATACAAGCCATAATCTGAAGCTGCTATTTTGCGTGAATATGCTGAATGAAGGTTTGCATCTTGAAAATATTTCAGGTGTGTTATTGTTGCGCCCTACTAGAAGCAGCATTGTTTGGTATCAACAGATAGGTAGAGCTATTGAAGCTAATAACACAAATACACCTGTGATTATTGATGCAGTTAATAACTTTTCGGATGTCGGTCAAGGTAAGGAGTTGCTGAGGGAAATTAAGGATGCTGTTGCGAGAGAAAAGGAAAGTGATCCTGATTTTTATGATTCTGGATTTGAGGATTTTGATACTTTCTTTGTACTTGAGAATGTGGTTCAGATTCAGGAAATGTTTGTGGAGATTGAGGGACGGTTGGGAGGAAAAGAGTGGACGGAAGAAGAGAATAATATTTTGAGAGAATATTATATGATAGAAAGAAGTGATGTATATAAAAGATTAAAAGGTAGAACAAAAACTGCAATAGGTATTCAAGCTCGTAAATTGGGATTAAAATATAAAAATAGTAATAAGCATAAGTATGTTTACAAAAATGGAAATCAATATATGGTTAGATTTCAGGTTAATGGCAAGTACAAATATTTTGGAATATATGATTCCGAAGAAGAGGCTGCAAAAGTAGCTATGCAAAAGGCAAAAGAGTATGGCAAGGCAATTTAATTTATTATAACAGGACAAGCTATATCGGAGCCATAGAGCCTTCCGAAACTTTTCGGACTTGCCATGGTTCCGATTGTCTGAATCCTGGTTATATGGATTATGTGTTATGTTGTGGGATTTTTGGTTGGAGAAAAAGAGAATATATAAGTGTAAGCGTTGTTGTGGATGATTTTTGGAGAAGTGGAGGGATTTGGTTATGAATAAGAATAGAAAACAGATTGAGGATAAAAAACCAAAGAAAGCGCCATTGGTATATATCAATAGGGTAGAAATGAAAGAACTGGATGAAAATAGTGAGTATGAATTTCTTCCAGACATTATTGATAAAGATGGAAATGTTATTAACAGGGATGATTTAAGTGAAGATGATAAGAAAAAATATGATAAAGCGGTATGCCGAAAAATGAACCATGACAAAAGGAAGCATATGATTCTGACAGCGGAATCAGAACTGATCCGTATCATCCGTTTCCTGTCAAAAGAAAATGAGGTGGCAAAGAGAAAGACAAAAAGAAGCAGGATAAACAGGGATTATGTTGA
This sequence comes from Lachnospiraceae bacterium, assembly GCA_910575555.1. GTDB lineage: Bacteria > Bacillota > Clostridia > Lachnospirales > Lachnospiraceae > Petralouisia. The sequence continues at coordinate 4,238 of CAJTFX010000030.1, read as the reverse complement.
AAATATGCTGTCACTGAAAGTTGGGAGATCGTATACAAAATATAGGGATAAGATGAAAGCCTCTAAAGGCATTGTTACATATAATGGCAAAAGGTATAAACGGATTATTGTGTCATCCAGCCATAGCAGGACACAGAAAGCAATGTTAGTGGCGGAAAATATATGGGAAAAAGCAATGGATATTTTACTGTGTGGCATTGATCCCAACATAGAATATAAATTCATGTCAAAATGGAATTCCTATATTGGGCTTGCAGCTACAGACAGCATTCCAGCGTCAATGCCAAATATTGTTGTTGTGGATGATAAGGAAATATTGATGAAAGCGAAAGTGGATGTTGTCAGGGAAGTTGACACATGGGATGAAAATGGTAACATACACCGAAAATTCAATGTATTACATGATAAAGTAAAGCGGATACCAACAAATTTATTTGATGGTGCAGGCATTGTTACGGTAAGAAAAGCGGAAGAATGGAGCAAAGAATTGAATTTAGATTATATCCCTGCATCATTCCAGTTCCGGTGTATCCCATGCTTAAAAGGGAAACTGTATACAATGCCGATAGAGGAATTTGCAAAAACTTATAATGTCAGTAAGATCATTGATATTAATGGTAAAGAATGGGATTTGTTTACAGATAAGATTGACTGTATTTTAACAAAAAGCCAGTTTAAATTCCATGACATTTATGAGTCTGTGGAAGCGTGGCGCAAAGAATTTGATAAGGAAATCCATGGATATAAAAGGACATTCAACATATCAGAGTATGATGCTGCGTTTTCAGAATTAGAAGACACTACGGTTATGGCATACCAGCCATTACAGACATTGTCTTTTTCGGAGAATGGCATAAAAAGATTATGCAGTCCAACAGTAAAAAGTTATACTGCTGCATGTAAAAGTGTGGAAGGATTTTTAAAATTCAGGGGGATATGCAGTGAAGATGATAAGGGCAACGATATTGAATGGTCAAGGTTTCCGGCCTATTACAATGCAATGTATTATGACCATTCCTTATTCAATGATGAATTTGTAAAGAAGAAAGCCAAACAGGACTTGAAATCTGCAAAAGAGAGGGCATATGTAGGGAAGATTGTAGTAAAGGGCAATTACCAGACGCTTACACCGGATTTGTTTGCGTTGATGCAGCATATATTTGGACTGCCAGTGACAGGATTATTAAAATATAACCAGATTTATTCTAATTACTGGAGCCATCATTTAGAAGGTACGCCTTGGGTTGATATCATAAGATCACCGCATATTGCGCAGGAACATTCACCAGTACAAGTTGTGACGAGTGGGGCAATGGAAAAATGGTTTGCATACCAGAAAACGGGTATTATCATTGCTGTATTTGGAAATACGATAGCATTAAAAGCGAATAGTGCGGATTTTGACGGAGACCATGTATTGACTGTAAATAACCAGACGATTTGTGAAGCAGCAATTAATCAGTATTGCAATACAATTTACCATGAAAAGGTGGAATGTCCATATGAAGGAGTAAAGAAAAAAGAAAAGGTTGTTGTAAATGATATGGATGAAATCATAGAGTGCGATTATAAAGGTTATAAAAATAATATCGGCAATGTGATAAATCCAATTTCAATATTATGGTCGATTGATCAGACAAAAGAGGTACAGGATTATATAAAGATAATGAGTATAGTAGGATCAATCACTATTGATTATGCCAAACATGGGCAGGAAGCAAATATTCCAAAAGGAATCTTGAAACTATTAAAAATGCATCAGAAGCCATATTTTATGAAATATCTCCGTTCTGGCAGAAGGAAGAGGAGCAAGGAAAAGGAATTAAAGGCAGTTGGTGCATTGGTTGGCAGCGATCTTGAAACCGAATTATTTGACAATACGGACTGTACAATGAACCAGATATGCCATTATATGGAAGGACAGATTGGCAATATTGATATGGATATTAATATTGAAGAAGAATTCCATTGGGAGAGATTAATAGCATCCCTTCCAGATATTACAAGCCACAAATATAAGAAAGTAAGGGATAAACTAATAGAAATGCAGGAATGGCTCTATGAAATCAATAATGAAAAATATAATGATACAGACGATTTGACCGAAGCAAATAAAACAAATAAAAGAAAGTATGATTCTTTATATGAATTTGCGAAATCTGAATTATTTGCCATAGTTCATGGTGAATCTGAATTGTTAGATATCCTTCTTGCAATTTATTATTCCGATAAGAAATTCATGGAGAACTATAAAGACAAATCTCTTTTATGGGAATGTTTGGGTGAGGAACTGGTTAAGCGTGTAAGGTGTGATTTTTCCCATACAGACAGTCCAAATATAGACAAGCTGCTTAAAAGAGGCGAGAAGGCGAAAAAACATTTGGAAGGTTTGAAAGAATACAGGGAAAAGAATTTCCAGATATGGGAATTTGAGAATGAGAAAAACATAGACAAGGAAGTTACCTTATATAAAGAAGATATTAAATGGATAAAAAAGTCAATACCCACAAAAATAGAACGGTGTACGGATTGCAGGAGATTAATGTTGGTATTTACTTATATATGTCGGAAATGTGATACAGATGCCATCAGCGTTATTCATAATAAAAATAACCGTATTACAAAATCGGCATTATGTAAACTTGCTGACACAGACAGAAGATATTTTGACAAAGATATAAAAATATTGGAGGAATTAGGTTTGCTGCAAATATCGGTTGATAAATATAACCATCTGTTATTAACGGGCATACAGGTGAACAGAGAATGTAATGAGATGCTTGTTGCCAATATTCATTATCGGAAACTGGCAGGAGTTATGAAGGATAAAATCAGAAAAAGCGTAAAATTCGTCAAAGAAGAGTGTGCTTAGATGTGTGGAAACATTGAAATATAAGGCTTTTTTGATAATGGCATATGAATTTTGTACAAACTACTTTAGGAGGGGAAGTAGCGATAACGCATACATTCATATGGATTGGAGGGAGAATTTTGCAAGATGAATTAAGGGATCAAACAGTTGCATATATGGAGAAGTACAACCTAAAGAAAAAGTCGTTATCTACATATTTGGGGATTTCCCCACAGTATTTATCAGACTGGTTTTACAAAAGGGTTGATTTTGGCAACGAAAGGATTCAAAAGATAAAAAAATTTATAAGCAATGAATTTTATTAAGGTAATAACTGCACCATGCAGATTATTATAAAAAGTTATTGTTTTAATATCTACTATTACGGCACAGGGGAAGAACAGCATGTGGAAAAGGCTGTTTGTATAAATCCCCGTGCCAAACGCAAGCTGCTGCATATGGCAGTTTACATATAAATCCATCCAATTAAATAATGTAACAGGCTGGTGTGTGCCTCAAAAACCACATCAGCCATTATGTACGCTGAACTCCACAGCGGCGTATAGAACCACAACAATAAGCCCTGCTGCATATACTCCACAGTATGCATGTAGGCCATCCAGCTAACAAAGGGAGACTCCACACTCCCGGCTGGATGATAGTATCAAAATTTTTTGTTTTTTAATGCACTTTTTTATAAAGAATATTGCGGTAAAGCGAAGAAAGGAAACATAATGGAATTAAAAGAAAGAGTGAAAATGTTTATGAGTGACACAGGAGCAAAACTTAGTGTGTTTATTAGGAAAGTCCAAATCAGCCACACCTACTATTATGCATGGATGCGTGGGGAAGTGGAGCTTTCAGAAAATATGAGTAATCGTATTACGGCATACCTTGATGAAGTTTATGCAAAATAATTGCACTAACCAGATCCATAATTAAGCAGCCAAGTAAACCAAGCAAACATTTCTCAGGAATCCGGATTCTGAAAATGAAATTATAATTCTGAAAATCAAATAGTAACAGAAACCCAAAACAATAAAAATTATAGAAAACCAAAAAATACTCAAAAAACAGTAAAAAATCATAAAAAAACGTTAAAAATTTGAAAAAATGAGCAAAAATTTACGTTTTTTGGAAGAAGCGTAAAATATCAACATGATATAATAAAAACTTAATATGGAACTAATGGTATCACAATGGTGGAATGGTGTAAAGTGGGAAAATTTGTTCGTGTTTTGGATGATGTGGAAAAATGATATTTAAATATGGAAAGAAAGCAAACTTCAATTAGGCTTTTGGGAATTCTCCCCAAAGCCTGCTATACTTTAGCCAGGATAGGATCAAGAAGTCGTCGTACTTCTAAAGTGCATTCTGCATAGAGTTG
>CAJTFX010000029.1:18240-61723 GCA_910575555.1 Lachnospiraceae bacterium | reverse complement strand
TCCTGCAGTTTTTCCGGTTCCAGCCGTTCCAGGTACCGGTTGATGGTTTCCCAATAAGGCAGTTCATCCGCTGCCGGCTCCTCCTCACAAAGCATCCAGATATTCCTTATCATTGTCTGTGAATTGAATTCTTCGCTTGTTTTCCGCATGCTGCTGATGTAAAATAAAGAAGAAAGGATACGGGTCATAAGAAGGATTACGCCGGGGTATGTAATATAACTCTGGTTTCTCGGATCAGGAATCTGTTTCAGCAGCGGCACAAGGTCTGGAAAACAGTGCCGGACTAGCCTGGCTAATTCACAGGCAAGCTTAAACTGTTCCAGGTGTTCCCTGGCCTCTTTCCTTGTGATTTTTATTCTTGCTTCATAGTAAAACCTCCTCTCTTTTATGGGTGTGCGAAAAAATAGTTTGGTTGTTAATTCTATTATCTCGCATCTCCCCATAAAATGGGAGGTTTTTTTACGAAAAATTTTTAAGCGTCAGTGCTGCAAGTTAAGAATAATGTGCTTCATTCGCCGCTTGATTTCGGCCAGTTCCAGCGGGTCGGCTTCCTCCAGTGCATGATCGTTGCCCGTCATATATAAAACATCCATAGCAACATCATCCAAACACTTGCAGCAGAGATCAGCGGCAGTTTTTGATATAATGGAATGTATTTTGCTGTTTGATTACATGATATAGTGCATACTGCTGACCGTACTGATCCGATACAGGAACCAAGCTTTTTTTAATTGATGTAACTCATGGGTATTATGAACCACTAACGCAGACATGACGGCATCCTCCTATATGCCGCCCCTGCTGATTGCATAAGGGTTGTCGGGTTTCTATTTTAGGCAAAAGAAACGGCGGTTCTGAAAGTCAAAGCCGCCGTTCCATTGGCGCATGAAAATGTGTCTGCTGTACGACGGCTTTTTTTCTTTTGCCGTCGTCCGGCAGATTAAAATATAAAACTATAATTCATTGATGTTTGCAGTGATCGACATATTACGAATCCGCTTCGCCGGAGCATATACAGCTGCGATTGCTGCAATCGAAACAAACAAAAGAATAATGCCCAAAGAGGTAATTGGAAACTGCCATACCGCAGATGGAAAATGTCCTGTAATCAGGAAATCATACAGCAGTTTGCTAAGCGGTAAGCCAATCGCACAGCCAACAACACTCCCAAAGACAGCATAGGTAAATGCTTCACAAGCAATCATTTTTGTCATTTGCCATTCATCCATTCCCACTGCCCGCATAGCCCCATATTGTTTCATTCTGGCAGACACACTCATAGAAATGCTATTGATGATATTCATTACCGTTACCAGTGCAATAATCGCCAAAAACGCATAAACACAGAAAACAAAAGCCATATAAGTTCCCGTAGTACGCTCGTCGCGTTTATCTCGAAAACTATATGATGCATCTACGGAATTTTGAATTGCTTGAACATTTTCGTCCGTAACATTCCCCGCTGTCTGTATCAACACAAGAGAATAATCTTCATTTCCTGTCAAACGGATAAATGTTTCACCAGAAGTAATCAATGTGAGTTTTCCGTTTGTTAATCCATCCTCGCTAAATGGGTCCTTTTTTAACAACCCTGCTATGGTAAGGGTTTCCTCCCCAATTTGAATGGTGTCACCAATTTCCCATGTGCTGTTTTGATCGGATGTCGCCAAAACAAAATGACTGTCTCCATAAACTTCGGACAAATCACTCCCCCTTTTCAAATCACCGTCTTTTTTTAGACATTGCAAATCAAAATCATCATAAGAAATCAGATCAACTGTACCAGAAAAGCCGGTATCGCCGTTTAATCCGGCTGGAACATCTAACACACTACGCCGCCCGTAAACCTCTTTCACTCCCTCCATTTCACGGATGGATGTAAGCAGTTCCCGAGGAATCGCATTACCGTCAGCACTTGCAATATCAATATCTGATGTGGCAGCTGACTGAGGTATCAAATAATCCACAAAATCAATCATAACGGAAAAGCTCAAAAATAAGATGATGCTAAGTGCAAAAGAACCTGTCATCAGGAATAAATTTTTCTTCCCGGAGACCGCATGGCCGATACCGAGAAGGGCTTCAATCTTTCCGAATCCTGTATACTGGGAATGACGCATTGTTTTTCCGTGGTCTGCATTTCCAGACACCGCTGTGATGGGAGATACCTTCGCAGCATGTTTCGCCGGAGCATTTGCGGCAATCAGTACAGTAATCAGTCCAACAAAGATACCGCAGACAATGCCAAAAATACTGATACCAAAGAGGGGAATATCAGAAAATTCTTCTCTGACTACAAAGCGCAGTACCGCACACAGCCCCCATGTTGTAACAACCCCTAAAATAAGACCGATGGGTACAGCCGTTTTGCACCAGTTCAATGCCTCCAAACGAACAAACCGAATAATCTGCTGCTTACTCATACCAATGCAGCGCATCATTCCAAAAAATTTGGTTCTCTGGGCAACGCTGCTGTTCATACTGCTGGAAATCATCAAAACGCCTGCAACCAAAATCAACAGGAACAGAACAACCGCGACAGAAAGAAGGGTTTGTCCCATTGAACTGCCGAGCAAGTCTCCAATAGAGAAACTTCCATGCTTACCAACCAATCGAGCCTGTTCCATCCGAAAGCCCATTTCTGCCATACTGAATACTGCTGTTACCATAAACACAGCAAATACAATGCAAAGCAGCGTCATACGATTTTGTCGGCGGTGGACTTTAGCGGAGATGGGAATGAGACTAAGATAGCTTTTCATTCACGGCACCTCCCAAAATCAGTCAAAGTGCCATCCGATACCTGTAATACCCGGTCTGCCGTTTGCGCAATACTGCGGTTGTGGGTAATCATAATGATGGTCTGTTCGTATTTTTTCGATGTTTCTTTGAGCAATGCTATGACCTCACTGCTGTTTTGTGAGTCCAAATTTCCTGTTGGCTCGTCTGCCAGAATCAGAGAAGGACGGGTAATCAATGCACGGCCAATCGCCACTCTCTGCTGTTGACCGCCGGAAAGCTGACTGGGTAAATGATTACGACGATCTTTCAAATTCAAAACCGTCAGCAGTTCCTCCAAATATCGCTTGTCCGGCTTTTGATAATCCAGCAACAGCGGAAAAATAATATTTTGTTCCACCGTCAACTCCGGGATAAGGTTAAACGCCTGAAAGATAAAGCCGATATTCCTGCGTCGAAATACCGTCAGTTTTCGGTCATTCATGGAAAAAATGTCCTTGCCATCAATCAACACCTTGCCGGTCGTCGGCACATCCAAAGCACCGATCATATTCAGCAGTGTGCTTTTACCCGAACCAGATTCTCCGACGATTGCCACATATTCTCCCTTAGGAACAGAAAAGCCAACATTCCTAAGCGCTTTTACAGCAGTTTCACCGCTGCCATAGGTCTTACAAATATTCTTGACCTCTAATAAATTCATAGTGCAAACACCTCTTTCTTATGTTCTTGCGATGTAGACAGGTAAGCTTTATTTCCTGTCTACGATTGAAAGAATAGCACTGAAATATTACTGTAACCCTACAATCATCCTACAATTTTGTAGGAATCAGAAAATTTATCGTGAAACTTGTCCCTCTGCCTAGTTCACTGTCTACCTCGATTGCTCCTCCATGTGCTTCAATGACTGCTTTCGCAAGCGGAAGGCCCAGACCGATACCCTGTGTATCTTTTGAAAAACGGCTGCGATAAAAACGCTTGAAAATATGGTGTATATCTTCCGGGTGGATGCCACATCCATTGTCCTTTACCACAATTTGAACACCTGATGGCAACGCCTTCCATGTAATGCCAATGACAGCACCACTTCCCGTATGGTCAAACGCATTTTTCACAATATTGTCGATTGCCTCAGACAGCCAATCACGATCACAGAAAAGAGAAAGATAATCCGAGCCAGACAGAATGATTTTCTTCTTTTCCTGTCTGGCTCTATATGCAAAATGCAGTTCAATATCCCGCATCATATCCGCCACATTCTCTGTGGCCTTTTCCAACACGATGGCACCGGCATCCAGTTTTGTAATCTTGAGCAGGTTTTGCACCAGTATTTCAATGCGGTCAAGTTCCTGTTCAGATAAATCAGCAAATTCTTTTACCGCACTCAATTCCATATCCCTGTCCTGAAGCAGACCATTATAAATATTCAAAGCAGCCAGTGGTGTTTTCAGTTGGTGGGAAATATCCGAGATTGTATTTTTTAAAAATTCCTTTTCCCGAAGTTCGTTATCTGCATGAGCATTTAAGACAGCGGCCATAGAATTGACAGTATGAAACAACCGATATAGTTCGCCTTCCTCATCACATTCAATACGGGCATTGTAATCTCCGTCAAGATACGCATTGATCTGTGATACCGCCTGTTCCATAACTTGATTTTGCTTGTTGAAATAAGAACACCCCACCGTCAATATCGCTCCTCCTGCCAATACGAAAACGAACAATAGGAACAAAGAAAACCGCTGGTAGCACCACCACAAGAACCCTTGTGTCAACAGAAGGGGGGCTACCCAAATAACGGATACTGCAAGAAACAATTTTTTGATTTCTTTGTTTGCAAATATTTTCATAGGCCACCTCACTGGGTCACATTCCATTTGTACCCCATTCCCCGAACTGTTAGGAGCATTTGCGGTTCACTCGGATTATCCTCGATTTTTATACGCAGCCGCCTCATATATACGGTAAGGGTACTGCTGTCAATATAATTTCCATCGCAGTCCCATAGCTTATCTAAAATTTGTTCTTTGGTGAGTACCATGTTCGGGTTTCTCATAAACAGACACAGCAACTTATATTCTGCGGCAGTCAAATCCAATAGCTTTCCATTCTTAAACGCCTGCCCTTGTAGCAAAAGCACTTTCATTCCGTTGGATTCCAGTTGTGTATCTGCGGAGCTGAAATCTTTTGCCCGACGAAGCAGTGCATTTACTCTGGATACTAACACTCCCAGCTTAAACGGTTTTGTAATATAATCATCTCCCCCAATATCCAAACCCATGATAATGTTCATTTCTTCATCTGCCGCCGTCAAAAAAATGATGGGGACTTTGGAAACTTGCCGTACTTTTTTGCAAAATTCAAATCCGGTGCCATCCGGCAGGGATACATCAAGCACCAGCAAATCATATTTTCCATCCACCCACAAACTATCTGCTTCTTTGAGGGTTCTGGCAACAACTAATTCAAATTCTTGTTTTTTGAACGCAAAAGAAAGCCCGTTAATCAGGCTCAAATCATCTTCAAGAAGTAATATATTACTCATGCTTTTGCTCCTTCCCTTGTTTTGTCCGGCCATCAATCGGCTTCTCCGCAGCTTTAGGGATCAGCCAAACACCAGCCATCTTCACAGCGCCGGGGATACGCCCTCCGGCACAATAATAATTTACCCTACGAGGTGTCACGCCCCATTTCTCGGCGGACTCTTTCAATGTCATATAGTCCATTTCGCACCTCCACAGAGTACATTATAGTTCTCTTTCTCGAACAATGCAAGAAACGAAATACGAATTGTAAACTTTAATTATACTGCATATAGCAACATTCCATGGGCAAAGTATGAATTATACAATGTAACAGGGTGATGCTATATGGCGAAAGTTGAAGATTGTCCCGGTTTTGAAACCTTCGGTGCAGATGTCAAAGCCGCACGAGAGGCCAAGCGTCTTGCATGAAAAACATTGGCAGAAATGGTTGGTATTGAATGCGGTATCTTGCCAACATCGAAAATCAAGGTGCGATTCCGATCCTGCCTGTGATGATCCAGTTGATTAAGGTCTGCGGACTTCCCGTAGAGCGGTACTTTAACCCGGAGATCATGCGGGAAGAAAGCGAACAGCGGCAACGGGTCAGCCGCAAGCTGAAACTCTGCCATGAACAATATCTGCCGATTATCGAAGGTGCCATAGACGGGGCGCTTAAAATGAAACAGACTGCGAAACAGAAGGAGGACGCATAATCGCGGCCTCCTTCTGGCATTTTTAAATCAAATTCCCCGGCACTTTTCCAAAAGTTCCCGGCACCTCTGCTGGATTTCCCCGGTTTCTGTCACAGTCAGGTCACGGTCATTTCCGGTAATCTTATCTTCCAAAAAGTTAGCATATGTACCCAACAAGGTGTTCCGTAAATCCTCCGGGGTTTTCTGTATTTCGGCGCTGTACCAGTCATTCCGGTTGGGTTCCCATGCCATCAATGTATAACCGTGGCTGGTCTAAACCACCTCATACAGAGGATCATCATCCAGATATGCCTGAAACACTTTCAGAACCTTTTCAAAGGTCAGCATTTCCCACACCTCCCATTCAGCTGCAAATCTGTTCCCTGATTAAAATTTCCTCAATCTGAACCGTTAATGTATTCATCAGCCCTATCCCGTAAATACAGGATTTTATTTAGGCGTGGTATTTGCTCTACCGAATACAGTCGGTGTCTCGTCCACTTGTCAACCTCTGCTGGCTTCAGAATGCCCACCTCGTCATAATAGCGGAGCATACGAATAGATACCTGCGTCAGCTTTGAAAATTCTCCTATCCGCAACATCGTTTCACCACCTACTATAACTATATTTGTGCTTTTATCTCATTACAGCTTTATATGTTACTTGCTGCATCCTTATTGTACCGTCTTTCGTTCAGTCTATCAATGCTGTTGCGTGGTGCAAGAATTTTTTCTTGGGTTTCACTAAATGGTTATACCAAAGATCAGATTATCCCGAATATTTCATAGAAAGCCAGTAACAAAGGCATTTCTTAAAAAATATTCGGGATAACTTTTTAGACATTTACATTGTCAATTTCCTATAATTTCTATTTTGGGAAAAATAATTCGGGATAATTTTCCCTTGCAGCACAAGCTGTAAATTCTCCCTAATGTCCCTTCACCACCTACCATATCTAATAAAGGCCACAGGGCAAGCAGAATCTTACCTTGCGACCTTTGTTACGGCACTTCAAATTTATAACCAATGCTGACAACACTTTTAATGTAGTTCGGGGAATCCTGCGTAGTTTTCAGTTTCCTCCGCAGATTACTCACATGGTTATTGACGGCTTTACGGGAATAGTAGGAATAATCCTCATTCCAGACCAATTCCATAATCAACTCATAAGTAAATACCCGCTTTGGGTGGGTGATCAACAAAGCAAGAATGTCAAATTCCTTAGCAGTTAATTCGATTTCCTGCTCGCCAATATATACAAGTCGCTGCTCTTGGCAGAAGTATAAATCACCCATGCGAATCTCTGTAAACGGTTCATCAATGACTGTCTGCCCCCTATTAGTTTCGGAAATGGCGAATGGGCTGTCGGCAGAATTCTTCTGTTGCTTTTGAGAATCGAGAAGATAATTTACTAACTCCTGACGCTGACGGGCGCTTAACAACACGAGCAGCTTTTCCGCAATTCTGCCGCCAGATTCAGATATATCAAATACAGCTAACTTCCCATGTCGCCACCTCCTTTCCGTCAGCGTGGGTATTTATTCTTTTACCATCAACTAATACTCCTGTTGTGTTGTTGTGCTCTATGCCGAAAGTTCCTTTTAAGCGTTATATAATTTTCTATATTGTTTCGGAGTCACCCTGATATATTTTTTTGAAAAAATCAGTAAATTGTCAACACGGAAAAATGAGATGAAATAAAACACTACATAAACTCTAATTATCTTCATTAGGGCTTGTCGAATATTGCGTTTTCATTTCCTGTTATGACGGTATACGCTTTCTGAGATTGACGAGGCTAAATACATCATCCATAATTTCTCTATCCCTTACATCCAGCATCAACCATTTCTGTCCATTACCGGTTTTCGTGTTTTTGAATACTGTCTGCACATAGTCGGAACATTGCGGCATAAGAAACTCTGCCTCCGTAAGTTCACGACTTCCTACAACCACGAGAGCGATAAAATAGCCTTGCATCGGATAGAGCGTACAAAGAGACTTTCCACCTTTTTTATACTTAGTATTCCAGCCTGCCTGCATGGAACAGCGACTGTATTCCATGCAGGGTTCAATCCGATAGGTAGACTGAATACGGTTATTAAAATCTGTCCATAACGGATTGTTAATGTATTCCGTGACTTGCTCCAGTGATGGAGGTTGTTCATTTGAATATAGCGCATTCCAATCCATCATAAATTCCTCCTTAGCTTTTATTTTTCAGCGGCAGGGGCTTAACCCAAATTTCCATATAAGCCATATCCTCCACGTCACGATAATACTTTTCTGCCGAGAAAGGCTCCGTGGTTAAATTGTGGTGGGGCAGCCATATACCAAAAAGGTATTTGCTGGCCTGATCTAAAGCGACCGTCACCAAATCCTCAAAATTTTCTGCTTCGACTCTGCAAACGATGTATTCTCCTGCCGAGAGTTCTCTCTTAACAAAACCATCCTGTAGCCGATCCGGAATATTTTGAACAAGGCCGCCTGCAAAATAAGTGAAAAGGTTTTGTGAAGTACCTTCCGTATGGGACATTCCCATTTCTACAGTAGTATTTAGATTGGCTTCGATTGAAGCCTTTTCCATATGATAACGCTTCCAAAGCTGTCCTGGCACATCTACACCTGTGCTTTCACCAACCGGCATTTGTTCAGAAATGCGAACTTCCGTTTCTAAGCCGAGATAAATTTCCGGTTTTTCCAATGTCTTTCTCTGGATTTCCAAGACGATATTTCCTACCACTAGCGGAACCCCTTCGTCTACCAAAACGTAATTCATAGAAACTTCCGGCTTGTCGAATGTATTGAGCATTGGTAAATCCCTCCTGTAGCTTTCAGGCGTAATCCCATACGTTTCCTTGAAAGCCCGTGTAAAATTCGCATGGCTTGAAAAGCCATAGTCCAAAGCAGCGTCAAGAATCCTCTGTTCGGTACTTTTCAGATTTTCAATAACGTTTGCCAGACGGCGGAGCTTCACATATTCCTGAACCGGTTTATTTACCAGCCGCTTGAACAAGCGCTGAAAATAAAAGGGGGACAGACCGACAGTATTTGCCAGTTCTTCCGTTGAAATTTCTTTTGTCAGGTGTTCTTCGATAAAAGTCAAGGATTGTTCGATTGCTTCATATGCGTGCATTGCGGCACCTCCTATATTTGATGTTCAAATTATATCATTTTATTTTTTGCCGGGCTTTTCACGCAATGCGCTTTTTGATTAGGAAAATACAGCGTGTAATAAATGAACAGGCACTTTGTCAACAGCCCCACTTTGTCCAGAAGTAGCCTTAATCAATTTGATGCTTTTTTGCTTCTAAAGAGATAAGAAGAAAAAACAACGCAAAATACAATAAGAATGACCCATACAATTACACAAACAATCTTTTTCTCTACCAGTAAACCAAAAATATTATAGAAATCAGACATACTAAAAATGCGATCTATGGCTCCAATTATATTTATCGGTAGTAGTTGCATAAATCGGTGTATTGTAGGGGACAGTTCTGCAAAACTTACTACTGGCACTATATATCCAACAAGTGAGGGAATAAACGCCACAAAAGCATTTGGACTAGCCGCTGAAATTAGCAATGCTCCAGCCGCAGTCACCAAAGCAGCCCCCCATCCTAACAGTCCCCATAAAATGAGTGCACCGCCAATAGAAAGGTTATATGGGGACAAAGTACAATGTGCGACTAATTGAATACTGGCCTTTAGGCCGGATGTTCCATATGCCGCTATACACACAAATACAGAACAAGCAAAAAAAAGGACAAAAACAAATGTTGCAAATAGGAAGCAAGCCGCAATTTTGTCTCGGATTAACTTGCTTTTTCCGTATTGTGTTGTCAGTAACACTTTGTCAGAGCCAGAATGTCTTTCCTCGGCAAATATAGGGGAAACTCCAATAAGAATGATTAACCCCACAATGTATTGGAAAAATATAGGAACAGTATTAAAAAACGACTCCCAGCCATCGAGATATTCGCCATAAAAGGAAGTGTTCAAGTTATCATACATTCCTAATACTTTTTGGACAATAGGATTTTCTAAATCAACAGGAGGTACAAGATTATCCTCCGCCGATGACTGAACTATTGAACCCTCATAAAGTTCTGCCACACTTCCAGATATTTTTGCATCTTCTATATACAAAGGTAATGCGTTTGCACGATTGCCAATTTTGGCAATCACTCCATACCGATTAAGATATTTATAATAAGCTTCATCGGTTAGTGGAGTAGTGTTTTGATCCGATAGAGAAAAGGAATACCCATCCCCATTGTCTGAACGCTGGTAGTCTGGATTATTATATATTTTTTATATTCTGCATACAATGGTGCAAATTCATCTGCTGTATATTGTCCAGCATACAGATTTTGCAAATCCCGATCATAATGAATAGCCTCTATTCCAGTCAAAGGCTCCATTTGTTCAGTAAATGTTCTGTATTGCAAGACTGGAAGTAATATAGAAATGGAAAGCCATAATAACCCTACACCAATAAAAATTAAAACAATCTTCTTTTTAAAAATTTTATACAGTTCAAATTTCATAATTCACCGCCTCTTTCTCCTGTGTGGAACAAATACGCATCCTCCAAAGTGGGCGTAATTGCTTTCGCTTGCTGAAAGGGCTTGTGGTCTGAAATAATACGCAATATAGCGCCTTGCGAAGTATGGTGCATATTACTAACCATATAATCTTGTGCGATCTTGTTAGCCTGCTGGTTTTCAACAAGCACCTCCCAAACTTTCCCTTCAACTGCTGTTGTAAGTTGTTGGACATCTCCAAAATATTGCAATTCTCCATGCTGGACTAAAAGAATATCATCGGCAATATAAGAAACATCTGAAACAATATGAGTGGACAAAATAGTTATTTTTCCCTGTGAAATTGTGCTGATTAAATTTCTAAATTTCACACGTTCAGTAGGATCGAGCCCCACCGTGGGTTCGTCCAAAATAAGAACATCAGGGTCATTCAGCATAGATTGAGCAATTCCTAGCCTTTGACGCATCCCGCCAGATAAGGAAGAAATTTTAGCTTTTGGAGCTTTCTGCAATCCGACAATTTCTAAAAGTTCACTAATTTTACGCTTGCTAAAATTCCTATTTAACCCTTTCAATGAAGCAATATATTCCATATACCGCTGGACAGTAAAATTCGGATAGTAACCGAAATTTTGTGGCAGGTATCCTAAAATTTTTCGGTATTGTTCCCCTAAATCATGAATTGATTTCCCGCCATAAAATATACTCCCGCTATCCGGTCTGGTCAGTCCGCAGACTATTCTCATAAGAGTTGTTTTTCCTGCGCCATTTGGTCCCAAGAGACCATACACACCTGGATGCAAGGAAACAGAAAAACGGTTAATTGCAATTTTGTCTTTATATCGCTTACTAATTTTATCTATATCAAGCACCATAACAACGCTCCTCCATATGTTTGAACTGGATCACCATTATTCCAATAGCTAACAGCATCAAGAGAACACTTCCGAAGTAAACACCCAGCCATGTATTATCCAGTAGAAAAGAAAAATTACGCATCTGGATTAACGCCAAAGTTAAAAATGCAGATATAGATAACATAGCATACGGCGAAGTGACTTTTATAAAATCAAAGACTATAATAGTTAGAGCAATCGAAATATTAAATGGAATTAGTCCACGGCACAACAATTCTAAAATATCAAGTTGATGATAAATGCCAAACGCCAATGACATAATTCCAATAATTAAAAAGTTACAACTACTTACTAATGTCATTTTTACTGCCAGTGTTTTGAACGGGCTAAAAAAACAGGCCGCCTCTATTTCTTCCATGTTATAAAACTGGGTTTTAAATAGTTCTGGTAGAATATAAAAAGTCATTACCGGGACTATTGTTAGGAAAAGTATTTGAATATCTTTTAATCTTTGTGTAGTCGTAAAGTTTACGAGGAATAGCAAAAAACAAATAAACTGTATGAACCAAAACACCTTTGAAATACTCTTGAATTGATTTAGTACAAAATTTTGCTTTGCACCTACATATTTTGTCTGTTGCGATAACAATTCTACCGCTTTCTTGATTGTGTCTTGCTTGACACAATCTTTTGCTTTAACTATCGGATAAGCGGATATAAAATCGTAAAATGATTGATTATCTTTCACTCGGATTCGTCCTCCAACAATATTATTTTTAATTTATTTAGACCCTGACTAATGCGTGATTTTACAGTCGATGGATTTGTTCCTGTTATTTTTGCAATATTCTTAATTTTCATGTTGTGAAAGTAGCGGAGAAGGATTGCATCTTTCTGCATATCAGGTAATTTTTCTAACGCTTCTTTCAAACGAATGTGTTGTTCTTGTTCAATCAAAATCCCCTCAATATCTATCCCTGCATCAATATCTACTGAATTGAGTTCCTCATGTATAAATAATTTATTTTTTCTAAAATAATCATTTGCTGCATTTACTGCAATCGTAAATACATAGTTAGAAAACTTCCCCGTAGGACGATAACGCGATAGTGTTTTAACCAGTCGTAGAAAAACTTCCTGGGTCAAATCTTCTGCAAGTTCTATGCTTCCGACCTTGCGAAATAAATACGAAAAAATATTGTCATAGTATCGGTCAATAAGCTTTTCTAACGCTTCTGTATCGCCCTTTTGAGCTTTTTGGATAAGTGCAAATTCTGTGATATAACTTTCCCCCTCTTTTTGTGGCATAGATACATTCTAATCAATCACAAACATTAAAGAAAAAATTTCATATTCATCATTAGTATTATCCTTTCCATATAATTTTATAGAAGAAGTCATATCATCAAGATTAATACCAGCAGGTAAATATAACTCGCTTCCAACTTCCAAACAGTTTGAAGCGTTATTGCTTTCTACTGGTTCTGTTTTTGAAAGTAAAGTTTCTACTGTTCCAATGGAGATGTAACCATCCGGGAGAGTATCACTGCTATCTCCAGTTGAAATAAAAAGATGATCGCTTACATAAACACGATCTGAATATACCTTAACTTCTGGTGTGTCGTCCTCACAGGCAGCTAAACTGAATAATAGTGTGGAAACAACTATCAGAGCAAGCGCGCTTTTTTTTGTAAAAACTTTCATTGCATTGCCTCCTGTTTTGGTGTCCTACTTATATTAACGCAATTTTTTCAAAAAGGACTTAGAATATCAGAAAAATTTTTTGAAAGTAATTATAGTGCGTAAAACACGAAACGGCAAGCAGGGCAAGTTTGGACATACTTGCTATTTTTGCGTGGCCAGAGTCCGCAAAAATGCTTGTTAGGGAACTCCCCACGCCGGGGGACGGGGACTCGTCAAGGGCCGCCTTGTCAACCTTGGCCGGGCGGCTCTTACGAGGCTCCGGCCCCTTTTCCGCTTTGCCTCCCTGGGGACAGCCCCGGCGCTTTGTAGCCTTTTCTGCCGGCTCCGCCGTTTTATCCTGCACGGGGGATTTCTCCACTTTTTCGGGCTCAGCCTGCGGAGCAGGCCGGGCTGGAGCATCCTTGCCCATATCGGGGATCACGGACTGTTCCGGCTGGGGTGCTGGGATTTATCCATCGCCTCAATATAATCATCTTTTGTCATGCCATATAAATAATAATCGCAGTAGATGTTTACCATTTTTCCCTCACGAATAAGCCCTTCACGCTTGAAGCCCGCTTTTTCAAGAGTTTTGAATGACGCAATGTTACAGATATGAACATCAGCCCAAAGACGCTGCAATTCTGTTTCTTCAAAGCAGAAGATAGCTACTCTCGCCAACGCTTCTGTCATAAGTCGGTTGCCTTGATAGGCAGGAGAAAGGCGAAATGCTACTTTTGCCATGCGGTCATTTTCAATGAGATACACCCACATATCCCCGATAACTTTATTATCTTGTTTGTGAACAATACCCCAATGAAAACTTTTTGTTGGTTTCTCCGGCTTTTGAAAAAGCAATTCCGGGTTTAAATCACTTTTTCCTGGGCGTTTTCCCCAATACTGATAAATAGAACTGTCACCCATCCATTCTTTCAAATCTGAAACATCTTCTTTTCGCAGAGGGCGCAGGATAAGTTGTTCCGTTTCAAGAACAGGTTTATTCTGAACAAAATCCTGTAATTTCATAAGCCACTCCCCTCTTAAAATTTGAATACCTGTCCCCAATCAAAATAGCCGGACGTTTCTGTACTTTTCGGCCATTCGCTGCACCATGCGGGAACACCGGGTGTTTCAACCCTGTCAAAACTCGGAGTGTACGGCTTGAAGTCAAGTACGGGCGTATTGTCATTTGCGTCAATGAATGTAACACGAATCATGCCGTTGGTGAAATCAATGTTAATAATTTCAGACGCTGTTAATGCAATAGGGTTCGGACGCGCAGGAGATCGTGTTGCAAATACACCCATGACTTCGGGTGCGCCTTTATAGGGCTGTTCTGTCTGTAATTCATTCCGGTCTGCGTCGTTGTCGCAATCGCTGAACCACCAAAGGACATTGATGTGGCTGAAACCCTCTAAGGCCTGCAGTCCGGGAATGTACTCCGGCTCTAACTGAATAAATGTGCCGTTTTCATCATTCTTTACTTTGCCAATGGCTTTTAATTGATAGGTCATATTTTTCCTCCTTGCTTTGTTGGTAAATCCAGTATAATACCTCACATCATGTGAGATGCAACAGGGAAAAATAAAAAATGCCCTGCATTTTTAGCGGGACATTTCAAAGTCTGTACAATCATGTGTGTTCCAGCGGTATTTGAAGCTCAATCAAATATTTTTCAGGGTTACTCTCATTCCACGGGCCTCTATGCACAATTTGACGCATAGGGTTAGACATTTTGTATTCGCTGTTTTTCTGCAGCCATTCGGCAAAGGCAAGGTAGGCTCCTTTTATATTTGCAAAATCGCCATAGACCATTGTGCAAGCCATATACGGGACTGGTTCTGTCATGCGGAAACAAAATGGATCTTTTGCCTTTCCCATTTTCTTTACCGGAGCGCATAGCTCAATATCAACATCTGTCTCCCGAAATTCAGTATCGTGATAAATGGAAAATGTATTACTCATTATTTCTATTTTTTGCGCACCTGTAAAAGTAGAAAGCTCTTTCCATAAGTCGCCCTCGGAATAGTAGGTTGGTACAGCTTTCCGCAAGGACAGCACCTGATACGAGGGGATCGACTTAACGGAGATGTTATAGTGCAGTTCTCCTTTACCACCCTGTATTTCACTTTTTGCAAGTTCAATCTTCCGCAGTTTTTCTCGTTCGGCCTGTATTGCATTTTCTATCTCTATGCGCTTTTCGTCGAGCTGCGTAAGAAGTGGTTTATCGTCCATCGTCAGGGCAAGCGCGATTTCTGAAACATTTAGTCCACTATCCCGCAAATACAGGATTTTATTTAGGCGCGGTATTTGCTCCACCGAATACAGTCGGTGTCCCGTCCACTTGTCAACCTCTGCGGGCTTCAAAAGCCCCATTTCATCATAATATCGAAGCATACGGATAGATACTTGTGTCAGCTTTGAAAATTCGCCTATTCTAAACATTTTATCACCACCTATCTACCATTATATCCATAGTTTTTGATACTTCAAGCAGAATTTTGCTCTAAATAATATGGAATTATTTCGGCCAACTGATAGAACAATGAAGACACATCCAAGAAGAAAGGTGAACAGTAAAATGCAATAGGGTAAATAACTATGGCCAAAAGACCAGTACCAAAGTATGACTTCAAGGCTTTTGAGGCAGCGAAAAAGCAGTGCGGACAGGACGCAAGGAGGGCCGTAAGAAAGTAAGCGACGAAATGTTTATCTCGCCGCGCTATCTCGCGAATATTGAGGACAAGGGGCAGCACCCACTTAACAGGTGCATGGCAGGTTAAGAATAATGTATTTTATTTAAGCTAACGCTATCTTGGCAATAGCTATTCTAGCTTCACGGCGGCCCTGGTTTAATCAAAGCCGCCGCAATTAAATCAGGCATGAGAAAAGGGCTGCTGAACGACGGCTTTTTCTTTTGCCGCCGTCCGGCAGATAGCATACTCATATTTTTATTCTGTTTCTCTTTCGGATTATAGATAACACCCCATAAAACCGCGCATATTGAGATAGGCTTAACCTTCTATCATTGTTAATTTGAAAGTTACATAACCATTATCTGGACACGCTAAATTCCTTTTTGACTTAGGGTTTTTCTCAAAGTTAAAAGTCGCTCCATTGTGCAAAGCAACCTGTATTGGAAATAAAGCCATATATGCGCCACCACAAAATGGAACATCAGGAGTATTCATTCCCTCACAATGAAATACATCACCAACTTTATATCCGCAGGAACAGTGTCCAGTTACTGCCTCTACTTGATATTCAAATTTTCTCATTGCTATTTACCCCACACCTTGATTTGCGGCAATATGCTCATTTTGACACTCGCAGGATTGAGCGCTTTCACAAAAGCGGCAGCTTCCGCATCTTGAAACATTTTTTCAGAAGCTGTTTTCAGTTGATCCATAGTCTCCCAATGCTGTACCATAGTCCAATCGCCGCTTTCGTCATCGTAGAGCAGTTCGGTATCAATAAAACCGATTTGTTTGGAGTGGAAGTTCCTTTCGAGTTGATCAACTATGCTTACAAACATCTCCTTCGTAATATCTGGTGCGATTTTCATTGTTACAATTTCAGTAGCAATAGACATAAAAAATACCTCCTGTTTTTTTCATAGTCTACATGAAATAAAACGGGAGGTATAGTAAAAAATCGACTGTTAGAAATAGGTGTATGTAACGTTCTCCTTTACTGATATTTTTTCCATTTGAAATGCACGGGGAGCCACGCCAGAAAAGCGTCTAAAGTCTTTTATAAAATGGGTTTGGTCTGTAAAATTATTGTTGTAGGCGATTTCAACCAAATTAGTTATTCTTTGGTGTGACAGTTGATTACTCGCCATCTGAAAACGTTTAATATTACGTAATAATTTAGGTGTAAAACCTGTATAAAAGAGGACTTTTCTTTCAAATGTTTTTATGTTGATTGCTTGTTGCTCACAAAAATCTTTCACTGTTACATCATCAGCGATTGTTAAGTAATCATTAATTAGTGGAACTTCCCTTAGAAAATTGGGGTCAGCAACTAATTCACTAATAAGAGCATGTTCAATAGATTTTATTATTTCTTCCGAATTGGCACCAGAAACAGCAGATGTAAATTTCTGCTCCAATTCCAAAGACATCTCTCGCAAATCGACTACTTCATCTTGTAAGCATTTTAGCGGTTTGCGGACAAATGGAAATAGACCATATGAGTGAAATGAAATTCCAAAAATAAAAGCATCTCCATTTTGGCGAATAAAACTCGGCTTGCTCCGCAGACCATTGATGTGGAATGGTGGCGCAACAATTTTGCCAGAATCTGTTTCATAGACTATATCGCTTTTCAAATTGAGAACAATATCAATACAGTCTGTTGGCAAAAGTTTATAGTGAAAATCAGAATTTTCAGCGTTAAGTTTCCATATAAATTTTACCCACGGGGTAAGACATTCATTTTTAATTGAATATCGAGTAATTTCAAGTATTTTTCATCACCTCCGAAATGTGTTTGTTATACATACTACTATAACACATTTTTTGACAAATCAAAAGAGTGCTGTCACAGTATAGCCTGTGTTTTAAGGGTTGCGCTAAATGGCAAGCAATGCAATCTTCCGTAAGATTGCGTATTTTGGCAGGAATCCGTTTCCGGTATTCCTGCCAAAATGCTTGTTGGTGACATGTCCCCAAACCCCTGAAATCATCACCTACGGTGATGGCTGCGCGTTCCGTTGGAACGCTGAAAACCAAAAGCAGAAGGAAAACTATTGCCGTGACTTCTGCGTGTCCCTCTGTGTTTCCCGCCCGGTGGAAATGTCCAGCAGGTGCTCCACATTCGCCCGGACATTATAGAGTTCCTTCATATCAGCTCTGGCCTGCTTATAGGAAGAATAGGCTTTCCGTTTTTGTTCCAGAAGTCCGGCGTATTCCTCCCGCAGAGATTTGACGGAGGGCAGCTTTGTAATACCAACCTCGTCAAAGTGTTTCTTCGCCGCCTGGTGCAGAAGGATTTCCGTCTCATGCGCCGCACGGAATTTTTTGCTGTACCCGGCTTTTCGATACTCCACATAGACTGCCCGCGTCTTGGCATAATTTACGATCTGTTTCTGCAGCTCCCCATTGGCAGCCATCTGTGATTCCAGTTCCTTGATCTTTACCGACAGCGCATTGAAGCTGGCGGTAGCGGCGTCTGATTTTTTCTGCAGGTCCTCATAGCTCATATCGCCATGCTCTTTGAGCCAGATCACCGCCTGAGAGAGCTGTTTCAGATTGAACACTTTCGCCCAGCGTTCATACCCCGGACCTTTGCCGGAACGGACCGCCGCCTCAATATCCACCAGCAGCCCGACTTTGGAAACAGGCTTTTGGGGAAAGGTACGGCGCGGCTTCGCTGTCCGGGTGCCGGCGATCCGTTCTTTGATGGCTTGCTCGGTATAGTCGTCCTTTAGCGTGTCACACCGGGTATATCTATCTTCCGGTGACAGGCGAAAACGAAGGTTCTTTCGTTCCCGGTTGACTTCAATCCCAGCCGCCTCCAGTTTCTTCAAAAGTTCTTCAAAGTCCTTCGGCTTTTCTTCCAGAGCTGCGTCGATAGCCCAACGTAGCTGTTCCTGGTGGGAGGGCTGTTTCTGACTTCCCATCCATGTGCCGTAATGGTCCCGGCTGGGTTTCGGATTCTCCACAATAGAAAGCCCATGCTCCAGGCAGAGCTTGTCATTCATGCGCCGGATCGCCCAGGTAGAGCCCCAGAAGTTACGGAATTTTTTCTGACAGTCCAGCGTGGTAGAATTTATGATGATGTGGTTATGGATATGGTGTTTGTCCACATGGGTGCAGACAACAAAAGCATTATTACCTTTTGTCAGCTTCAATGCAAGTTCCCGCCCGATTTGGTTCGCTTCTTCCGGCGTGACCTCGCCGGGCTTAAACGCCTGACGGAGATGGTAGGCAATCACATCATCCGCACCCCGGCTTCTTCCGGTCAGGTTTGTATATTGCCGCTTGGAAAGAAGAAATTCTGCATCAGCAATCCGGGTGTCGCACTCATAGCCATAAATGAATTTTCCAAAATCGGTTTTCTGCGGATTCTCCACATAGTCAATAATATCCGCTATGGCCGTGGTAACATCCCGGCCTTTCCCAACGTGCAGCGGCATGAGCCGTGTGGTTGCCATTCCATCACCCCTTACTACAAAATCGGCCCTGTTATCGCTTGTTCTTTTTTTATTTTCGGTTTATCACTGTGCGCCGCCTGCTGCCCGGCGCTTTTATTCAGGCTGTCACGGACAGAAGGTTTCTCCTGTGCCAGCGCATACTCCCGTCTTGCCTGGGTGAGAAATAAAT
The DNA here is from genome assembly GCA_910575555.1 of Lachnospiraceae bacterium. GTDB lineage: Bacteria > Bacillota > Clostridia > Lachnospirales > Lachnospiraceae > Petralouisia. The sequence continues at coordinate 42,348 of CAJTFX010000029.1, read as the reverse complement.
CCATCAGCCCTGTATGGCTGCGGTCTACAACAAAGTAAACATTCTGGTCATATCCGAAACCGTCCTTATCCTCACAGACCGGGACCGTTTGCGCCCATGCCTTATTGTCCCGTGAAATGCGCCCGTCGTAATCTTTCTGCCGGACCGTATTGGCAAGCACATAGAAAATCCGACCAGGATCAAATTGCTGTAAGACCTGCTGCACACATGCGGAACCTAAACAGTTATCCCGGTAGTTATCCGCAATGGCCTGTTCGATTGCCTCCTTACACGCAATGTTTGCTTTGTGGGAAGTGTAGTACTGATTTAGTTCCCCATGCTCATGCGCATAGGTGGCAGAATGAAAATAAATTGGCGTTGTATCTTTCAATGAAATTCCTCCAATCAAAAAGCTGCCATAGCCGACAGTCATATTATAGAAAAAGGGCGGGGCTGCCAATGCGCCCCGCCGAAACTGTTTAACCAAATACAGAATCCTTTAATGCGCTGTTTGCACCGCCGATGATCCCCACCAACCAGGCCGCAGCCATTGGCAGACCGTAGGGGCTGATCAGAAACGCAATCACCAGCCATGAAAGCCCCGGCCAGAACCCGGCAGTGAAGAACAGCACCAGCGCCGCCAGAAATACAATCCCTGATAGAATCCCCAGCACAGCGCCGGAAATCACCACAAGGAATTTGCACACCAGATAAAGAATCCCCGTAACCAATACAAAGGGAAGTGCCAACAATTTGCCAATCAGACGCATACGTCCGCCTCCTTTCATAGAGAAGCATATTTACCCCTCCATTAAAATTTTACCGTGCCAGTCTACGAAAAGCAACAGCGGTTCTTCCAGTTTACGAAATGTTCGCAAATCCCCGCAGCAGCTTATCCATGCCATCCCACAAACTGTCCAGGCGGGTGCGCAGATCGTCCATATCGGCAGCGTAAATACTGCCGGTCTCATTGGCACGTCTGGTATATTGGTTTAAGTTATTGGAGCAGATACGCAGGAGCCGTATCATTTCCTGAATGTCGCTCATATCCAGATGGATAATATAACCGTCTACCGCCATCTTGCGCAGATACGCAGAGAGGTTTGTAATACCAAGTTCTGCCATGCGACCCTTTACCAGCCCTGCCTCCTGTTCAGACATGACGAATTCCACCCGGACGGATTTTTTGTTATGCCCGGCTTTCATCGTTCCGGCTCCTTTTTTGGGGAAGGGGAAGGCGGTTTATGAGCGGAAACGGCAGCTGTCCGAGACTCTTTGAGCTTTCCACGCAGGGTACCTTTTTTCAGACTGTCAATATACTCTTTTATATCACCGTTTGTGGCATGGTAAGAGCGTTTGAGCCGTTCCCGTTTCAGGATCACGGCAAGTTCCCGCTCGTTCTCCGGCAGCTCGGTCATCGTCTTTGGACTTCCATGTACCGGCATCAGCTCATTCATAAGCTGCCTCTGGTTCTGATAAGGGATTGTGATATTGGCTCCGTCCTCAAACAAAACGGCTACTTTTCCAATAGGGCAGGTCAGCAGCTTTACCCGCTCCACATGCGCCCCATAATCCAGTGTATAAATATTGCCGATCACTTTTCCGTCCTGAACCTCTTTGATAGAGAGGGCATAGGCAAGAACCGAGTCTTTCGTCTGTTCATGGTAAAACTTCCACACTTTATTTGCATGGCTGCCTTCCAGATAGACCTCCCATTCCCGCAGGGTATAGGTGCCGCAGGGCCGCGATAGCCAGAGAAGGCGCCGATCCTCCGGTTCTCCCGATACGGCCAGCTTTGGAATCAGCTCTTTATCCAGGTCAAAATCATCCTTATAATGCTGCGTGTGCAGCTCCATGATCTGCTCCAGACTGTCCAGTATATCCACACCCTCGAATTTTACCGCCGCCATCAGCGTTCCCTTTCCGGCGCAGGAGGGACAATCTGCCTGGCCTCATGTTCCAGGCGGTCTGCTTTCAGTTTTTCCATGAGAGAGGTTTTTTCTTCCGGCAACATCTCCGGGGCAAGCTCCCGGATTTCCTCATAAGTCTGCCCGTCTGTCAGGTCAGGGCGCACAGGCGGCTCGTTGTTGAGCCTGCCATCCAGCATATTGTAGTTTCCGGTCTGTCCTTCCTCGTAGAGTTCCGCATTACGCAGATAGCTCTCCGGCGGCTGGAAAGGCTGCCCGGCGAACAGGATTTCCCGGCTCGGTGTAAACTGTGAAAGCACGCCGTCCCGAAGCCTTGCAAATTCCTCATACTGGCGCAGGGTAAGGCCGCGCTCCAGCATTTCCGCCTGGGTATGCGCCCAGCCCTCCCCATAGAGAAAATAGTACATATCCGGCTGGTCGCAGACAAAGCACAGGGAGCCGTCCTGATTGTCATAATAAGACGCCTGCATATCCTGGTAGTGGCAGCGTTCCTCACGCCCCAGGTACACCCGGTTATCCGCACCCAGCATGGCGACCATGCCCGCATAGTTGCTGTGGACCGCAGAGCGGATTTCCACCAATGGGTCCGCCTCCGGCATGATCTGTCTGCCGGGAATCTCGTTCTGCTTTTCTGCCCCGTCATTTCTCGGTGTCACTTCCTCATGGGTGCGGGCATCCAAATCCGGCTGTGCCTGCGCGGAAGTCTTTCTTACCGCGCCCGGCTCCGGTTCTTTCTCCTGTGCGTAATAATGGACATTGGAGGTAGTTTTGCTGTTCATTTCCCTGGCGTAAGCCTCCGCAGTCTCGCGGGTATCAAATTCTAAAGGTTTTCCATTCTCCTTGCACCATGCCTCGGCATGGCCGAAGATAGAAGCGCCGCTGCGCACCGCCCATACGCCGTAGGTTGTTTCTTTTCCCATTCTGATCCTCCTTATCGTTCCTGCTGTTTTGATGGTTTCTGTTTTTGGGGCGTCTCCGTGTGCTTTGCCTCTTTTATCTGCTGCCGGAGGGAGGGTCTGTGCTCCGACTCCGCTTCGGAATCCGTGATATTGACATACTCGCCAATGATACAAAGCGCCTCCCCGTAACTGCCGCAAGCAAACACCCGGTCCTTCATTTCCTTCGCCTGGTCCTTCAGGTCATGCTCCCGCAGGGTACGGGTAGCAATGCCTACCAGATTAAAGATATTGCCGTCCTGGCCGATCAGCGCACAATCTGGTTTTTCCGGCTCCGGCGAAGGTTCCCCGATAAAGCCGCCTAACCGGTTCGGTACAAAATCGGACAGCCAGGTGCCCCCAAAATTCTCATGGGTCTGCAAACGCCACATGGCAAGTTTCCCGATGTCCAGCTTTACATCCTCGAAAGGATAGAGCAGACAGGTAAGCTCCCCATACTGGAAAGTGGAAACATCCTCAAATTTACTGCCGTCCTTCAAAATCCCCGCCTCGGTGAACATCTCATTGATCCCGTCCACCCATTCCTTCAAATCCCCGCCGCAGCCCTGCAGGATCAGGCCGTCTTTGCCCTCCATGTGCCGCAGGTCATCGGTTGTGATCGTATTGATATTCAAATAAACCGCCTCCTATCGTTCCTGTTGATGATTGAGTTTCTGCCGGCCGGCTTTTGCCTCCGGCTGTTTCTTTAGCTGCCTGCGGACAGAGGGTTTCTGCCCCGGTTCCCGCATATCCGTAAAAATATCGGATAACGGCTGCTCCCAGCGTTCCCCGAAGCCACGGACCACCGTGCCCTCCAGTGCGCCGTTTTCCTTGAACATTTCCAGCGTATCGAACGCCTGGTTAAACAGCTTGATATTTCTTTCGTCTACACAGGGCGCAAAGTGGATCACCCCTTTGGGATAATCCCCGCCGGTTCCAATCCAGCCCCGGACAAAATCATCATAGCCTTTTGTAATTCCAGCATCGGCCAGTTCGTTGGCATGGCTGGAAATCAATGTGCTTGTAGTTGCATACTGATAACCTAAGACCAATATGCCGATTTTCGGGTTATACATAAAGCGCCGGTTATCAATCTGCTGCATATCAATCATCTGCATCCTGGTATCAATCCGCATAAGCTCTTTTGTAACCGCTGTCTTTTCTATCCGCATCCCTCCCGTCCATTGATTTGTCCGCAACTTAGACCCGTTTCGGGGCGCCAGAGTATTCTTATACAGCCGCCCCTCAAACCAAGTCCCGAAAGCCTTGAAAAGCAAGCCTCTTTTGGGTTAAGCTGCGGACATATCACCCTTAATTTTTCCTAATCCGGCGCTTGCGTTCCCGCTCGGATTTCCGTCTGGCAAAAGCGCGGCAGGAATCCGAACAATAAGCCTGGCTGGTGGTAGGCAGATAGGCACTCCCGCAGACCGGGCAGGTCTTCTGTTTCAGGGAAGTGTCCTCTCCGGTAATGGCAGATTCCAGCGCCGGGTCCACAGGCAGCACCGACTTCTGAAAATACCGGCAGAAAGAGCCGGTCCACCATTTGTGCAGCATGTAACAGGGGCAGTCCAGGGGGCAGCAGAGCTTATCCCGGCTGTCATAGTTGGCGCACAGCTCCGTCACCTGCTTTCGGATCGCCGCCCGTTCCTGCCTGGTCAGTTCCCGTGAGGGCAGTCTGCTCATTTCCCCCTGCCTTTCTTAGCCGGAAATTCCAGCTTAAAATTCACATATTTACCGCCTGTGTCATCCAGCAGCACCACCGCGTCATAGGTCTTTCCCGTCTTTTCGCTGTAAAGCCCGGATATGGAAACGCGGCCCTCTTTCAGAAGGGCCGCCGCCACAGACTTTGTTATGGATTTTTTCTTGCCGGAAAAGAATTTATTGTCTTTCCACAGTACAAAGGAACAGTCCTGGTTATCACAAAAGAACCCTTTTTTACCTTCATACACGGAAGCACCACAGCGCGGACAGGTGCCGACAGCCTTGCGCCCGTTATTCTTTGCATCCGGAAACAGGCCGGTAAAACGTTCCTCCGGGGCGGTATGCTCCTTTACCAGCGTCCGGCTCATATCCGCAATCTGCTGCATAAAGGATTTTGCAGCCAGCTCGCCGCGTTCCACCTGCTTCAACATGGATTCCCATTCCGCGGTGAGCGTAGGCGATTTGATATTGTCCGGCAGGACCAGGATCAGGTTCGTACCTTTTTCCGTTGGAATAAGCTGCTTTTTCTTCCGGTCCACAAATCCGGCAGAGACCAGCTTTTCCAGGATGGCCGCACGGGTGGCCGGGGTGCCTAATCCCTTGCGCTCTGCGTCCTCCGGCATGTCCCCGGCGCCGGCGGTCTCCATAGCTGCCAGAAGGGAATCCTCCGTATAGTGCTTCGGCGGGGAGGTTTTGCCCTCCCGGACGCTGGCAGAGACCGTTTCAAATATCTGCCCCTCCTGCAGCATGGGGAGGGGGATATCCGTGTTCCCGTCATCCTCCGGTCTGGATTCTTTCACCCCCATGCGGTAGAGGCGTTCCACTTCCTTCCATCCTGCCTGCAATACCGTCTTTCCCTTTGCTGTAAAGGAATTACCCTGGCAGTCCAGAACCGCCGTCACCGCCTCGAACCGGTGCGCCTGGGCCGTGGCAGAGAGCAGCCTTGCGGCGATCAGCGTCAGTACATCCCGCTCCCCGGAAGGAAGCTCCGATAAATCCGTCCGGGCAATCTCCACCGTAGGGATAATGGCATGGTGGTCGGTGACTTTGTTGCCGTCCGTTACGCGGTTAATATCCGGTTCCCCGGCGCAGCCCTTTCCAAAAGGCATATGATCCCGCAGCCAGAGAACCAGGGAGGCGGCGGTTGCCTGCATATCCTCGGTCAAATACTGGCTGTCCGTCCGGGGATAGGTCGCCAGCTTTTTCTCATAGAGGGATTGCACATAGTCAAGGGTCTGCTGGGCCGTATAGCCATAGATACGGTTGCATTCCCGCTGTAAGGTTGTCAGATCATACAGGCGGGGCGGCTGCACCGTCTTGACCTGCTTTTCCACGGACAGCACCGAAGCAGCCTGCCCGTCACAGTCCATACGGATTTTTTCAGCTTCATTTTTCCCAGACAGCTTTTCGCCGGAGGCAGTAAAGCCGCCGCAGGCGATCTCCGGCACATAAAAGGGCTTGCTCGTAAACGCCTGAATATCCGCCTCCCGCTGTACCAGAAGGGCCAGCGTGGGCGACATGACACGCCCCACGTTCAGGGTGACACCATACAGGACAGAGAAAAGCCGGGTGGCGTTAATGCCGACCAGCCAATCAGCTCCGGCCCGGCAGACCGCCGCGTCATAGAGCTTATCATAGTCGCTGCCAGGACGCAGGTGTTCAAACCCGTCAAGGATCGCCGCATCCTCCAAACTGGAAATCCAGAGGCGTTCCATCAGCTTTTTGCACCCGGCATACTGGTAGACCAGCCGGAAGATTAGCTCACCCTCACGTCCGGCATCAGTAGCACATACCACGGAGTCCACCCGTTTGTCTTTCATCAGCCGGCACAGAAGGTCAAGCTGCTTTTTCTTGTCCTTCGGCACTTCATATTTCCATGTTTCCGGCAGGAGCGGCAGATCACCATAGCGCCATCTGGCATACTGTTCCCCATAAGCCTCCGGCTGTGCTAGTTCCAGCAGGTGTCCTACGCACCAGCTCACCATGTAGCCGCCGCCCTCCATGTAGCCGTCTTTTTTCTCATTCGCACCCAGAACCGCCGCCAGTGACATGGCGACGGAGGGCTTTTCCGCAATTACTAAGTTCAATGTTCAGACCTCCTTTGCATATCTTCAAATTCTTCGTCCGCCTGCTTTCCTGTCTGCAAAAGACATATCAGCACAACGCCGGCAGACATTCCTCCGGTGAATGTAAGAAAGTGTGTAATCATGTTCCACATAAAAATCGCCTCCTTATTGAGCTTGGTTAATAAAAAACGCAAAGGCCTTCAACACCTTTGCGTTTTATTACAAAGAAAAGGCACCACTAAAAATATGTGGCGCAGTTTCAAAAATATTTAATCCAAAATAGGGTTTAATTCTCCGCAGCTTGCTGCGAGAAAGTTTATTTGGGGGAAGGGAAGATTAGATGATCTATAAGCATTGATTCATGTGTAAAAATCATAGCATATTCAAATTATCCCTTTTTCTTATGAAGTTTTAAATCGATATTTTTCGCTGCCGCTGCATCCTGCAGTAATCCAGCAACAAATGCGCTTTTTTCTTTGAGCGTCATTGTTTCCATATCAGGTTTACGATCCATTTCTCTAAGTACCGTTTGCAGCTCTTGCAGTTCCAGCAGGTTGACGGCTACACAAAAGAGTGTCTTTTTACGGCCATCATTATAATTGGATAATAAAACCTCCAGAATGTCGGCCTTCTCCGCCTGCTCTGCATTATAAGCATCTATCCCGAATCGTTTGGCCTTTTCCATATCAGATTTTCGGTTTCGGTGTGTTATAAATGAATCAAAATCGTCAATATGACCGTATTTTTCACAGGGGTATTCGCTGCATTGGAAACAATATTCAACACTGCCATGTTCCATACTGCACCTTGCAATTTTGCAGGATTGGTTCCCCTCACCGCCGCCGCAGCCGGGGCAGTTTTTATTCAAGAACATGGGGCAAAGCCCGCAATTCAAACCGCAAAGGGAAAATAATTGATTTTTCCGGTTAAATCCTTTCATGGAACCTCCTTAAACAGCCTACCTGCAAATGGTTAGGATAAGCTATAATAATACTTGACCTAACACTGTAGGAAATTTGAAAATTTAAAATTCATATCTTGTACCATGCAAGAGCAACAGGCCATCTGTTAATTCCACACGCAGAATGATGGTGTTTTCATCGTTAAAATCAGTATGACCGTTATCAATCCATTCAGCAAAGACTTTTTTCAGCTTTTCAGCAATCACACAGTTTTCTTTTTTTCTGAAATAACCCAGGCTAGCGCCTTTTCCATGCGCTGTAAACCACTCGCCAGCGATTGCAACAACAGGATTCCCCTTTATATGTTTCATTTTATTCGAGAGTGCATATGTAATAATGTAAAATGCACCATCTTCGTAATAAGCATTTACATATCGCACATAAGGCATTTCATTTTCTGTTGTTGCCAATGCTATAATTGTGTCTTTTCCAAAGCGTTCAATCATTATCTGTTCGGCTTCTCGACTAAATTGTTTCATTAAATTATTCTCTCTCTGAATCACGGTTTGCTCTCTGTTCAAAGTTCCGACAGACTGTAAGTTGTCAAACTGATATGCAGCCTATCCCCTCAGGTTTTTTAGAGCATCGGGGTTATTTGAGATAATCTCTCCAACAGTCTGACAGCTTTCCATGTTTGGACAGTCACCGCATGTCGTCACACCTTTTTTCAATGCGCACTGGCGAATTCCGCAAAGACTATCGCAGAATACAGTTTTAATTCCATCAACCCGACATCCCTCACAGTTGATATGTTCAGGTAAAATGGGAGCATTATTTAACTCAGCCCATAGCTTCGCAGTTTTTTCACGCAACGCCTGATCATCATTGATTGTTGCAAGGTAAGCGTCGCATTTTTCACAATCCAGCCCACAGTATGCAATCCTATCCTTCATAGATATGTACCTCCTAATAAAAATTTTGATTTACCTTTCTACATAGCTACTCCACAAACTGGGATTTATCGAACTTAACTATTCTGTTGCTATGAAGCCGACTTACGCACAGTAACCTCTGCACAGACCAGCCCAGCTATATGCTCCGCTGTTTCGTTTGTCAGTAGGAAGAACATTCCGTCATTACGGCATTTTTTATGTGTATCGCCATTCAATGTATAAACAAAACCTTTAACACAGGTATCGCTACAAGCAGTAGGGTCAATAAGTCTCTTACAGTCACGAGAAGTAGTCATTTTCTTTTGCATTTCAGCAGGCAAAGTAGCGATTATATCCTCATACTTGCCAGCATTGTCTCCGTAAATGCGTGCCAAAACACCCGACTTCCGAAACACCCAATTCATTACAGTTCTCTTCTCTAGTTGGTATGAAGCAGCATAACCGCTCTTTGCTTTCTTGATTACAAGGTCACAGCCTTGTTCAATAAGTTTGTTATTAAGTTTCTCGACAAAGGCTTGATATTCTGGTGCAACTGCCGATAGAAACTCTTTGAACGAACCCTTTTCTTTTGCCATTACTTTTTCCTCCATCAAATTCCGATTTATCGTTCACAATACAACCTGAAACTTATCTCACTCCTGTCAAGATAAAATTCATTAACTGCTCTACATCATCAAAATCATCATAATCTCCATTTACGCCAGCTCTATGATACAAAACTCCATTTTTCTCATTTCTCTCTAAACAGTCCAAAAGCTTTTCTTCTCCATATTTTTTAGCAAATAAAGTAAATGTGTATGGTTTAATCTTACCCAATAATCCTTTTTTACAATTTTCTTCACACTTATAACAATGTGTCAACCTTTTTGCAATCGAACATTTTTTATTCTCACAAGAATCATTATCTGGGCAACCGTTTGAACCACATCCATTACACTCAACATTTTCTGAGCATAAACAACATGCAAGGCCACATCTGGCAATTCCTAATTCTCGTTTCATGGGACACCTCCATAACTTTCGATTTGTTTATTCGTCCATCAGGTATTAGCTGTTTAGAAGTTTCATCAAATCCTCAATAGAAGCGTCCATTTTCACAGAGACTTCTTCCATTGTCATGCCGGAATCAAGGAAACGCTTTATCACCATTTTCATATCCTCGCCGACCTCTATGATATGCCCGTCCAAATCGTAAAACCGGATTACCCGCTGGCCCCAGCTATGTTCAATCACTTCTCCCAGGTATTCAATATCCGGGTATTCTTTCAGCTTGTTTAGGAATCCGTCAAAGTCCTGTTCCTCAAAGATGATTTCCGCATTGTTGGATTTCTTTAAACCCTTTTCTTTTGGCAGATTCACAAGCCAGTCAAAATCCTGCTGCAATGCCAGGCCGCAGGTAAAAGCAATGTTTCTGCCATAATCCTGGAACACCTCTAATCCAAACAAATCCTCATAAAATTTTCTTGCGGCGTTAATGTCGGCCACCGATATAAGCATACATACATGTTTCATGCAAATACTCCTTTCAAACTATGGTTTCCCATTTCCACAAAAGGTTATCTATAATTCTCTGTAAGTCCAACCGAATTTGTCACTGGCCTTCACGGTTGAACATTCATTATACCATAGAGCAGCCTGTATCTCCACTTTTTCATTTCCGGTTTTGTCCAAGATTTGTCCCGTTTTTGTCCAAGATTAATCCTATGGGTATTTCCCGCAGTTCCTTCCGAAATTGGTGAGCAAAGCGGATCGTCTTAACTGTACCGCCTTTTTCCCGTCCGTCATATACAGCAATTACACGGTCTGAATGTTCCACCATGTAGCGGCTGCGTTTGGCATAAACGTTGGGCCTGTATTCTTCCTGAATTATGAGAACCTCTGCACAGGCATCCAGAAGGGCGTTTGTATGTTCCTTCTGGCACAGACTGTCCATCCGTTTCCGGTATGGAAGCACCGCAATCAACCGCAGCTCAGGGAAATCCTTTTGCAGAATCACTACAATTTCCGCAAAGTATTGATCCGCACCATTGGCAAATCCGGTCATAAATCCGGTATAACCATCCGAAACCGCCTTTACAATTTCACGCCGCAAAGCATATTTTACCGCGTCTATCTGTTCATCCGGTATATCTCTGTGTCCTGTGACACAACAGGTCTTTTCTTCCATTAGGTTCCTCCGTTTAATAGATTTAATTTTGTATCTATCACCATTATAATAGGTTTATTTTTTCAAGTCAACGCAAACACCCCTTTTAAATTTGTGAATAATGCATCTGTGTGAGGTACAATCTATTACAGAATGGGAGGTGAGGGTGATGTATGAAGAATTCGTCCCAGAACGCCTGGCAAAGCTGAGATTACAAAAGGGTGTATCTGCACGCGACATGTCATTGTCGTTGGGGCAAGCGAACAACTACATCAATAACATCGAAAACAAAAAATCACTTCCTGCCATGCAGTCCTTCTTTTATATCTGCGAATATCTCGGCGTAACGCCGAAGGAATTCTTTGACGAAGAAAACCTTTATCCAGAAACCTTGCAGGAATTTATTGCAGAGGCAAAGAAACTGGATTCCAAATCAATGACATATATCCTCGGCATTATGAAAGAATTGAACAGCAAGAGGTAAAGCGGTCACGGAAAATGACCGCTTTTTTCTTATTATTTCCCATACTGTCCTAAATTAAGTCTGGAAACGCTCTATATTTATCCTGATTTATACACCGGTACTCCCAAAGCCTCCGGTTCCGCGCTCCGCGCCCAAATCCGTTACAAAATCTGCAATCACAACAGGAGTAATTACAAGCTGGCCTATCCGCGTTCCTTTGGAAAGTTCCTGCGGTTTGTTGCTTACATTACTGATAATCGCATGGATTTCCCCACGGTAGCCGGAATCTACTGGCGGCAGCTCACAGACCAGCCCTTTTACCGCCATGCTGGTGCGTGGAAACACATACCCTGCATATCCGTCCGGCACTTCAATCCCAAATCCAAGAGGAACCTTTGCGATCTCGCCTGGCTGCAACGTACAGTCATAGGGCATATAAACATCCGCGCCGGCATCGTTCTCATGCGGACGGAAAGGGCGGCGGCCCTCCGGCACGCCAAAATCAATCAATTTGATCTTCATGCATCGTCTCCTTCCGAAAGTGCCGGATAGTCCGCTTTCAGAAGATCCTCCGGCGTCATATCCGTGTCTATTTTTCTGCCGCAGGTCATTTTCCCCTCCAGGCATTTGTCCCGCTGGCAGAACGGTCCTGTAAGACCGGGGGAAAACAGCGCCGGGCTGAGTGTATAAAGCTCCTGCCAGATTTTCAGGAGCACGATCCGGGTTTCGTCCGTATTGCGCCGGCATACCCGCTGGCCGATGATATGTTTCCACTGATAGGGCGTGGCGCTGATAATCAGCACATTCCGAAGTCCCTGAGGTGTCGCATAGCCTGCCGCGTCATGGCCGATTCCCTCGGCACACAGCTTTCCGTAACAGTCCATACCTTCGTGACAGCTTTTTAAGTACAGTTCCCGGATCGCAGCCGGGGCGGTCAGAATCTCATAGGGTACGGCAAAATCCGCCTGCCCCGCATAATTGCTGTATTGTAAGGACGCGCTCATAAACTTTACTTCATTCTGATGTCTGGTGATCTGTGCCAGAAAACGCCGGCTTGCCCCCACAACGGCCACGGTGATTACCGCAAATTTTTGGATCGTGGGGTGCGGGAGATTTCCGATTGCCGCAACGGTATTCTCGCTGAATGATTTTTCATAAAGGGCCATCAGATCATCCATTGTGGAAATCCGGTGCCCCCTTTGCGTGAGACGCGCTGCAAAGACCATGTTTTTCTCGGCCTCTGCAACCGCCTGACAGTTTAATATTTTTACTTCAATTCGGTTGATTGGTATGTCCCTCCTTTACAATGGCTTTCAGTAAAAACAGATAGTTAAGACTGTCTGTGATCTTTTCGTTCCATGTGCTTATATCGTAATCCGTATCACCATCAAAGCACATGTCATACAGGGAGACGATATGCTTCGCCAGCATCCCGGCAAGGGCGCGCTCCGGCGTAGCGTGCTGCAAAGCTGCCGCCGTCTTAAAAGCCCCCAGCCGATCCGTATCGTCCCCGGTGTATTCTTTGGTCTTTCGTTGCAGGATTTCCCTGCATAAAGCCACCTGCTCGTCAAAGGCAGCATTGACTTCATTTTGTGTGATATGGCATCCCTCCTTTGAAAATGAACTGTCCTGAATTTTATCTATTATCCGGGACAAATTTGTATAAAGTTCTCGGCATTATGCGCTGGGAAGGTAAATCCAGTCATGCATCAGGCACACGCTGGGCTCGTCCTCCCTGGGTACCATGTGGTAGGTACATTCCCCGTACACGGTCCGCTTGTCCTCAAACTCCATGCCATACGCTTTATAGAAGCGGTATTCCAGGTTGGAGATAATACACCGCAGGGTCTGCAGCGCCTCCCGCTGTGAGGTCACGACCAAATCCCGGTCAATGCTGCGCTTTAAGAACAGCAGGGATTTATAAAGCTGTACCTCCGTCCGGTAAGGGCGGCAGTCCTTATGCTCCAGCCAGCCGCTAAAAGCTACCGGCCCGCTTTGGATCACATCACGTTCCGGGTGGTAATATTCATAGCAGTCCAGGTTTGCCGTGTTCAGAAGATAGAGCATTTCCCGGACCTCATTTTCCGGCATATCATAGAACCGCAAAAGGGAGCGGTACAGATGGACGTAGCCGGGTATTGAAATAATGGCATTCACCATAGAAAAATCCTCCTAAATAGCAGGTGCGGGAGCAGACAGCCCCCGCACCGGTTTCCAATATTCTTGTTAATCGTTTACAGCCGCCAGCTTTCCCATGACGATAAAGCGGCTCTTGCCTCCGGGCGTACAGGTGGAAAGGGTCAGCACCTTATCACTGGAAGTCACCGTAACATCGGTTTCAATGACAGACCGATCCGCCATTTCAGAAAGCCATGTGGTGTAGGCCCCGTCATCCTTAAAGCCAAGCCTCCAGGGGGAGGTGTCGCTGCTGGACTCTCCGGGGCTTGCCACAAATGCCGTGAAAATCTCCACGACATAGCCGCCGCCAGGGGTGACAAGGTACATCTGCGGGTGTCCGTCAAAATAACTCTGTTCGTTATACTCATTCAGCGTGGCGAACATGGAGCCGTCCCGCATGTTGTGGCCGTAGATAATGGTATTGCGGTCCGAAAAATCCTTCTTATTTTCATAGTCTGCAAACAGGCAGCCCGTCTTATTATAGGTACCGTCATACAGATGGCGCAGATAATACTCGTTATCATCTGTCTGCGTCACCGGGTAGTTAATGGCCGTATCAGGAAGATTGAGCCAGCCGATGATGTCCGGCCCGGTTTCCCAAAGAGCTTCAAAATCCACTGCGGGGAGAACCACAGAAGGGTTCTCCTCGGCAGATTCCGTTTCCGTGTTATCGTCCTCCGGCGCTACGGTCTGCTCCGGCAGCTTTACATTGGTAGCAATGTCCTCATAGACTCCGGCGCTCTCTGAATACTGGCTAAGGTCGCGAATCATCAGGAACCCGCTGCCGAGAGCCAGCACCGCACAGAGGGAAATTACTGCAACGTTGGCAGCTTTTGTTTTCGGGGAAATCTCCCTGGACCTCCCTTTTCTGCACCTGCATACCGTAAACAGCCCGCCAACCATCACAGCCAGCGCCAGAAACCCGCCATACAGGAAAATGAAATTATCATCCCCGGTCTGCGGTACCGTCTTTTCCGGATTAGTTGGGGTTGTTGGATTAGAAGGGGTGGAAGGTGTTTTCGGTTTCTCCGGCTCCTTCGGATTTTCAGGCGTTTTCGGTTCCTCCGGCTTCTCCGGTTTTTCATTGAAGAACTGGACCGTAGCTGTTTCATCCGCCTTGATCTCCACCGTGGCTGCGTCAGGAATGATATAGTCCCTGCTTGCCCGGTTAGAGATTTCCGTTACGGTATAAATGCCAACGCGCAGCCCTTTGACCTCAATCACGCCGGATTTTGGGGAGGTAAAGGTTTCACAGTAGGAGCCGTCCGCACTCTTAACCTCAAAAGCAAACCCATCCTTGCGCCCGTCGCTGGAATCCTTTGTAATCTTCAAATTTCCGCGGTACGCCTCATTGGTAAAGCCCCGTCCGGCCTCGCCGTTTTCCACAACCGCCACCTGGCCGTCCTCGGTAATCTCAAAATAGTAGGCGTTTTCGTCAAGCTGATAGCCCTCCGGCGCTTTTGATTCTTTCACAAAATAACCTTTAGCCAGAAGATTTTCCGCTGTGTGGTAGCCCGCATCCGATTCTTTCAGCGTGCCGATCTTCGTATCTTCGGAATCAAATTCCTTGTTGCCGTTGGCGTCCTCATACAGATCGAATACTGCGCCGGAGAGGAAACGCAGGAAGGTGTTATTCTCTTTGTCCTCCTTCTCCACAGAAGAAGGCTCGTCCACGGCTTCGGTTTTCATCACCTGCACGCTGCCGCGGATCAGGGTGTTTTCCACCTTAATCTCAATTCTCTGGCCGTCCACACCGATATAGATATGGTGCTGTTCAGGGCTTACCGTATAAAGCGCCGGAGAGGAAATTTCCTTTACGATCCAGTGGCCGTAAGGAATATTCTCAAAAGAAAAACTGCCATCCTCGGCAGTGGTAACAGTAATCAGGGCGTTTTCTTCGGTAAATTCTTCCGTATCAGGCTGAAACAGTCCTATAATCGCGCCGGCCAGCTTCACATTTTCGCCGCCCTCCGGGTTTTCACCGACTTTCACGCCGTCCACACGCCCGCGCAGCAGGTCGTTGGAAACAGCCTCGCCCTCATTCACAAGAATCTGCACCAGCGCCGCCTCCTGGCCTGCATACTCAAAGACAACCGGATATTCCGTATCAGAGAGGATATAGGCGCTGTTTGTGGTGCGTTCTTTCACATAGTAGCTACCAAAAGGCAGGTCGGAGGCAAAGGAAGCGCCATAGCCGCCCGCCTCATTTGCAGAAACAGAAACCACCTCTAAAAGCCCGCCTGCCGGGATCACGCTGCCGTCAAGGGCCGTCAGGTCTGCGGAAGCATACAGCCCGAAAGAAATATCTTTGTATTCCTCATTCATGCCAAGCCCAAACAGTTCGTCCGTTTCCAACGCTTTAAGCAGGCTCACAGCCACTTTCTGGCGCTCGTCATAAAGTCCGATGGCGGTCTGCGTTACTTCCACGGTTTCCCCTGCGTAGATAAGCTCCACATATTCCGGCTGGGTGTTTAAGACCATCCCCTCCGGCGCCTGGCGTTCTTCCAGACGGTAGTGCCCCAGATACAAAAGCCCGCTCTGCGCCATTCCATCTTCCCCGGTGGTAAGGGTCTCCACAACGGTATCTTTTGCCGCCCTGAGCGTACCGTCGCCGGTATAAATTTCTTCATCCGCGATCACGTCATAGACCGCACCGGGAAGCCCCATAACTTCATACACCGGCTGGTACAGGCCATCGTTCTCCTGGACGGAAGCAAATACCTCACCGGTCTTGGTGATGGTAAGCTGCCCCTTCTGCGGCATATTGTACTGTGTGACCGTAACAACGGCCTCGCTGCCGTCAATGGTAAACGGCACCGGTTCACTGGATAATACATATCCATAAGGCGCCGCCACCTCGTAAAGCTCATAATCTCCGGTGTGTAAAGGCTCCGGCAGCATCAGCCAGCCTTCATCCGAAACATAGAAGGTATCAAGGGTTTCCGGGTTCGGATAGTAAATATCCTGTGTGACAAGTTCCCCGGTGGAGAGGTCCTTGATCTGGAAGCCTGTGCCGGCTATGGGGATAATATTACCGGTCTCCGCGTCGCATTTCTCCACTTTCAGCCGTGCCGTGATGGTACGGTTATTCAGGATATAGCTGTAAGTCTGTCCATTGGAAGAAACAAAGACCGTAAAATCCGGGATAAATGCTTTCCCTTCCTCGCCGGAAATCTGGTGCACCGTGTAATGTCCGTAGGGGAGCATTTTAGAGGCTGCGAAGCCGTCCCCGTCGGTGGTGAGCAGGTCACGCTCGCTTTCCTTTGCCGCGTCATAGCTGCCTGCCGCTTTTAAGTAGACCTCAAAGACCGCGCCGGCCTCCGGGCGCTCAATCACGCCCTCATTGGGTTCGTCCGTATTTTCATCCCCAGGCACATCCGGGTCCAGATCGTCCGTATGCTTCACAAGCTGTATATTTCCGTAAATAACGGTTTCTGTCACCTGGTTCTCGGTGGTATTCAGTTCCACTTCATACAAGGTCGGGGAAGCGCCCACCTCATAGACCGTATCGTTTAAGAGATAACCGGTGCTCGGCTCGATCTCCCACACAGTCCAGTTATCGCCGCAGACATAGTACCGGGTCATAAAGCTGCCGTCCGGCCCGGTGGTATAGGTGTCCACCAGCTCGCCATTGTTGTAAATTCCATAAGTCGCCCCGGCAAGGGTCGCGTCGCCCTGGGCGGTGCCGGTATCTGCGTCGCTCTTAATCACATGGACGCGGAATTTCTTCAGGATATTGCTGAAATGGACGGAGGCCGTCTGACCGCTCTCAACCGTCACATACTGCGCGGAAGGGGTCACATAGCGGTCCACCGGCAGCTCCTTCACCAGATAGGTGCCGGGCAGCAGCTTTTCTTTGATCTGCCCGTTGTCTCCCGTAGTTACAGTTTCATCCACTTTATTTCCCAGAATGTCCGTGCCGGAGATACGGAAAGGAATCCCGGACACAATGCCGTCCTCGCTGGTCTTGACAATCTTTGCGGTGCCGTAGGTTTCGGTCTTGATCTTCACAAAAAAGGAAACTGGGTCGCTGGCGCCGGTCATCATGGTCTGGTAGCCCGGCCTGCCCCAGATCAGCATATCATTGGCAACCGGAATATCCTTTCGGAATTCAAAGGTGACAGGGTTCATAATCATGTTCTTGCTGGTGAACGTGTACTTGTTCCCGTTTCTTGTGACGGAAACGCCGCTGCCTTTCAAGGTTTCCAGATTGATTTTCAGGTTATTGGTGTCAGTGACAGTCAGGGTATAGACTTTTTTCTCCGTGTCCCATTTCAGTTCCAGCTCCGGGGCTTCGCTTTTCTTCGTGGAAGTAAAGGAGGGAACCGTGGAATGGGAAGCAACCTGTGAAAGAATCCAGTTGTAGGCTTTTTCCGCAGGACGTCCGGAAACCACGCTGTAATACTGGTCTGCGGAGGCGTGGCCGTTTCCATGACGGCTGTAAGGGTCGCTCCGGAGCTGCTGCTGGTATTCCCAGAGGATAATCTGTGTCGCCATTTTATAATCGTCCTCGTTAATGCCGGACACAGGGAGGGAAGCGCCGGGCTTCCAGCCGTAGATCGCCGTGAGGGTGATCCCCCGTCTTGCCTCGGAAGGGAGCAGATTTAAGTAATTGCTGTTGGTGCCGCTTTCCGATGTATAGGTATTGTCAGAAGTGTTATAGGCAATGCCGCTTTCCACGCAATACACCTGCTGGCTGCTCCCGTCCGAAGCTGTCAGCATATAGTGCCGGTAAGCATTGCCCCCGGAACTGCTGCGCACATCCATCGTTCCATCAGAATTGTAAACAAGGTAGGTGTAAGGCGCCGGCGCATAATAATGCTGCCCGTCAGACCCTACATATTGATCGCCCAGCCAAGAACTTGCTTTCTGTCCCAGTGAAAACGCGAACGCCTGCGTAGGGATGAGCCCAAAGACGCATACTGCGCAAAGTAGAAATGCCAGCAGTCGCTTTACGCCGCTGCGGTAATGGGTATTTGTTTTCTCCATGAAATATCCTCGCTTTCTTAAAATAGTAAAGGACAGCTTTACTCGCTGTCCTCCTGTCCATTATCAATCCTGTCGTCAAAATCATCTTCGGAGAGATATTCCGGTTCCCCATAGGCTTCATCCGGGTCAAAGCCTTCGCCGTAGCCGTCATCCTCGAAATCTTCTTCATCCTCTGCCTGCTGCTTCGGACGGATGATCTTCACATAATAACCAACGCCGCCTACCGCAAGCAGGGCAACGATAATGAAGATAATCGTGCCGGCGCTGCCATTGTCCTTTTTCGGCGGTTCGGTCTGTGCGGGTTCCTCTGTTTCCGCAGGTTTTTCCTTTCCGGTGCAGCCCTTCAGGTCGTTCTTGCAGACCGGGCAGGCGGTATTGACTTTTCCGGCCTCGCATTTCTCCGTACAGGTGCAGACCTCCGCAGCCGGGATCACGCTCACGCTGCCGTCGCCCTTTTCCGCCAGGGCCATCAAATCAGCTTCGGTAACGCCGTTCAGGAAATAGACGTTGTTATCGTCCCTTTTTCCGTCAATAATCAGATAGAACACATTTCCGGCCTCGGTGGTAATCGTATAAAACTGCTTATCGTCACCCTCGCCGGTAGCTTCTTCCAGAACCGTTCCGGTACCTTCCGGGGTAAATGCGCCCTCTGGGATAGAAGAAGTAGTTTCCGTTTCCTCCTGTGAATTGGAGCTATTGCCATTTCCGTTTGTGCCGGACGCTGCATTGCTGCCGGCATTATTGCCCGTGTTCGTACCTGCATTAGAGCCATTCCCGGAAGCATTACTGCCGGAATTGTTGCTTGGGGTGTTATTATTAGTACTGCCGGAAGAAACAGCCTGGGCCTGTGCCGGTTTTACCGCCGTGCTGCTCTGGTTCTGCGGTACCGTGGGCGCCGGTTCCTCATAATAGGGATTTTCAAACTTCACGGTCTTTGAGCGGTTCCCGGCATAATCCTGGGCGTACACGCTTACCTGTTTTCCTGTGCCGGCATAATCCTTTAATGTGACGGAAGCCGCCCCATTGGTTAGGGAGTTGATACGGTTCCCGTCCACAAAGACCGCCTCCACGCCGGAATGATCGTCGCTACTTTTTATTTTCAGCGTGCCGCCGTCCAGAGAAGCCGCAAGTTCCGGCGGTGTGGTATCTTTGTTCCCGGTAGCATAAGCCGTCAGGGGCAAAGCGATGGCGCTTATGACAAGCACAAGCGCCAGTAGCAGAGAGATATTTTTAGTCCTCATTCATGTCCTCCTGTTTCTTAAGCGTGCCATCCCCGGACGGGGCGGATTGCTGCGATTTCAGAAATTCGGCCAACTGCTGGGGCGTCAGATGGAAGCTGCGGGCAATCGCCACATAATCGGTATTCTCCAGCTCCGTTTTCTGCTTTTCCAGGTCGCGGAGCCTGGCCTGCATCTCCGCAATCTTGTTTTTAGTCTTGTCGATCTCTTTCTCCAGTCTTTCAATCTTAGGGTTCAATTTATTACCTCCAATCTGTCAGGGCAGACGCCCAAATGTATAAAAGTGCTGCTGCCAGTAGCTTGTGTTGATATTTGCGTAGGAGATCGGGTCCCCGCAATGGATCATCATCCCGTTACCCACATAGATTCCCACATGGCTTGCGCCGCTGGTATTATAGGTGCCCTGGAAGAAGATCAGGTCGCCGGGTCTTGCATCCGCGCTTGATACAGGCGTACACACGCCTAAAAGCCCGTCTGCGGTCAGGCGTCCGAAATTCCAGCCCACACCACAGTGATTGACTACCCAGGAAACATAGCCGGAACAGTCAAAGGAAGTGGAAGGGCTTGCGCCGCCCCATACATACGGATAGCCTAGATACTTTTCAGCCTCCGCAAGCATAGCCGCAAATTTTTCATCCGCAAGGGCCTCCGGCGGTACATCATAGTCAAAATAATTCCCTCCGCCACCTGCAGGAACTTCCGGCAGATGCCGCTCGCTGGTATCGCCGGTATCGGCAAAATACAATGGATTCATATACTGGCCGTCAACCAACACCTCTAGGTGCAGGTGCGGTCCGGTGGAATTTCCGGTACTGCCGACCTTTGCAATCACATCCCCGGCCTTTACTTCCTGTCCGGCAGATACTAAGATTTGCGAACAGTGGCCGTATTTGGTGGTAAGGGAATGACCCTCATAAGCCTCACCCTCAATGGCAACGCACAGGCCATAGGCGCCCGCGTTTCCTGCCAGCGTGACCGTGCCGTCATGCCCGGCTAAAATCTCCGTGCCCTGGGGCATCCCAATGTCAACGCCGGTATGGTAGTTCTTTTCCCCGCTGATGGGGTGTACCCGGTAGCCGTAGTAGCTGGTGACATATGGCAGCCAGTTCGTGCCAAACACATTTTTCACATACTGCCGGTTTCCTTTGGTCTGCAATAAAATCTCGCAGATTTCCTTCTGGTCTGCGTCCATGCGTGAAACCACCAGGTTTTCAAGCGGCATGGAAGCAAGCGTTACATTCAAAATGTGCCACTCATAAGGCACTTCTTCCTCCGTTTCCTCGCCGGTCTCCGGGTCAATGCTTGTCTCTGTCCGGTAGCGGATTTCCGTTACTTCTGAAAAAGATAGGGAATACTGCCCGTTAAAAAGCTCCCGGAGAACGTTTTCAATCTGCGCATAGGTGAAATCCTGATACGCAGAGGTGAGATACCCCATCAAAACATAAGGGTCATGCTCAATGGGGCCGATATTATAGCGGTACTCGTCATAACCGGGCCGGTCTGTTTCCACACGGTTGATCTGCATCTGCAGGTCCGTTTCCCACTCGGTATATATAAGCTCCGCATTGTTGATGTCCGCATCATCCGCCAGATAAGTAGAGGCGGCAAGGCTCCCCAGGCCCCCGGTCCCCAGGTTGGAAAAGGAAGAAATCAGGGACGCGATCAGGAAAAATACCAAAAGGAGCAGGACCACGATCCCGCATATGACCGGGTGGCGCCTGCCGGCATGGACCACGCCGGCAGCGATCTTTTCCGTGGTAACGGCGGTGTCCTTTGCACGCTTTCCCGTTTTTTTCGCTTCTCTGGCTGCTTTGGCATACTGGCGTTTTATCTTCTGTTTCTGCCACATCCGGGCAAGAAGATTTTTCTTAAGCTCCGGGTTGTGCTGTAATGTCTGCCGGTAGGCAAGCCGGGCATTGGCTTTCGCCGATTTCTGCTGCAATTTTGCCACCCTGCGGTATGGTGCGGTCTTATGTCTGTGATATGCCATACGCAGCCCTGACTCGCTTACAAGCTCGGTGCGGTGGGCCGCCTTAATGCCGACATTTTCTTCCTCCGCCTGATATATTTTTTTATGGGCGTAGCCGATAGCCATATTTGCGCCGGCCT
This sequence comes from Lachnospiraceae bacterium, assembly GCA_910575555.1. GTDB lineage: Bacteria > Bacillota > Clostridia > Lachnospirales > Lachnospiraceae > Petralouisia. The sequence goes on along the minus strand of CAJTFX010000029.1, from coordinate 20,761 downwards.
TTACCGGGTGCATCGGAGCAGGACCCTTTACATGAGCCTGCTGGGATTTCACCTTCTTTTCAAATTTCAGGTGTTTTTTAGCCTTGCCCGTATCAGGATCAGAAGATGTTTCCATCCGCAGCTTGCGGCGGGCAGGCAGACGTTTTTCCGCCTGTTCCAGATTTTCCGTGGTCCGCTCCGCTTTCCGCCTTGCCTGGGCCAGCTTTTTATCTTTTGTCTCCGGCGGCAGCTCGTCAGCGGTAAATTCCAGCTTGGAAGGCCGTTTTGGTTCTCCTTCGGCTGCCTCCGGCGGTTTCTCCTGGGGTTCCTCGGCTTTTGCCGCCTCCGGGAAACGCTGCTGGTATTTGTTGCCGTGCTGGTGTGTCCGGGAACGGCGTTCTGCCTGTCCGGGTTCTCCCTGTGTGTGGCGCTCTGTATCAGAATTGCCGCTGTCAGAATCCTTACGCCGGGAATTTCCATATCTGAAATCCCTCCGGCGCGGTTCCTGTGCAGAAATTCCCGGTTTCAAAGGGTTCCGTGTTTCAGGCGCCCCTGCCGGCTCATGATCCAAAGCCCTGCCTTCCAAATGTTCCAGTATGGAAATATCCGCCTGCTGCGGCATATCCGCTTTGAACGGCTGTGTACCTTCCGCTGCCTGCTGTGCTGCGGTTTCATACCTCCGGCTCCGGGATGTTCCCGAAGAAGAAGGGGCGTCTCTGGCCCGTAGCAGGTTAAAATCCGGTTCGCTCTGCCGGGTGTCCATTCGTTCCTCCGCATGGGAATCACGGACCGGCATCCGGGTATCTTTCTTTTTCCTCTGAAATTCTTTGTCCCGCGGCATTGTTATCACCTCCAGTCATTTTATTTTTTCGGAAATTTATGCACCTGCCACTTCATCAGGCCGTGTTGTAAGTACGCTGTATAACAGGGTGTCCTTCGGAAAATGATCGACAAAGGGGATGATCACATTCCCAAAGAACAGAAGCCCCTCGCCAGGGCCGGAATGGGTCACATAGGAAAGCTGGTGCGGGGAAATTCCCAACTGCTTCGCCAGAATCTGCCGGTCTCCCTGAGCCTGGTTCAGCATGTAGATAAAATCCGAGTTTTCAAAGATATTTTCAATCTCACGGGAGGCCAGCAGGTCCTTCACATTCTGGGTCAGGCCGCTGGGTATGCCGCCCCATTTACGGAATCTTTTCCATATCTCCACGCTGAAACTTCCGGTCTGGCCTTTCAAAAGGAATAGCGATAGGTAATCCTTTGATGTTATCTCCGGATTTTCCCCCGCTCTAAACCGGACGTGAACCCTTTCGATTCATCCGGCTTGCCATCAAGGTCTTAGATTGCGTTACATTTCAGACAACTCTCAACTTTTGCAAGGCTTCTGAATTTTTCCAGCTTCTTCAACTGTTTGGCGTCAAGATTCAACTTTTCAAGATATTTCCTGATTGTTTCCGGGTTTGTTGCGTGTATCAGGCGGTGGACATCTTTACTGACGATAGCCAGATTCTTGTATTCGTCCGTTCCCCCAAGATATTTCGGTAACTTATGGTGGCAGTGGATTTCATTTCTTTCAAGTTTCCTGCCAGTTACCGCACATTTTCCGTATTGGGCGCAATAAAGCGATATGCGGTTATCATTGTATGCCGCTGTCCGGTATGGGATTGGGTTCCGCATGAGATAGTGCATGATACCTGTATCTATGCTTTTCCCCAGCATTTTGTGGACTGCCTCACGTCCTTCGGGCGTGTAGCTGTTCGTTATGCACCGCTTCATCATGGGATTCCTGTGTTTCACATACCCAATCGGCGCAAGCGCATATCCCCGGACAAACTTTAGCTGTCCGCTATCGCCGTAACGCTCCTTGATATAATCAGGAATTACATATCCAAGCTTTCGTTTCCTTACCTGTTTTACAGTTTTCAGACGCTTTTTCAACCTTGCGTTCAGGCTCTTATGGACGGAAAAGGCCAGTGTATGGAAGTCATGGCAGATAAAAGTTGCCATGCTGTAATAATTGTGGACACCTATCACATAGGAATTAAAACGGGCTACCGCCGCATGTTCCGCACGTTTTCCGTGTCCGGGAAATTCAATATCGTGTATCAGCCTTTTCATATCTGATTTGATTTTATCAAGTGACTTCTCCCTGATATGGCTCTCCACTACATATTTGGGGCTGTGTTCACTGCCGTGGTTTGTCGCCTTAATACGCAAACCGAGAAACTCCGAATACGTCTCTTTCAGGTTTACGATTTTGGATTTTTCAGGGCTTATGGAAAGCCCCAGCCGGCCCTTTAGCCAGCCCTCCACCGCATAAAACAGTTTCTGTGCCTGCTGGTAACTTTTCGCAAACAGCTTAAAATCATCAGCATACCGTACACAGGTAACTTCTTTCAGCCGTGTGTAGTCCCGGAGCATTTTATATTTGTTTCCTTTATTTTCCGTCCCGTTATAATTCGTCCCGGTGGCATACTTCTTCCGGGTGGGGAAGTCCTCCCACTGGCTGGCTATCCACCAGTCCAGCTCATTCAGCACGATA
>CAJTFX010000029.1:0-18090 GCA_910575555.1 Lachnospiraceae bacterium | reverse complement strand
GCAGCTTTTTGTCACGGATTCCCATTGTCCACATCTGCCTTAACAGCTTGCCGTGGTTTACATTATCGAAAAATCCTTTGATGTCAATATCCACAACATAATAATAATGCGATAGCTGTATGTTCTTATAAACCAGCGCAACAGCGTGTTCCTGGCTTCTGTTTGGGCGGAACCCATAACTGTGGTCATGGAACTTTGCTTCGCAGATTGGTTCAAGAACCTGTAACACGCATTGCTGTATCAGGCGGTCGAGTATAGTGGGTATCCCAAGCGGACGCTTTTTCGTTGGGTCACTGCCTTTTGGGATTTCTACACGCAGGACGCTTTGCGGCTTATACCAGCCCAGCTTTTTCTGAACCAGCGCAACCAGCTTTTCATCAGGGAGATTCTCTAAATCCTTGATTGTCCTTCCGTCCGTGCCAGCGGTCTTGCTCCCGTGGTTTGCCTTGATGTTGCGGTATGCCAGCCTTATATTCTCCGGCAGGGTAATAATCTCTACGAGATGTTTGAATACCCGTCCTTTCTGGCTGTCGGCATACAGCTTGTCCTGGATTCCCTGGAAGTCGTAATACTCCGCATGGCGCAGCTTTGATTTCTTCTTTGCCTTGTCTTTTGTTGCCATAGTCGGCCTTCTTTCCTTAGTGGATTTGGCCTTTCTTAGTCCTACCCGAACCTATGGGGTCTGTCTGTAACATAATTATTTCTTGCAATCTTACCCTGACTACAGCCCTTCCCTCCACCGCTTACTTTTTTCACGGCTTCACAGGTAACATGGCTGCTGTTTCCTCCCCGGTTAAGGAAGGTTATACCGCACCCCCGGTAAGTGGTGACACGGTTTTCCCTTCCAGCGCTTCTTAGCCCGCAATGGCTCCACGCCGGGGAATTTCCACGTTCCAATACTCCTATCCTTAATTTCAACCGCACTTAGGTTTCCCTTTAAGCCTGTGTGCTGGGCGGTGCCTGTAACACCGCAGGGTGGTTCCTATTCACCAATCGTACTTTACCCCACACACGCCGCACTTGCGGCAGCGGCCTTTCTGACCGCTCGAATTTTAGACTTGTACATTCAGGATTTTGTCAGCATTAAGCATACTCGCCATATGCGGTTATGAACCCCCGGCCTATCACCCACGGCCACCTCTGGCTCGTCTTTGCCCTACCGTCTTTTACCTCGTGTAAGGCGGGTGTGTCCAGCCGACTTCAGCGTGCTGTGTCAGTCGCAGGGATTGCGCCCCGTTTCCTCCAACGCAGTATCAGGGGGAGCGTTTCAGGGCGTTACCCCGTCATTCCACTCCTCGGAGTATCAGTTAGAAAGGCTATGCCTTTCCGTCACTTTTACCTCTTTGCAGGATTTCTCCCACGCAGAGTTTATATGCGACAACGTGTCGCTACACGATGGAATTCGTCAATATAGAACCAGGTCGTCTTATGCTTGGAGCGGTTGGCCGTGACACGGTTCCACACGGCATCCTGCATAATGAGAAGCCCGATCTCTTTCAGGGCCTTGCCCAGAGACTTTAACTGGAAGCAGAGTACCCGGTGGTTGTTCATATCAATGTTGGACCTATGGTTAAACACATTCAGGGAGCCATTGACATAGATTTCCAGCGCCGTGGCGATATTCTGCGCCTCCGGCTCGGACTGTTTCAAAAGCAGCCCGTACAGGTCTCCCAGGACCGGCATATTTTCCGGGCGCGGGTCCTGCAGGTAATCCAGGTACACCAGCCTTGTACAGCGGTCAATAATGGTCCTCTCAATCGGGGAAAGCCCCTCCTTGCCGCCGATTACCAGGTCGCACAGGGACAGGATAAAATCGCTTTTCAGCGTGATGGGGTTTTCATCATCCGAATAGTCCAGGTTAATGTCCATCGGATTGATATAGTTGGTGGAAGTCGGGGAAATGTCAATGACCTGCCCCTGGGCGCCGAACTGCTGTACTAAAGGCCCGTACTCATTTTCCGGGTCTGCAATGATGATGTCATCCTCCGTTAAAAGGAACACGTTGACGATCTCACGCTTTGCCGAGAAAGACTTGCCGCTGCCCGGCGTGCCTAAGAACAGGCCGTTGGGGTTCTTTAAGTTCTTGCGGTTCGCCATGATCAGGTTGTTGCTTAAAGCGTTCAGGCCATAATAAAGCGCCTCGCCCTCCTGGAACAGCTCGCAGGTCGTGAACGGCACGAAAATGGCGGTGCTGCTGGTCGTAAGCCCCCGCTCAATCTCAATCTGGTTCAACCCTAAGGCAAGAGAGGACATAAGCCCCTGTTCCTGCTGGAAGTCCAGACGTTTCAGGGCACAGTTATATTTCTGCGCAATGCCGGAGGCAGACAGGATGTCATTAAGCAGCTTCTGGCGTTTCGGCGCGATGTTCTCCACCAGTACCGTGACTAAAAACATCCGCTCATTCCGGCTCTGCAAATCCTGTAAGAGATTTTTTGCTTCTTCGCCATAGGTGGCAAGGTCGGTAGGTATGATGTCCATGTCATACCCGGCACGGACCGCTTTCTTCTGTTCCTCTATGGTCATTTTCTGCAGGTCTGACATTTTGCGCTTGATATTCTTGATCGCCTGGGCCTGGTCGATGGACTGGATATGCAGGTTCACCGTCACGGCGTCGTCCAGGTCAAGGAGCTCCGCCAGCAGCCGGTCCGTCAGCTCCGGCGCTAAAATCTGCAAAAAGGACACCGCCCCGGAATGGTCGGCCACCCGGAAGGTCTTTCCGTCATTCGAGAAGGACAGGCCGGAGGGCGCAATAAAATCTTTTGTGGACAGCCCGGTTTTCGGGAGGTCCGCCCAGGTAAAATGAAACTTTTCCTGCCCGTCCGGGTGGAGCTGGCTGTGAAGGAGCTCCAGGCGTTCCAGCCCGTCTAATGGCTTTGCCTGGGCTCCCAGGGCCTTGAAATTCGCCAGCACGTCGGCCTCGATCCGCTCCAGGCGCATCTTCGCGGTGCGAAGGTCGTCAGCCTCAATGCCAAAAGTGATATATTTCCGCTTGGTAAGACCGTTGTTGCCTTTTTGGAGCTGACCTTTCAGCATATCCCCATACTCTTTGCGGATTCCGTCATATTCGTCGCCACGGATGGGGATGTCAATACTGCGGGCGAAATCCTGCATGTTGGCCCGCTGGTTGACAAAGGTAAGCTGCACACGGATCGAAGCGTCAAAATAATTGAGGAAATCACAGTAGTCCTCAAAAATCTGCGCCTTGTCATCCGCCTGTGCGAGCTGGTAGTTAATATCAAAAAACTGCACCGTCTTGGTGTAGAGCTTATCCGTCAGCCGGCAGATCCCATCCCGGTACATTTCCTTATAGGGAATGCTCTGCTGGACCGTCTGCGGGGCATCCGTTTTCAGCCCGGCAAAAAAGCCGCCCTTTTTAGGCGGCCTGGTGCGGACAGTCTTATTTCCGTTTGTCTTTGCGTCGGCCCTGGCCTTTTTTGCCTGCCTGATGTTTCTTTGCAGACGTTTTTCCTGGGCCTCCTGCTGTCTGGTTTTTGGCAATCCTCATAACCTCCTTCTCTGACATGGATTTATACAAATTTTCCGTCCGGTATGGCCGTTTCTTCGGCCAGAGCTTATAGCGGAGCCTGTTTTTCAGAAGTTTCTCCGCCGGCTGCCCGTCCCGCTCATACATGGCGAAAAAGAAAAAGGGCATCATAATCCCGATCATCATCAGCACCGCCGCCGAATTGCCGACAGCGCCGCGGGTAAGGAAATATACCGGCAGCCCGGCCAGTGCGGCCAGGCTGAAACAGATAAGCTGGCGCTTCGTCAGGTTGAACGCCAGCTTAGTCTTGACCTTTGTTAAGTCTTTGGGTACGGGTACATAAGGCATGTAAATTCACCTCCATTCATGCTGTGCTTCACTCATTCCGTCCCTGCATCGTGACCGTGGATTCCACCTCATTGCCCCACACATCCCAGCCGGGGGTCTGCTGCCTTGCAAAAAGCTCTATCCTGGGCTGGTCGCCCATGAGCCTTACGATCTTATCCCGTACCTCGTCCGGCTTTTTGCTGTGCTGCTCAATATGGGAGATCACAAACTGGTGGATTCCCGCACACTGGCGTTTCGGGCGTCCGCGTGTCGCCAGAAGGCATACCTCGGCGTTGCTCCGGGTCCAGAACCCCATCCCGTAAAACCAGGAATCCGCTTTCCGGTTCTGTTTGAGCCAGAGGAAGGCCAGCGTCTTATATTTGAACCCCCATGCTTCGATTACCCGGAACGCCTCATTAAGCTGTGGGAAGGTGGCCCATAGGAAAAGCGCACTGTCTTTGGCCGCAAGGTCTGCAACCGGCAGCGCGCATATTTCTTCCATGCTCATGGTGGGGTAGTGCTTTTCGGCCACCCCGCTGCCGCGTTTCATATCATAGCGCCAGGGCGGGTCCGCGTACACGATGCCATATTTTCCGGCCTCCGCCATTACCGGGCCTGCTCATTCTTGGCCGGGGCGGATTTTGCCGGGGGCGTCTTGACCTTGCCGGCATTTTCTTTCAGGGCGCCGGCCAGGGAAGGCTTCTCCGCCGCTCCCTTTGTCGCTTCAAGGGTGGCCTGCAGGTTTTCAATCGCCTGGCCGTACCCTCCGATCAGGGCGTCATTAAGCTGCCTGCGGAAATCCGCCGTCACCGGCCAGCAGACATCCCTCCATTTTCCCTGCTTATCCTGGGTGGAGGGCATATTGACGTACAGGCCGTTCTCGCCGGAGCAGATACGGAAGCCGTCGATCTTGAAACAGTCCCCAATCGTCACATTGGCGAAAGCCAGAAGGTTCCCCATCGGGGCAATCGGGCGTACCGTTACATCCAGCTTCAAGCCCTCGCCCGCCTGGGCCTCCGGCTGCATGGTTTCATGGTTGGTCTTACTCATATAGAAAAATCCTCCTTCTTGTTAAAATAGGTCGGTTACACACTAATGCGAGTTAAAAATACTTTTGGATAGCGAGCCTGTCTTAAACAGGGCAAAGGCCAGCAGGACCGTATAGCCTGCCGTGCCCCAGATCGCGCCGTGGATGTCGCCGGAAGAAGGGATTGACTGGACCAGCACCGCATAGATTGCGACACAGACCATAATCAAAAATCCCTGGAAGCCCAAAGCAAACAGGGAACGCAGGTAATTCGTCCCCATCTGCCCCCATTCACGGTTTGCCATTGTGGAAAACGGTATGGGTGCCAGGCTGACCGTGAGATATATTTCAATCATGCGGCCATACACAATGACAAAGATCACGATGGACAACACCCACATGCACAGGTTGATAATGTTGGTCTCAAGCCACAGGCCGATCAGTTCCCACATCCCCATTGCTTCAAGCTGCGTCTCCAGGTCGGCCAGCGCGGCGGTAACATCCATGCTCCCGTTTATCACGCCGGCGCTCTGGCTCACCACATGCTGGGCGACGTCAAACACCGCCATGACGATGGTAAAGCAGTTGGTGAGCAGGTATGTGGCAACAAAGGTTTTGAAAATCCACTTGAAGATGTTGAACGTATCAAAATCGTGCATGTTGTTCTTTTCGAGGATCATCTGGATCAATTCATAGACAAGAACAAAAGTCAGGATGATTCCCGCAATGGGAATGACAACGGTTTCAGAAAGATTCTGGATCATGCTGAACACGCCGCCATTCCACCCCTGCGGTGTCTGGCCTACCTGTGAGGCCACATCCGAGACCTGGCTGTTGACGGACTCAAAGATACTGGTGTATTGTCCTGTGATCGCTTCAATCAAGCCCTCTTTAATCCAGTCTGTTATCCATTCAAACAGACTGCCCATCGGCTATTAACCGAACAGGCCGGAGAGCAGCGGGATCAGCGTGGCACCCACCAGCGCAATACCTCCGCCAGCCATAAGCTGTTTCATGCCCTGTGATTTTGCACCAGGGTTGTCATTGCCGTAGCCCTCCAGAAGGTTGATGACGCCCCATGCGCCGAGGCCGGCACCCAGAGCAATCACCAGAATTTTCAGGGTATCAATCGCACTTGCAAAAAAAGCCATAAAGTTGTCCTCCTTTAATTTGAGAAATGTTGGTTTTGTGGTATGGCCGTATCTGGCCGGAAACGAAAAAACGCCCCTGTGCTTTAAGAAAATCTGCATAAAGCACAGGGGCGGCATAGTCCAGGAGCATCCTGGAAAGGTATATGGTTGTCAGGGAGGGGCGCGAATCCTCAATAGAACCTCCTTCCGGTGAAAAGAAAAAGCCCGCTAAAGCCAGGAACTTTAACAGGCAGCTACATCATCATACAGCCGGCGCCTCCAAATCCTCCGCCGCGACCTCATAATTGCGGTACAACTCGCCGGGGCTGACGGGCAGCCTGGTTGAGAGGAATCTTTCAATGTCAAACGCATTTTTAGGGGCATAATCCGACAGGTATTTATAATTCGGGTGTTTCGTAATATCGTACTTGCGGGAGAGGAAAGGCCGGACACCCCTGATCTGCAGGAGGCATTTCCCGCCGTCCATCACGGCCAGTTCGTCCACCGACATCAAATCTTTGACACATTGTCAAGTGAAGAATTCATTCCTTTTGCTTTTTCATACACGGAATCTTGTAGATGTTCTATAAATGTGCTAAACTATAGCAAATCAGAATATAAGGAGAAATATATATGCGTATTTGGAAAATAGTATTTTCGGTTCTGACAGTTGTTTTTGGTTCTATTGGATTGATGAAATTACTGCCTTATGATATAACGTTACCTATTATGTTTGTGTTTATGGGATTAGTTATGTCATTAAATGCGAAAGAATGCTATGATAAAAAATCGAAAACAGATGCTGCTATTTTTGGCGGAGTAGCAATTTTTGTTTATGCAGTCACAGCATTTAATTTGGTTAGCCGATTGCTATAATTCAAATTTGCGAGGGAAAATATATGATTAGAATAAGACCATATAAAGCTTCGGATGTAGATACGATATTATCGTGGTGTCAAGATGGAAAAGCATTTTATCAATGGACAGCAGGTGTACTTGGTAATTACCCAATAACACAAAATGAATTTTGCTTTGTTGAATCTCTAATGCCGTTTACTGCATTTGATGAAACTGGAATTGTTGGTTTTTTTACACTAAGGAATCCTGATGAATCTTTGGATGAATTACGCTTTGGATTTGTTATTATAAATCCTCACAAGAGAGGAAAAGGCTATGGAAAAGCTATGCTCCAGTTAGGTCTAAAATTTGCATTTGAAATATATGGAGCAAAAAAAGTATCATTGGGTGTTTTTGAGAATAATCTTCCAGCTTATTACTGTTATAAGGCAGTCGGTTTTAGCGACGTAGTTCTTGATACAACAGAAAGATATTGTATTCTGGGTGAGGAATGGAAGTGCAAAGAATTGATTATGGAAAATAGATAGATTCCAGTTTATAGATTTGAACAAATCGGTATTTAAGGAGTTGTTGAAATGGAGATTAGATACATCACCAAAGATGATAATCCTCTTGAAATAAGCAAAATATATGAAAGTAGTTGGAAATACGCATATAAAAACATTATTCCTCAAAACTATCTTAATAGTATTCCAACGGGGCAATGGGCTAATAGTATCAATAAAATTGGTATGAATAACCTTGTTCTGATAGAACATGGGCGTCTTATAGGTACTGCAAGTTTCTGTAAATCAAGATGGGAAAAATACAGCGAATATGGAGAAATCGTTTCCATATATTTTTTGCCTGATTACATTGGAAAAGGATACGGTAGGTTATTGCTTAACAAGTGTATTAAAGAATTAAAACAATGCGGATTTAGTAAAGTGCTTTTATGGGTTTTGGAGGATAATCATAGAGCAAGAAAATTTTATGAAAAAAACGGATTTATTTATTTAGAAGTATTTCGGGATGATAATATCAGTGGGAAAGATATAAGAGAGGTATTGTATTTCCTTGTATAGATAAATTCAAATTTGTGAGGATGAATGTGATGCGTGAATTGATGTTGGTTAGGCCATCTAAACTATATGCAAAACAAGTCATGTCATATAAAGAAGAAATGTTACAATGTGGAGATAGTTTTGATGGTTGTGCAGGTCTTGAAGATGTCCAATCATTTGATGAGTGGATTGACTTTGAGAGAAGATTAAGAGAAAAATATAAAAGCGGATATGTTCCATCAGAAGTGTTTTTAGCGGTAAGGCGAAAAGACGATTTTGTTGTTGGTATGATTGATTTTCGACACCCATTATCGGATTTTCTCAAAAATTTTGGGGGTAATATTGGATATAGTGTTCGTCCGTCAGAAAGACGAAAAGGTTATGCGTCTGAAATGCTGGGATTAGTTTTACCTTTTTGCCGTGCGTTTGGAGAAAGCAAGGTTTTAGTAACCTGCGATAAGCGAAATGTAGCTTCGCAAAGGACGATTATTAAAAACGGTGGAGTGATGGAAAATGAAATTGTTGATACAGTGGGATTAAGTAAAAGTGGCATTATTCAAAGATTTTGGATTTCAATATAGTGTCTTTCTCAACCATTTCCAGTTTGACATACTGGGAAATCGCAATTTAAAGGAGAAAATTATGAATATAGAACAATTTTGGAAAGCCGTTCTTGCCCAAGATGAAAGAGAAATTAGAAAATACTTTCATGCAGAAGCCTATGTAAATTGGCATTGCACCAACGAGCATTTTACGGTGGATGAATATATTGTTGCGAATTGTGAGTACCCCGGAGAATGGGACGGACTCGTTGAAAGAGTAGAAATTGTGAATGATTTAATTATTACAGTTGTTCGTATCTATCCCAAAGATAGAAGTATTTCTTTTCATGTGACTTCGTTTATTCAAACAAAAAACGATAAAATTACAGCAATGGACGAATATTATGCCGATGATGGAATGGCACCACAATGGAGATTGGATAAACGCATTGGGACACCTATCAAATAAATCCCAGTTTTTTCTGGAAGCCGGAGAATAGGGAACCCGGCTTCTTTTTCGTGTACGGGCAAAAAGAAAACCCTTCCCCCAAAAAGAGAGAAGGGCATTGCCGTTATTCTGTTACCGCCGGTATCTCCCCGACAAAGTTATAAATGATTTTGATTTCCTGAAATTTCTCCCCGTCAACCTTTTTCACCTCCCCCACCAGAATCCGGCTGATAAGGCGGTTTAAGATACCCTCGTCCAATTCCTGTATCGTGGCATACTGCCGGATTTCCCGGATAAAGGTACGGACATCACTTTCCTGCTCATTGGAACGGCGCAAGGAAAGGGTCAATTCTTTTAGCTGCTTCTGGTTTTCCTCCTGTTCCCGCTCCATTGCCGCCGTCAGCTTCACAAACCGCTGCTCTGACAGGATTCCCTTTGCCTTGTCGGTATACAGGTTCAAAAATATATCGTCAATCTCCCGGTTCCTCGCATCCAGCCGTTCCCGTTCCTTCTCCATCTCCGAAGCATCCGCCAGATACCGCCGCTCCATGCGGCTGCTAATCCGCTGGTAGAACGATTCCACGTCTTTCAACGCCATTGCCGCAAGTTCCTGAATATCCTTCAATACAAGGTTATATAAATCCCTGGCTTCCACCTTATGGCTGGTGCAGGCATCCTTCCCCAGCCGGTTATACGTCTGGCAGATATAATACGCCTTGTCTATCGGCTCCCGTTCCTCGCCGGTAAAGCGGTTCTTCCCGGTTCTGCCTACCTTCTCATAGCGTACCTGCATGGACTTCCCGCAGGTGGCGCAGTAGATAATGCCGTGGAACAGGTTATAGAAGGGGCAGGCGTTCCCCTCCATGATGGGAGGGCGGCGGTCAATCAGTTCCTGCACCTTCTCCCAGTCCTCCGGGCTTACGATGGCTTCATGGCAGCCCTCAAGGACTTCCCATTCCTCACGGGGAATGATGTCATAGGTATTGGAGCGGATTCCCTTCTGGTGCGTCCGGCAGACAAGATGTGCGCCCTTGTAAAACGGGTTCCGCAGGATATGGCTAATCCTTGCGCTCCCCCACGAATAATAATTCACGTCACATTCCGTATTGCTTTTTACCCGTGTGATGGGGATTTTATCCTCCATCAGTTGTTTGGCTATCCGCATACACCCCCAGCCGTTTAAGGCAAGGTCATAGATTTTACGGATAGTAGGCGCTGTTTCCGGGTCAAGGATAAGGTGTCCCCTTTCCTCCGGGTCACGCATCAAGCCAAGGGGCGGCTGCCCGCCGCCAAACTTCCCCTGACGTGAGCGTGTCATACGACCAGCCAGCACTTTCTTTGAAATATCCCGGCTGTACATGTCATTCAGGATATTTTTAAACGGCGTAATGTCCATTTCCTGCCTTGTCAGGCTGTCCACGCCGTCCGTGACCGCTATATACCTTACATTGTGCTTTGGGAAAAAGATTTCGATATAACTGCCCGCTTCAATATAGTTCCTCCCAAGCCTTGAAAGGTCTTTGGTTATCACGCAGCCCACCTTCCCCGCTTCAATGTCGGCAATCAGACGCTTAAACGAAGGGCGGTTGAAATTCCTTCCCGTATACCCGTCGTCCACGTAATACTCGTACCGGGGCATACCGTTCTTTTCAGCGTAATCTTTGAGCATAAGTTTCTGGTTCGAGATGCTCATGCTTTCATTCTGGCTGCCGTCATCAAGGGAAATCCTGCAATAGAGGGCGGTTATTTTCTGATTCGATAGATGATTTTTCCTGCTCATAGGCTTCTCCTTCTATGAACAGGGACACGATACCATGATAATACCATGCCCCCGCCATTTGTTCAACTGTTTTCTGCAAGATTCCCGGTTTTTCTCCGGTTTCCGCCCTTTAGCCTGCCTGCCGTTTCTGCCATTCCTCGAACCGCTCACAGGTCTGCCTCTCGATAAGCTGCTCAAAAGCTTCCTGCATGGTCTGGCTGCCCGCAAACTCACGGGACACGATAAACTGCACCTTTTTCTTTTTGTTCCGGCTCTGCGCCGGGCGGTCTGCTTGTTTTGCCATAGGCATTTACCTCCATAAAGATACCCGGACGGCTCCGTCCGGGCGTGTGTCGTGTGCTGCCGGGCAGGTGGGAGCCTGACAACGGGGTCTGACAACGGACGTTAAAAAACCCCGCACACAAAACCCGGCTTTCCGTTTTCTGTTCTGATTGATTTTCTTTCTGTTTTTCCGTTGCTTTCGTTGTCAGGGAAAGAAAAAGCCCTGAAAAACGGCATTTGTTAGGCGGCTTCCCGGCAACGGGCTTGACAACGGGAGGGGCAACCAGTCGACAACCGGCTACGGTTTTCCCGCTTCCAGCCATTCCTCCGGCAGCCCAAGCTGGACGGCTTCCCCTTCGGGCAAAGGCTGGAAACCTGATTTTCCATGCCCTCCGTTGTCAGGCGGTGCCACCCGTTCCCAACCCTTCTGCCGGTTATAGGGCGAGGGAAAATGCCGGGGATTCTCAAAGGCTTTCCAGCCCGCCGCATAGTTCTTCATGATGGAATTAATATCACGAATATCATACTGTTTTGGTTCCTCATAAGCCGGGTGCCCCAGCCCTTCATGGTAGATTTGCAGGGAGCAGACCATCTTCCCGCCGTACCCGTCCAAGAAGTTCAGAATCCGGGTGGCGAGGGTGTCCTCCGGCATAAATGACCGCTGGTGCTCTTTCAGATACCGCTCCATTGCCGGGCTTAATTTCAGCTTTACATCACCTTTCCGGTAAACCTCCATGACCTCCGCCCACATCTGCCCGATATAGGCTCTGGAAGCGGCTTCATCTTCCAGAATATGAACCTCCGCCGCTTCCGCCTGCACCTGCACCGGTAAAAAACGCCGGTTCCCAGTGCGGTCAAGGGGCAGGAAGTCCAGCGTGTTGGAAGTTCCGGCAAACACGCACTGCCGCTTATGGTCTTTTGGGTGGACTTCATAAGGGGCTTTGTAGGTTTCCTTCTGGCGGCTCAAAAAGGACTTAATATCCTCAATGCTCTTTGCGTTCGCCGTGGCAATCATTTCCGACATTTCAATAATCCAATGCCCTTGCAGCTTCCGGTATATGTTATCATCGTCTAACTTCCGCAGGTCATCGGAAAACCACTCATCACGGACAGCAAGGAACCGGAAGAAAGTGGACTTCCCGGCTCCCTGACCGCCCACCAGACAGAGCATGACCTCAAACTTTGTCCCCGGCTTGAATACCCGTGTCACTGCCCCCAGCATGAACAGCAGGAGGACTTCATAATTGTAATTATTTACCTCCGCACCGAGGAAATGGCGCAGGGCATAGCGCACCCGCTCCGTCCCATCCCATTGCAGGCTGTTTAAATAATCACGGACAGGGTGATACCGGTATTCATTGGCGGCGACCTTGATAGCCCCCTCAATCCGCTTTTCCGAGGTCAGCCCGTAGTGTTCCTCCAAGTATAGAACCAGATATTGAATATCCACGTCCGTCAGGCGGCTCCCGTCCCGATACCAGCCAAGGTGCTTTACAATGTCAATCCGGTCAGTCAGGAGGTTATTGCTGAACGCCCCGCTAAGCAGCGGGTCATATAAAAATACCGCCTTGTAATTCCCCGGCGTGTTGGCGGTCTGCCCTTTTTGCGTGGTTTCCAACATCTGCCGGACTTCGGCAACTGTCTTTTCACCGTTCCGGCTGTCTGCTGCGGTTTCCCCGGCTTGTCTTTCCGCCGCCGGCAAACTCTGATACCCTCCGCTCAATCCGCTCCACCTCCTTCCCATGCCCCTTGATAACGGCGGCTTTTTCCTCCTTTGTCCCGGTCAGCAGCGTGTCTAAAAGATAACCCACATACTCCCGTTTCTGCATGGCTTCCACAAACAGCGGGTTCCACCCGTCCCCCGGTGATTTCGGCGCATATGCCGTTTCCCAACGCACCAACAAGCGGAGATAATCACTAAGCACCCGGAAACACTTTTTCTCCGCCTGTAAGAACCGGAGTTCTGCCGACAAACTCCGTCTGGCTGGTTTTGGTGAAGCCCGCCCCCGGCTGTCATAAGAAATGCCAAAATCCGCAGCCAGCTTTTTCGCCGCTTCCAGACCGGGCAGCCCATAAAGCCTTGCCACAAAGTCAATCACGTCCCCGTCCGCCTGGCAGCCGAAGCAATGGAACCGCTTATCCACCTTCAAGCTGGGATTCCTGTCATCATGGAAAGGGCAGCACGCCATGCCGTTCCGGTTCACCCGGATGCCGTACATTTCTGCTGCCTGTCTTGTTGTTACATTTTCCTTTACTGCTTCAAATACATTCATACTGTCCCTTCCCGGAAATAAAAAAGCATCTGCCATTTCCACAGCGGAAAGCAAATGCTTCAAATCTCCATATCTTTTTTTGTTGCTACCCTTACGTTCCTGCGCTCCATGCGCTCCCGGTTCACCCGGTCAGCTTCTATTTTCCCCCTTGCGAGCCTGTCCTTCATGGATTCCCTTGCCTTCTCTTTAATCTGCTCCTTGTTTGCACGGCTCACCTCCGGCTTTTGGAGCGCAGACTGGACTTTCCTTAACACTTTCTGCGCCGCATTTTTAATCTGCTCCTGAACCGTACACAGGCACTTCACGGCGAAATCTCTTTTCTCCTGCGGGGCTTTCCGTTCCGGCGAAGCCAGCCACTTTTTGTAATCCTCCACCGCCCGGATGTCCTCCTTCTGCGTTTCCGCCCGGACGGTATCCGCCACAACTTCGCAGGCTTTCTCATAAGCCGTGTCCGCCACTTCCTCCACCAGCGATTCCATGTCCGCAATCTTCATGGTGACAGTGGCAAGTGCCGCCCGCTTTTCCGAAAGTTCCCGCCCTTTTTCCGCAATCAGCCCCTCCTGCTTTTCCAGTTCCTTTTCTTTTTCTGAAACGGCTTTTGCGGCTTTATCAAACTTCTTTTCCTGCTCCGCTATGGCTACGGTGTTTTTCGTCAAGGCTTCCCCCTGTGCGGAGAGTATTTTCTTCTGTTTTTCAATGATGAAGTCCTGCTTTTCCAGATAATCCCGCCCGCCGTAGGACGGCTCTGCCTGCAAGTGAAGGTTATGTGCGGCGCAGATACGGAAAAGCATCTTCCGGCACTCCGCATCAAAAGTCTGCTTGCGGTTGTTGTTCCTTCCCTTTTTCTTATCCGGTTCAGGGAGCGGCACTCCCAGTTCTTCCAACGCCTTTTCCTGCTGGGGGCATAACTCCCCATACCGGTTTTTGCAATCGAATACATGGCGCTCATGGATATGCGGTGTCCCCTCGTCCAGATGGAGCGCCCAGTCCAGAAGATGCACGTGGGAACCAAAACGCCGGTCAAACTCTGCATAAAACTCATTCACAATCTGGAACAAGGTTTCCGGCGGGACGGATTCCTCCACCGTCCCAATCTGGTAAATGCTTTCCTCCGGGCAGGTCTTATTGTTCTTTAACAAATCCCTCACCGTGCGGTTGCGTTCCGTGTGCCGGTTCTTCTCGTTCCTTGCGTTCTGGGCTTCAATGAAATCCGAATAATTCTCGGTGTAATAAGCCAGTTCTATCTGCTCAAAGCTGAAATCCGGCTGGGAAGAATCCTCCCGGCTCCCGGCGGTGGTATAGCCCCGGTAGCAGTCCCAGTATACATTTTTCTTTGCCCGCTCCGAATCAATATGACCGCTGTTTTCCACGTCAAAGCGGCGGTCATTGTGGCGTGGGTTGTACGTGCCGTTTTTGCCGGAGCGTCCGTTGTGCCGTGTCAGTTTCAATCCAAAATCCCCCTTTCCTTTTTACCGATTCCCGGGCTGGCGGGAGGGCTGCGAAGCTGCCGAACCTGCGGGGCTTGCGTCAGGTAATACCCAGTACGAATTGGCGCAAGCGCCAACTCTAGCTGGGCAAGGCGTTTCACCCTTGACCCGATAAGGACTGCCGCCCTTAACCCGCCAATGGGCGTTGCCCCTTGACCCCAACAGGGCTGCTGCGCCCCTGTACCCCGCATAAAAGGTTGCCGCCAACGTGAGTGCGCTGCGCCCGCCCACGTCAAAGACGGCTCCCTTTTTCCGTATCAGAAAATCAGAACGCGCCGCGCTCGTTCTGATTTCCTACAGAAACCGCAGCCATTCCCCATGACAGCCGGAAAAACACGCCCAAAACAGGCATTTCCGCCGTCCGGGGCTTCCCTGATGTCTGATACCTCTACCGTGAACCACGGGGAAAATACCGGCTCCGCACCCGTTGTTTTGACCGTAAAACGCCCCCAAATCAGGCAATATCCTTCCCGCCCGGCATGGACTTGAAGCCGTGTTCTTTGGCATATGCCCTCGCCGCCGCCCGCCGTTCCTCACTGTAAGGCGGAACCAGCCGGATAGACAGCCGGGACTTATCCAGAACATAGGTCACGCTCCCTTCCGGCGTGGACTTCTCCAAACGGCACAGGAGCGGATATTTTTTGCTGAACTCCGCCAGCCGCCGCTTCAAGTCCGCATTGAATGTGTAAATACTGGCTTCCTTCTCACCCTCGTTGAAGTTGACAATCGTTTCCTTTTCATACTTAGACGGCTTTCCCATAAAATCCCTCCCAGTCTGTGCTTTTTTCAACCATGCGGATATGCTTCTTTGCTTCAAAATATCCTTCCATTTCCAAACGGAGATGGCGGTAAAAACAGGGATACCATTCCCCGGCTCCGCCGTCATCCAGCTTCCTTGCCAGGCACAGCACCCGGCGTTTCACTTTTTCATCCACCGTCAGGGCAGTGACCCATTTCAGCCTGCGGACGGTGTTCTCATGGCTCCCGCACCCGAAGGCATATAAAATCTTCTTTTCCTCAATGCTTAACTTCATGTTCCATCCTCCATAATTGATAGTTTGTTTCCCTGCCGTTTTGCCTGCAATCCGTTCCTGCCCGGAATCACCCCAGCGTTTTCCGTTCCTTTGGTATGCTCCTGTCATGGCACTACTTCTCCGGGAACGGTATCACTTGCAGCCGGTCATTCTGTTTTCAATGTCCTGTGACACTGAAATCTTATCAAAATAAACCGGCTTCCCCCGTATGTCCGAAAGGCTGGAAAAATTCCCGAAAAACCAAAATTTCCACGCTTTCGGAAATGCCCTGTGCTATAATGGTCATGAACCCTGTTTTGAGAGGAGGGGCGCAATGTATATAAAACTGACGCTTCAGGAGAAATTAAAAGACGAGAGAACCAGCCGCCGCATGACCCTTGCGGAACTGGAAAAGGCAACAGGCATAGCAAGAGCCACGCTGGGAAAATATGAATCCGACAAATGCACGGATATAAGCCCGTTCAACCTTGCAAAGCTGGCGGAATACTACGGTCTTTCCATGGATTACCTCATGGGGCTGACCGAAAATAAGAACCACCCGAACACCGCCCTGCATGAGCTGCACTTGAATGATTCCACAGTTGATTTGTTAAAAAGCGGCGCACTCAACAACCGGCTTCTCTGTGAGTTTGTCTGCCATCCGGGATTTTTGCGCCTGCTGACGGATATGGAAGTCTGCATTGACCGGATTGCGGATATGCGCATCCGTGACATGAACTTAGTTCTGGAACAGGCAAGGCAGTCTGTCATGGAACAGCGGCAGCCCCCGGAAAATGACCTCTATATGCGCACGCTGGAACTGGGGCAGGTCAGCGAGGAACTGTTTTTCAGCCACGTCATCCATGATGACCTTGACCGGATTGTAAAAGACCTCCGCACCCGGCACGAATCCGACAAGACCACCGCCGAACTGGAAACCCCAGCAGCGGACTTTGCCCGGAACATCCCGGTGATACTGCTGGACGCCCTCATGCACAAAGGCACGGCGGACGAAAAACGGGCGTTTACTATCTGCCGGGTGTTCGGCATTGATTATATGAGCCTCCCAGAAGAGGAACGTGCCACCCTTGCCCGTGTGTTTAAAAAATCCCCTCTGCTCCCCGCAGCTTCCAGCCAGCGTGGAAAATCAAAGCTGCTGTCCCTGTTTGGGAAGAAAAAGACGAAAGAATGACGCAAAAAGGGCTGCCATTCCCGTAAAATCCGGTTAGCAGTCCTCTTTACTGTATCGTGTGTCCCATGTTCAATTTTCCGGCTTTAGAGCCGCTTTTTCCAGACAGGAGCCAGCCGCATTATACATAGACCAGTTCCGTATAAATAATTTCTTCTGCCCGGTTACGGATAGAATTGCAGCGGCGCACCCATTCAAGCTGGTCATCCGCTTTCAATTTCTCCGTCACGCCCTCGGCGGCTTTCATCTGCTCCATGATAAGGTCAAGCCGTTCCTGTGCCTGCCCGTCCACATCGGCAAGGTGCGTCCAGAGTTTCCCGGATAACAGCAGGCTGCAATAAAGGGCGGGGCGGGCTTCTTCCAGATAGGCTTTACGCCTGCGCCCCCAATGCCCGATAGGGCGGGATTCCTTCGTCAGCCGCAGGGCGGGAATGTAATAATCACCCACAAGAACGTAGTCAAGACCGTTGGTATCGTCATGGATTCTTTCTGGCAGTTCTTTCATTCGTGACCTCCTGTATTCAGTTTTCCAGAATCCAGTTGTTCGTGTCCCTGTTCATGTGAATTTATTAGGCAACTGAACTCTTCACGAACAAGTATGGCATATCCTTTCCCAGCTTCTGAAAATTCTGTCCGTGGGATTCCTGGCTGCCTTTGGTGACGCTGGTGTTATACATGTCGATGGTCTCTTTTCCCAGCAGGGAATTCCAGCTTTTCAGCGTGGTTTCCTCCTTGCCTCCCAGGAAAAGGGAAGCGTCACAGTTGCCGATGATGGTGTCCATGTTGTCCTTATAAAGCGCCTTTAACTGGCTCTGCGCCTGCAGGACCAGACAGGCCGAAATTTCCCTGGAACGGATCGTCGCCATCAGCTTTTCCAGGTTCGGAATCTGCCCGATATTGGCGGCCTCGTCGATCAGGCACCGCACATGTACCGGCAGCCTGCCGCCGTACCTGTCATCGGCACGCTCGCACAGCAGATTGAATAACTGTGTATAGGCCATGCTGACAAGGAAATTGAACGTCGCATCCGTATCACTGATGATAAAGAACAGCGCCGTTTTCCTGTCCCCGACCAGGTCAAGCTCCAGCTCGTCATACATGGTGATCTCCCGGACCTCCTTAAATAGCGATAGGTAATCCTTTGATGTTATCTCCGGATTTTCCCCCGCCCTAAACCGGGCATGAACCTTTCAGCTCACCCGGCTTGCCATCAGGAACAGAATTTATT
>CAJTFX010000028.1 GCA_910575555.1 Lachnospiraceae bacterium | reverse complement strand
TTGGTTTGGCGATTGACATTATACCATAAAAAGGGAGGTCAATGCTCTTTTATTTGCAAACTCCCATAAAATCAAGGTTTGAGTAACAAAAAATCAGGTAGGATTTGACACTACCCCGCTGAAAAGGGAGAAAGTGAAAATGAAGAACTGCAAACCTATCTGTCAGAACTGAACCAGACTTTTGACAGTCTGGACTTTTCTTTTAAGACGGGAAACAGCGTGATTGACACGCTGCTCAACATGAAATACCATGAAGCGCTGCGCATTGCCCCGGACTTGCAGTTTGATGTAAAGAAACTGCTTCTCCCCTCTGATCTGGTGATCCGGAGTTACGATTTAGGCGTTATTTTAGGCAATGCTTTGGATAATGCAATGGAAGCCTGCCGGAAGCTGAAAGAAAAAGAGCCGGAAGCTAAAACCTTTATCCGGCTGTCATCTGTCAGGAAAGATAACCTGTTAATTTTCAAGATAGAAAACAGTTTTGACGGGACGCTGAAACGGAAAGGGCAGTCGGGGCTTCCCGAAACAGATAAAGCAGACAAAAAAGTACACGGAATAGGGCTTGCAAACATCAAAAATACGGCCGGGAACTATCAAGGCACAATGGATTATAAGATAGACGGCAGGGTATTTATCCTTTCCGTTATGATAAAAAATGAAAAGCATAGAGAAATGACAAAGGATTATGAGCGGCTGAAGAATGACGGATCAACCAAACCGCCATTAGAAATATCAAAATAGCAGCGAAGTATTAAATTTTATAAACAGGAGGACAAAATCATGGCAATTACAGGTATTGGAAACAGCTGCAGCAATGTATATGAAGGTGCATATGCCGCACAAAAAAATGAGGCGGAAACGAAAGCAGAAGCGAAAGATACTGCGTCTGCGCGGACAGGGAACATGAAACAGGCAGGAACGGACGGCATATCAGATTATTATGTTTATTTACAGAAGAATTATGATTGTATGTCAAAGGGAAATATAACAATATCCGGTGAGTATTTGAAGGAGTGTTCGGACAATTCTGCAAAAGCAAAGGAACTGGAGGATTTTCTGAAAAAAATTCCCGAACTTGAAAAACAGGGATATGAACAGCTTTCAGCGCAAAATAAGGCTTTGGGCGGAACGGTAACCTATTATCAGCAGACATGGATGATTCACAAGGACGGCAGCATACAGAGTACCGTATATTCCGTAACGGAAACAGATATGACCAATGCAGAGAGAATGAAGAAGAACATGGAGGAACGGTTGGAGAAACAGAAAGAAAAGAAGGAGGAAGAAGAAAAAGTAAAGGATAAGAAAGAGAAAGAGGAAGAAGAAAAAGTAAAGGATGAGAAAAATAAAAAAGTGCAGCAGGCCGAAAAGCTGAATGGAAATACAGAGAAAATTTCTGTGCTGAAAGCAGCAGAGCCGGCAATCTCTGTCAAATATATGGAAGCTGAATCTGAATTGGAAGCAAAGGCGATGATGCAGAAAGAAAGACTGGAAGATGCCTATTATCCCAAATTTGATGTGAATGTTTAGGATATTTAACCGCCGGAGTAATATCAGGGAAGTCCGGGGAAACAAGAAGGGTGGATATTACAGTGATTTTAAGTGTTAGCCGCAGAACAGATATTCCAAATTATTATTCCGAATGGTTTTTGAACAGAATAAAGGAAGGATATGTGTATGTCCGCAATCCGATGAATGCACATCAGATTAGTAAAATTACTTTGTCGCCGGAAGTTGTAGACTGCATTGTTTTTTGGACGAAAAATCCTGAACCAATATTATTAAGGTTAGATGAAATGGATCATTATAAATATTATTTTCAATTTACGCTTACCGGTTATGGCAATGACATAGAACGTAATGTTCCGCATAAGAAGAAATCAATGATTCCAATATTTCAAAAATTGTCACATAAAATCGGTAAGGAAAAGGTGATATGGAGATACGATCCAATTATATTTACTGATAAATATAGTATGGAATACCACTTAAAAGCATTTGAACAAATTGCAGAAAAATTGCATGGATATACAGCTAAATGTGTCATAAGTTTCGTGGATATATATGTTAAAAACAAAAGAAGCATGAAAACATTAAATCCTTATTTTCCAACAGAAAATGATTTAGTTTCATTTGGAAAAGAAATTGCATTAATTGCGGACAACCATAATATTAAAGTTGCTTCTTGTGCGGAACCTGTTGATTTGTCATCCTGTGGGATAGAGCATAATTGCTGCATTGACAAAGAATTAATTGAAAAGATAATCGGGTGCAAAATTCAGGCAGATAAAGATAAGAATCAAAGGAAGGAATGCGGCTGTATTGAAAGTGTTGATATAGGCGCATACAATACGTGCAAAAACGGATGTCAATATTGTTATGCAAACGATAGCCAGGAAAGTGTTTTCCAAAACTGTAAATTATACGATGTTAATTCTCCGCTTTTATGCGGAAAAATTGCAGAAAATGATAAAATTACAGAGAGAAAAGTAAAATCGCTGAAGGAAAAGCAGCTGACTATTTGGGATATATAAATTCTAAAAGAAAAAGGGTTGTCGCATCAAAGGTCATCTGGTGCAGAATTTCTTAATGCGACAGCCCCCATACATAAATTCAGCTCATTACTCTTTATGCCTTTTCTTCTTTATTAAGATACAAAATAGCTGATAAAAGTATTAAACTGAGGAGAACCCAGGGTAATGCTCCGTTTATAAAATCAATCAATGGATTCCCTTCAAATATTTCTCCAAGAATAATTAGAATAGTGCCTGTTACAATAGATATCCATGCAAACTTTATAATTTTTTTCTCCGCCTTAACAGCCTTGGTATCTTTTTCTATTTTCTTCAGCAATACGTCATCTCCTTTTATCAATTCATCAATACTTAATTCATATAGCTCGCTCATCCTAATAATGCTTAAAATATCAGGTAATGATTTTCCATTTTCCCAATTAGAGATGGTCTGTCTGGATACGAAAAGATTCTCTGCTGCCTGCTCCTGTGTATATTCCTTTTGTATACGAGCGTTTTTAATTTTATCTGCTATCCTCATTGTGTGTCCTCCTTCATTTATGAGTTTACAAAATTACGGTATGTCTGTCTATCAAATGTCCTTTACAAAAGGGGAAATTCATGTAAAAGGACTTTTACATGGTATGAAATTAAAGAATAAATTCAGTTTCCTTTATTGCACTGTGAATAGTATAGCTGTTTGAGCGAACTGTATCAAGGATATGTTGTGTATGTAGTTCTGTGATATTCTTTCAAATACCGCAGGTGCCGCTAACTCCAATAAACTGATAGGCTGTTCTTTTATTTTCAAGGCTATCGGAGGATTTTATTAAGACGTTATAACTTTTGCTAAAAGGCCATTGAGCTTTACTGATTCATTGATAACATAGTCAGATTCCATTCATTTTTCGGAAAAATACCAGGTGGAAGATGGGCTGATGAGAAATTAATCAAAAAGGAATTTGATAAATTCCTGCGTCTCCTATATAATGTAATTTATAGACAGAAATCAAAAAGGAGAAGCCAGGTTATTTTGTTTCATGATTATGGCAGATTCATATTTTTTGGAAGGAAATACAAGGACAAGGGAGATTCAGATGAAAAAAACAGATAAAGAATGGAGAAAAGACGGCTATCTTCTGCGTTTGTCCCGCCGGGAGGATGCGGAAAATTACTATACCCAGAATTTCTGCCCTCTGGATGCGGAGGTCATACGTTTAACCGGAAGCAGGCAGTCCTATACCCGGGAGGAAGTGGTGGGATTTTTCCTGCAGTGCGTCCAGGCGGAGGATCGATACGATTTTCTGCTGATTGCCGGGGACGGGCGCATTGTGGGGGAGAGCGTAATCAATGAGATTGACTGGGAGGCCCGCAGCGGGAACTTCCGTATTGTTATTTTTCAGCCGGATGCACAGGGAAAAGGTTTGGGCTCCTGGGCGGTGCAGGTGACGCGGGATTTTGCTTTTGAGGAGTTAAAGCTTCACCGGCTGAGCCTGGATGTGTTTTCCTTCAATGAGCGCGCCAGGAAAGCATATCTTGCGGCAGGATTTCGGGAGGAAGGAGTTCTTAAGAACGCTGTTTTAGACGGGGAAGAATATGCAGATGATATATTGATGGCGATTTTGGAAGAGGAATGGAGGGCCCTTAATGGAAAAGTATAATTTTAAATATCATCCAGATCCCCTGGAAACAGGCGCGTTTAAAAAGGATCAGGCAGTAATTTGCAATTGCTGCAAAAGAGAAACAGATGTCTATTATACCGGCCCCTTCTACTCTGTGGAGGATGTGGAAAACCTATGTCCGGAGTGTATTAAAAGCGGCAGGGCGTCTGAAACGTATGACGGGGAATTTCAGGACGGGGAATCTACCGATCCAGTGAGTGATCCTGCAAAATTGGAGGAGCTGGTTTGCCGTACGCCTGGATACTGCGGCTGGCAGCAGGAGTATTGGCCTGCCCACTGCGACGATTACTGCGCCTATCTGGGATATTATGACTGGAAAAAGTTAGAAAAAGAGGGGCTTGCTGAAGAGATAGAAGAGACTTACCGGGAAGATATCTGCGGTGTGGATTTTACCGTTGCCAGGGAACATCTGCAATGTGACAGCGGTTATCTGTTCCGGTGCCTGCACTGCGGAAAACATTTTATATGTATTGATTTTGACTGAATAGAAATTCTGATACAGAAGGAAAAGGAAGAAGATGCTTTACGATAAAGACATTCGGGAACCGCTGTTTGATTTCCTGGAAGAGAGTTACGGGAAAATCAGGATCATCGAAGAAAAACAGATGGGAAGAAGCAGGGCGGATGTGGTAATGGTGCTGCCGGAGGCCCTCTGCGGACTGGAAATTAAAAGCGATGCGGACACTTATGCCAGACTTGGCCGGCAGGTCAGGGATTATGACCAGTATTTTGATTATAATTATATTGTAGCCGGCACAAAACATGCCCATCATGTGGAGGAGCATGTTCCGGATTGGTGGGGCATTATTACAGTGGAACTGGAAGAAGGCAGGCCGGATTTTTACCTGCTGCGGGAAGCCGGGGAGAATCCAAATATAAACTGGAAACGGAAAATGGGTCTTTTATGGCGGCCGGAGCTTGTCCATATTCAGGAGAGAAATCAGCTGCCCCGCTACAGGCAGAAAGGTAAGGATTTTGTGATCGATAAGATATTGCAGAAAGTTCCGAAAGAGCAATTGTACAGACAGATCAGCGATGAACTGTTTGAGCGGGATTACACGAAAATTGAAGAGGACATCAGAGCCTATAAAAAGGAGGCCCTGTTAAAACAGCTGCAATAAAAGACAGGGATATTTCACTTAAAAATCACTGCCCAGGCTGTCTGTCAAAAGGCGAACAGAGAAAAATGAACATTCAAAGAGAAAGCAGGTAAATGCTATGGGTTATCAGGACGAGTGGCTTCTGTTGGAAGCAGAAGATGATATAGATGAGATAGAGCACAGGCAGCCTACAGAGGAGTTTTTGTTTTATCAGGAGGTATCCAACGGAAATATAAAGGCGGTTCAGGAAAACTGTCAGCAGGAACGTTTTTTGGACAGTGAAGGGGTTGGAATTTTATCGCGGAATCCGGTAACAAACCTGAAATATCATTTTGTAATTACAACGGCGATGATTACCCGTCTGTGCAGGCAGAAGGGCATGGAACTGGAGCAGGCTTTTCGAATGAGTGATTTTTACATTCAAAAGCTGGATGACATCCATACGGTGCAGGGAGTGCGGGATCTGCATGATGAAATGGTGTTGGATTATACGGAAAAAATGCGTAAGCTCAGGCGCAGCGATACCAACTCAAAACATATCAACGCCTGCAAGGAATATATTTATTCCCATATTAAGGATCGTATTACTATTGAGGATTTATCGGATGAGTTGGGGGTGTCTGCCAGTTATCTGTCAAGGCTGTTCAAAAAAGAGACAGGAGATTCTGTCAGCGCCTATATCCGCATACAGAAGATAGAAAAAGCCAAAAATCTTCTTCGATACAGCGATTATTCTATTATTGATATTGCAAACCGCCTGTCTTTTTCTTCCCAGAGCCATTTCATTCAGCAGTTCCGGGAACTTACGGGCATTACGCCTAAGAAGTATCGGGATAATAATTATATGGCGCAGTGGGAGATTGAGAAAGATGTATGAGGTTGGCAGAAAGAGCAGACCTTGCATCGGAAGGTGGATGCAGATTGCCGCAGAGGGGAAACGTCAGCACAGTGTTTCCTTTCTGCGGCATCTTTGCTGTCTTTCTTTCAGCTTTTTCAGGTATGTTCCGTTTTATAAGAAGAGGACAATTTCATTTTCCTTCTGAAGCAGTCTGTCTGGGATATAAGTTCCATCCAGTTCTGTTCCGTTCAGTATAAGTTTTTCACAGCCGGATTCCTGATGATTGGGGTTTTCTATCCGGATGTGAAGATGTTTTCCGCGGAAATCCTTTTCTATTTCCAGGTGTTCCCAGCTTTTTGGAATGGCAGGGGATATCTGAATGCCAAAAAGATCCGGGCGAAGCCCCAGGATACCTTCTACACATCCCACCATCATTGTGGAAGCAGTGCCTGTAAGCCAGTGGACATGAGAGCGTCCAGGGTGCCGGCTGTCCCGGCCTTCTGTAAACTGTCCGTAGCAATAGGGCTCCAGGCGGCGGATTTCTGCCTGGTTATTTTGGGCGGCGGGGGCATTTTCCATGAAATAGGTAAAAGCCCGTTCTCCGTGGCCCTTAAGAGCTTCCGCCAGGATAATCCAGCCCTGGGACTGGGAAAAAATGCCGGCATTTTCTTTTACCCCTGGATTATAAATGACTGCCAAAGCTCCGGCAAAAGCGTGGGAGTGGTAGGGCGGGTCCATCAGCAGCGCGCCGTAATTGGTATTCAGCCGCTGATATACGGTGTCAAGTATGGCGTCTGCCTGGGCGTTATCTGCCAGTCTGCTGATTACAGCCCAGCTCTGAGGGTTCAGCCACAGACTGGCTTCCGGGTCGGAAGAAGCGCCGATTTGTCTGCCGTCTTCTGTGTATCCCCGGATAAATCGATCTTTGTCCCAACAAAGCTTTTGGATGGTTTCGCCCAGTTCGTCCTGTTTTTGTCTTAGATATTTCAGATAATCCATATCTTTTTTATATTCGGCAAAGATTTGCAGGATAGACAATGCATAATAAAACTGCAGCGCCACAAATGTGGATTCTCCCTTTGCTCCAAGACGCAGGCAGTCATTCCAGTCTGCGTAGAGTCCGGCAGGCATCTGATGGGAACCCAGGTGGTTCAAAGAAAATTGGACGGCCCGCTTCAGATGACCGTAAACGCTGTCAGTTTCCTTATCTGCATAAGGGATCTCCTCTTCCAGAAATTTGAGATTTCCTGTTTCCGCAATATATTTATAAATGGTGGGAAACAGCCACAGGGCGTCGTCTGCCCGGTATGCGGGATGTCCAGTTTCCTGTCGGTAGGAGGCGTCGTCCGGGGTGTCCTCATGGCCGGGGCGGTGGGTGAATTTCACCAGAGGCAGTCCGCCGCCGCTGCTGGTCTGGGCGGAGAGCATAAAGCGGATTTTTTCGGCCGCTTCCTCTGGCGCAAGGTGAATGATTCCCTGGATATCCTGCACCGTGTCCCGGTAGCCGTAGCCGTTGCGCAGCCCGCAGTAGATAAAGGACGCCGCCCTGGACCAGAGAAATGTCATAAAGCAGTTGTAGGCGTTCCAGGTATTAATCATGGTGTTGAATTCCGGGCTTGGGGTGTTTACTTTCAGGCGATCCAGTTTTTCCTGCCAATGGGATTTTAGTTCTGCAAGTTCCCGTTTTACAGTTATTTTGGCATTTGTGTAATTGGTAATGATGTTCTCAGCTTCATCGGAGTATTTTTCTCCCAGGAGAAATGCAATCGTTGTGGTTTCTTCCGGCGCCAGAGTGACAATGCAGGAGAGGGCGCCGCAGGAATTTTCATTGTAGCTTAGCGCATTTCCAAGGCTGCCGGAGCTTATGCCCTGGGGATTGCTGTAGTTTTGGTATTTCCCAAGAAAATGTTCTTTGTCTCCGCAATAGGAGGAAACCGCTGCCCCTGCCAGGCCGAAGAAACGTTCTGTTACATTTTTTTCATCAATCTGTTCTTCTGATGCCAGTGCATCCAGATTTCCGTGAATTTGCTGCACAATCCGGTTGTCCTTAAACAGAGTGCGGCCGATAAACAGGGAGTATTGCAGATTTACCTGATCCTGTTCGTAATTGCTGTGGTTGGTAAATTCAGCGTAGCCTGTCAGCGTAAGGCTCCGGGGCCTGTCGGAATGATTGGTCAGGGTAAGAGCCCAAACTTCATGGGACTTTTCCAGAGGAACATAGTAGGAAGCCCTGGAGGTGATGCCGTCATAAGAAGCTTCCATTTGTGTATAGCCTAATCCGTGACGGCAAAGGTTTTTATAATTATTCAGGTCTTTGCCCACCGGCTGCCAGGAAGCGGACCAGTAATCTTTGGAATCGTTGTCCCGGATGTAAAGGTATCGTCCCGGCTGGTCGAAATTGTTGAAAATGTAACGCAGAATCCGGCCGTTTGCCCCCGATTTGGCAAAACTGTACCCGCCTGCATTGTTGGAGATAATCGCCCCGTAAGCCGGGGAGCCAAGGTAATTGACCCATGGCGCCGGGGTGTCCGGCCGTTCAATGACGTATTCTCGGTGTTCGTTGTCAAAATATCCGTATTTCATGAGTAAGTGAGTTTCCTTTCTTGGTTTGTTTCGTGATTTATATGATTTCCACAATAATACTGTAAGTTTCTCCCGGCAGGGCGTCAATGACGCTCCGTGCAAGAAGGGCGGAGGAATCTTCGCAGATGGTAAGTTCCTCCTGTCCGCAGAATGCGGAACCTATGGTGTATGCGCCGAAATCTTTGCTGTTTTTATTCTTATAAGTAACGGCAAAGCGTTTTCCTGCAAAGGGTACGGTGATGGAGGCGGTTCCATTGGAATCGAACTGTTCGGCCAGAAGTTTGGGATACAAAATCAAATCTCCGGCTTCTCCCCGGATACCGAATACTTCTGTAATCATTGTCATCAGATACCAGCTTGCCGCTCCTGTTAAGTAGTGGTACATTCCCCGTCCGTCAGAACGGAAATATTCCGGAATACCGGGATAAATGCGGCTTACCTCAAAATTTAAGGCGGCGTCCGCCAGGGTTTTCAAAGCTTTCCATCCTTCCCTGACAAAGCCCCGGCGGTACAGGGCGTTTGCATACATCACAGCCATATGGGAAAAAACAGAGCCGTTTTCTTTTTCTCCGTAAGCAAATCCGAACATGCGGCCCATATCGGATTTCAGTTCTTGGAAATCCGTGTTCAGGCGGTAACCGCCGATTTCCTTTCGGTAAAGATAACGGTCTGCGCTTTTTACAATTTTCCGGATATGAGTTTCTTCTGCCACGCCGCTCATTATGGCGAATACCTGTCCGGTCAGCATCATGCGGACGTTCTCTGGAAAAAAGCCTTCTGCGGGCCGGCCGTGGTTGTCATAATAGCTGTTAAACCAGCCCTCTTCGTCTGTCCCTTCCAACCATTCCTGGGTTCTGATATGATCCATCAGCCAGGTTGCTTTCTGGGTCAGATTGACAGCCAGGGAGGAAAGTGAAAAGCTTATCCGTTTTCCGGCGATATTGTGTTTGCAGAGAGAAGTATAATCGGCCAGGATGCTCTGTTTTCTGCTGACATCGTCATAGGCCTCCAGATCATTGCAGAGCAAAACTTCAATTTCTTCTAGCAGCATTGCGGTATGTTCCTGGGAGCAGTCGTCCAGCAGCCGGATTAGAGAAGCAAGTTCCAAAAGGCTGCCGGCATAGGCGCAGGTAAAGGCCACGCTTTCCCCATGTTCAGAAGCCATATCCAGGGCGTCGTTCCAGTCTGCATCCCGCAGCCGGTAAATATTATGGTTCCCCACTTCATAAAAAGCGGTAAGATGCTGGATAAACAGGTGTTCCAGAATACTTCCGGCATATACCTGATGATTTTCTGTCAGCTGCCGGCTGCCGTATGATTCATTCCAGAGGCCGTCAAGCGCCGTGCCCCGCTGAACCTGCCGGTCTTTAAAATAAGGAACCTGCTGATTGAGGATTTCGATATCCCCGGTTTGCTGAATGTATAATTTGGTTGTCATCAGAGGCCAGAGCGCATGATCCATCCATACCCGGGTGATGCCGTTTCTGTCGGCCAGGAAATTCCCGTCCCCGCTGCCGATAATGGTGGCGTTTGTTCCGTCTATGCGGACGCCGCCGTAATTTTTGACAATGGTCTGACGAACGCTTTTTGGTTCCAGCAAGAGCAGGGAGAGACAGTCCTGCCATAAATCCCGCCATCCCCGGCCGCCTCTGCCGTAATCATGATGCGGAAGGAAAGAACAGCCAAAGAGCCGCCGCAGGAAAGGCTGAAAGCTGACCCATTTCATCAGACTGTCAAAGTCTTTTTCTCCTGTGTGAAAGGAGATGTCTGTCTTTTTCTGCCAGTAGGTTTTGGTGTCTTCCAGGGCTTTCTGCACTTTAGAAGGTGTATTGTAAGACTGAAAGACATGAGAAATGTTTTCCCGGCAGGTTTCTGTTCCAAGGAGCAGGGTGTATTCGGCCTGCTGACCGGGAGCCAGGGAAACTGTTTTAAAGCGGAAAGCGCCCATAGCTTCTTTTCCTGCAGTCTGAAAAGGAGCCGAAACCCCTGGAAGTGGTTCTGACACAGCCCGGGGATGGGTAAAGGAGCCGCCTTCTCCCAGGAAATCTTCCGCGGTTGGATAGAAGCTGACCGGGGCGCTGCCGTCGCCTGCTATGCCCATAACATAGTAAATCCGGCTGTTTAGACGGTGCCCTTTTTCATCGAAGGACATAGTGGGACAGACGCAGATCCCGTGTGTATCGGCTTGGATGCGATGGAGCATGGAAGTGACATTTCGGTGATCCCGGATATTGTCAGCGCTGCGGCCGTAGATGGGAACAGCCGCATAAGGAGTCAGCTCCTGGGGCTTGTCTGACTGGTTTTGAATGGAAATTTGCATGATTTCCACATTTGCGTCCTTTGGAATAAAGATGGTAATGGATGAGACAAGCTGCATTATGTCAGAGACGCGCTCTGTTTTCTGCCACATAAATCCTCCGGTCAGCGTGCTTTTTTCCTGTTCAGGAGAGAATTTTGCCGCTTCCTGCTCGGATGAAACGCCTGTGGCAGAGTAAATGCCTTTACCCTTTACCCGGAACCAGAAATTTCGGGACGAACGGTTGTTGTGGAGATTTTCAGAACTTACGGGTTCTAATAGGAAAGTTTCCTGATCCAGTTTGGCGTCGCCGCCGAGATTTGGCGTCACTGCGCTTTTCAAGCCGGTTTCAGAAGCAAGGGGAAAATAGAGATAGCTTGTATTTTCCGGCTGTCTGATTGTGAAGCTGCCATGTTCGTCGGTGAATGTTATATGCTTCAATTTTATTTCTCCTTTCGTTTATCTATTAATAGAACTATCATATAGGAATTTGGATATGAGGAAAATCAGATCTATGAGAAAAATATCAGAATCATGACCTAAATTATATTCCGTGAATCTGCGTCTGTTTCAGAAAGAAAAATTTAAGGTAAAAGGGTCATGAATCTGATATTTTGTTAAAATCCATAGTATATCTGCACTCAGTTATACGCTATAATCCTGCCTATAATAAACGCAGGTTTTGCCTGCAGAAGAAAAAGGAGGATTTTGTAATGAAGAAGAGGGCAGTTAGTATTCTTTTGGCGGCGGCTTTGGCTGCAGGTGCGCTGGCAGGCTGCGGTTCACCGTCTGGCACAGGTTCTGCAGAGGGAAATACAGAAACCGGCACAGAAGAGGGAAGTGCAGAAACCGGCACAGAAGAGGGCAAGGTGATTAACATCTATAGCTGGAATGATGAATTCCGTCAGCGTGTGGAAGCAGTTTACCCAGAGGTAAAGGAGACTTCCAAAGATGGAACTGTGACTACCTTAAAGGACGGAACGGAAATCCACTGGACCATCAACCCCAATCAGGACGGCGTATATCAGCAGAAATTGGATGAAGCGCTGATGAATCAGGCAGACGCTGCAGCAGACGATAAGGTAGACATTTTCCTGTCAGAAACGGATTATGTCAATAAATATACGGATGCAGATGCAGACGCTGCAATGCCGCTTACTGATTTGGGTATTGATCCGGAAAAGGATTTGGCGGATCAGTACAGCTTTACCAAGGTGACGGCTTCTGATGCAGACGGTGTTCAGAGAGGCTCCACCTGGCAGTGCTGTCCGGGACTTCTGGTATACCGCCGGGATATTGCCAAAGATGTGTTCGGCACAGATGATCCGGAAGCGGTGGGCGAAAAGGTAAAGGACTGGGATACCATGAAAGCGACGGCAGAAGAGCTGAAGGCAAAGGGGTATTTTGCATTTTCTTCTTATGCAGACACATTCCGCCTCTATGGCAACAGCATTGCGCAGTCCTGGGTCAGCCCCGGGGAAACTGTGATTAAAGTGGATCAAAAGATTATGGACTGGGTTGCAGATTCCAAAGAGTGGCTGGATGCAGGTTATCTGGATAAGAATGTGAAAGGCCAGTGGAACGACGACTGGAATAAGGCTATGAGTTCTTCTTCCAAAGTGTTTGCATTTCTGTTCCCGGCATGGGGGATTGATTTTACATTAAAGCCTAACTGGGACGGTGAAGACGGCGCATGGGCAGTTACCAATCCTCCGCAGGAATATAACTGGGGCGGTTCCTATGTACATGCATGCACAGGTACAGATAATCCGAAACATGTAAAAGATATAATTCTTGCAGTAACGGGGGATCAGGAAAATCTGTTAAAGATTTCCAAGGATTATGCGGACTTTACCAATACAAAGACAGGGATGCAGCAGGCGGCGAAAGATGATGAGGGCTTTTCTTCTGAGTTCCTGGGCGGCCAGAATGCCTTTAAATATTTTGCGCCTGTAGCGGAAAATATTGAGATCGCGCCTCTTTCTGCTTATGATCAGGGCTGTGTGGAGTTAATCCAGAACTCTTTCAATGACTATCTGCAGGGACAGGTTGATTTCGAGAAAGCGAAAGCCAACTTTGAGACGGCAATCAGAGAGCGTTATCCGGATATCACAGAAATTCAGTGGCCGGAATAAAAAGGATTTGAATGTCAATGAAAGATGATTAAGATTCCCTGCCGGAATCAATGATTTTGGCGCTGCTGCATAGAAGGTGCGGCAGCGCCGTACAGAGAGAAAGGGGCGGCAGTTTATGGAAAAGAAGCATAAAAAAATAGATTATGCAAAATGGGGATATTTATTTATCCTTCCATTTTTTGTAAGTTTTTTCATTTTTTCTTTGATTCCTCTGGTGGATACCATCCGGTACAGTTTTTTTGAATATTACCGTTCAGGGATTAAAGAGGTGGGGCCGAACTTTGTGGGTTTGGAGAATTATATCAGTCTGTTGGGCTCTGATATGCTGAAATATACAGGCAATACTATGATGCTTTGGATCATCGGATTTATTCCTCAGATCGTAATTGCGCTGCTTTTAGCAGAATGGTTTGTGGATGCGCGCCTGAAAATTCATGGGACACAGTTTTTTAAAGTTGTGATTTATCTGCCAAACCTGATTATGGCGTCGGCATTTGCAATGCTGTTTTTTACCATGTTTTCCACCAATGGGCCGATTAATTCCATATTAATGTCTTTGGGATGGATTAGCCAGCCCGTAGATTTCCTGGGCTCTGTAACGGGAACGCGGTCATTGGTGGGGCTAATGAATTTCCTGATGTGGTTCGGTAATTCTACGATTATGCTGATGGCTGCCATTATGGGAATCAGCCCGGATATTTTCGAGGCTTCTGAGCTAGATGGCTGCAACAGCGTACAGCGTTTTTTTTACATCACCCTTCCTCAGATACGGCCTATTCTTGCTTATACCCTGATTACTGCCATTATCGGCGGCCTGCAGATGTTTGACGTGCCGCAGATTCTCACAAACGGGCAGGGTACGCCGGACCGTACTTCCATGACGCTGATTATGTTCTTGAACAGCCATTTGAAGAGTAAGAACTACGGTATGGCGGGAGCATTGTCTGTATATCTGTTTGTGGTCAGCGGAATTTTATGTTTCATCGTATATCGGATGACCAATAATGATGATCCGGACGGCTCGAAAGCGGCTGCAAAAAAAGCGAAAAAACAAAGGAGGGGTTAGGCTTATGAAATCAAAGGGTACAAACCATTTTCGGAGCATTATAGCGCATATTGTACTGATTATTCTGTCTTTCATGTGCCTGTTTTTCTTTTATATCCTGTTTATCAATGCCACACGATCCCATGCAGACCTGCAGAAAGGGTTTTCTGCGCTGCCGGGAAATTATTTTCTGGAAAACCTGAAAAATGTTGCCAATGACGGAACTTTCCCGATGTTCCGGGGAATTTTAAACAGTTTAATTGTTTCCGGCTGTTCGGCGGCAATCTGCACTTATTTTTCAGCGTTGACAGCTTACGGCCTGTATGCGTATAATTTTAAATTAAAGAAAGCGGCTTTTACTTTTATTATGGCTATCCTTGTGATGCCTACCCAGGTAACGGCAATGGGATTTCTGCGGCTGGTAACGAATATGGGAATGTATGATTCTCTGCTTCCGCTGATTATTCCTGCGATTGCTTCGCCGTCTGTTTTTTATTTTATGTACAGTTACCTGCAGTCATCCCTTCCGCTGTCCCTGGTGGAGGCGGCGAGAATTGACGGTTCCGGAGAGTTTCGAACCTTCAACCAGATTGTAATCCCTATTATGAAACCGGCCATTGCGGTACAGGCAATCTTTACCTTTGTAGGTTCCTGGAATAATTATTTTGTTCCGGCCCTTGTCATTCAGTCCAAGGATAAGATGACGGTGCCCATTTTGATTGCAACCCTTCGGGGAGCGGATTACATGAATTTTGACATGGGAAAAATTTACATGATGATTCTGGTGGCAATTGTGCCCATTATCCTGGTGTATCTGTTCTTGTCAAAGTATATTATTGCAGGCGTTACCCTTGGAGGTGTGAAAGAGTAACTGTTTGACGGCGCCTAAACGGAGCGGAAAATATTGAAAAATGCACAGAATGGAGAAAATTATGGCAGAATTAAAGCAGGCCCACAGCGGTACATTAAAGGAGCGCCCCTCTGAACGGGAACTATTGCATGGCAGGCTTGCCAGGGAACTGGCGGCGGAGGGGATGGCGCTTTTGAAAAATGAAGGGGTTCTTCCTCTTTCAGCGTCAGCGCCTGTTGCGCTGTTTGGCAGCGGCGCGGCTAAAACGGTGAAAGGAGGAACCGGTTCCGGGGATGTGAATAACCGTTATAATGTCTCAGTTTATCAGGGATTGAAAGAGGCAGGCGTCTCTATTGTAAGTGAAGGATGGCTGTCGGATTATGAGGAATGTTATCAAAGGGCAAGAAATGATTGGAAGGAGAAGGTTCTGAAGGATGCAAAAAAGATGGAAAATCCTTTTGACGCCTATGCTTTAAATCCGTTTTCCCTGCCGGAAGGGCGCAGGATTGCAGAGGATGATGTACGTGGAGCTACGGCGGCTTTGTATGTCTTAAGCCGTATTTCCGGTGAAGGCAAGGATCGCAAAAAAGCGGAAGGGGACTATTATTTAAGCGCTCGGGAGCGGGAAGACATTCTTTTTCTGAACTGTCAGAATATACCCATTGTGCTGATTCTCAATACAGGCGCGCCGGTGGAACTGACGGATATCCTGGAGGATGCAGAGAATATCAAAGGGATTCTGCATATTTCCCTGCCGGGGCAGGAGGGCGGACATGCGGCGGCAGATGTGCTGCTCGGAAAATCTGCGCCTGGAGGAAGGCTGACCTCCACCTGGGCAAAACGCTATGAAGATTATCCTTCAGCGGAAACCTTTGGAGCTCTGAATGGGAATCTTGCCACAGAGGAATACCGGGAGGGAATTTATGTGGGGTACCGTTATTTCAGCAGCTTCGGGGTACAGCCGCTGTTTCCCTTCGGTTATGGGCTTTCCTATACGGAATTTTCCGTTGATTATGATGGAATGGAGATAAGGGAAACAGAAGCGGAATTTACAGCTGCAGTAAAAAATATCGGGAAAACCCATGCAGGCCGTGAAGTAGTGCAGGTTTATGTGACGCTGCCTCAAAAGGGGATGGGAGAAACCTGTCATGAGCCGGCAGAAAGGGAAACGGATTCCCGTTGGGATGTGTTTTCGCCTCAGGGAAAAGAATCACATCGGTTAGCAGGATTTGCCAAAACAGGTCTTTTGCAGCCGGGAGAAACACAGAAGCTAACCATTGCCATAGAACAGAAGCAGCTGGCTGTTTTTTCAGAAACAGAACAGGCATGGATCATAGAGGCCGGTTCTTACGGAGTGTGGCTGGGGAAACATGCGGAAGCTTTGCAGCCGGCGGCAATCCTTACGGTGAAGGAATCTGTTTTGTTGGAACAGACGAAGGAAATTTGTCCGCTGCAGAAAGACTTGGAGGAATTTGAAGGGCCGGCATATGCAAAAGAACGGATCTTGAAATGGATGCAAACGCTGAAAGAGCAGAAGGCGCCGGAATTTCTTTTCCAGCCCAGGGCAGAAAGAAATGGAGAGTCCGGGAATGCGGAAATAAAAGGGAAGTCTGCGCCGGAAAATCATGATCGGTCAAAGGTTCAAGTAAAAAAAGCGGCCGGGGTTCCAACAGCAGGGGAAACTGACACTGCGGCGGAAGAATTGCCTGTTTCCGAATTAATTCCGCTGCTGTATGGAAATATTACAATGGGAGCCAGCACCCTTGGTTCGGCAGGAATCCGGGTGCCGGGCTCGGCGGGGGAGACTACAGAGGCATTGGAGGCTAAATACGGCATTCGTTCTCTGATTATGGCGGACGGGCCGGCCGGGCTCCGCCTGCGTCAGAGTTATCAGGTGGACAGGAAAACAGATTCCGTGTATGGCGTGGGCGTTCTTGGCTCCCTGGAAAATGGGTTTCTGGAGGAAATGGAGTACCATGAGAATGCGGACACTTATTATCAGTATTGTACCGCATTTCCTGTTGGAACAGCCTTGGCTCAGACCTGGGACGTCGATTTAATGAAACGGTTTGGCCGGGCTGTTGCTGTGGAAATGGATGAATTCTATGTGGATCTGTGGCTTGCGCCGGGAATGAACATTCAGAGGAATCCTCTGTGCGGCCGGAACTTTGAGTATTATTCGGAAGATCCCCTTCTGTCAGGAAAGCTTGCGGCGGCTGTTGCTGCCAGCGTACAGGCGGATGGAAGCTGCGGCGTTACGGTGAAGCATTTTGCATGCAATAATCAGGAAGATAACCGAATGGGGGTAAGCGCCTGCATTTCTCAGCGGGCTTTCCGAGAGATCTATCTCCGGGGATTTGAAATTGCAGTAAAGGAAGGCGCGCCGTTTGCCGTTATGACTTCGTATAACCTTATTAATGGCGTTCATGCAGCTAATTCCTGGGATATCTGTACCAGAGTTCTGCGGGAAGAGTGGGGATTTGAAGGTGTGGTTATGTCAGACTGGAACACAACAGTTCCGGAGGATGGGAGTATTCCCTGGAAATGCGCCGCTGCCGGAAATGAGATTATTATGCCGGGGAATCAGGAAGATGATGCGGATATCCGGAAAGCCTGTGAGCGGGGAGAACTATCAGAAGAGACAATTCGGGCTTGTGCAAAAAGGGTGATTGCAATGGTGAACAGGCTGGGATAGAGAAACTGGCATCCGGAATGCAAAAAATGGGCTCTGCTGCGATATTTAGTCGCCGGAGTAATATTTAACCGCCGGAGTAATCGTAACTGGAAAAGCAGCGCACTTCAAAAAAAGCATAGCTTTTCCAGTTCTCCTGTGATAATATGATTATGATATCAAAGCGGAACTGAAAGATGTTTTGGTTTCGCCATACAAGTGAAATTTAACGTTTCGGCAGTTAAATATCGTAATTTTTGTCAGAAAGGCGGCTGTTTAAATTTATGAGTTCCAAGGAAATGTTTATAAAATCAATTTATGCCGGCATAATGATTGGAATTGGCGGCATTGTATATTTATCAGCAGAAAACAGGGTGATAGGCTCTCTGCTGTTTTCTTTTGGGCTGCTGACCATTGTAACCCAGGGGTTTTGTTTGTACACCGGTAAAATCGGGTTTGTAAAAGACTTAAAAGAACTTTTACATATGCCGGTTATCATAATCGGAAACTTTATCGGAACATATCTGGCAGCATTTTTAATAAAAGCCGCACATCTTAACATTGACAGTTCGGAGCTTGTTAATAGAAAGTTAAATAACGATGTTCTGCCCGTTTTTATTCTGTCGGTATTTTGCGGCGTTATGATGTATCTGGCAATTGATAATTATAATAAATCGAAAAACATTCTGTTTATTATTGCGCCTGTCATGATATTCATACTGTCTGGATTTGAGCATTCCATTGCAAATATGTTTTATTTTAATCTGGCCGGAACCTATAGTTTGAAATCATTTTGTTATCTTATTGTTATGCTCACAGGCAATGGGATAGGCGCGAAGCTTTTCAGCTTGAAGCCGGAATAAGCCTGTAAAAGTCATAAAGAAAATTACCGTTGGGGAGCCGTCGGTACAGCCTGTCAGAGAAATTTATTCTGCGTAAAATTTACCGGCATCCCCTGCAGATTTGCATTTATCCATTCTTTTCCGCGCAAAGAATATCCTCCACCCCGCAGTCCAGGTAACGGCATATTTTTTCCAGTATGTCAAGACTGATACGGGTGGTTCTGTTGTGATTTAAATTTCTGAGCGTTGTCACGGATATTCCAGTGTCTTTTGCCATCTGGTTTTGGGAAATCTTTCTGTTCTCTAAAAGCTGGTTCAGCATAATTTTCATATGTCATCACTCCATATCTGTATAAGACAGAGTTTTTCCAAAACTAACAGTAATATACGTTTCGGTTCTGAAAAATGTGCGGAAAGGATATTTGCAGAATCAAAAGAATCCAGACATAAA
The DNA here is from genome assembly GCA_910575555.1 of Lachnospiraceae bacterium. Lineage (GTDB taxonomy): Bacteria > Bacillota > Clostridia > Lachnospirales > Lachnospiraceae > Petralouisia. The sequence continues at coordinate 43,650 of CAJTFX010000028.1, read as the reverse complement.
AAATGCCAAACCCCTTATGTTCCAAGGGATTCAGCACTTAAAAGAACTGCCGGCAGCGGGACTTGAACCCGCACGTGGTTGCCCACAACAGATTTTGAGTCTGCCTCGTCTGCCATTCCGACACGCCGGCATATTGTTCACTCGAACAAAAAGTATATTACCATAGATAGGAAAAAAAAGCAAGTACTTTTTTCAATGTTTCTGCATTGAATGAATTTCAGGAACGTGGTAGAATAAAAACGGTGAAAAATTACAGGTAAAGGAGAATACAGGTGACAGCAGAGAGAATTGAAGCGCTCAGAGCAGAGATGCAAAAGAGAAAGATTGATATGTATATTGTGCCCACCTCTGATTTTCATGAATCGGAGTATGTGGGAGATTATTTTAAAGCCAGAAAATATATAACGGGATTTACAGGTTCAGCCGGGACTGCCGTGATCACCGGCACAGAAGCGGGACTGTGGGCAGACGGCAGATATTTTATTCAGGCGGAGCGGCAACTGGCAGGAACCCCTGTGACATTGTACCGGATGGGAGAAGAAGGGGTTCCCACTGTGAAGGAGTACGTGGAGCAGAATCTTCCCGAAAAAGGCTGCCTGGGCTTTGACGGCCGTGTGATGAATGCCAAAGACGGGGAGGATTATGAAAAAGCTGCCAGAGACAGGCAGGGAAGCGTCTATGTGTCGGAAGATCTGGTGGGCCTGATCTGGACGGACCGGCCGCAGCTTCCCAAGAATCCGGTGTTTGTGCTGGAGGAAAAGTATGCAGGGGAAAGCACAGCAGACAAATTGCAGAGAGTGCGGGAAAAAATGGCCCAAAAGGAAGCAGGCGTCCATATCCTGACCTCCTTGTATGATATTGCCTGGCTGTTTAACATCCGCGGGGGAGACATTTCCCATGTGCCGGTGGCGCTGTCTTTTGCGGCAATCACAGAGAAGGAAAGCTTCTGGTTCATCCATGAGGAAGTGTTGGATGAAAAACTGTGCGGCTATTGCAGGGATAATCAGATCAAGATCAAGCCCTATGAAGAGATTTACAGTTATGCAGAGCAGATTCCGGCCGGTGAAACTGTTTTACTGGACAAAAATATTGTAAATTACCGCATTTTCCATAATCTGAATGATAACGTGAAAGTGGTGCAGGACGCCAATCCCACGGAACTGATGAAAGCGGTGAAAAATGAAACAGAACTTTCGAATATCCGCAATGCTCATGTAAAGGACGGGGTGGCTTTTACCAAATTTATGTACTGGTTAAAGACGAAGATCGGAAAAGAGAAAATCACAGAGATTTCCGCCTCGGATTATCTGGAGCAGCGAAGAAGAGAACAGGAACTGTTTGTGGATTTAAGTTTTGACACCATCAGCGCATATGGGGCAAATGCTGCCATGATGCATTATACGGCAACGCCGGAGACAGACGCGGAACTGAAGCCGGAAGGATTCCTGTTGGTGGATTCCGGCGGGCATTATCTGGAAGGAAGCACGGATATTACCAGAACGATGGCTCTTGGAGCTTTGACAGAGGAAGAAAAATTCCATTTTACCACTGTCTGCCGTTCCAACCTGAACCTGGCTGCGGCAAAGTTCCTGTATGGGTGCCGGGGACTGAATCTTGACATACTTTCCAGAGGGCCGCTGTGGAACTTAGGCCTGGATTACAAATGCGGAACAGGCCATGGCATCGGCTACCTTTTGAACGTCCACGAAGGCCCCAATGGATTCCGGTGGAAAATTGTGCCGGAGCGTGGAGACAGCTGCGTGCTGGAAGAGGGCATGGTTACCACCGATGAGCCGGGAGTTTATCTGGAAGGAAAATACGGTATCCGGACAGAGAATGAGCTGATCTGTAAAAAAGCGGAGAAAAATGAATACGGACAGTTTATGGAATTTGAAACTGTGACCTATGCTCCCATTGATTTGGATGCGATTCTGCCGGAGGAGATGACGGCTTCTGAACGGAAGTTATTAAATGATTATCATGAAATGGTTTATGAAAAGATTGCTCCGTTTCTGACTGAAGAAGAACGGGAATGGCTGAAAATTTACACCAGAGCCATCTGACCGGCCAAAGAGGCGGTACGTGCCTGAAATTCATTCTATCTGAGTTTCAGGCGCGTTTTTATATGGAAAAGTTTGTTTTAGAGCATTTTTTAAACATACTTTAATACTACAGCGAACTTTTTATATTTGGATACGGACAGAACTACCGGATTGCCCTTTGACACGCAAACCGGGCAGCGTTTTGGCGAACTAACTGCTAACTGCGTCTAAGGAGTTCCGGAAAGCCGTTACTACTAAAACTCCGTAAGCAGTGGATTTCGCCTCCACACAATACGCCCATGAACCGTTTGCTTAGCCAAAGGGCAATCCGGTAGTTCCTGTGTATCGAAATATAGAGTGTTCGCTGCAGTATTAGGCTGAAAACAGCAATATTTTTCTAATTTTTTGCTATTTCATAAATTAATAACTTTTAAATCCGGGTCATTTGGTGTAAAATAGAAATGATTATGGGCAAAAGCGGAGAATTTTATTATATTATTATAGAAGGAATCAATGTATGAGTAAGAAAATAGTTTTGATTGACGGACACAGTATTCTGAACCGGGCATTTTTCGGGATACCGGATCTGACCAACACAGAAGGGCTCCATACCAATGCCGTGTATGGGTTTTTGAATATTATGTTTCGGATACTGGAGGAAGAAAAGCCGGATTATCTCACCGTGGCTTTTGATGTACATGCCCCCACATTCCGGCATAAGATGTATGAGGCGTACAAAGGAACCAGAAAACCAATGGCAGAGGAATTACGGCAGCAGGTGCCTGTGATAAAGGAAGTTTTGCAGGCCATGGGCGTTGTGATTGTGGAGCAGGAAGGCTATGAAGCGGACGATATTTTAGGAACCCTTGCCCTGCGGTGCGAGAAAGAAGGGCTTTTGGTTTCTCTGGTGTCCGGAGACCGGGATTTGCTGCAGCTTGCCAGTGAACATATCAAGATCCGCATTCCCAAAACAAAACGCACCGGAACGGAAATCGAAGATTATTATGCAGCGGATGTGAAAGAAAAATACCAGGTAACCCCCAAAGAATTTATTGATGTCAAGGCATTGATGGGAGATACGGCAGATAATATTCCGGGAGTGCCCGGCATTGGAGAGAAAACGGCCACAGCCCTGATTGTTTCTTACGGAAGCATTGAAAACGCCTATGCTCATGTGGATGAGGTAAAGCCTCCCAGAGCGCAGAATAATCTGCGGGAGCATTACGGGCAGGCACAGATGAGCAAGACATTAGCCACCATTGAAGTAAATGCCCCCATTGAATATCAGTTGGAGCAGGCGGCGCTGGGAGATTTATTCACGCCGGAGGCTTACGTATGGATGAAAAAACTGGAATTTAAAAATATGCTGGGCCGTTTTCAGATGGAGGGGCCGCCGGTATCTTTGGAGGAGTATTTTCAGGAAATAACGGATGTATCAGAGGCCAGGAAGGTTTTTAAAGAGGCGGCAGAGGCAGAGCGGATCGGATTTTGGCTTCTGGCAGACGCTGATGCAAAAGAGCCGGAGGGCCAGATGACACTGGATAGTTTTCTGCAGGAAACGAAAGAGAAAAAGCCCGGGAAAACGGAAGAAATTTTGGGTATTTCTCTCGCATACGGTCCGGAGAAGATTTTTTATCTGAAGGTTTGCGGGCAAATGACCGGCCAATGGCTGACAGAACAGTTTCTCCTGCTGCTGCAAAAGGGAAAAAAGACCGTTACTTTTGATTTAAAATCCCAGCTTCCCTGGCTGCCCGTTCCAAGAGAAACAAGGGGTCAGATTTCAGACGTTTTAATCAGCGCCTATTTACTTAATCCTCTGAAAAATGATTATACCTGCGAGGACATCGCCAAGGAATATCTGGATTTGATGATTCCGTCCCGGGGAGATTTACTGGGTAAGCTGCCCTTGTTCCAGGCATTTCAGGAAAAGGGAGAAGAGCTGTTTAAATATGCGGCGTTTCAGGCGGCAGTGCCTTTTCGGGCGGCGGACGCGCTGGAACAGAAGCTGAAGGAAACAGGCATGGAGCAGCTTTATCAGGAGATAGAACTGCCTCTGGTGTACACCTTGTATGAGATGGAACGGGAAGGCGTACAGGTCAACGGGGAAGCGCTGAAATCCTATGGCGGGAATCTTTCTGAGAAAATTACAGAGTTGGAGAGGGAAATTTATCAGGAGGCAGGCGAAGAATTCAATATCAATTCCCCCAAACAGCTGGGGGTGATCCTGTTTGACAAATTAAAAATGCCTTACGGCAAAAAAACAAAAACAGGATATTCCACCGCGGCGGATGTGCTGGACAAGCTGGCAGGCGATTATCCTCTGGTGTCAAAGATTTTAGAGTACCGTCAGCTGACCAAATTAAAATCCACCTATGCGGAAGGGCTTGCCAATTATATTGAGGAGGACGGAAGAATCCGCTCTACGTTTCACCAGACTATTACAGCCACGGGAAGGCTCAGCAGCGCGGAACCAAACTTACAGAATATTCCCATCCGGATGGAGCTGGGGCGGCAGATTCGGAAGGTATTTATCCCCAGAGAAGGATGCGTGCTGATTGATGCGGATTACTCTCAAATAGAGCTGCGGGTGCTCGCCCATATGTCCGGAGATGAGAACTTAATCGGCGCATACCGGAAGGCCCAGGATATCCACAGAATTACGGCGTCCCAGGTGTTTCATGTGCCCTTTGAAGAGGTGACCTCCCTGCAGCGGCGCAATGCCAAGGCTGTGAATTTTGGAATTGTGTACGGGATCAGCTCCTTTGGGTTAAGCCAGGATTTGAGCATTACCAAAAAAGAAGCGGCCGGATATATCGAATCTTATTTTGAAACTTATCCGGGAGTGAAGCAGTTTTTAGATCGCCTGGTGGATGACGCCAGGGAGCAGGGATATGTGTCCACGCTGTTTGGCAGGCGCAGGCCGGTGCCGGAGTTATCATCCGGGAATTTTATGCAGCGTTCTTTTGGGGAGCGGGTGGCTATGAATGCGCCGATCCAGGGAACCGCGGCGGATATTATCAAGATTGCAATGATAAGGGTCAATGAATCGCTGTATGAACAGGGGCTTCGTTCCAGGCTGATTCTGCAGGTTCACGACGAATTGCTGATTGAAGCCTGGGAAGAAGAAGTGGAGCAGGTGAAGGCGATTTTGAAAAAAGAGATGGAACGCGCAACCGTCCTTTCGGTTCAATTGGAAATTGACATGAAACAGGGAAGAGACTGGTATGAAGCGCATTAAATTATTGATAAAGGAGTTTTGACGTATGCAGGTAATTGGAATTACTGGAGGAGTTGGAGCAGGGAAATCTGCCATCCTGGAGTATTTGGAACAGAATTACAGAGTGAAAAATCTCATTGCGGACAAGATAGCCAAAAGGCTGATGGAGCCGGGAAGTGAGTGTTACCGGAAATTACTGAAATTCCTGCCGGTAGAGGTATATAATGACGATGAAACCATTAATAGGGGAGCGCTGTCAGCGGCAATTTTCAGCTCGGATGAACTGCGCGTCCGGGTCAATGAGGTGATGCATCCGGCCGTGAAAGAATACATCATCGGACAGATTGCAGAGCAGGAGCGCATGGGAATTCTGGACTATGTCATTGTAGAGGCGGCTCTTCTGATTGAAGAAAATTACGGAGAAATCTGCGATGAATTGTGGTATGTCCGCACCTCCGAGGAAATCAGGAAAAAGAGAATCATGCGTTCCAGGGGCTATTCAGAGGAGCAGGTGGAAAATATGTTTCGAAGCCAGCTTTCCGACAGCGAATACCGCAAGCACTGCCAGGTGGTGATTGAGAACAACGGAACCAGGGAGGAGACGTTCTATCAGGTAGCGCAGGCCATTAAGCAAAAAGGAGAGCTGAGTAAGATGGAACAGCAGTTAAACGGGGTTCCCCTGGTATTCGGGCTGGATATCGGAACCAGAAATGTGGTAGGTACAGTGGGATATAAAGACGAGGATGATTTCTATGTTATTGCCCAATATATCAAAGAGCACGGGACCCGTTCCATGCTAGACGGACAGATTCATGATATCGGACGCGTGGGCCGGACGATCAATGCTGTGAAAAAAGAACTGGAAGAGCAGAGCCATCTTTCTTTAAGCGAAGTATGCATTGCAGCTGCAGGACGTGTGCTGAAAACAGTTACCACTACCGTAGAGTACAGCTTTGAGGAAGAAGTGGTAGTGACCGGAGAAGATGTGCATACCCTTGATTTACTGGGAATTGAGAAAGCGCAGCAGATTTTAAATGAAAATAACGATACGAATTTTAAATTTTACTGTGTGGGATATTCAGTGGTGAAATATTATCTGAACGGAGATGTTTTTTCCAATCTGGAAGGGCATAAAGCGGAGGTAGTCAGTGCGGATATTATCGTGACCTTCCTGCCGGAAGATGTGGTGGACGGTCTGTATTCCGCCGTTGGGCTGGCAGGACTGAAAGTGGCAAGTCTGACGTTGGAGCCAATTGCCGCCATCAACGTGGCAATTCCGGAGACGTTCCGTATGCTGAATATTGCGCTGGTGGACGTGGGAGCAGGAACCAGTGATATTTCTGTTACAAGAGACGGCAGCATTATTGCCTACGGCATGATCCCCTGCGCCGGAGATGAGATTACAGAACTTTTAGTGCAGCATTATCTGGTGGATTTCAAGACAGCAGAGCATATCAAATTGAGCTCCACCACTGAAAAAGAGATTGAATATCAGGACATTATGATGATCAAGCACACCATCACAGCAGAGGAAGTATGGGATTTGATTGAGCCTTTGGTATTCCGTCTCACCGAGGATATTGCAGCAAAAATCAAAGAATTAAACGGCGGAGAAACCGTAAGCGCTACTTTTGTGGTAGGCGGCGGCGGCAAGGTTCACGGATTTGTGGAGCATCTGGCTTCAGAACTGGAGCTTCCTTTAGAGCGCGTGGCGCTGAGAGGCGAGGAAGTGCTGCAGGAAATCCATTTTGAGCAGCAGGAAATTAAGAAAGATCCTCTGTTGGTTACGCCTATCGGCATTTGCATCAGCTATTATGATCAGAAGAATAATTTTGTATTTGTACGGTTTAACGGGGAAAGAATTAAACTGTACGATAACAACAAGCTGACCATTGTAGATGCAGCCCTTCGGGCAGGATTCCCCAATGATCAGCTTTTCCCAAGAAGAGGAAAAGAAATTAATTTCTATGTAAACGGAAAGAAACGGATTGTCAGAGGAGAACCCGGTGAATCCGCCGTGGTGCGGGTCAACGGCCGGATTACCAGTATCAATGCCGTTTTAGAGCCCAACAGCGATATTGTGATTGAACCTTCCACCGTGGGAGAAGCAGCCGTGTGCCGGTTAGAGGAGCTGGAGGAATACGGCAGAGTTGTAATAACCTTTGAAGTAAACGGCAGAATGATTACCTGTCCGAAATTTGCAGAAGTAAACGGCAGTCTGGAGCCGCCCTACTATGAGATTCAGGAAAATGACTGGGTGGAAATGCGCGGCTTCTATACCGTTGCCCAGATTATGGAATTTATGGATGTGGAAATCGATCTGAACAGCGAAATTCTTGTCAATAACAAGCCGGCGGATTTGGACACCCAGGTGTATGAGAATTTCTCGGTAGAATGGGAAGTGATTACGTACCGGACCCCTTTGTCAGAGATTGAAAACGTATACGGAAAGCCCCTGGAGAGCTCCGTGCAGACAGAAGAATTGCCGATGGAGCAGCAAGAGCCAGCAGAAGAACTGAGTTTGGAGGAGCCGGAAGCTGAGGCAAAACAGGCAGAAACCCTACAGGAGCCAGAAGCTGAGGCAAAACAGGCAGAGGCCCTGCGAGAGCCGCGGGTTGAGGCAAAACAGGCAGAAATCCTGCAGGAGCCGGAAGCTGAGGCAAAACAGGCAGAAACCCTGCAGGAACCTGAAGCTGAGCTGAAGCAGCCGGAAGCAGTCCGGGAGTCTGAAACTGAGCCGAAAAAAGAAGAAGCAGCCCGGGGAACGGAAGCTGAGCCAAAGCAGCCGGAGGCCGAGGTAACACAGACAGAAACAGCCCGGAAACCGCAAGATTCGGCCCAGCAGGCCCGGGAGACAATAACGGAGCAGCCGGAAGAAGCCGGAAAAGAGGAGAATCTGACCCAGGAAGAACTGGAGGAAAAATATTTGCAGTCTCAGCAGACCGTGGAAAGTGACATCCGTCCTACCATCCGCAAGAAGCCGGAGGTTAAAGTTGTAAAAGAAAAGCCGGCGGGAGTTTCCCTGCAGGTGATTGTCAATAACGCGGCAGTGACATTAACCGGAAAAGCCTCCTATGTATTTGTAGACGTATTTGACGCCATCTCATTTGATTTGAATGCCGGAAAAGGAAGGGCCATTGTCACCAAATTAAACGGCGAAATTCCTTCCTATACTGCGCCTCTCAAGTATGGGGATGTATTAGAAATTTACTGGGAGGACTAATGGCTATGAAGTTGTGCAGCATTGCAAGCGGCAGCAGCGGGAATTGCATTTTTGCAGGAACAGAGACCACAAGCCTTCTGATCGATACCGGTATCAGCGGAAAACGCATCGAAGCAGGTCTGAATGAGATCGGCCATACTGCCCGGGAAGCAGACGGAATTCTGATTACCCATGAACATGCGGATCATATCAGCGGCCTGGGCGTGATGGCCCGGCGGTACGGCATTCCCATTTATGCCACAAAGGGAACCAGGGAAGCGGTTTTAAAGTGTAAAAGCGTAGGCGAGATCCCCAAAGAACTGTTTCATGAGATTACGCCGGATCAGGATTTTACCATCGGGGATATTACGATAAGCCCCATAGCCATTTCCCATGACGCCGCCATGCCCACAGCCTATCTTTTGCGCCAGGGAAAAAAATCAATGGCTGTTATGACAGATCTTGGCATGTATGACAGTTATATCACAGATAAACTGCAGAATCTTGACGTGTTGCTGTTAGAAGCCAATCATGATGTGCATATGCTGCAGGTAGGGACTTATCCCTACTATTTAAAGCAGCGGATTCTGGGAGAAAAGGGGCATTTGTCCAATGAATTATCGGGCCGGCTTCTCAGCGAGCTGCTTCATGATAACTTTAAAACTGTGATTCTGGGGCACTTAAGCAAAGAAAATAATTACGAAAAACTGGCCTATGAAGCGGTAAGACTGGAGATTGATATGTCAGAAAATCCTTACCGCGCCGATGATTTCCCGATTCATGTGGCAAGACGCGATATGGTTTCGGATGTGATTGAATTTTAGAACAGAATGTGACATACACATGAAATGGAGGATGAAAAGAGAATGGACAAAAAGGCAGACAGAACGATTATCACGGTGGTGGGAAAAGATACGGTAGGTATCATTGCCGGCGTATGTACATATCTTGCAGAAAACGGCATCAATGTACTGGATATCAGCCAGACGATTGTGCAGGGATTTTTTAATATGATGATGATTGTGGATATGAACGGAGCCGCAAAGCCTTTTGGACAGTGCGCGAAGGAATTAGAGCAGGTGGGAGAGAAAATCGGCGTGTCCATCAAGTGCCAGAGAGAAGAAATTTTTAATAAAATGCACAGAATTTAAGGAGCAGAGCAATGATAAATATCTGGGAAGTAAACGAAACCAATAAAATGATTGAGCAGGAAAATCTGGATGTCCGCACCATTACTCTGGGAATCAGCCTGTTGGACTGTATTGATTCTGATTTGGAGCAGCTAAACAGGAATATTTATAAAAAAATTACGGATACTGCGGCAAAATTGGTGGAAACAGGCGAGGAAATTGAACGGGATTACTGTATTCCGGTGGTAAATAAGCGGATTTCCGTAACGCCTGTGGCATTGGTGGGGCAGGCGGCCTGTAAAACGCCGGAGGACTTTGTCACTATTGCCAGGACGTTAGATCGGGCGGCAAAGGAAGTGGGAGTTAACTTTATCGGAGGATATTCTGCTCTGGTGTCAAAGGGAATGACCAAAGGAGACGAACATCTGATCCGTTCCATTCCCAAAGCCCTTTCCGTCACGGAGCGGGTGTGCAGTTCTGTTAATGTAGGCTCCACCAAAACCGGCATTGACATGGATGCGGTGAAGCTGATGGGAGAAATTGTGCTACAGACGGCAGAATATACCAAAGAGAACGATTCTCTGGGCTGTGCGAAGTTAGTGATTTTCTGCAATGCGCCGGATGACAACCCCTTTATGGCAGGCGCGTTTCATGGAGTGACAGAGGCGGACGCCATTATCAATGTGGGAGTTTCCGGTCCCGGCGTGGTGAAAAAATCGCTGGAACGGGTGCGGGGAGAAAATTTTGAAACACTTTGTGAAACCATCAAAAAGACGGCTTTTAAAATTACCCGCGTAGGTCAGCTTGTGGCCCAGGAGGCCAGCCGGAGAATGGGAATTCCCTTTGGAATTATTGATTTGTCCCTGGCCCCTACGCCGGCAGTAGGCGATTCTGTGGCAGAGATTTTAGAGGAAATCGGGCTGGAATATGCCGGCGCTCCCGGAACTACGGCGGCTTTGGCATTATTGAACGACCAGGTAAAAAAAGGCGGCATAATGGCGTCATCCTATGTAGGCGGACTGAGCGGCGCTTTTATTCCGGTCAGCGAAGATCAGGGCATGATCGACGCAGTAGAAGCCGGGGCTTTAACCCTGGAAAAATTAGAGGCCATGACCTGTGTCTGCTCTGTGGGCCTTGACATGATTGCTATTCCGGGAGATGTGCCGCCCTCTGCCATTTCCGGAATAATTGCAGATGAAATGGCAATCGGCATGATCAATCAGAAAACAACAGCCGTGCGCCTGATTCCGGTGATTGGGAAAAAAATCGGAGAAACAGTGGAATTCGGCGGTTTGCTCGGCCATGCCCCGGTAATGCCGGTAAACAGATATGGCTGTGAAGCTTTCATCAGCCGCGGAGGCAGGATACCAGCGCCCATACACAGTTTTAAGAATTAGATTTGTGTAATAAGAAAAGATGTGGTATAATTGACCCTGAGGGTAAACCCAAAGAATAAATCACCGGAGGTGGAATCTTTGAACGAGAGAGAAGATTATCTGGATAGACTGTTACGGGGAGTGGAGGATGAGCCGGAAGATTTCCAGGGGTCTGAAGAAGATTTCCTGGAGGAGTTTAACAGTTCTTTTTCTGAAGATGATGAAAATGATTTCCTGCAGGAATTTGAACGAAGCAAGGAAAAGGCAGAGCCGGAATCCGACCTGGATATGGATTTTGATATGGAAGATATTGACAATATTGTCAGCAATGTGAAAAACACTGCACGGGACGATATTGACGATAGGAACGAGATGGATACCCTTGACGAGATAAATACTCTTGATGAGATAAATACTCTTGACGAGATAGATACTCTTGATGAGATAGATACGCTTGGTGATATTGATACGTTCGGCGGAATTGATAATCTGGGGGAAGAAGATTTATCTATCGATGAAACTCTGCAGAATTTTCCGGAGGAAGATCCGGTACTGGATCAGATAGATCCGGAATTTGAGCCGGAAGCTTCAGGCGTAGAACCGGAGAATCAGGAATTTATGGTAAATACCATGAATGATACGGATATGATGGGCTTCGGAGATGACGACGGATCTGGTCTGACAGATATGTTTTCTGATGAAGGAGAAGAAGGAGAGGCAGGAAATATGCCGGAAGATGAACTGGAATCCATGGCCAGAGATCTGGCGAAAGAGATCGGAGATCTTGGAATTGGAAATGAAAACGAGAGTGAAAACGTAAAGGACAGCAAAGAAGAGCTGGATCAGGTTTTGACTGAAGAGGAAGAATCAGAAAAGGGAAAGAAAGGCAAAAAGAAGAAAAAAGACCCGGATGAGAAAAAACCGGGATTTTTCAAGCGCCTGTCACTGGCTCTTTTTGGAGAAGATGAGGAAGAAGCAGAGGAGGCTGGTTCCGGAATCGGCGATATAGACGATGTTTCCGACGAGAACATGGCGGCTCTGCGGGAACTGGAAGGGAAAAAGGGCAAGAAGGAAAAAGATGATAAGGCCCTGAAAGCCCAGAAGAAGAAAGAAAAGAAGGCCCAGAAAGACCAGAAAAAGGCAGAAAAGAAACAGGCGAAAGCCGAGAAGAAGGCCCAGAAGGAAAGGGAAAAACAAGCCAAACCCAAAAAGGAAAAGAAGCCGAAGGTTGTGGAAAAATCAAAGCCCCTTCCCAAGAAGCCGGTATTTATGATTATGCTGGTGGGAGCATCCCTGGTTGTTTTGATTTACCTGGTTACCACCCAGGTTGGTTACACCATGGATATTGCCAATGCCAAAGAGTACTATGAAAACGGGGATTATGTGGAAGCCTATACCTGTTTTACCCAGGGCGCAAAGGTGAAGGCAGCGGATGAAGAACTGTATCTGAAAGCGAAATATACCGCATACGTACAGCAGCAGCTTCGGAATTATGAAACGTATCTGGGGCAGGAGATGCACACCGAATCCTTAAATGCTCTGATCTGCGGCGTGGGCAGATACGACAAGAATGCATCGGACGCTGCCAAGGCAGGGGCGTCTGCAGAGTATGACAATATGCTTGCAGAACTGGAATCGCTTCTGTCTGAGAAATTCGGCATGACCTTAGATCAGGCAAGAGAACTGTATGCCGTTCATGATAAGGAAGAATATACATATATGCTGTATGATATCATTAACGGTCTTGGGCTTTTAAAAGAGAAATAGACAGGTGCACAATATGATAGCGATTATAGATTATGATGCAGGAAATCTGAAAAGCGTGGAAAAGGCCCTGAAATTTCTGGGAGAAGAGAGTATTGTTACCAGAGATCGGAAAGAGATTCTTTCGGCGGATAAAGTAATCCTTCCCGGTGTGGGCGCTTTTGGAGAAGCCATGGATCATCTGAAAAAATTTGAACTGGATCAAGTGATACAGGAAGCAGTTCACAGGCAGAGGCCGTTATTGGGAATCTGTCTGGGCTTGCAGCTTTTGTTTGAGGGCAGCGAAGAGAATGGCGGCGTGGAAGGTCTGCATATTTTAGATGGGCAGATTGTGAAAATTCCGGATGCACCAGGGCTGAAAATCCCTCATATCGGTTGGAATTCCCTGCATTTGCAGAATCAGGGCAGATTATTTGAAGGTGTGCCGGAAGGAACATTCGTATATTTTGTGCACTCTTTTTATCTGAAAGCAAAAGAAGAAAGCATTGTCAGGGCTTCTTCAGATTACGGCGTTGCCATTCACGCCTCGGTGGAGCAGGATTCAGTGTTTGCCTGTCAGTTCCATCCGGAAAAAAGCAGCTCCATGGGCCTTAAGATTCTCCGGAATTTTGCCGGGATAGGGGAGGTGTAATCATGTTCACAAAAAGAATTATTCCCTGTCTGGATGTTCATAACGGCCGTGTGGTGAAAGGCGTTAATTTCGTAAATCTCAGGGATGCCGGAGATCCGGTGGCAGTTGCGGCGGCTTATGACAGAGCAGGGGCGGATGAAGTGGTTTTTTTGGATATTACCGCATCCTCGGATGCCAGAAATACCGTTGTGGATATGGTGCGCCGTGTGGCAGAGACGGTCTTTATTCCCTTTACCGTAGGCGGAGGAATCCGTACCGTGGAGGATTTTAAAGCGCTGCTGCGGGAAGGTGCAGATAAAATTTCCATTAATTCTTCCGCTGTCAACACCCCTGAATTGATTCAGGAAGCGGCAGACAAATTCGGCAGCCAGTGCGTGGTCGTGGCCATAGACGCCAGGCGGCGGCCGGACGGCAGCGGTTGGAATGTCTATAAAAACGGCGGCCGGATTGACACCGGCCTGGATGCCGTGGAATGGGCGGCAAAGGCCAATCAGCTGGGAGCCGGAGAGATTTTATTGACCAGTATGGACTGTGACGGCACAAAGGCCGGATATGATCTGGAGCTGACCAGGGCTATTGCGGACGCTGTTACCATACCGGTGATTGCATCAGGCGGTGCAGGGACAAAAGAGCATTTTAAAGAAGCATTGACAGAAGGCGGCGCAGATGCGGCCCTGGCAGCTTCTCTGTTTCACTATAAAGAACTGGAGATTATGGAGCTGAAACAATATTTAGCAAAAGAGCACATACCGGTAAGGCTGTAGGTCAGTGTGAGGATGGTTATTTACGGGGAACACATCAGAATGCCGGTAGGAAGATAAAAGGAGCGGGATACTATGGGAATGTTGGAAAATGACTGGTTGGAGGCTGTCGGAGAGGAATTCAAAAAGCCCTATTATGCCAAATTGTATAAATTTGTAAAGGAAGAATACAATACCAGGGTGGTTTATCCGCCGGCAGATGATATTTTTAACGCGCTGCATCTGACGCCGTTAAAAGATGTGAAAGTATTGATTCTGGGGCAAGATCCTTACCACAACGAGGGGCAGGCCCATGGGCTTTGCTTTTCGGTAAAGCCGGGTGTGCCGGCGCCGCCTTCTCTGGAAAATATTTACAAAGAACTGCAGGACGATCTGGGCTGTGAGATACCCAATAACGGGTATCTGGTAAAATGGGCCAGACAGGGAGTTCTGATGCTGAATACTGTGCTTACGGTTCGGGCGCATCAGGCAAATTCCCATCAGGGCCAGGGCTGGGAGCAGTTTACAGATGCGATTATTCATGCGGTAAATGCTCAGGACAGGCCCATAGTTTCCATGCTGTGGGGCAGACCGGCGCAAAGCAAAAGCTCCATGCTGACTAATCCCGGTCATCTGATTTTGAAAGCGCCCCATCCAAGTCCGCTGTCAGCGTACCGGGGATTTTTCGGATGCAGGCATTTCAGTCAGGCGAACGAATTTCTGCAATCTCATGGAGCAGAGCCTGTTGACTGGCAGATTGAAAATATTTAGCGGGAACAGAAGGATGAAAACGGCTGTATCCGGACATAAGTTAAGAGAATGAAGGGGCTGTGGGAAAAGAAGTGCAATATATCTTGTGATTTTTTATGTCACAACCATATATTGTATAAGAATTACATTTTCCAACAGTCTCTTTTTGATTTACAGGAAAGGAAACCAGAAATGAAGTTGCAGAATTTTCTAGGCAAAAGGCAGGACAGTGCCGGCTGCAGGGAGGCTGCTCCCTCCGGGCGCCGTCATTCCCTCCGGGGAGTGGGGAGCATGGATTATTATGCAAGCCAGTCCCCGCTGAGAAAATGGAACGACAGCTATAAAGTGACTGCCGCCGGGACTGCATTGCTTTTGTGTCTTGTGCTGAACCGGATAGAAATTTCGGCCGCTGTGCTTCTGTCCATGGGAATTGTAAATGTATGGGCCAGTCAGGTTCCCCTTCGGGATTACATTGGGTTTTTAAAAATCCCCATAGCGTTTCTGGCGCTTGGGAGTGTGGCCATTGCCTGCGGAGTTTCTTCTCAGCCGGCAGGGGATTACTGGATTTCCCTGCATGGGTGTTATCTCTATCTCTCAAATGAGGGTATCCGTCAGGCTATGGAACTGTTTTTTAAGGCTATGGGAGCTGTAAGCGCTATGTATTTCCTGGCATTGTCCACTTCTGCCGGGGAATTGGCAGGGGTGCTCAGAAAAGCCCATGTCCCTAAAATTATTGTGGAACTGATGAATATGATTTATCGGTTTATTTTTATACTGACCAAAGTCCAGAGAAACATGAAAACGGCGGCGGTGTCCAGACTGGGGTATGTGGATTTTAAAACCTCCTGCCGTTCCTTTGGGCAGACGGGAGGAAATCTTTTTCTGCTTTCTCTGCGGAAGGCAGATACTTATTACGACGCCATGGTTTCCCGGGGATATGAGGGAGAATTTCTTTTCTGGGAGGAAGAAAAGCCGGTGAAATTCTGGCAGGCAGGAATTTTGGCAATGTACGCCTTGGGATTGCTTTTCCTGTTTTTTCTGGTAAAATAAGTGTAACAATAAGATTTTTACAAATGGGGCAGTGGAAGGGAGAAAGATTGGGATATAGTACAGAGGAGATTTTGCGGACGGAACAGCTGGCTTTTGAGTACCAATCCGGGCGTCCGGTATTGCAAAAGTTAAGCCTTTCGATCCATCAGGGAGAAAAAATTGCAGTTATGGGTTCCAACGGAGCGGGAAAATCCACATTTTTTCTGAATCTGAACGGAGTGCTTTGGCCCAAAGAAGGGAAAATTGTTTACCGGGGAAAGCAGATTGGCAAAAAGGATTTGAATCATTTGAGAAAACATGTGGGATTTGTGTTTCAGGATGCGGACAATCAGATGATTGCTTCCAGTGTCCAGGCGGAAGTAGCCTTCGGCCCTGTGAACCTGAAGCTGCCCAGGGAAGAAGTCAGGCAGAGGGTGACACAGGCTTTGGAATACATGGATTTGCTGGAATACCGGGAGCGTCCCCCCCATTATTTAAGCGGCGGGGAGAAAAAGCGGGTCAGTATTGCGGATATTATTGCCATGAAGCCGGAGGTTATACTGTTTGATGAGCCTACGGCGGCCTTAGATCCTCTCAGCGGAGACATGTTGGAGGAAGTGTTGGGAAAATTGTCGGGAGAAGGGAAAACATTGCTGATTTCCACCCATGATGTGGATTTTGCCTATCGTTGGGCAGAGCGGGTGCTTGTTTTTGACCGGGGAGAGCTGATTGCAGATGGAGGAACCCTGGAGGTTTTTCAGCAGGAGGAAGTGTTAAAACAGGCTCATCTGAAGAAACCGGAAATGCTGACGGTATATGAAACGCTGTCGGCTCAGGACCTGATTCTGAAAGACAGTTATCCCAGGCAGGCGAAAGAACTGGCAGAAGCATTAGTCATACATTGATTTTATAGTCTGGTTTCAATGGGACAGAGAGGAGCAGCATGAGGAGAGAACGGTATATCGAATATTTGACTTACGTGAAAGAATATCTTACGGAACACGGAGGGATGGCTGCCCAGAATCCGAGACATCCCTTCCGTTCCCGGTTTCAGCATACGATTCGTGTCCTGCACTGGTGTTTTCGGCTGGCAGAAGGAATGGAGCAGGTGGAGAAGGAAGTTTTGTACACGGCTGCAATTTTTCATGATATCGGCTATGAAAAGGAGGAGAACGACCGTCATGCCCTGCGCAGCGGGAAGGCGTTTCATGAATATGCCGTCGCGCACCAGATGGACGAGGAAGTTCGAAAGCAGGTGGAAAGACTGATTTATGCCCATAGCAACAAGTCGCTATTGAAAGACAAAAATACCAGTCTGGAGTTGGTTTTGCTGATGGAGGCTGACTTGCTGGACGAAGAAGGGGCCATGGGAATTGTCTGGGACTGTATGAGCATGGGAAATATTCATGCCCAGAGTTATGCGGCTGCTTATTATCATATCATGGAGAATTCCAATAAAGAGGAGCCCAATCCCATGGTGACGGAGCGGGCGAAGATTTTTTGGGAGAAAAAGAAACAGGTGGTTTCGGAATTTGCGGAAATTCTGGCAGAGGATTTGATGATCGGAAGCCCGTATTTTGATATATGATAAAATTTTATGGCAAATTGATTTTGTTTTTTAGATTTATGGAAGCAGGCAGATAAATTTCTGGACATTTGCAGGCCAGTGTGCTATGCTTAATACATACTGATCACCCGTGTCAGTATCAGGAAAAATATAATTGCAGAAGGTGCCTGTGGATGCACAGGATAATAGGGAAATGAGTGAGATTCTCATACGGTCCCGCCGCTGTAAAAGTGGAGTTTTATTCGTTCGGCTGATATTTTTACAGACAGCCGGAATACCACTGGGAAACCGGGAAGACAGAATAAAACGAAGAAGCTTAAGTCAGAAGACCTGCCTTTTGCAAAGGAATGCAAAGAGTCACGAGAGATGACTGGTTGCTTATATGCGACTGCCTGCTAAAAGCAGGCAATTGTCAGAATGCCGGTTTGCTGCGTGAAGTGCAGGAAATACGGCATTTTTTATTGCACAGTCTGCGGAAGGGGCGATTACGGTGTTACCTCTGACCGGATACGGGATTCTTTTACCGGAGTTCGAAAGGAGAAATGATATGACGAAACTACAAAAGAAATCAGTAATTTTATGCGCAGCTCTGTCTGCAGCCTTTGCGGCAGCGCCTGTTTCCAATGCCATGCATATTATGGAGGGATATCTTCCGCTGCAGTTCTGCATTGCCTGGGGTGCGGTGTGCGTCCCGTTTCTGGTGATGGGATTCTTCTCAATCCGGAACAAATTAAAGGAGAATCAGAGAAATATCACGATACTTGCCATGTCAGGAGCCTTTATTTTTGTGATTTCTTCCCTGAAAATTCCTTCCGTAACGGGAAGCTGCTCCCATATGACCGGAACCGGCCTGGGAGCCATTTTGTTCGGGCCGGGCGCAGTCAGCATTCTGGGTGTTATTGTGCTAGTTTTTCAGGCAGTTTTGCTGGCCCATGGGGGCCTGACCACCCTTGGAGCCAATACGTTTTCCATGGCGGTGGCAGGGCCGTTTCTGTCTTACGGCATTTATAAGCTCTGTAAGAAATGCAGGGTAAACCGCAGAGCCAGCGTATTTCTGGCGGCGGCGTTGGGGGATCTTTTCACTTACTGCGTCACCAGTATTCAGCTTGCTGTAGCCTATCCTTCCCAACAGGGGGGAATTCTGGCGTCCGCAGGAAAATTTCTGGCGGTTTTTGCGCCTACCCAGATTCCCCTTGCTGTCATCGAGGGGTTTTTGACCATGATCATTATGATTACCCTGGAAAATTATGCCCAGTCAGAGCTGAAAAATGTGGGGTACCTGGAAAACTGATGAAAAAGTATGAAGATAAGCTTTTGTGGGCAAAGCATTTGGGTGAAGTATACAGGAGGGATGCAGGATGAAGCGTTCAGATAAAAAAATAATAACAATCGTTCTGGCCATTGTGCTGCTGTTGATCATTGTTCCGCTGTTTGCGTTAAAAGGAGCGGAATTCGGCGGCTCGGATGATGCGGGAAGTCAGGAGATAGAGGCCATTGCAGGAGAGTATGAGCCCTGGTTTACCCCTGTTTTGGAGCAGCTCATTGGCGGTGAGCTGCCGGGAGAGGTGGAAAGCCTGATTTTCTGCGTTCAGACCGGCATTGGCGTGGGAATCATTGCCTTTTTGATGGGCCGTTTGGTGGAACGGAAAAAGTGGGAACAGCTGGAAAAGTAAAAAAACACTTGACATTACTACTCTATCGTAGTAAAGTATAACACATATAGAAAAACCGATGAAAAAGAGTAGTAAGTTCTGGTTGAAGTCACAGAGAGCTGTATGTGGTGGGATTACGGCATGGAGACCTGAATGGAATGGACTTTTGAGGGCGGTCTGAACTCGTAATGGAAGTAGGAGCCGCCGGGAACCGGGCCCGTTATCAATCCGGCATGTATGATAGTACATGAGAGAGTGGACATTTGTCAATTTGAGTGGCACCGCGATAATAAGAACTTATTACCGTCTCAAGCTTTTGCTTGAGGCGGTTTTTTTATCTTATGGGAGTATCCCATAAGATAAAAAAACGATTACCGCACTGAGGCGGGAGTGAAAGATGCCGCTGAAGCGGCCCGCCGCAGGCGTAGAATCCAACTTTGCAGGATTCTTTATTTCATCGGTTTTTCCAAATAAAAAAGAAAAGAGGAAACCGGTATGAAAAGAAAAACAATGGCAGTTTTAACAGCAATTACAATGACGGCAGCCCTGATTGCAGGCTGCAACAGCGCAGAAGGAACAGAGCGTGGGAAGAAGGGGCAGGACGGAGAAAAGACTTATACGGTGGGCATTTCCCAGTTTGCGGAGCACGGCTCTCTGGATAATTGCAGGGAAGGATTTTTAAAAGGACTAAAAGAAGAGGGCCTGGTGGAAGGAGAAAATCTGACGATAATTTACGATAATGCCCAGACGGATACGGGGACAGCAGGCACCATTGCAGAAGGATTTGTTTCTCAGAAGGTGGATTTGGTCTGCGCCATTGCGACACCCTGTGCCATGAGCGCATACAATGCATGTATGGAGACAGAGATTCCGGTAGTGTATACCGCGGTTTCAGACCCGGTGGAAGCAGGGCTGGCGGATAAAGACGGGAACCCTGCTGGCAATATTACAGGCTCCTCTGATGTGCTTCCAGTAAAGGCTCAGCTTGAGATGATACGAAATTTGATGCCGGAGGCTAAAAAAATCGGCATTATCTACACCACCAGCGAAGCCAACTCCATCAGCACCATTGCCAAATACAAAGAACTGGCAGGGGAATACGGATTTGAAATTGTGGATTCCGGCATTACCGCGCCTGCCGAGGTGGAACTGGCGGCTGCGGATTT
This sequence comes from Lachnospiraceae bacterium, assembly GCA_910575555.1. Lineage (GTDB taxonomy): Bacteria > Bacillota > Clostridia > Lachnospirales > Lachnospiraceae > Petralouisia. Next base: position 23,384 of record CAJTFX010000028.1, on the reverse strand, counting down.
GGTCAGCAAAACAGACTGTCTTACCAACCTGACGGATAATACGGTAGTGGACGCCTTACAGACTGTGCTTGCCGCTGCCAATGAGAAAAAAATTCCGGTATTCGGCAGCGAGATTGAACAGGTGAAGGCAGGCTGCGTGGCTTCCATGGGAATTGAATATGTGGAACTGGGCAGGCAGACGGGAGTGATGGCCGCAAAAATCCTGAAAGGGGAAGCGAAAGCATCAGAAACGCCCTTTCTTTCAGCCACAGAAGCGGAGCTTTATGTGAACAGGGCCGCAGCGGACAATATAGGGCTGGAGATGAAGGAAGAGTATGTGAAAGACGCAGCGGAAATTTTTACAGAAATAACGGCAGAATAGCGGATGGGGTGAGAATATGGCATTGATTTTAAGCGTACTGGAACAGGGACTTATTTACGGAGTGATGGCCCTGGGCGTGTATATTACCTATAAAATTCTGGATTTTCCGGATTTAACCGTAGACGGCAGTTTCCCTCTGGGAGCTGCCATCGCAGCGGTGATGATTACAAAAGGGATGCATCCCCTTCTCACCCTTGCAGTCAGTTTTGCAGCGGGAGGGGCGGCAGGAATGCTGACCGGAGTGATTCACGTAACATTGAAAGTGAGGGATCTGCTGTCGGGCATTATTATGATGACGGCCTTGTATACGGTGAATTTGAGGATCACCGGAAAAGCAAATGTTCCCCTGTACGGAAAAGTGACGGTTTTTGAAAACGGACTGACGGAAGGGTTCTTTCCGGAGGTTCTGAAATCTGCGGCTCCTTTGGTTGTAATAGCAGTTATTACAGCATTCGTGAAATATCTTTTGGATTGGTACTTAAGCACCCAGTCAGGATATTTGCTGCGGGCAGCGGGGGACAATGATACCTTTGTTACGTCTATGGGAGTGGAGAAAGGCAGGGTGAAAATCATCGGTCTTGCCATTGCCAACGGACTGGCAGCTCTGGGCGGCTGTTTATTTGCGCAGCAGCAGAGATTTTTTGATATTTCCATGGGAACCGGAACGGTGGTGATTGGCCTTGCCAGTGTAATTATCGGAACAAGTCTTTTGAAAAAAGCAGTGTTTTTGCGGGTAACTGCCAGTGTAATCCTTGGTTCTGTTCTGTATAAAGCCTGCGTGGCTTTCGCCCTCCGGTATATGAAGGTGATTCATTTGCAGTCCAAAGATTTAAAAATGGTGACCTCCGTATTATTTTTGCTGATTCTGGTTATTGCCCAGGAGAGAAAGAAGAAGGTGAAACAGAATGCTTGAATTGAAGAATATCACGAAATATTACAATCCGGGAACGGTAAATGAGCTGTGTTTGTTTGAACATTTTGACCTGGCTGTTTCAGATGGGCAGTTTGTGTCTGTGGTAGGCAGCAATGGTTCCGGGAAAACCTCCATGCTGAATCTTATTTGCGGCAGCATAGATGCAGATCAAGGGCAGATTTTAGTAAATGGAGATGACATTACCGGAAAAAAAGAGTTCGAACGTCATCGGAGCATTGGAAGAGTATTTCAGAATCCGGCCAAAGGCACCTGCCCTTCCATGACAATTTTTGAAAATATGTCCATTGCGGACCGCAAAGGAAAAGGTTATGGACTGAGACAGGGGAAAAACCGGAAAAAGGCAGAGACATACCGGGAAATGCTGCGGGATTTGAATCTTGGCCTGGAAGATAAAATGGAAGTAAAGGCAGGCGCTCTTTCCGGAGGCCAGAGACAGGCGCTGGCCTTGCTTATGGCCACCATGGCGCCCATTGAATTTCTGATTCTGGATGAACATACGGCGGCACTAGACCCCAGGACGGCAGAGCTTGTGATGGAGCTGACAGGCAGGATTGTGAAACAGAAGCAGGTCACCACCATTATGGTAACCCATAATCTCAGGTATGCGGTGGAATATGGGGATCGTCTTTTAATGATGCATCAGGGGAAGGCTGTAATGGACTGCACAGGAGAAGAAAAGGCCGGGCTTAAAGTAGAAGATATCCTTAAGACTTTTAACGAAATCAGCATTGAATGCGGGAATTAGCGTCCGCATTTTAAAATAAAGCGGGAGAACCTCTTTACAACTGCAGCATTCCGTGTTATATTAGAAAAGTCACAGACCTTTGTGTTTGTGATTTCTGATATAAACCGGGGTTCCTGCCTGTGAAATGGAGGAATGTTATGTCAGAATTTTTATCGAAGAAGAGAAAAGTCTTAAGAGCAGCAGCTTTGTGCATTACAGTGATGATGCTGTTTCTTTCCACGAACCAGTCGGCAACCGTTTTTGCAGCTTCCAATGTGGAGTTTGTAATCCTGAATTCTTATTCCAAAACCATGAAAATCGGAGACGAGCAGTATCTTCTTGCCATTACGTCAAATGGGAAAAAACCGTCTTTTTCATCCAGTGATTCCAAGATTGCCTCTGTCAATACTTATGGCAAAATTACGGCAAAAAAGCCGGGAACAGTGAAAATCACGGCAAAAATCCGAAATGGAGAAGCAAGCTGCACCGTTAAGGTACAGAAAACAAAGCTTCAGTTAAGCGCAAAAGAAATCCGTCTGGAAAACGGACAAAGCGCCAGATTAAAAGTCAGTTCTTCCACGGGGCATCCCGTAACCTATAAAAGCAGCAAAAAAAGCATTGCAACCGTAGATAAAGACGGAATGATTACCGCCAGAAAACCAGGCAGTGCAGTAATTACAGCTACTGTGGATAAAATATCCGAAAGCTGTAAGGTTACGGTGAAAAAACCCGCGGTCAGCATCAGTAAACGATCTGTTTCCCTGTATCGGAAGCAAACGGTTCGTTTAACTGTCAAATCAACCTCAGTAAGCGTTCCCAAGTGGAAAAGCAATAAGAAAAGCGTTGCCTCAGTGGATCAAAAGGGCGTGGTGACAGCCGTAAAAAACGGCAGCGCCATCATTACAGTAACGGTAGACGGAGTAAGCAAAAGCTGCGAAGTCACAGTGAAAAAGCCTGTGGTTAAATTTGCAGAAAGCGAAATCACCATGGCAAAAGGCGAAGTCAGGAAAGTGAACGTGTCGGTTTCTTCCGGAAACAAACCGGTCTTTTCAAGCTCCAATTCCAGTATTGCGTCGGTGGATGAGAATGGGGTGATTTCGGCAAATGAACCTGGGAAAGCCTATATTTACGCCAAAGAGGACGGGGTAAAGAGCCGGCAGCGGGTGATTGTAACATAAGAATCGGCAGCGGGTGATTGTAACATAAGAATCGGCAGCGGGTGATTCTTAACATAAGAATCGGCAGCAGATGATGGATTCAGAAAATGACTGTGAAATATAATTAATCTTGCAGGAATCCCGGTGTATCGCTTTTGCAATGAAAGATCACGGCAGATTACGCAGAATGAATTTTCCGGAAATGGGGAAATAATTTGCAAAAAGCCCTATACTTATCTGCCGGATATGCTTATAATATACCTTGTGAGAAGAAGGCAGGAGATATTACTCCGGCGGTTAAATATCGCAGTATCTTACTCGTCCAAACCTCCATCTGCTGCGTTGTCATCAATCGCTGTAGCCCTCGCTACAGCTCAATCTTCCGCCTTGCATATGAAGATTTGTTCTTCGTAATCTACTGCGATATTTAACCACCGGAGTAATATTTCAAACTGCCTTCAAAGAAGATACCGCTTAACGGCGGTGTGATTAGCGCAAGGAGGAAATAAAATGGCAGAGAATCAGGAATGCAGCAGTGCGTCAAGCTGCTCCAGAGAGAGTTGTGAAGGGTGTCCCAGCCGTAATGGCGGCGGGCCTCAAAGTTTTATAGAAGAATTGAATCCTTTTTCCAGTGTAAAAAAGGTCATTGGCATCGTCAGCGGAAAAGGCGGGGTGGGAAAATCTTTCGTTACAGCGTCTTTAGCGTCCGCAATGAAAAAACAGGGATATGAAGTGGGTATTCTGGACGCAGACATTACAGGGCCGTCCATTCCGAAAATGTATGGAATTCACGGGCCGGCGGAAGGAAATGATATGGGACTGTTTCCAATTCCGGCTCAGGACGGAAGCAAAATTATGTCGCTGAACCTTTTAATGGACGATGAAGAAGCTCCGGTCGTTTGGCGGGGGCCTGTGATTGCGTCAACGGTGAAGCAGTTCTGGCATGATGTGTACTGGGGAGATTTGGATTATCTGTTTGTGGATATGCCGCCGGGAACCGGTGACGTGCCTCTGACGGTGTTTCAGTCCCTTCCGGTAGATGGAATTGTAATTGTAACCTCCCCTCAGGAGTTGGTTCAGCTGATTGTGAAAAAGGCCATCCATATGGCCGGAATGATGAATATTCCGGTGCTTGGCATTGTGGAAAACTACAGTTACCTGAAATGTCCCGATTGCGGGAAAGAAATCAAGATTTTCGGAGAAAGCCGTCTGGAAGAGGCAGCGGCGGAGCTGAATATTCCTGTGCTTGGAAAAATGCCGCTGAATCCGGAGTTTGCAGAACTGGCGGATGAAGGAAAATTCCACAGCGTGGAAAATCCGTATCTGGAAGAAGCAGTGAAAAAAATAGAAAATATTTAGTGTCTTTTGACATGGGAAAAGCCTTGCGGAAAGCGGATTTGCTTTCCCGGGGCTGTTTTTTAATCCGAAAAATTTGTGGAAAATTCCCAATTGCTTTTTGTCAGATTAGGGGTTACAATGCCACTACAGAAGCAATTCTGGTTACAGATTTATTACAGGGAATCTGTGCAGGGCACAGGTTCCAGTCTATCTTACCGTCGGCTATTTCTTGGCCGGCACACACAATCTTTTTATTTCTGCATAAGAATAAAACATTTATTCTTTATCAATTGGCAGGTTAGTTCGCCAATTACCAATGCATGAAATGTACAGCAAAACCGTGGATGATTCTGTCCGCAGAAAGGAGGAACTGTATGAAAGTAATTTTTGAGGAGTACAGCGGAATTATTATTACGGCAGTTGCAATTATTGCATTAATTGCCGTAGTAGGGCTGCTGCTGGCTGCAGACGGGCCGGTGCATACTGCGTTCGTAAATCTGATAAAAGAATTATTTGAAAAAGCAAGTGTTCCTAAGAGTATGTAAAATTTCATAAAAGCAAAACAGCGGGCGGGAATCCGGCAGCAAAACAGGTATGTTGACAGCATCATTACAGGGTATCAGACCAGTGAGCAGCCGCTGCCCGGCCGGCTGAAAAACGATACCTGAGCACGTATTTATTTGACGAGTGCGTTACAGCTTTTCTTAAGTGAGCAGAAACGGCTGGCAGATGATTCGGCTGACAGGTTATGTCTGGAAAGGAATGGCGAAAGTATGAAATATAACTGGGAGTTAACAGAAGCGGAGTTTGGGCCCTTCTACCCGTATATTCAGGATAAAAATGTAACAGATATTGATTTTAACGGGAAAACACTGTGGGTAGCTGACTTAAAGAAAGGCAGATACCGGGCAGAAGCCGAGATCTCAGAGGAATTTGTGGAGCGGTTTACCCACCGGATTGCAAACCGGGTGAACAAGTCCTTCAACCGGGCAAACAATGTTTTAGAGGCAGAAACCAACGAACTGCGTATCAGCATTGTCCATGAATCGGCGGCCGTATCAGGCAGAAGCATCTGCATCCGCAAATCTCTGCCCAAGGTACGTCATACGGTGGAAAGCATGTTAGACAGCGGATATTGTTCGGTGGAAGTGCTGAGTCTGCTGATTAATTGTGTGAAAGCAAAGATGAATTTTGCATTTTGCGGGGAGCCGGGAGTAGGAAAAACGGAATGCGCCAAGTTTTTCTCCCGTTTTATTCCGGCCAACCAGAGGGCTATCACCATTGAAGATAATCTGGAAATGCATTTTCATGAAATCAATCCGGAGAATGACTGCGTGGAACTGCAGGTAAGCAAGGAATTAAGTTATACCGATGCCATCAAACTGTGCTTGAGGCAGAACCCCAAATGGATTATTTTGTCGGAAGCCAGATCTACGGAGGTGCAGTATTTGTTGGAGCAGTGGTCTACAGGAGTGTATGGGTTTACCACGCTGCATCTGGATGATTTGCGGAATCTGCCGGATCGGATTATGAACATGATTGGAAGATCCAGAGATGCAGACCGTCTGGAAAATTATATTTATGAATTTATCAGCGTGGGAGTGCTGATCCGGCAATACGAAAATGAACAGGGAATGTTGGAGCGGTATATTGCTCAGATGTGTTTTTATGACCGCCAAAAGGGAAAAAATGAGATATACCTGTTGGTGGAGGATGGAAAGCTGATTTCCAGAACCATCCCCAGGGATATTTTAAAGCGTATGGACAGGGCGGGAATTGCAAAGCCCTTCCAGTGTGTGGAAACCTGTCCTTATGAGCCGCTGGATGTGGAACTGGTGAAAGCGGCAAGGATGGCATGACAGGAGGGAGGATGAAGAAATCGAAAGAGAAAAAAAGAAAACAGTCCGGAATTTTCTATCTGTTTCATCCGGAGGATTTGCAGAAAAAGATCGACGGGTACGGATACAGTTTTTCCATGGGAAGGTATGTGATGTTCCTTCTGACTGCTCTGACAGGCACAGTGGGATGCGGGATTTTGTTTTCCCTGCACTGGTATTATATTCTGATTCTGGCGGCGGCCTGTCTGGGGAATCTGCCCTTTTTGATTCTGGATGGGTATAAGCAGATGTATGAGCACAAGTGTTTTCTGGATGTTTCGGATTACATGGAGCAAATCTTGTATTCTTTCCGCATGAACCCTAAGATTGTCAGCGCGTTAAAAGATACCGGCTCTCTTTTTGAAACCGGGCGGATGCACCATGCAATCAGCTGTGCGGTGGATTATATTGAGCAGGGAAAATACCGGTGGGATTTGTATGGAGAGGCATTGGAAATTATCGAAAGAGAATACCCCGCAAACCGTCTGCCGTCCATTCATGAATATCTGCGGATGGTGGAAAGCAACGGCGGAGCCTGCAGCGGGGCAATTGATCTGTTACTTCAGGACAAGGCTGTCTGGGCAGACAATGTGCTGCTTTTGCAGGAGGATAAGAAAGCGGCCCGTCTGAAAGTGATTTTTTCTCTGGCAGTCACTATGATTCTGGCCGTGACCTTTCACAGTGTATACCGTTCCATGCCAGAACAGTATTCCATTGTGGAGCATCCGGTAACTCAGGCGGCTACCGCATTGTATCTGCTTTTGAATGTTCTGATTTTTAGAAAAGCCAACCGGGAAATTGCCGGAAGCTGGCTTGTACAGGAAAACAAAGAAGAAGAAAAACTGTCGGAGTATTACCGTATAGTGACGGAATTTGAGGAAGCAAAGGAACGGAAAAAAAGTCTGATTTTAGGCGGAACCGTGCTGCTTACAGGCCTGGGAGCCTGGAGTCTGGGACATCCTTTTGCAGCCTTAGCCTTGGCGGGAGCCGGAGCAGCGCTGCTGAATCAGCATAAAATGGGATACCGTCTTGCCTATGACAGGGTTGTGAAGGAAATTAACCGGGTGTTTCCAGCCTGGCTGATGGAAATGGCATTGCTGATGCAGGGAAACAACGTGCAGGTTTCCATTGAAAAGACCATAGAACATGCGCCGGCTGTGCTGAAGGCAGAATTGCAGAGACTTTCTGACCGCTTAAAGAGCCGGCCGGACGCCATAGAGCCTTATCTGGATTTCCTGAAAATGTTTCAGCTTTCTTCAGTGCAGTCCTCTATGAAGATGCTCTATGCAATTTCAGAATCGGGAAGCGGAGATGCACAGGCACAGATTCAGATTTTAGTGCAGAGGAACAGCAAAATGCTGGATAAATCAGAAAAACTTTCCAATGAGAAAAGCCTTGCAGGGATTAATGGAATCTTCTATCTTCCACAGATTACAGTATCCTTTCAGACCATGGTAAACATGGTGGTGTTTATGGTAGTGTTCTTGGGACAATTGAAAATTTAGATTCAGATAAGCAGGCAGCCAGATGGAACAAGTGTAAAATGCAAAGGAGAAGTACAGATGGGACAAGTGCTAAAAACGTATCTGGGGTTGTTTTTCCTGCTGATAATGGGACTGGTGGGAATAGGAGTTGTGGCAGCCGGAATCGAAGTGACTGCCGCCAGAAATTATCACGCAGATGTGATCAGCCAGGTAGAATGCAGCAATTTTAACGCAGGCGTTATTTCCGCCTGTAAGAATCAGGCAGGCGAGAGAGGGTATCAGCTTGAGGTGGCGGAACTGGTCTATGATGGGGAAGGAAATCAGAGAATGGCTGAGATTATTCTTTCCTTTGAGTATTCCATTCCGGTGCTGAACCTGGTGTCCGAGCATGAAGTGCGCGGGTTTGCAAGATAAGGAGGCAGGATGAAAAGTATATTTGAGGAATTTGGAGGGACAGTCGTTTATGTGATTGCCGGAGGCGGTTTTCTTGGGATCTTTGGTTATTTGCTCAGTATGATCATATAAGAGCAGGAACTGAAATGTGAGGTAAGGTATTGAGATAAGAAAATATACCGAACTACCAGGCAGTGCATTGGGAATAAAATAAGCGGAACAGGAGGAATTATAATGAAAGAAATTATAGAAGAATATGCAGGAGTGGCAGCAGGAGGAGTTGCGGCAATGGCAATTTTAACCATGGCAGTGGAATTTGTTTTAGGAGGTTCCGGATTGTATGGAGTTATCCTGGGATTTTCCCAGAGCATTTGTTAAAGGGGAACGGGATGAAACAGAGCTATAAAATATTGTCAGAGCTGCTTTTGGCCGGCATTGTGTGCGGGATGCTTTTGGGAATTTTGGCCGGCACAGCATTGCTGCCCCGGTTGGGGGAGCAGATGAAAACGGAACAGGAAAGTTATTCCAGGTATCAGGACGCTGTGCAGATGAAAGCAATTTGTAACAGAAAGCCGCCGGAATTGGTTCGCAAAGGAGCCGATGTCTGGAATCCCGGGGAAACGGTTTTGCTCCATCAGGTATTTGAAGCAATGGATGAAGAAGGAAACCAGCTGGATATTCAGGTATTGGATATTCAGGATGCTTTTGGAAACAGCAGGATGGAATGGTATGACAAAGCAGGCCATAAGGCAGTGTTTTTAAAAAGAGGAACCTATACGCTGAAGCTTCGGGCGGCAGATGGTCAGAAGAAACCCACGGTCAGAACATTTATGCTGCTGATTGACCGCAGACAGGGAGGAATATGAAACATACGGTATACGGCATATCGCTGACGGCCCTTGCGGTTCTGATAATTGCAATTGTATTGGGAGTCAGTGGAAAAAATGTGCGGAAAAATGAAATGGAAACAGCGCTGAATACAGCCATTGAACAGTCTTTAGAGCAGCTTAGGCTGAAAAAGGCCCAGAACAGGCAGGAGTTCGCGGGGTATCAGGAATTGATTGCAGATTTTAACGGGCTGCTGTTGTCCCAGATAGAGTCAGATTCGGAGCTTCAGGTGGAGATTCTTACTGCGGATGAAAAAAAGGGCATCCTGGATGTAAGAATTACGCAAAGTTATCAGACGATTCTTGGAAGAGAGCAGAAAGCTGTGTGCAGGAAATCAGTAATTCTGGAAGAATATTCCGGGAAAAAAGGATATCATACAGTCACTTTTCTGGTGGATGGAGAGACTTATTGCCGGTACTCCCTGTATGAAGGCAGCAAACTCATACAGCCCAAACATCCGCAGAAAGAAGGAAAAGTATTTCAGTACTGGGCGAAACAGGGAGAACATCAGGAATGTGTGTTGGAAGAGATGAAGGCGGAGGATGAGCTTGTGCTAGAAGCTGTGTTCCGATAAATTGTAAGCAAGGAGGAAATATGGGAAGCAGGATCGTAAGTTTGCTTTTGTCCTTTGCGCTGATGACAGGAATTGTGAATGTTCCGAAGGCAGAAATGAGGCAGGACAGGGCAGAACAGAATTGTGTGACAGAGGAAAAAATAAAAAAGCAGGAGACATCAGAAGAACAGGACTTGCTTCGGGAGGATGCGGCAAGGCAGGATAGATTTGACAAATCAGAGGACGCCATACTGTTTTCTGAAGAGGTCAGCGTTCCGAAATTTGCAGCAGCGAGAGCGGCAGAAAATGAAAAGTATGTGGAAAAAAACGGGTATTTTTACATATTTGTGCGGAAAGAGGGAGAAAGCGCCGAATTGGGGCACTGGTACAAGTTAAACGTAAGTGTTCCCACGCTGACGGCCCAGAAATCGCAGGACATTACCTGGGGAATGACGTATATAGGAAGAATGCCCAAAGAAGAACTGGATCATGTTGTGGAATGGATTGTTGTGCAGGGAGACAAAGGCAGCAGTGAAAAAGATAATTATTCTCTTCAAATTGAAAAAGGGAAGAACTGGGAGAAAACAAGGCAGGATGGACTTGGAACGAATCCGGTTATGGGAGAGCCGGCTCCGAATCTGGAGGAGCTGAGGCCCCAGGGATACCCTTACAAAGAGAGATATTATATGCTTTGCGGGAAACTGAATTACACCGTAAAGGGATATCGGATGTATTTTGATAATTCTGTATTCCATGATATGAAAGGAATGGACATAGAGAAGGAAAACAGTCAGATACAGAAGAAAGATTCTAAACTAGAGAAAGATGAGGCATCCTGGACGGGAGACGGATATTTTAAATTCGCCATTGACACCAATAATGTGGGAATGACCAATTATGGGGCTTCCGGAGAATTTCATCACTCTATGTACGGATTTTATCTGAAGCCCAATCAGTACACAGTGAAATATGACGCCAACGGGGGAACCGGAACCGTGAAATCCCAGTCAGCTGTTTATGATGCGAATTTCAAGCTGCGGAAAAACAGTTTTGTCCGGGAAGGGTATACCTTTGCCGGGTGGAATATGCTTTCAAATGGAAAAGGAACAGGCGGCGCAGAGGGGCAGAGCGTGAAGAATCTGACAGACGTTCACAAAGGAACAGTAACAATGTATGCTCAATGGCTGCCGAACCAATTGTCTGTGACATATGATGCAAATGGCGGAACATCCGCCGGCAAGCCTTATCAGATTGGAACTTATGTGAACCAATGGAATTATGAGACGCCTGCCAGCGCACCGGAGAAGTTTGCTTCTTTCGGCCTTACAAAGGCAGGATATTCCAAACGCGCCGGAGCAGAATGGAATACTGCCGCAAACGGAACAGGAACCTCTTATCAGGAAAACAAGGCATATGGAATGCTGGAGTATGCTGCTGATTTAAAAACCGGAGACAGAAGCCGGAGGCTGTATGCCCAGTGGGAGCCCAACCTTTATACGGTTACACTGGATCAGAGGCTGACGGGTTTAGAATCCAAAGGAACGGAAGCTGTCTATGAAAAATATGAAAACGGATGGTATCTGGATCAGGGATGCACCCGTATTTTAAAAGACAGAAACAGAACCGGAAGCATTGAGATTCCTCAAAAAAGCGGTTATGTTTTTCAGGGATATTATAATGCGGCGGCAGGCCAAACCCAGATGATTGACGGGACAGGAAAAATGACGTCCGCAGGAATTGCAGATTATAAACAGCTTGGCAATGCTTCCTGGTATGCCCGTTATCATTGCCTGATGTCCTGTGAGGATTATGCAGATGTTCCCTGCGATTTTGAGAAAACAGAAGGAGACGCCAGGGAACAGACAGGAGTTCTGCTTACCGTGGAACAGGGGCAGACGGTTGTAAAGTCAGGACAGGCGGGAATTACAGCTTCCCTGACCGGAAAACCGGAGGGAACAGCGGTGGGCCAGTTCTGTTCTTCTAAAGCTGGAGGTTCTGTGTCCGGTTCTTCCGGAAATACACAAACGGTTTTTCTGCCGTTGACGCCCCAGGAAGGAGCGGCCTATCAGTTGAAAGTGTCATGTGCGGGCAGACTTCTCTGTGACCGGACCGTGTATTTTAAAGAGGGCAGATTCCGTATGCTGGCAAAACTGGGAACAAAGGAGAAAAAAGAAATTGCCCAGGGCGGTTCTGCTGCAGGAAGCTTATGGGGAACCGCGGATACGGAATATCCGCTGTATCGGTATGCAGGCTGCAGCCAGTTAAAAAATATCCAGTCTCCGGGAACGGTATACCGGTATTATCAGTATGGAGACGTAAATATGGCATACAGCGGAAACGGAGCAACATCCGGCAGAAATATACTGGAATATGATGTTCCAATGGAAAATATGCATCAGTTCCGGCAAAATGAATTTGCCAGAGAAGAAAAGAAAATGAAGTATACAGAAGATGGGAAGCCTTATGAATGCAACGTAAAGTATGGTTTTACAGGATGGCAGCTAAGCGCCGGAAAGCTTTGGCAGGAACGGAGCCGGGAATTGGCTTTGCGGATTTACAGGCAGGCCGAAGGGGAACAGGCAATATTGAACAGAACCTGGGAATCATTAGCTTCTTATCAGGTGGAACGTCCCGGCAAACCTGGAAATCATTCACAGGAATATATTAATTTTCTGGCAATGTGGAATGCATTTCCAACGATTACCGTAACACCGGGAAGCAGTCTGGAAGTTTATGAAGGAGAGGAGGTAGATAAGGAGGATTTAATCAACTGTCTGACAGCCCATGACGAAGAGGATAATCATAAAGAAAACAGGCCCTATCAGCCGGATTTGAATGATAAAGTGAAGATTGTCAAAATTGCTTATCCCAAATCTCAGAATGGAAGTCAGCCGTCGTATGAAAAAGCGTACCCAAAGGATGTGCCGAAGGATTTTCTGCTGGATACATATTATCTGAAACTGGAAAAGGGGGAAACAGTGGATGTACTGGTGACTTTTTCTGTGACAGATTCCAATGGAAATACCACAGAAGAGGAATTTCCAGTAAAGGTGAAATATAACAATTATCCGGAAATCAACAGCGAAGATATTTTTTATTATTTTAAAGAAGAGGCAAATAGAGGGGAAATTACAGAAGATGCTCTGGTGAAAAGAGCAGAAGCTCAGGATGCAGAAGACGGAATGCTTACAGATAAACTGAAGCTGAAGGACTTTGACGGCCAGGCTGTGAAGCTGCAGACAGAATCCAGAGCGGAGTTTGAGATCACGTATCAGGTGACAGACGCTTATAAAAAGACTTCTTATAAGACAGTAAAATTGGAAGTGGTGGATGAAGAGGCGGCCATAGCGGAGATGCCGAAATATTATGTCCGTTATATTTCTGAAAAATATCTGGATACCCTGGAAGAAAATTCCGTTTGGCGAAAACCTGAGAATTATGCGTATCTGAAACAGGCTTTGGCCAATGAAACAGCTATGGAAACCTGGAAATTTACCCATGGAGATATAGAGGCAGTACGGGAGTGGATGTCTGAAAATAAACCGGGAAAGGCACAGGATTTTCTGAAAAAATTTTCATATTGCAGGAAATAGCGAGGGAACGGCGGCCGGAAAAAGAAGCTGCCAGGAAAAATTTGCGGACAATATATGGTTGTGGGATGGAACGGGTCACAACCATATATTGTGAAGCTTTGCCATATTTTTTATTGGTCTGTCAGCATTTGCCTTTCGTGATTCTGTATGGGTTATTGCGCCGCTTTTTCGGCAAAGGAGGTATTGACTAAATCCTTCCATGCAGGCCGGTCTGTAAGTTCTCCGGATTCTGAAAGGATATCGAGAAGCAAATCGAAACTGGATGCTTCAAAAATCAGGTTTTCTTTCCAGGTATCCTGCTGATGGTATCTGGCCACAATGGAAGTCAGCGTTTCCATCTCTGTTTCCTTGAATTGAGGCGCGATGGCTTTGGCGATTTCTTCCGGCGTGTGGGCGAGAGTATAATCCATGCCTTTCTGAAGGGCATTGGTAAATTTTTGAATTATGTCAGGGTTTTCTTCAATATAGCTGCTCTTAGCGCTGAAGGCGGTGTAAGGCACATATCCGGAATCGACTCCCAGGGAAGCGACCACATATCCGGCCCCTTCTGCTTCAAGTGCAGTTGCGCCAGGCTCGAATTCAACAGAGAAATCTCCTTTACCGCCTGAAAATGCAGCGGCAGTGGAACCAAAATCAATGCTCTGATCAATGGAAAGATCTGCGGCAGGGTCAATTTGATTTTGCCGCAAAATGTATTCAAAAACCATTTCAGGCATACCGCCTTTTCGGCCGCCCAACACTTCTTTGCCGCGTAAATCAGACCAGGAAAAATCAGGCATTTCTTCCCGGGCTACCAGGAAATTGCCGGCGCGCTGGGTAAGCTGGGCAAAGTTGATTACACGGTCGGTAGAACCTTCGTTATAAGTGTAAACGGTAGTTTCCGGTCCCATAAATCCAATTTCCGCTTCCCCGGAAAGTACGGCTGTCATGGTCTTATCTGCACCGAATCCGGTGACAAGGGTCAGATTGATACCTTCTTCTTCAAAATATCCCTGTTCAATGGCAACATACATCGGTGCGTAGAAAATGGAATGCGCAACTTCATTTAAGGTGACATCTGCCAGAGCAGTTTCCGAAGGCTCTTTTGAGTCTTTATCGGAAGCTTCCCCGGGGGCTTTACTGGAAGCAGTGTTTGAGGATTCCTGTTTTGGGGCTTTTGTCGTTTTGGAACACCCGCAGACGTTCATCAGCAGTAGGGTAAGGCATATTGCCAGTGAAATAGCATGTAACAGATTTTTTTTCATAATACCTCCATTCAGATAATGGCGCTCTTTATTTGTATTAGAATATGTAAAAAGAAAAGAATGTGTGTCATTTGAACGATCTGATTGTCTTGCAATTCCAGAATAAAACAGCTAAAATGTAAGATAGAAATGCAAGATAGAAAAGAGGAAAAATATGCTGGATAAAATGGATTTGCATACACACACAACCATGAGCGGACATGCCTATAATACCCGCAATGAGATGATACAGGCAGCCTGGGAGAAAGGGCTTCAGATTTATGGGATTACAGAGCATGCCCCTGCCATGCCGGGAAGCTGCCACAATATGTATTTTTCAAATTTCCGGGTACTGCCGAGAAGATACAAGGATATGACGGTTTTATACGGTGCGGAACTGAATATTCTTGACTTTGGGGGACGTGTGGATTTACCGGAATCTTTGTTAAAGGAGATGGATTTGACGCTGGCCAGTATCCATCTGCCCTGCTATCTGCCGGGAACGGCAAAGGAGAATACAGATGCTTATGTGGAGGCCATGAAGAATCCGTACGTCAATATCATTGCCCATCCGGATGATGTGCGTTTTCCCATTGATTATGAAAGGCTTGTGAAAGCGGCAAAAGAGTATCATGTGCTGTTGGAGGTGAATAATGCATCCCTGTCTCCGACCAGTTTTCGGGGAGATCCCAGGGAGCGGTACAGGGAACTGCTGCAGTTGTGTATGGTCTGGAAAGTTCCGGTGGTGATGGATTCGGACGCCCACGCAGATGTGTTGGTGGGGAATCACGAATTTGCAGAGGAAGTGTTGAAAATGGCCGGATTTCCGGAAGAACTGGTGGTAAATTATCATCATGAACTGCTGAGGGAATATATTAACAGAGGGGAACTGGTATAGCATAGAATAAAAATATGTATTTACTTCATAACTTTAGTATGATAAAATCATCGGAGAAGCATTTATAAGACAGAAAGATAAAAGGAGTACTACATAAAGGAGAATGGCGTATGAGCAAAAAATTAAGGACAGAAGCCGTAGACCATTTATTTGAAGCAATACTGAGCCTGGAAAATAAAGAAGAGTGTTATACCTTTTTTGAGGATGTATGCACAGTGAATGAATTGCTGTCATTGTCTCAGCGGTTTGAGGTGGCAAGAATGCTCAGAGCACAGAAAACATATCTGGATATTGCAGAGAAAACAGGTGCCTCTACAGCTACAATCAGCAGGGTCAACCGATCCCTGAATTATGGAAATGACGGCTATGATATGGTTTTTGCCAGAACGGGAATGGTTCAGAACGAAGGTTAGCGCAGCAGCGAATGGCTCTAGTATGATAGGCCAAAACTGCCGGAATGTCTTTTTGTATACAAACTGGGCAATTCGGCAGTTTTGACCTATGAGAACACGATCGATCAAATGTTTCAGAAACAACGATATATTGTGTATAAATTCCATTTTCTGACAGTCCCGTTTTCATATTAAGAGAGAAATTATTTGTCAGAATTCCTGATATGTTTTGCAGCGGATTTGTCCTCCGAAGATTTCGGCCGCTTTCCGGATGGCTTGTCCTCGGCAGCGTTTTTGGCCCGTTTTGCAGCAGTTTTGTCTCCGGTGGGGATTTTTGCATCAATCAATTTTTCAATTAATTGTTTCTTTATATAAACGTCAAAACTCAGCATACAAAGGAAAGAAAAACGCTGCAGGCCTGCCTGTTCTTCTCCGGTGAGATTTGCAAAAGTCTGCTGACTGGTATGGTACTTGCGGGTAATGTCTTTTTGCATGTTTTGGATTTCGGACTCTGCAAGGCGAAATACCTCAGAGTAAATACTTTCCAGATTGAGATCTGAATCAGAAGCAAAATACCGGTCAGTAATGGGATTCAGAATGGCCTGTATATCGCCGATACTCAAAATATTTTTCAGATAGTAAATAAAAATCAGTGTCAGAAGATGCTCTTTGGAATATTTCTTTTTCACCGGAGGCGGGAGCAGGTTGTTCTTGGCATAATTGTTAATCATTGTTTTTGTCAGTACCTTGTCCTCAGAATGGCGTTTTGAGATGGAGAGCCGGTCATCCATAAAGGTAGTGACCTGATCCATGTACAAATCTATATTTGGGAGTTCTTCCGGTTTAATGTAATCAATGCGGGCAAGACTGTCCAGAATGCTGTTCAGTAAATCTTTATTATCTATTGTCATTTATTTCACCTCAGAGTATATTATATAGTAATAAAAACCGGATCACAAGTGTTTTGTTATTTTTTCTGGAAGATGATGGAAAACAGGTTGAAAAATGACGAAATATTTACTATAATAAACATACGTTTGAAAGATGAGAGGATAAAATATGAGTATGTATGATAATTTAAATTCCATGCAGCAGGAGGCGGTATTTCACACGGAAGGCCCGGTGCTGATTCTGGCCGGCGCAGGTTCCGGAAAGACCAGAGTGCTGACGCACAGAGCGTCTTATCTGATCGAGGAAAAAGGCGTAAATCCCTGGCATATTATGGCAATTACTTTCACCAATAAAGCGGCAGGAGAGATGCGGGAGCGTATTGACAGCCTGGTGGGATTTGGTTCTGAGAGTATCTGGGTGTCTACCTTTCATTCCACCTGCGTGAGAATTTTAAGACGTCATATTGACCGTTTGGGGTATGACACGAATTTTACGATTTATGATGCAGATGATCAGAAAATATTAATGAAGGACATCTGCAAGCGTCTCCAGATAGATACGAAGATTTATAAAGAAAAAAGTTTTCTGGGAGTGATTTCTTCCGCCAAAGATGAATTGATTTCTCCGGAGGAATTTACCCTGCGTGCTGCAGGTGATTTTGCAAAAGAAAAACAGGCGGCTGTTTACCGGGAATATCAGGCGGCTCTTCGCAAGAACAATGCACTGGACTTTGATGATTTGATTGTAAAAACGGTAGAGCTTTTCCAGAATGACGCGGAAGTGTTGGATTATTATCAGGAACGGTTTCGCTATATTATGGTGGACGAGTATCAGGACACGGACACGGCCCAGTTTCACCTGATTAAGCTGTTGGCAGAGAAATACCGGAATCTGTGTGTGGTGGGAGACGATGATCAGTCCATTTATAAATTCCGGGGCGCTAATATTAAGAATATTTTGAATTTTGAAGAGATATATCCGGATGCCCGGGTAATTAAGCTGGAACAGAATTATCGTTCCACCCAGAACATTTTAAATGCTGCAAACAGTGTGATTGCCAATAATGTGGGAAGAAAAGCAAAGGCGTTGTGGACGGATCACCCGGAGGGAGAGAAAATCAATTTTCAGCAGTTTGAGACAGCCTATGAAGAGGCTGATTACATTGCGGCAGATATCAGAAAGAAGGTAAGCGAAAATGGAGGACATTACGGCGGCTGTGCGATTCTCTATCGGACGAATGCCCAGTCGCGGCTTTTTGAGGAAAAATTTGTAGTATCGAATATCCCCTATAAAATTGTGGGCGGTATTAACTTCTATGCCAGAAAGGAAATCAAGGATTTACTGGCATATTTAAAGACCATAGACAATGGGCGGGATGATCTGGCAGTCCGCAGGATTATCAATGTGCCGAAACGTGGAATCGGCGCAACGACACTGGGACGCGTACAGACTTATGCAGAAGAACAGGGCCTTAGCTTTTATCAGGCATTGCGTGCAGCGGATGAGATTTCAACGATTGGCAAAGCCGGCATGAAAATCAGGCCGTTTGTTAATTTCATCCAGACTATGCGGAGCAAAGTGGAATATTTAGGAGTGTCCAAACTGCTGCAGGAAATTATCGAAGAGACAGGATATGTGGCAGAATTAGAGGCGGAGAGCTCTGACGAGGCGCAGGCCCGGATTGAAAATATTGACGAGCTGATCAGCAAGGCTGTAGCCTACGAAGAATCAGAAGAATCGCCTACCTTGAGCGGATTCCTGGAAATGGTGGCCCTGGTTGCGGACATTGACAATCTGCAGGAAGGCAGTGATTATGTAGTATTGATGACGTTACATAGCGCCAAGGGACTGGAATTTCCAAATGTATATTTGGCCGGAATGGAAGATGGCATGTTTCCCAGCTACATTACCATTATTTCAGACGATCCTTCGGAAATAGAGGAGGAGCGGAGGCTGTGTTATGTGGGAATTACCCGCGCAATGACAGATTTGACGATTACCTGTGCAAAACAGCGTATGATTCGGGGAGAAACGCAGTATAATAAAGTATCCCGGTTTGTAAAAGAAATTCCGGAAACGCTGCTGGGCGGTATGGCACGTTCCCGGCAGAAGCCGAAAGAAACCTCAGAATCTGCCGGACAATCTTTCCGGCAGGCTTCGTCTAAAGTAAAGCCTATTTTCAGCACCAGAAACAGTTATCAGTCCAGGCAGGCTAATTCTTTTGCAAGCAGCAGTACGGATAAGATAACGTTGGAATACGGCAGCGGAGATCGGGTAAAGCATATGAAATTTGGAGAAGGGACAGTAGTGCAGATCGTGGAAGGCGGCAGAGATTATGAGGTGACAGTTGCATTTGATCGGGTAGGGACGAAAAAAATGTTTGCTTCTTTCGCAAAACTAAAAAAAGTATAAAATTTCAAAAAATTGGTATGCTAATAGATAAATATGTGTTATACTTATAAGAACAATTGGTTGATACATTCAACCCCCAAAAAGAGGAGAAGGAGCGGTAATCATGAGCAGAGAAAAGATTGATGAATTGTTAAGTACAGTGAAATTGAATGAGTTGTTGCACAAACAGGAAGAAGAACAGAAAAAGTCTAAGGTACTTTGGATTTGTGCAATTGCAGGCGCGGTGGTAGCAGTGGCAGCAATCGCATACGGCGTCTATCGTTTCTTTACACCAGATTATCTGGAGGACTTCGAAGATGATTTCGAAGACGATTTCGAAGATGATTTCTTTGATGATGAGGATGAAACTGAAGAATAGGAATCAGTTTCTGGAACTCCCGCATGGTTATGTGGGAGTTCTTTTTCGGTAAGCGTTAGTTCTAGATACGATTCAGCAGGAGGAAAAATGAAAAAGGGACAAATCTATGCAGGTACAGTGGAAAAAGTTGCATTTCCAAATAAAGGAATTGTCAGGACAGAAGATGGTAAAATTGCTGTGGTAAAGGATGTAACGCCGGGTCAGAAAATATCTTTTTCCGTCAATAAAGTGAGAAAGGGAAAAGGGGAAGGCAGGCTTTTGGAGGTTTTGGAAAAGTCCCCTCTGGAACTGGAATCTGCACCCTGTGAACATTTTGGAATCTGCGGCGGATGCACGTTTTTAAATCTGGACTATGAAACCCAGTTGAAATTAAAAGAGCAACAGGTGAAAGAACTGCTGAAGCCGGTATGTATTTTCGATGGGAAGAGAGACAGCAGTATGTCTTTGGAAGAGAAATTTGAGGGAATCCGAAGAAGCCCCCATCAGTTTGGCTATCGGAACAAGATGGAATTTTCCTTTGGAGAC
This sequence comes from Lachnospiraceae bacterium, assembly GCA_910575555.1. Taxonomy (GTDB): domain Bacteria; phylum Bacillota; class Clostridia; order Lachnospirales; family Lachnospiraceae; genus Petralouisia. The sequence goes on along the minus strand of CAJTFX010000028.1, from coordinate 3,383 downwards.
AGCTGCAAGGACGGTCCGTTATCATTGGGAATGCATAAAAGAGGAAGCTTTCATGATATTGTGACAGTGGATGGCTGCAAAATTGTGGATCAGGATTATTCTGAGATTTTATCAGCTGTACTGTTTTATTTCCAGAGCTGCGATAATCCAATGGATGGGAAAGCAATGATTTTTGAAAATCCGGTGGATGGGAAAATATTGAATTGTGATAATCCGATGGATAGGAAAGTAGCAAATTGTGAAAATCCAGTGGACAGAAAAGAGGTAAATGACGAAAATTCAATAGACACAAAAGAACGAAAGGGCATTCCTTATTATCATAAAATGCGCCATATAGGGTATCTACGGCATCTCCTGGTGCGGAAAGGGGCAAAAACGGGAGAGATTCTTGTGGACTTGGTGACAACGACTCAGATTAGCGGAGAAGCAGAAGATAAGATTCTGGAAGGATTTCGTGATGCGCTTTTGGAATTGAAACTGGAGGGGAAGATAGCAGGAATTCTGAATACCCACAATGACAGTTTGGCAGATGCAGTGATTAATCAGGGAACCAGGATTTTGTACGGTCAGGATTATTTCTATGAAGAATTGCTGGGGCTGCGTTTTCAGATTTCGCCCTTCTCTTTTTTCCAGACTAACTCTCTGGGAGCGGAGGTTTTGTATGAGACGGCCAGAGAATATATTGCAGATGCCGGAAATGGAAAGGTTGTATATGATTTGTACAGCGGAACGGGGACAATTGCACAAATTCTTGCATCGGTGGCGAAAAAGGTTATCGGAGTAGAGATTGTGGAAGAGGCAGTGGAAGCGGCAAAGAAAAATGCTGCCTGTAATCATCTGGAGAATTGTGAATTTATTGCCGGCGATGTGCTGAAAGTGTTGGATCAGATTAAAGAAAAACCGGATTTTATCGTTCTGGACCCGCCCCGGGAGGGGATTCATCCCAAGGCGTTGGAGCGGATTATCCGCTATGGTGTGGAGAAGATGGTCTACATTTCCTGTAAACCTACCAGTCTGGCAAGAGATTTGGAGGCACTGCAGGCAGGAGGGTACCAGGTGGAACGGATTTGCTGCGTGGACATGTTTCCTGCTACAGCAAATATAGAAGTTGTGTGTTTGCTATCCAAACTTAAATCTATAAATTACCCGAGTTAAACAGAAATATGGAATGGTATAATAAACCCACATCATACTAGCCTGCCGTCCGTCGGGCCGCATGGCCATCCAAACTATGGAAGCCAAAGGATTTCATAGTTTGGATGGTGCAAGCGAAATGTATTAGTTATGATATCTGGGTTAGTACTACAGAGAACAATATATTGCTCCGGTAGTTCTCCTGTTCCATTTCTTGAAAGCAAATTGATTTTATTGCATAATATGCCTATTCCAATCGTCACCATAATCGGTAGGACACTGCTTAAAACTCCGGAAATCACTTTCGCCTCCTATTCAATGCCGGCATATACATCTGCCTGATAATCAAAAAAATCAAAATCTGCGTAATGCGGGTGTCCGCACAGGTAATACCCACCATAGTTCCTGTAAATTCTCCGCATTTGCAGTATTCATCGGAGAATTTCGTAGTATCAAATATCCGTCCTATCTTTTCATATGTTTCATTATCATAACTCCATTCAAACCAGGATTTTCTTCCTTCAATATAAAGCCGCAGATAAATGGGGCGGTCCTCCACAGGAATTCTGGTATTCAGCAGTTCTGTTTTTTTGCTGTTTTCCAGATGGATGACGGAAATCGCGCTCTGGCCCAGCGTTTCGCTGTAATATTTTCTCAGATTGATGTAGTTCATATTATCGTAATATAAAATTAATCCTGCGCTGTGCTGATGAACTTGTGGAATAGACTCCATCTTTGTTGTAATTCTTGCATATACACTGGTCAGCTTCCGTGCCAGAATACTGACCTTATTCAAAGATGTCCGGGATTCCTGCCCCCGAAGCCTTACATATCCCGGGCGAGCTTTCACATCTGCAAAATTTTGCGGCATGATGCGCGGCGCATAATAATAATTTCCCAGTTCTTCCCCTTCAAAATCATCGAAATCCGGTATATTCGGCATCGGCGTCTTGGGAAGAGAACTTTCCGGAATTTCCATTTTTGCCAAATTACTGCCATCCGCCATACGAAGCTATCCATCCTCTGTCCACATCATTTTCTGGATTGCCGTTTCTCTTCCAAGTGTGCACCGAAGTTCCGGTACAAAGGGGCGTGCGCATAAATGGACCAGATACACTTCTCCTGTGGGAAGCTCCACATAGCTTCCATGTCCCGATTTCTGAAGCGCTGAGTCAGGATTATAATACTTTGGTTTTAAATGATCCGCATCCTGGCGCTCATAAGATTCTCCCGGAACGCTGGTGACAATTGGATTTTTTGGATCTTTTTCATAGGGGCCCCATACATTTCTGGAACGTCCCATTGTTACACAGTGATTGTATCCGGTTCCCCCCTTTTGCGCACATATTACTCCGGCGGTTAAATATCGACGTTTTTACTTGCTTAAATTTCCATCTGCCACGTTGTCATCAATCGTTGTAGCACTCGCTACAACTCATTCTTCCGCCTTGCAGATGAAAATTTATTCTGCGTAAAATTCGTCGACATTTAACCGCTGGAGTAATAATATAATAGTATTCTCCCTTTTTGGTCAGATGAGGAGCCTCGATACATCCCCGGTCTGTTCCGCCGCGCCACATTCTTTTGGGATATCCCACAATTTCTTTTCTTTCAGTAGAATACTCCACCATGCAGATAGCGCCGGGCTTTTCATATCCTTCCCGTGTCTCCCATTCCAGAGAGACCACATATTTCTTTCCATTGTCATCATGGAAAATGGATGCGTCAAAACCGGAAGAATGCAGGTATACAGGTTTGCTCCAGGGTCCTTGAATATCTTTTGCAGTGCTCAGATAATTATCAACATCAAAATATCGTGCATTCATAGAGTTCATTACTCCATATACAACATAGAACAGATCTTCTTTTTCGCAGTATGTCAAACACGGCGCCCAGATTCCTTTTGCACTGGGAAGCTTTTTCAGATCCACTTCCTCGTCGTCTGTCAAAACATGTGTAAGCAATTCCCAGTTTTTTAAATCCTTTGAATGGTACACCGGGATACCGGGGAACCACTCAAAGGTAGATACTGCCACATAATAATCTTCTCCTTTTCTGCAGATACAGGGGTCGGGATTAAATCCCGGAAATATTGGATTTTGAATCATTGTCTTATCCTCCTCGCTTTATTTGGTAGTGTCAAATCCTACCTGATTTTTTGTTACTCAAACCTTGATTTTATGGGAGTTTGCAAATAAAAGAGCATTGACCTCCCTTTTTATGGTATAATGTCAATCGCCAAACCAACA
>CAJTFX010000027.1 GCA_910575555.1 Lachnospiraceae bacterium | reverse complement strand
TCACGGCGGACACCCTTGCTGTTCAGCTATGTGCTTCCTTGTTGCCTAGGCGCACTCGGGACTTTCACCCGTTAGAGCCCGCCCATGGCGGGCAAACAAAAATACCCTGGTAAATTTAAAATCTACCAGGGTTAAATGCGGAAGATAGGACTTAAACAAATTTCCTTACACTGCAAACCCTCATAGAAAGAAGCTTTCCGCACATCAGCTAATTGAGCTGTAACCAACTTGTTTTATTTATAGAAACAAAGCAAGTTCAATTTCATCCTCATCTTCATTTCCAGTTTCCCTAAAACCAAATTTATAATATAGATGCAGTGCAATGGAGTTATCTTTATTGCACATTAAAGCTGCTTTGTTAGATTGACCAAATGGTTTGGATGCAATATAATCCAAACATTTTCTTAAAGCAAGTCTATAATAAACACAAACGTGTAATTGTTTCCTATACAAAAACCATTGCGGGCAAACTGAAAAGTGCAACCAATTATTTTAACAATAAAAAATGGGGGAAACCTCAATATAATCAAGGTTTCCCGCACTTTTAACCAATGCGGAAGATGGGACTTGAACCCACACGTCTATACAGACACAAGATCCTTAGTCTTGCCTGTCTGCCAATTCCAGCACTTCCGCTTTCGTATTTCTGACGACTTGTAAATGATACCAAATTCACTGGAAAATGTCAATGGCATTTTTAAAATTTATAGATATTTTTTTTCAAACTCTTCCGCTTTCATGGGTTTGTCAAAATAAAACCCCTGGATCATATGAATCTGCATCTCTTTTAAAATTTCGTACTGACGCTCATATTCCACGCCTTCCACACATACATTCATGTTCAATGCCTGAGCCAGTTCACAGACAACCCGCACAAAGGCGTATTCAAATTCATCTTTTCCAAGATCCTCGATAAAACATCTGTCAATTTTAATCACATCAATGGGCATTTCCCGAATGTGGTTCAGGGAACTGTAGCCGGTGCCGAAATCATCCAATGCCACCCTGACGCCAAGCTCCTTAATCTGACCCAGAATCTTCTTCATTCTGGCCATTTCGTTAATGGCAAGGCTCTCTGTTACCTCCAAGGTCAGATTCTGGGGATTCAGCCCTGTCTGCGTCAGTGCGTCCTGCACCCGGTCTACCGTATCATTCCGCAAAAGCTGCACCACGGAAAGATTGACATTTACCTTATATTCCGGATGTCCGGAATCATTCCAGAATTTGCAGCGGCGGCATGCCTGTAACAGAACATAGTCTCCAATGGGATTAATTAACCCCAGATATTCTGCAAGTGGAATAAATTCCGCCGGTGATACCATTCCCAGATTCCCGCAGTTCCAGCGGATCAGCGCCTCCGCGCCCATACAGGGGCTGTCTTCTTTTGACACATCCACAATGGGCTGATAAAACACCTCAAATTCATTGCAGGCATTGAGAATGGCGTTTCGCATATTTTTTTCCAAATCCAGCCGTTTAAAGGATTTTCCTTCCTCCTCTGCCGTATAGAATTCGCATCGGTTCTTTCCCGCCCTCTTGGCCTCCAAAAGCGCCAGATCCGCCTTCTTAATCAACTCCTGCACCGTGTCGCCGTCGGTGGGAAAACGTACAATTCCCATGCTCATGGTGCAGTAATAATCCGCTCCCTTTAAAAACCAGGGTTTTTCGAACACTTTGCAGATATCGTCCAGAATCCGGTTTAAAGAAGAACCCCCGCTGTCTGACACAATGACAATAAATTCATCTCCGCCCATGCGGTAACAGCTGCTCTCTATGCCGGAAATCCTTTTCAGGCTGTTGGATATCCCCTTCAGCAAAACATCCCCGTACTGATGCCCCAGCCCGTCATTGATATGCTTAAAATCATCCAGATCCATGTACAAAAGCGCGCCTTCTTTGTTCTCCCTTCTGGCCGCGTCAACCTGTTCTTCCAAATCTTTCTCACAGCGCATCCGGTTGTACAGGCCGGTGAGAAAGTCATTGTTGGCCTGTCTCTCAATTCTCTGCTGATCCTGTTTTGTCTTTGTAATGTCATAGACGGTATACAATTCCACCATTCTCTGATCCATCCACCGGATGTGCTTCCTTTGGACATGAAACCACTTATCATCGTCCTGTATATACAATTCTCCGCTGCCGTCCGCTTCTTTGCCCTTTAATGCTCCGGACAGCGTCGTTTTCACGGCTTTTCCGTCAATTTTCCCATGAAAGAAAGCGCCGAATTTCTCATTTGCAAACAGTACCTTTTCCTCTGAAGAACACACGCAGATACCGCAGCCTACATTATTCAGAATTTCCACATTTGAGATATAACAATTCACATCCATTTCTTTCTGTTGTAACGGCTCCCTTATTTCTTCCCGTTTTCCTCCTCTTTGTTCCTTGTGTTATTTCCTTTTTGCAATGATAAATAGATTGTAAATCCCTTTTTCATCCATACTGTATTCTTTCAGTAAAGTGAATCCGTTTCTCAGCCGAAGCTGTTTTTTAATATAATTTTTTTCATTGGAATACAGAACCATGGTTCCGCTGTCTGTCAGAAGTTCTTCTGCTTTTTCAAAAAATTTCTGATAAAACAGTGCATGATCCTCTCGGGACGTCTTTCCCCGTTCCGGCATATTTGTGATTATTTCATCAAAAAGATACCCATGCTGAAACGTGAAAAAATCCCGATGGATATAATTCACCTGTTTTCCTGCCAGTCTGGTATTCTCCCAGGCTCCGTCAATGGCTTCTCCGAAGGTGTCGATTCCATACATCATCCTGGCCGGACATACTCTGTCCCGTTCCAGCAGCATCGTCCCCACGCCGCAGAACGGGTCCAGAATCTGCGCCTGCTTTGCCAGATACGGTTTGGCCAGGTATGCAATCAGCGCCGCCTGTTCCGGCCGTATGGAAGCGGCCACTGCGCGTTTTCGGTAGGCAAACCGCTGCTCCCGGAATGTATACAGCTTCACCAACGGCAAAAACGTCCCTTCCCGTCCTTCCACCAGACGGATTTCCACCTCGTAATCTGAAGGGGAATTGCACAGCCTGCGGCCGGTTTCCTGTTCCAATGCAAACCCGCATTTTTTGGCAAAATCACTGCGTTTATTCAGGGGCATCCGGCTTTGGATTCCCAGACGGAAGCGGTAATTGTCACTGGCCTGATGGGCCTTGTCCAGTAATTCCAACAGGTTCGATTCAGCCAATGCTTTTGCCGCTGGCTTCGGCTCCGGTTTCAGCCTCTTTTGATTCAGCGGAAACAGCATTTCCCGGTAAGTGGGAATTTCCAGTATGGGCCTGATATGGCTGGTCACCACCCGGACTCCGCTTTTTAACACAGCCGTGTCCCCGTTTTTGACCTGTTCCGCCGTAACTTGCTGATACTGCCTTCCGGTAGTCAGAATCACTTCATAAGTCTCGTCATATCCCTGAAATACGTGCTTTTTCAGCGGCTCTTCCCGATGCACAATGGCCCGGAGGCTTTTAAGCTCTTCCCGGATATGCTTCTCTTCTTCCGCCGCGGGCTGATAAGCTTCCAGTTCTGCCAGCCGTTCCTTCAGCCGGGGCAGATATTCTGAACAATCCAGTTTTGCCAGGGCGGACAGATAGCTGCTTTTGATAAAAAGCTTTTCTTCTTTTCCATATGCTTCATATAACGGAGCAGTAAAATCTTCCTGTCCCAGTCTGCCCAGTATCAGGGCTGCATTTCCCCGCACTTTCGGTTCCTCATGGCTCAAAAGCTCTGTAAAAATCCTGTAATCTCCCTCAAGCAGCTTCAGCAATTCTTCCCTGGCTTCCTCCTGTTTCAATTCCTGTTTCAGCGCAATCAGGTCTTTTCTCAGATTTTTTCCTGTTTTCAGGCTTTCGTATTGTTCCCTTATCATATGGCTCTCCTGTTCTGTTGAATTTTGGAACTCCCATTTCTGCTTATCCATTGTACTTGATTATCCTTTATTTGGCAATAGGGCTGTTTATTTCCCGAAAAAGAACTGCTCCGGAAAGGAATTGTCTGTACACTCCTTCCTGGGGCAGTTTTTTTCTATTTTTCTGGTTCCGTTCCATATGTATCCAGATATTTCTGCACATCTTCCTTGAAACGTGTCCAGGCATCTTCATTTTTCACGTAGTAAATTGGGCATTCCTTTCCAGTCACATCGTAATGCCGGATGACGTCCTCCACCGGAAGGTTAAATTTCCCGCAGAGCCATGCGGTCAGCTCCACCAGGGAATCATAGGTTTCCTGGGTAAACTGCCCCGTCTCATCCATGTGGCAGCACTCAATGGAAAGGGTGTCCACATTGCGGTCATTGGAGGCATAGGACATCTCCGTACTGGGAATACACTGAATCACCTCTCCCTCCAGTCCCACCACAAAATGGCTGCTTGCCTTTGTCTTTTGGGTATCCTTCAGGCTCTCAAAATAGCTTCGGTTCTGAGCCGCCGTGGTTCCCGGATTGGCTGTGTAATGAACCACAATCCCCTTCACCGCCTCGATTGCTGTCTGGGGCCTGGAATATGGATTGGGCGTCAGCAGATCCACTTTAAACTCCGGAGTCTGGGCAATCACCTTCTGCTGAAATCCCTTTTGCTCTTCTTTCTCCTTCTGAACAGTCTTGGGCGCTTCTTTTTTGGCCTGCACTTCATCCGGCGCCGAATCCCTTTGAAAAATCCTTGTAACTCCAAATACAATCAAAAATATGCCAAAGCCCACAATCGCGGCCCGCTTAGCAATCTGTATAGTCCTTCTCCGTTTTCTGCGCCTTTTTCTGGCCAGATATTTGTCTCTCCTTCTTCTTTCTTCACTGGTCACTGTACTTCTCTCCACTCTTTTTGTCTATTGTCCGCCTGTTTTCTGTTATTTATTATAACACCACTTTTCGAAAAAAAGAATTAACTTTCTTTAAATTTTTTGTAAGAAAAAAGTAAGAGTTACTGTTTTCATCTGACATACTGCTCCATAATTTTAAGTGTATCATTTAAAAGCTCCTCCGTATGGGCCAGTGATAAGAACATTGCTTCAAACTGAGAAGGCGCCAGATACACGCCATGCTCCATCATATAATTGCAGTACCTGGCAAACGCCTCCGTATCGGAAGTTTTGGCGCTCTCATAATCTGTCACTTCCTGTTCTGTAAAATAAAGACATCCCAGGGAGCCCACATGGTTCACCTGCCAGGAATGCCCGGCCTTTTCAAAAATCTCCTGCATGCTCCGGTAAAACTGATCCGCTCTCTGATTCAGCTCTGTATAATATTCCGGATGTTCTTTCAATATAGTAAGCTGTGTGATGCCGGCTGCCATGGCAACCGGGTTGCCGCTTAAAGTTCCCGCCTGGTACACGCCGCCCACAGGGGATACCAGTTCCATGATTTCCCGTTTTCCGCCGTAAGCTCCCACCGGCATGCCGCCTCCGATAATTTTCCCAAAAGTGGTCAGATCCGGCGTCACTCCGAAATAGCCCTGGGCCCCGTCGATTCCTAATCGGAACCCGGTAATTACTTCATCGAAAATCAAAAGCGATCCGTATTCCCTGCAGATGTCTTTAAGCCCTTCCAGAAAACCTGGTTTTGGAGGCACCACGCCCATATTTGCTGCCACAGGCTCCACAATAACCGCTGCGATTTCCTCTCCGCACCGTTTGAAATGCTCTGTTACCGTATCTAAATTATTATAGTCTGCAGACAGTGTATCCTGGGTACATCCGGCAGGAACTCCCAGGCTGTCCGGAACTCCTGAAGTCATGACTCCGGAGCCTGCCTTTACCAGAAGGCTGTCAGAGTGCCCATGATAGCATCCCGTAAATTTGATTATTTTATTCCTTCCGGTATACCCTCTGGCCAGACGGATGGCGCTCATCACTGCTTCTGTGCCGGAATTCACCATCCGCACCATTTCTATGGACGGAATCAGCTGACAGACCAGTTTTGCCATTTCCACTTCTATGGCGGTGGCCGCCCCAAAGCTCAGGCCCCGCCTGCATGCTTCCGTAACGCTGTCAATCACCGCTTCATTGGCATGGCCTAAAATCATAGGCCCCCAGGAACCGATATAATCCATATACTGATTGCCGTCCTCATCATAGAGACAGGCCCCTTTTGCGCTTTTGATAAATCTGGGCGTCGTTCCCACAGAACCGAATGCCCGCACCGGCGAATTAACGCCGCCCGGCATTACAGTTACCGCCTCCTGAAATAATGTTTCTGACTGATTCATCTGATGCTCCTTTCCCAAATCCCTAACTCTTTCATTCTCAATTCTATCCAATCCTGCCCTCATTCATAAATTCTGCCAGCTCCTCTGCAAAATATGTAATATAAATATCGGTGCCTGCCCGGAATGCGCTCACCGCCATCTCACACACAATGCCTGCCTCATCCACAAATCCTGCCAAAGCGGCGGCTTTTACCATGGCATACTCTCCGCTGACGGAATAGGATGCCAGTGGAAGGCTGGTTCTGTCCTTCACCTCCCGGATCAAATCGCCGTAAGCCATTGCCGGCTTCACCATCAGAATATCCGCCCCTTCTTCCACATCTAACATGGCTTCCTTTATGGCTTCCCTGCGGTTGTGGTAATCCATCTGGTAAGATTTGCGATCGCCGAAGGCCGGCGCCGAGCCTGCCGCATCCCGGAAGGGCCCGTAAAAGGACGAGGCAAATTTCACTGCATACGACATAATCGGCGTATGGCTGTATCCGTTCTGATCCAGCATCCTGCGGATTGCCGCCACGCGCCCGTCCATCATATCTGAGGGGGCCACCATATCCGCCCCTGCCCGCACCTGTGACAGCGCCGTTTTAGCCAGAAATTCCAGGGTTTTATCGTTGTCTACCTCCTGGCCGCAAAGAATGCCGCAATGGCCGTGGGAGGTATATTCACACATGCAGACATCCCCGATCAGATACAGCTCCGGAGCCGTCTCTTTTGCCTTGCGGAAGGCTTTCTGGACAATCCCATCTTCTGCATAAGCCCCGCTTCCCATTTCATCCTTATGTTCCGGAATGCCGAAAAACATCACGGAATTCACTCCGGCTTTCTGAAGCTTTGCCAGTTTTTCTTCCATCCGGTCCACGCTGTAGCGGTACTGTCCCGGCATGGATGGGATTTCTTCTTTTTTATTGCTTCCTTCCATCACAAACATGGGATATACCAAAGATGAGGGATCTATTCTGGTTTCCCGCACCATTTTACGCAAAATTCCGTTTCCCCGCAGACGGCGGGGACGATTTGATAATTCCATTTTCTTTCCTCCTGAATCTTTCTCATTTTTGGAAACAGCTTTTTGACTTTTCAGTTATTTTCTTCCTTTATCTGCTTTGTCATCTCCTCTGAAATGATTTCTCCCAGATAGTTTCCGCTTTTTTTCTGTCTTAATGCGTACTCCTGCTTCAGCTCCTCTTTGGAGCTTTTGATTTCCTCCCGGAATTCCCTGGCGGAAATCAGGCCGCAGCCCTGGCCTCTGATAATTATCTGCTCTAATCCGTCAGAGGTCACCACTGTAACCCGGTATTTTTTCACATGCTCATGGGCAAATTTTTCGATATACTGATCTGCCGTTTCCGCCTCCCGGGTAAACACCACATGAATATTGTGATAGTCCGAAATTTCTGTTTTATGCTGCTGCACCCGGTAGGCGTCAAAGACCACAATCAAATGACAGCCCCGGATTCCCTGATAATCAGAAAGAATATCCTGCAGCTTCCCTCTGGCCCCATCAATATTGTCTTTCGCCAGTTCCCGCAGATCCTCCCAGGCAAAAATCACATTGTAGCCGTCCACCAGAAGATATTCCTCTCTGCGCTCAGGGCTTCGGTAAGTGCGTGTCACGGCATAGCTCTCCCGAGACAGGGCTTTTTTCTTATGATACCCCTTCCGCCCTGCCTGTTTCTCCCTTTTGTTGGCGTTTAAGGTCTGGGACAAAATGGCCTCCACTTCCTCTTCCCCAATCCATGTTTCCTCAAAAGAGCCGCTTCTGGCTTCCGGCTGTTCCTCCGAAGTCTCTTCTTTCAGCTCCTTTTTCAGAAAAGCCGGGCTTTCCACATGCATATATTCCTTTACCTGATTCCATTTCACCACAAAACCAGCCCCATGGGCGCAAAACACAGAATCCGGAGAATGCTCCAGATCGCTCTGGGCGTCATAGCCTGTCTGCTCTATTACTTCCTGCTGATCCTGACAGGGCTCGTAGCCTTTCAGGCTGCAGGAAAGCCGTCCGGTTCCTCTGGTATAAGAAATCACTTCCCGCTGATAATCTCCCAGGGCAGCCACCGAAACGCTTCCCTCAAACACTGCCATTCCCCCCTGAATCCAGGGAGCCCCGCAGTTCCCATGCATCCGCTCTATATCGGTCATGGCCCGTCCCACCAAGGACTCCGGCACCTCTAGCCGGAAGTTATAATAGGGCTCTAATAAAACAGATTCCGCCTCCATCAGTCCCTGGCGCAGCGCCCGGTATGTGGCCTGACGAAAGTCGCCGCCCTCTGTATGCTTCAAATGGGCCCGGCCGGCCACCAATGTAATCTTCATATCCGTCAGAGGCGCGCCGGTGAGGACTCCTCTGTGCTCCCGCTCCTTTAGATGAGTGAGCACAAGCCGCTGCCAGTTTCTGTCCAGAACATCCTCGCTGCAGCAGGCGCCGAATACAAGGCCGCTGCCCCGCTCCCCGGGCTCTAACAGCAAATGAACCTCCGCATAGTGACGGAGAGGTTCATAATGCCCCACCCCTTCCACCGGATGGGCAATGGTTTCTTTATACAAAATCGATCCGGTTCCAAATTCCACCTGAATTCCAAAACGTTCTTTTACCATGCTTGCCAGGATTTCCAACTGCACCTCCCCCATAATCTGCACCTGGATCTCCTGCAGCCGCTCGTCCCATACAATGTGAAGCTCCGGCTCTTCCTCCTGCAGCTGATTCAGCTTAGAGATCACAGAGGCAGCCTGACAGCCCTCAGGCAGCAGCATCCGGTAAGTCAGCACCGGCGTCAAAAGGGGCTTAAAAGAATCCCGCTCCCATCCAAGCCCTGTGCCCGGACAGGTATCACTTAACCCGGTCACAGCGCAGACCGTGCCTGCCCAAGCTTCCTTTACCAGCTCATATTTTTCACCGGAATAAATGCGGATCTGATTGATCTTTTCCCGGGACTCAGAAACCGCCGTTTTTACCTTCAGGCTCCCGCCTGTGACTTTCAGAAACGTCAGTCGGTTTCCCTGGCTGTCTCTTGCAATCTTAAAGATTTTCGCGCCGAACTCCCGGGGATACTCCGGCGGACAGGCATACTGTTTCAGCGATTCCAGAAAGTACTCCACGCCGGTTAATTTCAGCCCGGAGCCAAAGAAACAGGGAAACACTTTTCTGTCCCTGATCAATTCCCGGATCTGCTTTTCTTCCACCCGTTCCCGTTCCAGAAAATACTCCAGGGCATGTTCCTCGCACATGGCAATATTCTCATAAAATTCCAGGGTATCCGTCCGGGAAAAATCCACACAATTTTCATCCAGTCCCGTTTTCACCTGCTTAAGCAAAGCTCCGGCGTCAGCGCCCGGCTGATCCATTTTATTGATAAAAAGAAACACCGGAATCCTGTATTTTCTCAGCAGCCGCCACAGCGTACGGGTATGCCCCTGCACGCCGTGGGCGCCGCTTACCACCAGAACGGCATAATCCAATACCTGCAGCGTCCGCTCCATTTCCGCAGAAAAATCCACATGCCCCGGCGTATCCATCAGCGTGATTGTCATCTGGTCATTCCAAAGTACCGCCTGCTTGGAAAAAATCGTGATTCCCCGGGCCCGTTCCAGTTCATAGGTATCCAAAAAAGCATCCCTGTTGTCTACCCTTCCCATTTGGCGGATACTGCCGTTCACATAGAGCAGCGCTTCCGACAGCGTGGTTTTGCCTGCGTCTACGTGGGCCAGTAACCCTATGGATATCTGCTGTTTTGGCTTATTTTCAGATGGCTCATCCATTGGAAGCGCTCCTTTCCGTTCTCAGTCATTCATGTTGTTATTCCTTCAAAGATTCCTCCTGCAGCCTGTCAAATTCAGCCAGGCACTCCTCCACAGTGGCCCCGTTTAACAATTCCCGGACAATATTGCAGGTATTTCCCCACTGCTCCACTTTCATGCTGGCGTTAGAACCCAGCACATAGACGTTCTCATTTACCCTGTCGTTCAAAGGCTTTAACGCGTCAATGCAGTCCACCTGAACATTTTTGGACGGAGAAATTACTTTATTGGTTTCCGTATACACCTTAAGAGCTTCATCAGAAAGAATCACGTCCAGAACATTCATGGTATCCTCCATGTGCTCCGCCTTTGCGCTGACGCCGTATCCGGTTAAGGGCACCACCGGCATCTGTCCCCGTTTACTGGGAAATCCAATGACCTTCATCTGAAAATCTGGCTTTCCATAAGCGGTATCTGCATTTGCCGCGCCCCAGTACGCCATAACAATCGGGGTTTTCTGGGCCAGAAAATCCGGGCCTTCCCCTTCAATTGCCTCAGAGACATAGGCTTTTTCTGCATCCACATATCCTTTGTCAATCATTTCTTTCAGAAATTCAAAACCGGGCCGCATATAGTCGCTGTACTTTGCCTCTCCGCTGTTTAATGCTGCAATTTCCTCTTCTGTCGTATCCCCGTTATACAAATCTGCGTACGCCTGGGCCAGAACAAAGTTTTCCAGCCACCAGCGGTTGGCCCCCACCGGAGTTTCAATGCCGTTTTCCTTGAATACCCTGCAGCATTCCAGAAATTCTTCCGGCGTATTGGGCAGTTCCAGATGATACTTGTCAAACATATCCTGGTTGACAAACAGGCCGTTCACCACAACTTCCTGAGGAATCGCTACTAATTTACCATCAACGGTATTGGCAGTTTTTACCACATCCCTCAGGTTCTTTGCGCAGTCAAGGCCGGACAGGTCTGCCAGTTTTCCTTCTTCTCCCAACGCCTGTATGGTGTCCGGATTCAGCAGATAGAAATCGTCCATATTATTCCGCGCCCGATCCAAAGCCACTTCATCATAGGTCTTTTCCTGGTAATTTTCCGCCGTATAAGTCCGGTATTCCACCGTCACGCCCAGCTGCTCCTCTGCCATTCCCACTGTCAGGTCAAATGCTGTTCTTGAAACATTCTCATTATCCGGATCTGACTTCTCCATGGGGGCAAACAGCAAAACAGAACGGATGCGGTTCTCCTGCTCCTCTGCCAGATTCCCCTCTAAAAATTTCTCCTGCCCGCAGGCCCCTGCCGCCGCGGCCATAAATCCTGCCATCAGTACAGCTCCCAGTCTGCATACTCCTCGTTTCATTCTCTATTCCTTTCTTTTTATATATTGATGCACCGTCTTTTTAAACAGTCCCATATCCACCGGTTTTGCAATATGGGCATTCATGCCCGCATCCACGGCGTCCTTCACATCTTCCGCAAACGCATTTGCAGTCATGGCAATAATCGGCACATTAGCCGCATCTTCACGTTTCAGGCCTCGGATAGCCCTTGTGGCCTCATAGCCATTCATCACCGGCATCTGAACATCCATTAAAATGGCGTCAAACTCTCCCACAGCGGCATTTTGAAAACGTTCCAATGCCGCCTGGCCGTCTCCTGTGACTTCACAGTCCGCCCCTTCCATTTCCAAAAGCTGCATCAGAATCTCTGCATTGATCTCATTGTCCTCTGCCACAAGGAAATGGCATCCTTCCAGGCTGTCCGTTTCCAGATTGTCCACGGCCTGATCCCTGTCATCGAAAACAGCATGGACTTCCAGAATTTTCTCTTTCAGCGCAGATACGAAAAACGGTTTTGCAAGAAATCCGTCAATTTCCGCCTGCACATCTTCCTTTTCCAGTTCTTCCCAGTCATACGCCGTCAAAAACAAAATCGGAACATGCGTCTCCACCACAGCCCGAATCCGTCTGGCCGTCTCTATGCCGTCCATCCCCGGCATTTTCCAGTCTAGTAAAATCACATGATAAGGCTCATCCTGATCCCCTGCCCGGCATACCTGTCTGATTCCTTCTTCCCCGCTCAGCGCTGTATCTGTCCGAACTCCGGTATCCTCCATCAAAGACTGAACATTTCTGCAGATATCTTCCTCATCATCTACCACCAGAATCCGGGAAACGCCCTGCTCCTTCCAGAAGTTCCGATCCACCTGCTCTTCCGGAATCCGCAGCTCCAGTTCCACGGTAAACAGGCTTCCCTTATCTATCTCACTGACAACGGTAATGGTTCCTCCCATCAGTTCCACAATATTCTTGGTAATGGCCATGCCGAGCCCCGTTCCCTGCACTTTATTGGTGGTACTGTTTTCCGCCCTGGTAAATGCATCAAAAATAGTCTCCAGATATTCCGGCGTCATGCCGTATCCGTCGTCCTCCACTTCTATCCGGATATGCTCGTACTGGCTGGAGCGCTGCTCCAAACCGATAATCCGAAACCAGATATTTCCTTCCTCCTGGGTATATTTTACTGCATTGGAAAGCAGATTAATCAAAATCTGATTAATCCTTGTTTCGTCTCCCACCAGGCGTTCATTTTTGATTCCCGTTACCGTCACCTCAAAATTCTGCCTTTTCGCCTTGGCCGCAGGTCGGATAATGGCGTCCACCGAGGACACCATATTGCTCAGGGTAAATTCACCGATGGTAAGCGCCACTTTTCCGCTTTCTATCTTGGATACGTCCAGCACATCGTTAATCAGGCTGAGCAAATGCTGACTGGAGGCAGTGATTTTCCTGGTATATTCCCGCACCTTTTCCGGATAATCCGCATCCTTTGCAAGAAGGACGGCAAATCCCACAATGGCATTCATAGGCGTTCGGATATCGTGAGACATATTCGACAGGAACATGGTCTTGGATTTACTGGCCACCTGAGCTGCCTGCAGCGCCTCCGCCAGCTGCCTGTTATGCAGCTCCCGCTCCTTCTCCCGTTCTATTGCGGCCCTGATCCGCTGTCTCTGTGTAAAAAAATACAGCGCACAGCAGATACAAAATGCAATCAGCATCACCAATACCACAATAAAAATATTCTGATTTACCGCACTGCCTTCCCGCTGTATGGACTCCACCGGAACATAGCCAATCAGATAGATGCTTCCGTCATTGACGGCCCACATATAAACCAGGGAGCGTTTTCCCTGAATGTCATGGTAAAACATCACATTCTTCCCTGCTTTGACATTTTTTGTAATCTCTTCTTTTACATCCGCTTCCAGTATTTGATTGGCGCGATAAAAATCTTCCAGGTTCACATGGCCGGCTTCCCGCTCTCCCATTCCCTTAGGTTTTAGCACAAGTCTTTCGCTCTCTGCGTCCAGAATATAGAGAGACGCCGAACTGTTGTAAAATCTGTTGGGCAGCGCTTTGTCAAAAGATTCATAAATATATTCAATATAAAGAGTCGCTGTCTGTTGGTTTTTTAAAACCACAGGAGATTTCAGGGTATAGGCCCAGGCTCCCATATAATTGATATAAGATTCAGAGATCGGCAGATCTTCTACCATCCTTCCGGCAGAAAAATCCAGTTCCTCCGGGTCAAAAGCTTCCCCTTTATTGGTAATTCCCTGAGACGCCCCCTCCGGCACCAGAGATAATTTAACCATTGTTTCACTTCCATCATAAAATTGAACCAATTTCTCTGGAGCATCCATTAATTCCAGTTCTTTTGTAATTAATTTTTGATATTCCGCTTCTTTTTCCAGGATCGCCTCCATAGTTCCGCGGATCAAGTCCAGGCTTTCGCTCAGGTTATCAATGGCCGCTGCAGACATTTCTTTTGAAATTCTTCCTGCAACATAAAATACAAATGCCCCCAAAATGCAAAAAATCAAAACGATTGACACTATCAGAGACATCCCTTTGCCTGTTTTTTGCTTTTTTTGCTTGATTTTCATTTCATGAATCACCTTTATAACTATTACTTCATTTGCATTCTCTATTGTACCTTGAAAGACAGGGTAAAGTCAAGAACTGGAAATTAAGGACAGCTTTTTCGCAATACAAAAACCCCCAAAGAAGCAAAATCGTATATTCCGCCTCTTTGGGAAGTTGGAATGCTTTTTCAGCATATCTTTTTCGAAAATTGGAATGCTTTTTCAGCATATCTTTTTTAACAATTCCCGTATATTCTCTGTCACCTCTGCCGCTTTTTTGTGGTTCTTTCCTCCGGCTGTTACTCCTACTGTGATTTCTCCGTGTTTTGCAACTCCCGGAAAATAGAAATCACACTTTTCCTGGTCGGAAGCTACATTAACCGGAATTTCTTTATGCCGGCACTCCTGAAAAATCATCTCGTTTACTTTATCGTCGCAGGTGGCTGCAAGCACAAAATCCGCGTCCTGAAGCTCCCCCGTCTGATAGTCTCGGTATTCCAGGGTCAAAAACCCTTCCTGCTCTGCCGCCTGTTTCAGCGTCTCTGATATCTCCGGCGCAGTTACCTGCACCCTGGCTCCGAATTGCAGCAGCGTCAGAACGCGCCGCGCTGCAATCTTTCCGCCGCCGAATACCTGTATCTTTTTTCCTTCCATATTAATAAAAATCGGAAAATAAGTTTCCATCTCTGTTCCCCTCCCGGTTATCTTTTCCATTTCAGATAAAGCAGCGCATTCACAATGGCTGCCGCCACATTGCTGCCGCCTTTACGTCCTTTTGCAACGATATACGGCACGGCAAGTTCAAGAATCAGCTCCTTGGACTGCACCACATTTACAAATCCTACCGGGGCCCCGATAATCAGCTCCGGTTTCAGTTTTCCCTCCTGCACCAGCTCATAAATACGGATCAGGGCTGTAGGCGCATTTCCCACTACAAATATGGTGGGACGGTTCAAAGCCGCCGCTTTGTCCATAGACGCCACCGCCCGGGTGGTTTTGTTTCTCTTAGCCGCCTCTGCCACATCTTCATCCGCCATAAAATTATAAATCTCAATTCCCAGGCTTTTCAGCGCCTTTTTATTGATGCCCGCCTTTGCCATCTGGGTATCCGTGACAATACAGGCTCCGTTTTCAAAGGCCTGAAATGCATGTTCCAGTACGCCTGGAGAAAATACCAGATTTTGTGCATAATCAAAATCTGCTGTGGTGTGGATCACCCGTTTCACAATGGGGGCATACTGTTCTTCTATCTTACGGCTGCCCAATTCCTCTGTAATGATCTCAAAGCTGCGCGTTTCTATCCTTTCAGGCAGCACCTGTTCCAGTTCTGTTTTCATATTACTTCTCCTGTTCCAATTCTGTTTTCTATCTCTTTTTCCCTGCCGGCTGCCCCACAGTGAAGCGCTCTCCGGCCAGCCGGAAAATACTTTCTCTTACCATTCTATTCCCTGTCTTGCAGAAATGCCAGCGTCATAGGGATGTTTTTTCTTCTGCATCACAGTAATATAATCAGCCAGGGCCGACAATTCCGGCGCAGGGTTTCTTCCGGTCATTACGATTTCCAGATTCTCTGGCTTCTCCTTCAGAAAATTCAGAAGTTCCCGGCAATCCACCATATGATGGTGACAGGCTGCAAGAATCTCGTCCAGAACCAGCAGAATTCCCTGAGATTTCCTTTGGCCCTCCGGGTTTGGTTCCCCGGCTGCCATATTTTGCGCCGCTTCCAGAACGTCATGCAGATATCCTTTGTAATATGCCGCCGCCTCCTGCTTCTCTTCGGAAGTCATCTGAAAAGTAAATCCAAAATGCCTGCTGCAGAGCATCAGTTCCACTTCCCGGATTTCCTGCAGCGATTTTAATTCGCCGGAATTATTTTTCTTCAAAAACTGTGCAAAAAGCACTTTTCCTCCTGTTCCGGCAAAGCGAACTGCCAGTCCCACTGCCGCGGTGGTCTTTCCTTTCCCTTCGCCTTCATAAATATGAATCAGGCCCTTGCCCCTCATTCTTCCACTCCCTTTTCCAAAATCTCATAGATTTTCTCTATATCCAGATGGCGGCGCAGGGTATCTGCCAGTATATCATACTGCTTTTCCTTATAGCGCTCCCGATCCAGGGTCTCTGCCGATTCCAGAACGATCCCCTTTTGTTTTGCCAGAATCTCCGTCAGGGCCTGGGCAATGCCCTCCCCGTCAAAAATCCCGTGGACATAGGTTCCGTACACATTCTCAAGATGGCAGCCGTCCGACTTTTGACACTGCCCTGCTTCCATGTGCTCCGCCTGAGTCTGCACTGACAGCTCTGTTACTCTGCCGCTGTTTTCTCCTGTGCTTCTGGTGGTTCCCATATGGATCTCATACCCCTCCAGTTCCATTCCTGACAATCCGGCCAGCGTTCCTGTCAGCGTTCCAAAGGTTCCCACTACCCGGGTTCTTGTTTTTTCTTTTGTAAAAACTGTTTCCACCGGAAGCAGCCCCATCCCTCTCAGATTTCCGCCCTCTTCCACCTGCTCCGGATCTGAAAGCAGCTCTCCTAACATCTGATAGCCGCCGCAAATGCCGAAAATCAGGCAGCCTCTCTGTCTGGCCCGCAAAACAGCCGGCTCTAAGCCCTTTTCTCTGAGCCATTTTAAGTCAGCCATGGTATTCTTGGTTCCAGGAAGAATGATCATGTCCGGTTCTCCCAGTTCACCGACACTGGACACATAGGAAAGACTTACCGGTTCCATGGATTCCAGTACTGCAAAATCAGTAAAATTAGAAATTCTGGGCAGTTTTATCACGGCTATCTGAATGGGGCCTTTTTTGACCGGCCGGGAAAAACGCTCAGTGAGGCTGTCCTCTTCCTCCAAATCCACCTGCATGTAAGGGGTAACTCCCACTACAGGAATTCCTGTGATTTCCTCAATCATCGCCACTCCCGGATCAAGGATGCTTTTATCGCCCCGGAATTTATTAATAATCATTCCTTTTACATATTTTTTCTCTTCTTCTGTAAGCAGCAGCAGCGTTCCGGCCAGTTGGGCGAACACGCCTCCCCTGTCAATGTCTCCTGCCAACAGCACCGGCGCCCCGGCCATTCTGGCCATTCCCATATTCACAAGTTCATCCTGCTTTAAATTAATCTCTGCCGGAGAGCCTGCCCCTTCAATAACTATCACATCATTCTGCTTCTCCAATTGCTGATAGGATCGAAGAATATCCGGTATCAGCTTTTTTTTATAAACGAAATATTCCCGGGCCCCCATAGTTCCAAGCACTTTCCCATTGACTATTACCTGGGAGCCTGTATCATTAGTGGGCTTTAACAAAATCGGATTCATCAGCACCGACGGCTCAATGCCTGCCGCCTCTGCCTGCATGACCTGGGCCCGGCCCATTTCCAGCCCTTCCCTGGTAATAAACGAATTCAACGCCATATTCTGTGACTTAAAGGGCGCCGTCCGGTAACCGTCCTGTTTGAAAATTCTGCATAACCCTGCGGTAATCAGGCTTTTCCCCACATTGGACATGGTTCCCTGCACCATAATTGATTTTCCCATTGTTCACCTCTTCTATCTTTCATAATAAACCCCATCTTGCTCAGCCTGCCGTCCGGCGGGCCGCATGGCCATCCATACTATGGAAGCCAAGGGCTTTCATAGTATGCTGAAAACCGGAGACCTTCTTTCTGAAAGTCTCCGGTCACTATGTATCCTGATTCTATCAATCCAAATCGGAAGGCAGAATAAATTTCCCGATCAACTCATCCAGACAAATTGCCTGTGCAGACAACTGTTCACTGGTTGCAGAAGACTGCTCTGCAGTCGCAGAGTTGGACTGAACCACTTCTGAAATCTGGTTGACGCCTTCCTCTGCCTGTTTCATTGCAACCGCCTGATCTGCCGCCGTACTGCTCACTGTCTTAGAGGAAGCTGCAATCTTTCCAATTCCTTCCACAACTGTTCGGATTGCCTCAGACGCCCGTTCCGCTGCTTCATTTCCTTCCGCCACTTCTCTGATTGCGCCTTCAATCAATTCCCTGGTCTCTACGGCTGCAGTAGAACTCTGCTCTGCAAGCTGACGGATCTGATCCGCCACTACAGAGAAGCCGCGTCCTGCCTCGCCGGCTCTTGCCGCTTCAATGGAAGCATTCAGGGAAAGCAGATTCGTCTGGGATGCAATATCTTCAATTTCAGAAATAATATTGCCGATCTTCTGGGACGCTTCGTTAATACGCTCCATGGCAGCTACCATCATTTCCATTTCTGCGCGGCTGCGGTCTGCTTCATCCGCATACCTCTGCGCAAGCTGATAAGATTCCTCCGCCTTCTCAGCAGCCATCCCAATATTATCTGTAATAGTCATAATGGTTGCCTGCATTTCCTGAACTGCTCCGGCCTGCTCTGTCGCCCCTTCTGCAAGGCTCTGGGACGCCTCTGCCAGATTGGTGGAGCCAGCAGAAACCTGTGTGGACGCTTCGTCAATCGACTGCATCGTAACAACCATCTGTTTCTTCAAATCACGCATAGATTGAAGAATCTGCTTAAAGTCACCGGTATATCTGCTTCTGTCTGCCGACCGGACATCGTAATTGGAATTGGCCATTTCACCAAGCAGACGCTCTTCATCTGCAATTACAAAGTTCAGAGTCTCCGCCATTTCCCGGGCTACAGCCGTCATCTCTGCAATTTCATCCCGGGAATTCACCTCCGGGAACGGAGAAGAGAGATCTCCCTTTGCAAAGTCTGCCAGACGATCTTTCAAATGTATAATGGGTCCGGCAATATTTTCTGCAATTGTGGTTCCCAGATGAATGGCCAGAAAAATAGAACCTCCAATTGATACAACCATCACAACCACTAATACAATGCCCAAAATTGAAAGCTGCTTGGACAGGGAAGAACCCTTGGAAACCTTAATCTCCATGATTTCCGTCAAATCCTTATAAATTTCTTCGTACATAGGAGCTAGCTCGCCCATGGCAAGCTCCTGCGCCTTGATGCACTGTTCCTGATCAACCGTGGCGCCCAGCTCCACAATCTGCTGTTCCAATACCCAGTATTCTTCCAGTTCTGTCTGCAGTTTACTGTAAATCGCCTTATTCTCAGCCGTAACCATAGTACTTTCCAGTCCCGCAAACTCTTTCAGAAAATCTTCCTTGCACTGTGCATGCTGTTCTACCATTGAATCAATGGCTTCCTGCTCTTCATATCCGATGGTTCCCCGCAACGCGGATCTGGTGTCTGCAAAGCTTGCCATGGTCCGTCCTACATCTCCCTGTGCAAATCCATAATCTGACAAGGCCCCGGCATACAGATTAGAGATAACAATGATCATGACTACGCCGATCACTGCCACAGCTGCCATAATCGCTGAAATTAAAACAAATGATTTCTTTAGCCGTTCACGAATTTTCATGTTATTTAGTTTTTCCAACATAATCCTTTTCTCCACCCTTTTTATTTTTGTCTAAAAATATAACACTTAATAGTTATAGTCTACTCCTTTCTTTCTTTTCCGTCAATAATTTTAAACAAAATTTAGCCAAATTAATACCAACTGCCTAAATGCTGTTCCTGATTTCCTCCAATGCTTTCAGCAAATGTTCATTTTCCCTTCTGGGCCGCACCGCAATCCGGTACCAGCCTTCTTCCAGTCCCGGAAAATTACTGCAGTCCCGAATCAGGATTCCATATGATTTCATCCTCTGCGCAAGCCCTTTGGGGCCGCGGAAAAAAATAAAATTGGCTGCATGGCCGTAAATCCGGATAAAAAACTGTTCCTCTGCCCCGATTCCTGCCATACGCTCCGGCAGGGAAAGAATTCTGTTTTCTTTTTCAGACGCTTCAAAAGCCCCGGAAGTCAGCCGGTATTTCAAAAGATGTTCCAAAAGAAATGACTTCTCTGTCTCTAAGGCCCTTCGGGTTTCTTCCAGAAAGGACTTCTCTGCCGCAGCCGCAATTCCTGCCTCCTGGGCAGGAACCGACACGCTCCAGGGCTGGGTTGCTTCCCGCATTCCTGCCAGTCTGGCTTCATTCCCGCAAAGGCCGTAGCCCAGACGAAGTCCGGGCATTCCAAAGGTTTTTGTAAAAGCTTTTATAATAAAAAGGTCAGGATAATGATTTAAATATTCTTTCATGGAATAAGAAGCAGGAGAATCGCCGTCCTGCCCGGAACTTACGAAGTCCAGAAAGCATTCATCCACAGCCAGAACCGCCCCCGCCTCCCTGCACCGGTCTGCCAGCCGTTTCAGCATGCCCCGATCTGTCAGAATTCCGGTGGGATTATTGGGATTGCAGAAAAACACCAGATCAATCTCTGAGGTAATGGAACAAAGATTCTCCTCCTGCAGATGAAATCCCTGTTCCGGCCTCAGATATTCCCGGCGTATCCCGCACCCTACGCTTCGCAGCGCCTGCTCATATTCCTGAAAGGTAGGCGCAAACAGCAATGCCTGTCTGGGCTTTTCTGCCAGCGCAAGGGAAAAAATCACGTCCGCCGCGCCGTTTCCGCAGATCACCTGCTCCGGCTTCACCTGCTCCAGTTCAGCAACCGCCCGGCACAGCCGTCCGCTGCCGGGCTGAGGATAATGGAGAATTCCGTCTACGGCGGATTTGGCCTGTTCCAATACCTTGGGGGGCGTTCCAAGCAAATTGATATTTGCTGAAAAATCTGTGAAATTAGGGTACTGATAAACGTCTCCGCCGTGTTTGTGCATGACTTCTTCCTGCCTTTCTGCTGTACTTTTGGATGTAAATTCCCAAATATCCTTTTACTGTGTATTTATTTGAACAGGGGCGGAACTGATTGTCTGCCCCAATACCTGACGGATTGTTCCTTCAGCCGTATTTCAAAAAATGCTACCTGGCTGACTGTTCCCGCAGCAGGATTCCTGCTGCTGCAAGGACTGCCGCTGCCGGAAGCATGACCGGGACAAAATCGTAATTTCCTTTCATCATCTGAAACAGGGCGAATTTCCCCAGGTGTTTGGCGGCTCCCACGTTCGCAAAGAAATAAATCACCGATACCATATATCCCAGAACTGCCTGATTGGTAATCCCGCTGATGAAAAATCCGATGCTGCCCAAAAACAGGATTTCGCAAAAAGAACCGATCCACAGCTCTCCCCAGACAAACTGACTGCCTCCCTGCCGCATTCTCTGCAGAAATAAGGTAATCAGCGCCGCCAGACAAACCACAGCCAGCAGCAGACGAAGCAGATACAGCTTCCACAAAGGCGTGGCCTTGGACTTCTCAAGCAGCCAGATTTCCCGGTTCTGCTCCGGCAGAAATAAGGGCGTCAGCAGCAGGATTCCGCCGAAAGACGCATACAGTTCCATCACTTTTGCGGCCTGCGCCCCGTCCAGGTTCCGAAAGCTGACAAAAAATCCCGACATAAGGGCAAACAGCAGGGTCAGCAGCAGATGAGGCGCATACTGCCTGCGGATAAAGCTACTTCCTGCTCTTAAATACTTTTCCATAAAGCGTCTCTCCTTCCCTGCGTTTCTTCTCATAAACTATTACTGTAAGTATCAGGCATACGAAAGACAGCAGGAAATAAAATCCCCGGTTTAAGAAAAGCTGCTGTCTCTGGGACCAGAATTCACCGGTTCTTCCCAAAGTATTCCACCGGGCCACCAGCTTCAGGGAAAAATCCCCGGCCAGCATACTGCCTCCCATCAGGCTTGCCATGGCCCAAAACACCTGAATGAAAATGGAGATTACACTCTCCGTCAGCTCTGTAAAGAAAAAGGATACTGCCAGGACAATCATGAGTTCCGGCAGCAGCCAGACCAGACAGTACTTCAAAAACGCCAGGTAATCCGGTGAAATTCCCATGGTAGCGGCATGATACTGATAAGGCATCTGCATGACAAAGGAAGTGATAAGCACCGGAAGCGACGCCATGCATACATTTGCCAGGTAACGGCTTCCAATTATGCAGGCAGCAGAAGCTTCATGCGCATACACCACCTGAGACGCCTGGGCGCGTTTATCCCTGAGACACCTGGTAACCCCCAGAAAAATCGGAAGAACCGCAAGGATAATTCCCGCATAGTCGCAAAACAGCCTGGAAACTGCTCCGGTAATCCTGTCTTTTTCACAGAGGGCTTCGTATTCCTCCAATGCCTGCTCATAGCTCATAGGCACGCTTACCCCGCCTGCAATGACTTCTTTCCGGTAGGAGCTTCCGGCTCCCACAATCTCACAGACTTTTTCCATATTTGCACCGAACGCTTCATAACTCAGAGACTCTCTGGCAGGAACGGAATACTCCATCTGGGCTGCCATCGCCCCTTCCATGGCGCTCTGATCGTATGTTTCAAAATGTTCCTCCATGGCTTCCATCAATTCTTCCCAGGATTTTCCGGAGCTGTCTTCTATGATTTTGATTACGTCATCCAGTTCCTGCTGATTCAGCCTGACTTCTTTATAAAATCCCATGGGATAGGTGGCATAGGAATTGCGGTATGTCTCCTGCATAAGTTCTGCCAGAATTTTCTCCATTACCATCGAAGGCTCATGGCTGCTGATCCTCCCATAGCTTTCCTGATCCGGAAGAGGCTTTTCTATTCTGTCTACCAAATCCCCGCCTAACTGAGTGGACAGAAATATTACAAATACCGCCACATAGATATAGTATACCATGCTTTTGAGAATCTGTTTACACTCTTTTAAAAATAACGTTCCGAACATCGCATCCACCTCCTATGCCCTATGCCCTGTGCCCGGCTGTCTGGCGCATCAGATACATATAGGCGTCTTCCACATCCGGCCCGGTCAGTTCTGCATCCTTCATCGGCGGTTCTTCGGAAATAATTTTTATATTGGCGCTGCTGCCGTTTGTCAAAATTCCCGTCACCAGAAATTTTTCCCGTATGGAGGGCAGTTCCATGGCGGACACCTTTGCCATATAGACTTTGCCTTTTACTGCCTCCAATAACTGGGAGACTTTTCCCCGAAAAAGGATTTCTCCCTGATTCAGCACGGCAATGTTTTCACAGGTGGCTTCAATATCGCCTACGATATGGGTGGAGAGAATCACAATTCTGTCTTTGGCAATCTCACAGAGCAGGTTTCTAAACCGCACCCGCTCCTCCGGATCAAGCCCAGCCGTCGGTTCATCCACCACGATCACTTTGGGATCGTGAATGATTGCCTGGGCAATGCCGAGCCTGCGCTTCATGCCGCCGGACATGGCCTTAACCTTTGTGTTTTGCTGCTCTCCCAGATTTACCCGTTCCAGCATTTCCGGAACCTTAACGGCCCGTTCCTTTTTACTCATACCGGAGAGCACGGCGAGATAATCCAACGCTTCAGAAGCCTTCATATTCCCGTACATGGAAAAGTCCTGGGGCAGATATCCGATAATTCTGCGCACCTGAACACACTGCTCCACCGGGATATTGCAGACCTTCACCTCACCGCCGCTTTTTTTCGTCAATGTGGTGAGCACTTTCATCAGTGTGGTTTTTCCGGCTCCGTTGGGGCCCAAAAGACCGAACATACCTGATTCAATCTGCAGGTTCACATGCTTTAACGCCTGCTTTTTTCCAAAATTCTTCGATAAATCCCTGATTTCTATTCTGGTATCCATCTTGTTTCCTCTCTTTCTTAATTTATCAATCAGTATAAGAGGAATTTATCTACGAACTTCCTATAAAAAATATTTTTCTTCTTTGTCTTACCTCACTCCTGTCACCAGGCTTGCCGCGGCTATGGCTCCCTGCTCCACGCTGTTTTGCAGAGACAGGCTTCCTCCGTGGCTTTCACACAGCATCCGGCAGATGGACAGGCCGATGCCGAAGTGTTCCCTGCTGTTTTCCTCCTCGCTGAAATAAACATCCATTCCCATCCGCAGCGCTTTTTCTGAAAATCCGGGGCCGTCGTCTTTGACAAAAACAGTCAGCTCCCTCCCGTTCAAAACTGCTTTCGCCTGAATGCTGCGGACTGCATAGCGCATGGCATTGCTCAGCAGATTTTCAAATACTTCTATCAAAAGCTCCAGATCCAAAAACAGCTCCTGTTCCGGCAAATCTGCTTCCAAAGCAATCTCCAGCTCCGTATTCTGTCCGATGCCGCAGACCACTGCCGCAAGCTGCCGGATCACCTGCCCGCTGCTGTGCCAGACGCCGGAAGGCTCCCGCTTTTCAATATTCTGGACGGTGGTCATGGTTTCGGAAAAACGCAGCAGCCGCTCTTCCTGCTCATGCATGGTATTTAATTTCTCCATCAGCATTGCTTCTGTGACACGTCCGCTAGGCACATACCTCTGGAGAAATTCTGTATACCCCCGAATCACCGTCAGAGGCGTGCGGATGTCATGGGCAAAGGCCGCATTGATTTTCCGCTGCTCCTCCTGCTGCCTCCATTGCTGCTTTTTATTTTTCAGCATCTCCTTTCGCATCTGCTCCATTTCCCTGCAGAGAAAGCCCATTTCATCCTTTCCCCTCCAGATTATTTCGTGGCTGTAATCTCCCATATTGATGTAATTCAATCCCCGGGTAATGGCTGCAATGGGCGGTTTGATTCTGGTTTCCAGAAAAATCCTGCCGGCCGCGGCGAAGCCCGCCAGAATATAAAGGTACAGACAGGCTCCATAAAAACTTTTGAGAACCAACAGACAGAAATTCTCCCAGCTTTTCTGTTCCGTCAAAGCTGCTCTGAGACGGGGATCGCTGTGATATGCCTCCGCCTGCATCTGCCGTTTCTCCAGCACCTCAATCCACACCAGGCAGAGATTTCTGGTGATCCAGTAGGCGGCAATAACCCCCACCGTACAGATGCACAGATACCAGAACAACGTCCGCACCAGAGATTTTTCCTGTAAAAAATTCCAAAGCTGCTCTGTTTTCTCTTCTAACCAATCCATTTGTAGCCCACTCCCCAGACGGTTTCAATATGCTTTACATCCCCATCGATTTTCTGGCGGATGCGCCGCACATGTTCCGCAATAATCCCGGGGTCCGCTTCCCCGTCAAAGCCCCTGACTCTCTCATAAATCTGCTCTTTTTCAAAGACCTGGCCGCTGTGGGAAATCAGAAGCTCCACAATGGAAAATTCTGTTTTCGTAAGCCCTGCGTCCTCCCCTTTCACCAATACCTGACGGCCGGAAAAATCCACCGTCAAATCTCCTTTTATATATACGCTGCCGTTTTTCTGCCTTCTGGCTTCCCGGCGCAGATGCGCCTCCACCCGGGCAAGCATCTCATCCATGCCGAAGGGCTTTACAATATAATCGTCTCCGCCGGCCTTAAAGCCGTTTACCCTGTCCTGCTCCTGGGTACGGGCTGTGAGAAAGAGAATGGGGCAGTCGATATAATCCCGGATTTTCTCACAGACGGTATAACCGTCCAGATCCGGCATATTCACATCCAGTATGATCAGATCCGGATGGTATTTCAGCCCTTCCATGGCTTCCATTCCGTTTTTGGCAGTGTAGACCAGATACCCTTCCAGTTCCAGGGATTCCTTCAGGAGATTCCGGATATCCTGTTCATCGTCTACGGCAAGTATTTTCTTCATGTTGTCCTCCATTTTTGAATTTTTCTATGATGCAGCTATGGGGTTTCTCTTTCTTATTCCGATCATAATTGATTCCCACCAGAAGAATGTCGCCTGCATAACCTTCCAGAGCTTTGGTGTACTGCCGGTCTTTGATTTGCTGTATGGCAGATTTTGCAGTTTTATCGTATTTCAGTTCCACCACCAACGCAGGCTTTCCAGATGCGGGCAGCGGCAGAAAAACGATATCCGCAAAGCCCCGGCCTGACGGCAGTTCGCGAATCAGCCTGTAATCCTTTCTTGCGCTGTAATAGGCCAGACCAATCGCACAGGCAAGAGAATTCTCATCATTATAAGCCAAAATCGACGCCGCCTCTATATGCGCCAGAGCAAGACCCTCGGCAACACTTTCTTCATCACCCAAAAGCGTGTCCTCCAGAAGTTTTTCTGACGCTCCAAGAACGCGCATCACTTCCTGCCAACCGCCCACACTCATAGCATTTTCAAATTCTCCGATAATTTCCTTATTCGGGATAAAAACTTCTTTTCGCTTCCAATCATATCCCAGATACCCCAGGTGAACAAACAAGGTGAGCACATCATCTTTCGTCTTAAGATTCTCCATATCATTCTGAAAGCTCATTGTATTTACCTTAATGCGGCCGCCGCCAAGCATCTGTACAATATCCTCTTTCAAACCTTCAAAATCCATATCCATATAAATTTTCAGCGCTTCATAAGTCTCAGTGGAAGTCCAATAGCTTGAAAAATGCCTGCATCTCATTGCTTCCACCACAGATCTCGGATTATAGATATGACGAAATCTCCGAAAAGCATAACCGTCATACCAATTACCGGCCTCGTCAAAATCCATCTCGTACCGCCCGCACAGTTCCTTAACTTCCTCCTCTGTGAAACCGGTGTATTCCTCTAACATTTTCTGATCCGTCATGGAAAATTCATCAAACATGTTAAGGGCTGAATGGGTTCCGTATTTTTTTACAGGAAGAATCCCGGTCATATATGCAAGAGCCACATAGGAATGATCTTTTAACAGATTCCGCATAAAATCCAGATACATTTTCTGGGCATCTGTATCATTCCTATATTCCCGGAATATGCAGTCCCATTCATCAATGATAAAAATAAAACCGGTGGACAGCCTGGCTGAAATAGTCTGCAGCACAGAAATCAGTGAGGAACGATCAAAATAATTCAAATCAGGAAATTCCTCCAACAATTCCCATAACAGAGTTTTTTCCACTCGTTCTTTGAACGCCGCCGCATTTTCTGTCTGGCTTAAAAACTGCTGTATATTTAAAAATATAACGTTGTATTGATTCAGATGTTTCTGATAAGCTTCATCACCGGCAATCGACAAAGAATCAAACTGTCCGCCGGAATCGCATCCTTTCCCATAGTAAGCCGTCAGCATCTGCGCAGTCACGGATTTACCGAATCGCCTGGGACGGCTGACACAGACGTAACGCTGTTCTGTATTGATAACAGAATTTGTGTAAGAGATCAGACCGCTTTTGTCAATATAAATTTTGGAATTGAGGGACATCTGAAAGCTTCTGTTTCCCGGATTTAAATATATTCCCATAAAAGCAATTACCTTTCTCTATCATGAATTTTGATATACAACTATAAGTTGTTCGCCGGAGCTCTGTGAAAAACAACTCCCATCAACAGAAAATTTCTTCTTTATTATATGGTAAATATAGCGAATTAGCAATATAAGATTCACGCCATGCACCAGAAAAAGACAGCCCATGCGTCTGCACAGACTGTCTGTTCTGTTATCTGTTTTTTATTTTTCCGGTTCTGTTTTCCAGTTCTAAGCTTTCACGCCGAAGTGCTCAAACAGCAGTTCTTCCGCTTCCTTAGACCACAGCCCCTTATGCTTCTTGCAGCACTCATCCAGTTCTTTGTAGAAGGGATCTTTCTCTCCTAATTTTCCGAAATCTTCAATGGCTGTCATGGGCATATCCAACTGGGTATAAGCCAGTTTCTTGCCGCCGGGGATATTGGGCAGGTTTTTGGTGGTTTCCACGATGGAATCCATACCGCCCACATGGGTTACCATAACGGCTGAGTTAATCAGACCTTTGGCAGATTTCTCAATGGCTTCTTTCATATCATCGGTATTTCCGCCGGTGGAGCCCATGATTTTTGTTCTTGCGTAATGGCAGTCATACAGATTCATGTTTGCAGAAAACTGGGTATCTGTGGGGCCTGCAAAGAAGTTCATGCAGCCGTCCTCTGCCAGAAGTTTATTGCCCATCTCTGCAATGCTTTTAACTGGAGCGTATACAAACACGTCGCTGTAGCCTTTTCCTCCGGTAATGGCTTTCAGCTCCGCCACCGGATCTTCCATACCAGCTGTGTTGACATAGTGGAGCTCCACGCCTTTTTCCGCTGCTTCAGACTCTGGAATCACTTCTTTTGCCCGGGCAATCTTTGCCTCATTGATATCGGTTACCACAATGCGCCTGGGTTTATTTTCAAAGGTAAGACCGTAGCTTACCGCGCCAAGGCCCATAGGCCCGCATCCGCCCAGAATCAGGATATCTCCGCCTTCCAGAGTTCCCATTTTGTGTTCATAGGAAAGGTGCTCGCAGTGATAATTGCTGTGATATCCGCCGATGCAGCAGCTCATGGGCTCGCCTAAGGAAGCCTCAAAATAGCTGTCTCCATCGTATTCCCAGATGCATCCCTTTTCAATAACGTCCCCGGGGAAAATGCAGTAGGTGGCTGCCCCGCCGAAATATTCATAGGAATATCCCGGAGATTCCATCTGGCCCGGAATGGCCGGCTGCTGTGCAAATTTCTTGCCCTCATGGAACTGGTCTTTCCATTTGGAGCCTACTTTTACAATGTCCCCGGTAAATTCATGGCCGATAATTACCGGATGATCCGCCACATTTTCCGGCACACGTTTGTGGTTCTTGCCTGCCTGCACCATTTTCCAGGTGGACATGCAAATACTGTCGCTGACTACTTTTACCAGGATTTCATCTTCTTTGATTTCAGGAAGTTCAAATTCTTCTAACCTGATATCGTCTACTCCATACAACCTTACGCCTCTTGCTTTCATAATGCTTCCTCCTTTTTATTTTAAAATTATTTTAATTTTTCTAATACCCAGTCAATATTATTGGTTTTCTTAAACTCTTCTAATACTTCCTCATCTTCCAGCATGCCGCAGATTTTTTCCAGCAATTCCAAATGCTCGTCGCCTACGCCTGCGATACCGAATACAAGCTGAGCTTTCTCTTCTCCAAAGGAAACGCCCTGAGGATACTGCATTACTACAATTCCTGTTTTCTTCACTGTTCCCTTTGCCTGGGAAGTTCCGTGGGGAATTGCCACGCCAAGGCCCATGTAAGTGGTAACCAGTCTTTCTCTTTCCTGCATGGCGTCAATGTATGACGCATCCACATAGCCTAACTTTGTCAGCAGCTCTCCGGCTGCCTGAATCGCTTCCTCTTTAGAAACCGGCTGCAGATTCAGCTGAATGCCGTCTCTTACAAGAATCTCTTTTCTATTACTTTCAGAATGTTTTACTTTTACATCGGACTGAGCGTTTGGGCCTGCCGGTGTTTTTGCCTCTGCATGAGACGCTCCTTTTGACGTCAGCTGTGCATACAAAGCGTCCAGCGCCGGATCTGCCAGGAAATTGTTGATCGTTACCATCTGCGCATGGGGCGCGCATTTCTTTGCCCGGTCTACCAGTGTAACCTGAACCACTGCAATGTCGCAGTCCTTTGGAATAGTATCCACCGACGTATTGATTACCGTCAAATCCGGCCGCAGGGCTTTCACTCTGTTTCGGAACTTGGTGGCGCCCATGGCGGAAGAACCCATGCCTGCGTCACAGGCAAACACTACTTTCTTCACGTCTGCCGCTGAAGCAATGGCAACATTTGCCGTTCCTTTTGCCTGGGCTTTTCTGCTTGCCAGTTCTTCCTGAGCCTCCTCCAGACTCTTGCCCTTGGCCATGCGGACAATGGCGGAAGAAACCACAAAGGAAATCGCCGTTGCAATTACCACTCCCACAATAATCTGAATGATTTTATCTCCCGGAGCCATCATCAGATAGGCAATGATGGAGCCTGGAGAAGCCGGCCCAACCAGTCCGCAGCCTGTCAGGTTAAACCAGAAGATTGCCGCCAGATTTCCAAGAATCGGCCCTACAATCACCAGGGGATTCATCAGAATATAGGGGAAATATATTTCATGGATACCGCCTAACAGATGAATGATTACCGCACCGGGCGCGGATTGTTTCGTTTCCTGATCCTTGCAGAAGAACATGTATGCCAAAAGTACGCCAAGACCTGGACCTGGGTTTGCTTCCAGCATATACATAATGGATCTTCCGGTTTCTGCCGCCTGAGCTGTTGCAATTGGCGTGAAAATCCCGTGGTTCAGCGCATTGTTCAAAAACAGCACCTTTGCAGGCTCAATAAAGACTGCAATCAGCGGAAGCAGGCTGTGTTCCACCAGGAAATTTACGCCTGCGGACAAAATGCCCAGAATCAGGTTCATAAACGGCCCTACTGCCAAAAATCCGAACATTGCCAGCAGCATACCGATGATTCCTACGGAGAAATTGTTAATCAGCATCTCAAAGCCTGCCGGCATGTGTCCGTCCATGGCTTCATCAAATTTCTTGATGCAAAAGCCTGCCAGGGGGCCCATAATCATAGCCGCCATCAGCATTGTGGTGTCCGGGTCGCTCATAATGGCGCCTACCACTGCAATGGAAGCCACCACGCTTCCCCTATCGCCGCCGATCAGTTTTCCTCCTGTGGACGCAATCAAAATCGGAATCAAATAAACTAAAATTGCTGAAAAAATTGTTGCAAACCCTTCATGGGGAAGCCATCCGCTGCCGTTGAAAAAAGCAGCCAGGAAACCAAATGCAATCAATGCACCGATGTTTGGCATAATCATCGCTGAAAGAAATTTGCCAAAACGTTGAACGCCGTTTTTCATTTTTTACTCCTTTCCCTAGGTCTGCTCCTGATAAAGCAATTCTGCGGACTTGCTGCGCATTCCGTACTCTGTACGGTTTGAGCCTGCAGGGCTGACGGGGCTGTCAGCTCAGCCGGACATTAATTTCCCTCTCTGGTACAGCCGTCAGATAATCCGGACATTATGCTTTCTGCACTCCTCCTGGAATTCCGGAGGCAGATTTCCGTCTGAAATTATCACATCCACGCCTTCTAATCCGCAGACAGTATATGTACGTTTTACTCCCACTTTGGAAGAATCCATCAGAAATATTCTCTGTTCCGCCCGATGGATCACCGTCCGTTTCAAAACAGTTTCTTCATCCACCCCGCAGCTGAATCCTGTCTGGCTGCAATAACCGGTAACTCCCAGAAACGCCTGGTCAAAATTGATTTTTGACACATCCTGAACGGTGTGGACTCCGCATACGCTCATGCTGTAGCGGTTGACGCTCCCTCCAAGGACATGCACCGCGGGCTGCCTTAGTCTGCAAAGCTCCACCGCGCAGGTCAGGGAATTGGTATAAATCAGGTTGGACTGATCCGGCATACAAGACGCCAGCATGGTAGTGGTGCTGCCGGAATCCAGAAAAATTGTGGTATCCTTCTGGATAAATGCCAGAGCCTTCTGAGTAATCAACTGTTTCGCTTCTATATTCTGTACCGATCTCTGGCTGAACATACCATCCGTTCCGATTACAACATCTACGGATTTTGCTCCTCCATGTACCCGGACAATTCTTTTTGCTTCATCAAGAGCTTTCAAATCTGTGCGCAGTGTCATTTCTGATATCTGGGGAACCTGATCCTTCAATTCTGCAAAACTGATGGTTCCGCTCTGATTGACTAAATCTACAATGATGTTTCTGCGCTGTTCCATTGAATCCATGTTTCTACCTCCTGGGAATCCACAGCCAGTGTCAGGCTGCGTTTCCGTCTGTTCATCTCACCATTTATCTACTCCTTTCCATTCTAGCATATTTTTTCACTTCTGCAACCTTCTGCTTTCATTCTAAAAGTTTTTTGCTATGAAAATTGTTGTTACGAAAGTTTGTATTGTTATAATAACAGCTTTCGCCCGGATTGTCAACTGTTATTTTAAAAGTTTTTTGTTATTTTTTATTTCGTTTCAAAAGTCTATATGTGATTTTTACTTTTATAACTACTTTTCCGGCTAAAATGTTGTGGTGGAATTATTTTTGATTCAACATTCTAATATTTTATTTCAATAATCAATGTTCTGTCATATAAAAAATAACGATAACCCATTTTTTTGAACAGGCTATCGTTATTATAGTATCAAAATCTTTTATAAACTCAGAATAGGTATTAATATCCCCTCGTCCCCCTGCCCCTGCAGCCAATCACCCCTTACTGTCTGCAATATATTCGTCAAGGCTCATCGCAATAAATAAACTGATGTTTCTCATTTTTTATCTTCTAATTGGATGCCGGATCACGGTCTTTAAGTTTTCCGGCCTGCATCTGCGGGCATCGCTCAGATAAATCTCATGATGGCGGCGGGCTCCGGCCATATCCGGCAGATATCCCTGTTCCCCGGCATAATGATCCATTGCCGCTACAGTGGCCGGTTCCGCATCGTAGGGCCCGATGTGCATACACTGGACGCACAATCCCTCTTCATAAGTCAGAAATTCCACACTGGAATAATCTGTTTCTTTCTTAACTTCTGCCTCTGCTTTTGCCCATTCAAATTCTTCTCTTGTGACAAATTCCGGCAGCCGGATCATGGAAATCCACTGGAAATCCTGTTTTCTGGAGTAGTCCACCCCCGCGATTCCTTCCTGCCACCAGAGCCCCTCTAAGGGTGGAACCACGTAGTCAAAATATCCTTCAATCTGGTGTTCGCCCTTTTTGCTCATTTTAATGGTGTAGGCAATTCCGTACAGTAAACCGATGGCCTGTTTGTAGTCGCCGCCCTCTTCATTGGGATCGCCTTTGCCCTGTACGGAAATGAAATTCATGGGCGGTATGGTTACAATTTGAGGTTTGTTTTTTGGCAGGTAGAATTCTTTGTATTCTTTTTTGTAATCAAATGGCATTTTGGATGCTCCTTTTTCTTTTTTATGTTGTTTAGGGTATTTGCAACGAAGGTTATGTTTTTCAATACGAACGGAACTATCGGATTGCCCTTTGACACACAAATCGGGCAGCGTTCCGGTGAACTAACTGCTAACTGCGGCTAGGGAAGTCAGGAATGCCTTCCTTCCCAAGTCTCCGTAAGCAGTGGATTTCCCCTTCACTAAGGACGCCCGTGAACCATTTGCTTAGCCAAAGGGCAATCCAATAGTTCCTGTGTATCGAAAAACAGAACATTTGTTTTTGTTCTGCAACAGTTTTAGATCCTATATTGTTCAGGGTATTGCAGCTAACTTCTC
Source organism: Lachnospiraceae bacterium (assembly GCA_910575555.1). GTDB lineage: Bacteria > Bacillota > Clostridia > Lachnospirales > Lachnospiraceae > Petralouisia. The sequence continues at coordinate 33,938 of CAJTFX010000027.1, read as the reverse complement.
TCTCGCTATACGTACGAAACTACCCAATACCTTAGAGCATAGCATGTTTAAAAACATCAAATATCTGTCAATATACAGAAGGCAAATAAAAATAATACGGTAGTTCATACGTTTTTCTTAATTTTCGCAAGTCATTCCTGTAATCTCACAGAACATTTTATATTTCGATACACAGGAACAACCGGATTGCCCTTTGGCTAAGCAAACGGTCCATGGGCGTATTTAGTGCAGGCGAAATCCACTGCTTACGGAGACTTAGGAAGGAAGGCTTACCTGACTTCCTAAGTCGCAGTTTGCAGTTAGTTCGCCGGAACGCTGCCCAGTTTGTGTGTCAAAGGGCAATCCGATAGTGACCTCCGTACCCAAATATCACTCTGAATATGTTCTGCAAATCCCTTCCGCAAACGCCAATACATCCTTACGCAATTCCGCCGGTTCCAGTAATTCTGCACCGCCGCCAAAGGAGGCAATCCAACTGATAAGCCCGGTTTTATCGGTAAATCCAAAGGAAAACAGCAATGTGCCGTCCGGCTGAAGGGTAAAGCTGTCTGTTCCGTATTCTTCCACCAGACGCCATTTATATTCCGGCTGAATCACTGCCTTTACCTGGTACACAGGCGGAAATACCCGGTCTGCGGAGAGGTCCGGCAAAGGCGCCGGCCGCCTTATAAAAGAACCGGACAGCTTTATGTCCGTCATCCGCATCAGTTTAAAAAGCCGGAAATCTTCTCTGTTTTCACACCAGCCCCACAAATACCAACTGGCCCATTGAAACACCAGATGATAGGGTTCTATGAGCCGTTTGGATTCTCCTCCTGGAGCAAAATAAGTAAACGAAACCTTCTGTCCTGAACGAATCGCTTCATGAAGAAGCTCAATCTTTGGCGCCAGTGAGTCTTTGTACCAGGAGGACAGGTCAATTAAAATATGGTTGTCCCCTGCCAGCAGGTTTGAGGCCCCTGCCGACAGCTTTTCCATCAGCTGGGCATAGCGGTTGGTTCCGCTGACGCTGTCCAGACTCCGAAGCCCGGCCAGAATTGCCTGCATATCCGAGGCAGTCAGCAGCGTACGGTCTATTTTATACCCTTCCATAATGGAAATGCCGCCTCTGCGCCCCGGTTCCGTCACCAGAGGAATGCCCGCCATGCAGAGGGCTTCAATATCCCTTTGTATGGTGCGCCTGGAAACCTCAAACTTATCTGCAAGATACGGAGCGGTTACTTTCTCCTGCTGCAGTAAAATAGACAAAATTCCAATCATCCGTTCTAATTTCACGGAATCCCTCCCTGTTGTGCCATATAGTTCTTATTACTCCGGCGGTTACTCATTATACGCAGCAGGACTCCATTTTGCAACTGCATTTCCTGTCATGCTTTCCACTTTTTACACTGTTCGATCCGCTTGCCGTTATCTCCCTGCCCTTCATCGTATGCAAATTTATTCAGCATTTCACAGGGAAAATCCTCACAGGCTCCGCAATGGTCCAGTCCCCTGTCCTCACAGCATTTTTTCAGGGGGCATTCCTCGCCCCAGAATGGTTTCTGGATATGTACACAGCCTCCGCAATTCATTTGTTCCCGATAGTTACATTCACTGCATAAAATTCCGCATCTGGATTCAATCATAGCTTTTTCTTCCTTTCTTCTTTAGATGGTTTGGTTCTATCATTCTATCACAGCAAAAGTGACACCAGTATGTCACGATTCTTTCGGGAACTGCAAAACAGAAGCTTCCTCATGCATTCCGGGCCTGCAAAATCCCTCTGCATCACAGCCGCCTGCGTTCAAAACAAACTGCCGCAAGTCCCAGGCATACAAGGCTCATTCCCAAAGCCGCCGCAAGGCAGGCAGAATAATCTCCCGGTTCGCTGATTCCCTGTAACAGCGGCATGCCCTCCAACAGTTTTGTGGGAAGGTACCGGCTTACCCTGGGAATCATCCCAAGCAGATAACAGGCAGCCACGATTCCGCCGGTTCCAAGAAGGGCCTGGGGGCTGTTTGCAGACACAGCTGAGAAAAACACCAAAAGGGCGACAAGCCATATACCGAACAGCCAGCAGGCAAACCCGGCAAAAAACAGAGATTTGGCAATGCCGTTATCCCAAAAATACGCATTATATCCATAAGTAATGCCAAAGCAGAGCAGATAAGAAAGCGTCCATATAAAAAGAAGCATCAGCGATTTCGCCGCCGCAATTTTCTTTCTGGACAATCCCCTGGTCACCACAGGAATCAGGGTTCCCTTCTGATACTCCTGCGGGAAGATGCCGCTGCCAAGCAGCACAAAAACAATCGCACCCATGGGAATATTTTTATAAAACTGAGTCCAGGAGGTGAAGGCGTCCACCGTCACCTCTGTGGTGACAATCCCTGTCTTTGCCAGAGAGTCGGAAAGGGCTTCCATCATCCAGGGAGTCAGTTTCGCAATGGCCGGATTCATAATCCCAAACAGGGCAAAAATCAGCAGCACCAGAAAGAACCGACCGGTGCGAACCCACTCCATCCACTCTTTTTTCAAAAACGCCCTCATTTGCCCACCACCTCCAAAAATAAATCCTCCAATGCAGCCTCCTGCCGCTCCAGACGCAAAATGGCCAGATTCCGGTCCGCAATCAAACGCAGAACATCCGGCAGCTTCTTTGCCTCTTTCAGCAGAATCCTGTTTGAGCCGGACAGTTCCAGAAACGGAAACTCCGACAGCAGGAATTTCACTTCCTCTGTGCGGGCCAGCTCCAGTTCCACCCCGGTATCCCTTCTCTTTCTGCGCACCTTTTCCAAAGGTCCCTGGAGCACAATGTTTCCCTCATGCAAAAAAGCAATTTCGTCGCAGATATGTTCCACATCTGACAGAATATGGGTGGAAAAAAGCACGGTGGTCTGCTCCTTCACATTCACCAGAATATCCAGCAGTTCCCGGCGCCCCACCGGATCAAGGGCGGAAGTTGGCTCGTCGCAGATCAGAAGCCTGGGACGGCAAAACAATGCCTGGGCAATGCCAAGCCGCTGTTTCATCCCTCTGGAAAATCCCTTAATCCGGCGGTTATCCTGCTCCAGTCCCACCAGGCGCAATAATTCCCTGCTGCGGGATTTTCTTTCCCCTTTTGGCATACCGGCAATTTCCCCGCAAAAACACAGGTATTCCTCCGGCGTCATATAGTCATAAAATTCCGGTACATCCGGCAAATATCCCACATACTGATTTGTGGGCGTATTGCCATAACGAACCGGCCTTCCATTCACTGAAATTTCCCCGCCGTCGGCATCAAGCAGGCCCAGAATCAGCTTCATTGCCGTGGTTTTTCCTGCGCCGTTTTGCCCCACAAACCCAAACACGGTATGCTCCGGAACCGAAAAGCTCACGTCCCGGAGAACCTGTTTGCTTCCGAAACTTTTTGCCACATGGGACAGCGTCAGCATTTCCATGTCAGCCGTCCTCCTTCCCCAGTAAAAAATACAGCACCGGCCCGATAAACTCCATACCGATCAACACAACTGCAATCCACAGCCCCCGGCTGCCCCGTTTGTATGTGTCATGGGTCAGGATATGGTAAAGGGTAATGCCCAAAAGGGCAAACTGAAGCACCAAAAGCGGCACCAAAAACGGCAGCATTTCTTTTAATTCAATCATTTCTTTCTCCTCCTTCTGTCAGTCTGTACACCAATCTTTGAAACTCCCTGTTTTCCGTAAAACCCGCAAATGCAGGATGCGCCAGGCATTCCTTCATATTCTGCCGGACAAAGCCTGTATCCCGGGGCGTCATGCTTCCTAAGGGCAGACGGGAAATCCATTCATCCAGCAAATAAAAATATTCATCTCCGTGAAGCTCTGTCTGCTTTTCCTTCAGCAATTGAACCACGCATTTTTCGAAATGATACAGGGCCTCCAGCATTTCTTCCTCTTTTTCATTGGAAGCATACACAACGGCTGCCTGAAAATAGAACTGCGCCGCCACATTGGGATGCAGCGAATCCATCTGATATAATGTTATGATTCCCCCAATTCTTTTGATGGTTTCCTCACACCATTTCAGATTATTTTCATGGAAAGGCAGATTCAGAACAGCGTCCCCCACCAGGCTCAGCAAGTCCAGATAATATTTTGCCTGCGCGTAGCTTTGGGCTTTTTCCTGTTGTCCCGCCATCTGATACGCCTGAATCAAAAGACCCCCGTTCTGAACCGCAAGCCGGCTGGGATCTGCGGCAGACTCCAGGGCGTCAATGACTTCCAAAGGATTTCCAAGATGCAGATTCAGCGCCGCTTTCAGTGCAAGGGCATCGCTGCAAATGCCCACGTCACTGCAGTTTTCCAGAATCCGGCCGCACCAGTCAATTGCCTCCTCCACCAATTCCCTGCGTTCCCGCTCTGTTTCTGCAAGCATATGATGATTCAAATACAAAATGCCAAGCTGCAGCAAAAGCGGATAGCAGGCATAATACCGATGGGCCAGCTCTCTTGTTTTCTTTAACGCTTCCTCAAAGGGCAAACTGGCAAAATCTCCGCACAGCTCCCCGTAGCAGCGCCGAATCTGTTCTTTCGAAAGCTGGGCCTCATACCCAATCAGCCGATCCACCGTTACACCGAAAAAAGCAGCCAGTTGGGGAAGCAGAAGAAGATCCGGCGTGTTCTGTCCCTTTTCCCATTTGGAAACGGAGGCTTTGGTCACGCCCATAAAATCCGCCAGTTCCTCCTGAGTCAGTTTCTTTTCACGGCGGAAGCAGACAATATTTTCCGCTAAATGCAGCTTATTCATAAATGTTCCTCCTGTCGGTTTTCTCTATTATAACAGGGGAGGGAAAAGAATTTCAATCAACTGTATCGATACTTTGGGAGATAAAATCAACTGATGGGAAACAAAAAACTGCAGCTCCTATGGTTTTTCAACCTTTAGAGCTACAGCTTTTGTATTTTGATTTTACACTCGCTTTACAGCTTGGCAAGCCTGAATTTATCTATTTCACTTTCACAAAGTGACTGATAACTTTGTCCACCCAAAAATCGATAAAGAAATCAGCAGCTTCATTTACTTTGCCACAATATAATTCCCGCTGGCCAGCAGCATATCTGTCTCTTTATCCGAGATAATCGTAACCTCTCCCAGTTCAAACACCTTACTCAGCGTATTTTTCCCGCTTTTGCTGCTGTCCAGCAATACATAGGCTTTGGTGGAGTTCCTGCAGACAATCTGTTTCTTTTCCGCTTCCCGAAGATCCGGCGTGCTGATGCCCGCCTTGTCGGAAAAACCGTTGGCCCCCAGAAAGGCCTTGTCAAAATACATCCGCTGCAGGTCGCTGTTTGTCTTGGTTCCCAGAATCGAGGCGCTGGAAACATTGATTTCCCCGCCGGCCAGAAAACACTTCAGCTTCGTCTCCTGCAGCTCCGGCAGAATCATAGCGTTAGTGGTCACAATTGTAATGTCTTTATTTTTCAGGTATTTCACCATCCGCAGCACGGTGCTTCCGGAATCCAGATAGACGGATTCTCCGTCTTTCACCAGTCCCGCCGCATACCTTGCAATGTTTTCTTTCTCGTTCACATTCTTGATAGACTTGGAATTTACGGGAACTTCATAGGAACCTTTTTTCAGACGGGCGCCGCCCCCCCGGAGAAGGACAATCTGCCCTTCCGCTTCCAGTGTTTTCAAATCTCTGCGCACGGTGGATTCTGAAACGCCCTGCAGCTTTTTGCAGAAATCATCCAGGGAAACCACCTCATTTTTTTCCAGAAGCTGCAGCATCTGCGTCCTTCTCTGATAAGGTATCATAAGTTCCATCCCTTTCTTTTTTATTCCCGCAAGGAACGATAGCCAAAAAGACATGGAATCCTGCGCGTCATTCAGACAAATGTTCACCGCTGTTTTTCCAGCTCCATAACTTCCTCAAGAAACGGCATGGCATCCTGTGCGCCCATCCGGCAAACTGTAACTGCGCTGCAGCAGGTGGCAAACCTGCAGGCGTCTGTCAGGCTCTTACCGCTCTTTAAAGCGTAACCAACGCCTCCGATAAAACTGTCGCCTGCGCCGGTAGCCTCTATGGCTTCCACCTTGCGCGAGGGAATAAATGTTACTTTGCCGCCTTCTGAGACAACAGCCCCCGTTTTCCCCAAAGTTATAATAATATCTGAGCCGCAGGTTTCTGCCAGCAAAGCTGCGCCCTTCCTTGCGTCTTTCTCGTTCTTTACATCTATTTTCAGGTAGAACCCGGCTTCTACCTCGTTCAGCACTATTATATCACACATCTTCAAATAGTCCAGAGGTATTTCTTCCGCCGGAGCCGCATTCAGAAGGACTTTGCAGCCCCATTCCTTTGCTTTTTCAATGGCATAACAATTGATTTCCTGAGGTATTTCCATCTGAAGAACGGCAAGGAAAGTATCTTTCAGAATCTCTTTTGCCTGATCAATATCTTCTTTTTTCACTGCAAAGTTAGCGCCCCGGACAATACAGGCAAATACGCTTCCATCCTCCATGGCATTTATAATTCCCATGCCGGTAGGTTCTTTGCACCGGCGGACATGTTCTGTATCCACCCCGTATCTGCGGGCCGCTTCCAGCAGAATCTGCCCGTGGCCGTCATCCCCCACACATCCAACCATATGGACAGGAACCCCCAGCTTTGCTGCCTGGACTGCCTGGTTGGCTCCTTTGCCGCCCGGGCTGAATACTGCGCTGTCCGCAGGAAGCGTTTCCCCGCATTCCGGCAGTCTCGGTATTTTTAACACAATGTCATAATTCAGGCTTCCTATCACTGTTATTTTCTCTCGCATCACATGCTCCTTTCTTTTTTGTGACGGGCAGTGAAGGCTGCAATGTCTCCTTTCATAAACTCAAAGTAAGATGCGGCAATAATGATAAGACCTGTCACCACATACTGCCAGAAAGAGTCCACATTGATGACTACCATGCCTACCTTCAGCACCGCAAGCAAAAGGGCTCCGAAAAAGGTTCCAAGGGCCGTACCCCGGCCGCCTGCCATGGATGTGCCGCCGATTGCCGCCGCTGCAATGGCATTCGTCTCATAGCCGATGCCTGCCGTCGCTTCTGCAGAACCAAGGCTTGCCAGCATCACCAGGCCCGCCACTGCCGTACATGCTCCGCTTACAATATAAGCAATGTATTTGGTTTTGGCAACATTTACACCGGAAAGCTTGGCCGCTTCTTCATTTCCGCCCACTGCATACAGATAATCTCCGGTTCTTGTTTTGGACAAAATGATATGGGCAATGACAAAGACCGCAATCATCACAATGACATAATAGCGGATTCCGCCGGGAAGCTGTCCGTTGAAAATATTCCGAAAGCTGTCCGGCACATTGGTCACAGGCGCGCCGCCGGTTACCACATAGGCAACGCCCCGGTACAAGCTCATGGTGCCCAGAGTGGCGATAAATGGCTGCAGCTTCAAATTCGTAACCAGAAATCCGTTAAACATCCCCAGGACAACCCCCACCAGCAGTCCTGCCAGTATAGCCAGGAACGGATTCATTCCTTTAACACAGCAGTTGGCCACAGCAATGCCCACAATGGCAAATGTACATCCAATGGAAAGGTCAATGCCTCCTGTTAAAATAGCAAACATAATTCCCACTGCCAGTAAACCGTTCAATACCATCTGCTGAAAAATTGTCAGCATGGTTCTCCACATGAGAAAATTGGGATTCAGCGCTGTAAACACAACGCCCAAAATAACCGTTGCAAGAAATACAAGAATCTCCCGTTTATATTTTGTACCAATCGCCTTCATCTTAATTCCCTCCAATCGCATAATTTAAAATCACATCCGAGTCAAACGCCGCCCGGTCTGTCAGTTCTTTGGTAATCCGGCCCTCGCTCATCACAATCAGCCGGTCGCTTAGCCCCATAGCCTCCGGAAGTTCGCTGGATACCACAATCAGACTTTTCCCCTCTTCCACCAGCTCTTCCATCAGGCGGTAAATTTCCGCCTTTGCGGCCACGTCCACGCCTTTGGTGGGCTCATCAAATATAATCACGTCGATATCCGTGGACATCCATTTTGCCAGAATCACTTTCTGCTGATTCCCGCCGGACATATTAACCGTCAGATAATCCGGCTTGTTGGGATGAATGTCAAGCTCTTCAAAAAAATGCCGGGCATTCTGCAATTTTTTCCCGTCGCTGATGAAAATGCCGGACATATATTTTTCCAGACTGGAAATCGCTATATTATTACAGTTGGTATCCAGTTTATTAAATCCCTGGGTTTTCCGATCCTCCGGCAGCATACCGATTCCATATTTCAATGCTCTGGTGGAATTCCAGCTTCCCCGGATTTCTTTTCCTTTAAAATATATGGTTCCGCTGATTTTCCGATCTGCACCGGCAAGCACCCGCATCACTTCCGTCCTTCCTGCGCCCACCAGACCGTAAAATCCAAGAATTTCTCCTTTGCGAAGTTCGAAATTCACATCCTGATACTTCCCGTCATTATCTGAAAGATGCTCCACTTTCAACACAACCTCTTCTTCTGCCCGGCAGGGTTTCAGTCTGGAGGCCACTGCCGAAACGCTTCTTCCCACCATGGCATGGATCAATTCATCCTCTGTGGTTTCCTTAATCTCCAATGTCTGAATGTATTCCCCGTCCCGCATAATAGAGGCCCGGTCGCAAATCTGAAAAATTTCTTCCAGATGATGGCTGACATACAAAACGGTGATTCCGTCCGCTTTTAATTTCCGGATTACCCCAAACAATGCCTCTGTCTCTTTGGAAGTCAGAGACGCGGTAGGCTCATCCAGGGAAATAATGTTGGAATGGTGATAAATGGCTTTTGCAATGGCAAGCATCTGCTTTTCCCCTGCGGTCAGCGTTCTTACAATATCCCTGGAACGGAACCGGCAGTTCAGTTCCGCCAGAATCTCATCCACATCTTTATGCATTTTGCTGAAATCTATAAACAAGCCTTTTTTCGGCTGATATCCCAATGTTACGTTCTGCCCTACCGTCAATTCCTCCACTACCATGGTTTCCTGATGAACTTTTGATATATTGCCGTTTAAAATGGCGTCATTCGGATTCTTAAAAGAAACTTTTTTTCCATGGAGAATCACATCTCCTTCATATTCAGAATATACCCCGTGAAGTATATTTAATATTGTCGATTTTCCTGCTCCGTTTTCCCCCAAAAGCGCATGCACTTCTCCTTCTTCCACAGAGAAGGAAATATCTTTCAAGACATGTACGCCAGGAAAATACTTGTTGATTTTGACAAATTCTACTGCTTTTCCCATTCTGTGCCTTCCTCCTTGCAAAAGCGCGGAAGGGTTTCCCCTCCCTGCACTTTTATGGTTATGATCGTTAACTCCGGGGTTATTTGGTATACGCAGGAGCCGTCCAGTTGATGATTTCTGCTGCATCTTTATCCACGTTTTCAGAATCAATCAAAGCCTGGGGCGTCGCCACTGCGCTGGGCAGTTTTTGACCTGCAATAGAACGGAGCGTACACTCCACTGCCACCTGCGCCATATAGAAGGGGAAGGAATCTACTGTAGCGTCCAGTTTGCCTGCGCGGATGGAATCATAGGCTTCCCCGATTCCGTCAACGCCTACCACCAGAATATCAGAACCGGACTCTTCCACAGCCTCTACTACCCCCAGCGCCATATCGTCGTTATTGCAGAAAATTGCTTTCAGCTCCGGATACTGGGTTATCCATGTGTTTGCCAGTTCTTTGGATTTCTGGCGATCCCAGTCTGCATTCTGCTCTGCCACTATCTCCATCTTAGAATTGTTATCCGCAATCCAGTCTTTGAATCCTTCGGTACGTTCTCTTGCCGCAAAGGCTTTGGCCATACCTACCACAATGGCTACCTGCCCCTCGTCTCCCAGCTTATTGGAAATCCACTCTGCCGCAAGCTGCCCGTTCATGTAAGCGTTGGGGCCCACATAGTGATTGGCTTCTGCAATCAGGCCGTCGTTTACGTTTACGGTAAGCACGTCTGCATCATTGGCGCTTTCCACTGCAGAAGTCAAATTGGAATCAGAGATAGGGCTCATTAAAAGCGCGTCCACCCCCTGGGTAGTCAATGCTTCTGTCATAGTCTGCTGTCCCGTCTCATCGCTTTCGTCTGTGGTTGCCTGGATATCAATGGTTAATCCGGCATCTTCGGCCGCAGCTTCATAGCCTTCCTGAAGGGTGCGCCAGAATTCATTGGAAAGGGATTTCATTACCACACCTAATTTCCAATCTGCTTCCACCGGCACTTCTGCGCCGTTCTTTTCCCGGATTTCTTCAATGCTCATGGCATCCTCTGCCTTGTCCGGATTAAATTCTTTGCCGCCGGCATCTCCCTGCCCCTTTGAATCTTCCGAGCCATTCTCCCCTTCCTCTGAATTCTCTGCGCCGTCAGATGCATCGCGGTCTGATTCCTGGGTTTGGGTATCGGAAGAACCGCTGCCATCCTTAGAATTACTTCCGCCGTTAGCGCCGCAGGCGGTAAGGCTTACTGCCATTGCCGCTGTTAACAGAACTGCTAAAACTTTCTTTTTCATCACTGAATCCTCCTTCATTTTGCATAGTTTCCCCGGTCTGCCGTTTCCTCCAGAACGGACTGGTTAAGTCCCACTTTTTCCGGCATCCCTTTATCTTATCATGTCCAAAATCAGGTTCTGCGCGCTGATCCCGTCATGCTTCGATACCACCTGGCTGATTTTTTCCACGCCGATGCTGTCCACCTTTTCTTTTATCAACTCAAAGGCCGCAATATTGGCCCGGCATTCCGCCCTGGATTCCTCCCGAATGGGAAATGTGTCAAAAAACACTACCCCGTCATACCCGTACCGTTCCAGGTAATAGATAAATTCCGCCGACTGGGTAAAATTCACAGAGCCGAAAATCAAACCGCTGTCCTTCCATCCATACCCGTCATTCATATGTAACCCGAACAGTTTTCCTTTTGCCGCCGCCAGGGCAAGCCCATAGGCCGGACTGTCATGCTTCATCAGCATATGACAGAAATCCAGGGTGCATCCCACGTTTTCCCGGTCAATTTCCTGTATTATGTAAAGGGTCATGCCTGCACTGTCTATCATGGCAAACTCCCGCTCTTCAAAGGGCTTATACTCAATGCTGATTCTGATATCCGGGGCATAGTCCGCAATTTCCCTTACTGCCTCCACCACCTGTCCAAAGCATTTCTCATAATCCATCTGAAATGGATAATCAAATCCGTCGTTTTCCAGCCACAAAGTTATCACGCTTCCTCCAAGCTCCCGGCAGACGTCCGCCGCATCTTTGGCAATCCTGATTGCTTTCTGCCGCAGAGACTCATCGGGATTGGTCAAATCCCCGTCCAAAAACCCATTCCTCCATCTGAGAGCCAGACCGTTTACTTTCAGCGGACACATTGCCCGCTTCAGTTCTGCAAGGTCATACCCTTCCAGATGTTCCGGATAATTGAATTCCAGATGTGTGATTCCTTCCATATTTTTGTAAGCCGCAATGGCGTCAAACACATTCTGGCCTTTAAAAATGAAAGAATTAAATCTTCCTGCATAGTGCATTTCTTCTCCTCCTTTATTTCAGTATTTTGCAAATAATTTCAAATATTTTCAATTTGTTGTGTTTATGATAATGTATTTTTCATATTTTGTCAACATCATTCATTTTTTTCAGCATAATATAAAAATTTCCTCATGCTTTTTTGTATGATCTGCACAATATTATTTTCATATTATTCACATTTTTTCATTTTTTATCATACTATCTTCGGGAAATTCAGAAAAAAGAAAATAAAAATACTTCTGATTGTCTTAGTGCCGACATAATCAGAAGTATCCAATATTTTTCATTTTTTCACATTTTAAGAAGCTGCCGCTTTTCGTTGGAGCATCCGCTCCTTCATTTACTCATCCATTACCGCCAGATATTTGCCGGTATATGATTTACTGCATTTCATAATCTCTTCCGGGGTTCCTTCAGCCACAATATATCCTCCTTTTTCGCCGCCTTCCGGACCTAAATCGACGATCCAATCAGAATTTTTAATTACCTCTAAGTTATGTTCTACAACCACCAATGTGTTTCCCTGATTGACCAGCCCATCCATTACAGTGACCAGCATATCCACGTCTGCTATATGAAGTCCTCTCGTCGGCTCATCAAGCACATATATTTCTCCTGATTTACTTAATCCGCTTGCCAGCTTCACCCTTTGAACCTCACCGCCAGATAATGTATCCATTGATTGTCCTAACTGCAAATAACCAAGTCCGACATTAGATAATAAGTCCAGGCGCTTAACTATTTCACGATTATCAAAGAATTCCTTTGCTTCGTCTATTGTCATATTCAATACATCTGCAATCGTTTTACCTCTATATTTATACTGTAATGTTTCCGCTTTGTATCGTTTTCCTTTGCACTCCTCACAGATACGTTTTACATCACCCAAAAAATGCATATTGATTGTTTCGTATCCTAATCCTTTACATTTTTCGCATGCCCCAGTACTATTAAATGCAAACAGCGCCGGAGATAATTGGACACTTTCCGCAAATACTTTTCTTATTTCATCAAAAGCCTTTGTATATGTAGCTGGATTGGAGCGAGGCGAAGCGCCCACCGGTGACTGGTCAATCACTGTCACCCGTTCAGCCTGATCAACCAGCGCAGCCATCAATGAACTTTTTCCCGATCCAGAGACACCGGTAATACAGGTCATGACATTAAGCGGGATTTTCACATTTAAGTCTTTCAAATTATTTCTGTCTGCAAACAAATTAATGGCATTGTTCCACGACCGATACCCGTTATTCTTTCTCATCTGCATTCTATTTGAAAAATACATTCCGGTTAGAGAATTATTTTGCAAAAGGTTACGATAATTTCCCGAATATACTATTTCACCGCCCTGAGCTCCTGCCTTTGGCCCCATATCAATTATAAAATCCGCATTAGATATAACCGCTTTATCATGTTCAACAACCAGAACCGTATTTCCTTTCTGCGTAAGCAGTTTCAATGCCTCTACGATCCGTTTCTTGTCCTTCTCATGCAGCCCGGCAGTGGGCTCGTCCAGGACATACATTAATCCAGACAAAGAATTTCCCAGCTGACGGGCCAACTTTATTCTTTGGGACTCACCATTTGACAGTGTGGAAACCGATCTGCTAAGGGTTAAATATCCAATGCCTAATGTAACCAGAAGTTTCAAATTTTTAACTATATAAGATATAATCTCTTCTGATAACGGTTCGTCTATCTTTTCAAAGAAAGGCAATAAATCCTGAATTTCCATGTTTGACAATTCAACAATACTCTTTCCATGATACAGCACTGAACGAGCTTTTTCGTTCACCCTAGAGCCTCCGCAAGCTGAACATTTACACGTTTTAAAAAACTTCGCATCATAAGAAACGCTTTCCAGGCCTCTGCTGTCATTATGTCTTTTTAAAATTCTGGGTACAATGCCTTCATAAGAAAAATTCTGTATAAATCCCTGGGAATCATTGGAAAAATGTTTCGATTCTGAATAGAGCAATTCATTTAATTCTTCCTCTGAAAAAAATTTAACAGGTTTGTCCATATCAAATAAATTAGACGCATTTATAATATTCCAAAGTCTGCCTCCTACCTTCCATGTTCTATGCTTAACAGCTCCCTCGTTCAAAGACTTATTTACATCAATGATACGATTTATACTCAAACCGATTTCTTCTCCAGTCCCTTTACATTTTTCACATGCGCCGCTTGGAGTATTAAATGAAAAGTCTGCTGCATTTAAGATTGGTTTGCCAAATCTAGAAAACAAAAGTCTCAAATAAGTATAAATCTCCGTCACAGTTCCAACAGTAGAACGGGGATTTTTCGCAAGCTGTTCCTGATTAATCATAATTGCAGGAGACAGACCTTCGATAGCTTCTACCTTTGCCTTAGAAAATCTGGGCATGCTAATTCTGGAATACGTACTGAGGGAATCCAGATATTCTCTTTGAGCCTCAGCAAACACTATATCATATGCCATTGTCGTTTTTCCCGAACCAGAAACCCCTGTAAACGCAACCAATTTATTCTTTGGTATGTCGATTGAAACATTTTTCAAATTATGTTCTGTTGCATTCTTAATTCTAATATAATCCATTTAGATACATTCCTTCTCTCAATTTAATAAAATATAATTCGTATGTAAAAAGCATTACAGAAAGTATAACAAATCATGAATTGACTTACTATGAAAGCCCCTGACTTCCATAGCATGGATGGCCATGCGGCCCGCCCGACGGCAGGTTAAGCATGATGGAGGGTTTACTATACGGCTATCAATGTGCATCCCTGAGTTCCTCCAAATCCCGGATTCACCAACAGTACTTTATTGCCATCTTTTATTACGCCTTCTTCTTTCAGTTTTATAAAATGATAAAAACTGTCATGAGAATTCATATGACCAGTGTTACACATATTACTATCTAGAAACCTGCTTCTATCGACATGTATTAATTTTGAAAGCACATTCCAAAAAGTTTTATTCGAAGTATGCGGAATATAGTAGTCTATATCGTCCATACTCAAATTTGCATCTTTAACAGTTTTTTCTATCGCAGCTCTCACAAGCATAGCATTAACAGCCCTAAATTCTGCAATATCTTTTTCATCAGAATTTTCACCATTCGCAGCAATCACACAAGTCTGAACATTGCTTGAAACGACTTCACTCTGAAACCCTTTTTTTCCAATTAGCAACGCCACAACACCATCTCCCATTATAGTATGAAAAAAACATCTTTCCTTATCGGAATAAGCCTTATCCGCACCTACAACAAGTATATCATTATAAATTTCATTTTCTATATATTTACAGGCAATATTTACAGCAGCATGCATTGCCGCACATGGCATACCTCCCATACTTATTGTTTCAACCGGATTCATTTCTTTCATAAATCTTTTCCAGTCAGAAAAAATGAATGGTATGGAATGTGCGATTATTATCAAATCTGGCTGTTTATCAATTTTTCTTACAGCTTCTAAAATCATATCCTCTAATAATCTTTCATTATCAGCAGGCACTTTATCTAATCCTATATTGCGCATATTTTCGACTTTTTCACTATCACCATTTACAATTTCTTCAACAGTTCTTTTTTTCTCAGCTAAAATAACACTATGACTAATTATTCCTACATGCATTTTCACACACCTCACCAAAAATATTGGTTAAATCATCTTCCAAAATACCTAATCTATAAAAAAGTTGATAATTATTATTCATGTTACCATTCCTAACACGATTGTTAATTTGTGCAGCCAGATATATCTGTTCTTTAACTATGTATTTGATTCTATCTGTATTACATACGATATATTTTTCTATCCATTGAATAAAAGATAACATCAAGTATTTTCTTTGAATAAATATTTCCAGATCAAAGAAAAGGTGATTTTTATATTGTTTATTGCTGGTATTACTAATGGTTTCCCATAGCTTTTCGAATGCCATGGGACCTTGCTTAATTTTTCTTGCAAATTCAAGGTTTTCGAAGCAATTTCTGGTGGATTTAATTACTTGTTCTTTTTCAAACGGTAATTTTCCTTCAGATTCAATATACCCCACAGTATAAATATAATCTGACTCCATCAAATTGACGCTGTCCCACATCACCATAAATTCCTCTATAGGTAAAGCCTGTCCCATAATGCCTTCTGAATCATTTACTCGAATTATATTACTTTCATCTTTATATAATGAGATATAATGCGGAACTCTTTCATATATTCGGCTTAAAGGTATGTAGTTTAATTTACTCATTTCAACTGGTCCAATCACCACCGAACCACAGTTCAATCTTTTCAACAAAAAATCCCGCGCATCGTTTTTATCATCAAACCCTTTTTCTATATATTTTTTGTTCAAAATTTCACAGGCACGTTTTATTCCATGCAAAGGTTCATATACCGGTGATATTAATCTATGCGCATATTCTTTTCCATGCACAACTCCAAACGGAACGGATGAGAGCATTTCGAATTTATTCTTCGAAATCTCCTTTACATCTATACCTGAATCAAAAATCGCATACGTCGCACAATATGTATAGTTTCCATAAAATAATGTCATAGTCATCTGCGGGCCTCTATGTTTGATTTTATAAGTTTCCTATCTACTTTTCCATTAAAATTTTTAGGAAGTGGCTCATCAGTAAAAATAAAATGTTTAACCTTTATGCCACCTAAAGATTTAATACAGTCTTTTCTTATTTGGGCTTCTTTGGTCATATCATTTAAAGAAATAACACAGACTATATCTTCTCCTGCATCAGAATCATTTATTCCTACCACAGCATTCTCCATTACATTATCTATTGAAGCCACAATTTCTTCAAGTTCAAGATTATTGATGCGATAACCATTATGTTTTATAAATGCTTTCTCTCTTCCCTGAAAATACAGATACCCATCTTCATCAATCTTAAATAAATCGCCTGTTTTGAGAACTCTTTCACCCTCTTCTACACTGTAAAACTTTTCAGTTTCTACACTGTCATTCCAATATCCTTCCATAACATTTGGACCAATAACTTCCAATTCTCCTACACCGTCATGTTCATTTACCAATCTCACACTAACTCCTGGCAGGGGAATGCCACATGAGCCTTTATATTTCTTTTCCTTCATTCCGTAAGGCATGATGCTTACTCTCTTACACTCAGTAAGCCCATACATTGGTATTACTTCTACATGCGGAAGCTGCTGCTCTGTTTGCTTAATTAGTCCAACCGAAAGTACATCACCAGTAGATGATATATATCTTACGCTAGGCACGTCTACCCGCTCAAATACCCTGCTTTTAATCAGAATATTTAACATGGCTGGAACGACCGGTAAAGCTGTAACATTATATTTTTTTATCATTTGAGGAATACTTTGAATCATAACCTGCTCATCTAATAAAAGCAATTTTGCTCCAGACAAGCATGTCATTAATAGTTGATATAACCCATAATCAAATGATAATGGAATTCTGCAAAGAATAATATCATCAACCGAATTTCTCAAACACCCATTTATTGCATTCGCTACAAAAAGCGCTTGCTTTTGACATGCGAATACACCTTTCGGTTTATTTGTCGTACCTGAGGTATAAATGATGTATAATCCCTCATTTATATCTACGATTTCCCGATGGAAATTTGATTCGGCACTAACATTAATTACATCTTTTAAGCAACACATATTATCACCTGAAGCAGTTCCCCTTTTTCTGTACCTATTATTTATAATTAGTTTTGCCTTGCAGTCATTTTGAATATATTCTAATCTGCTTTTACTTATATCATGCGGAAGAGGTACAAAGATAATGCCCAATGCAATCGATGCCAAAATCGAAACAACCATATCAATAGAATTATTGCACGTTATGATAATTCTATCTCCCTTGTTTATCCCCAACGATGTAAGGCCATTTCCAAAAGCAGCCACAAGGTCATTCAGCTCTTTATAGGAATACTCTTCTTCTTGGTAAATTACTGCAACTCTGTCCTCTTGTTTATTAATATGTTCTTCTATTAATGCCTTGTAAAGCATAATTTGTCACCTCATATCGTCTTTAATAATTCTCTCTTCTTCTTTATTTGTGATATTTTAAGAATCGATTCTATTCCTTCTATAATGTTTATATCCACATTTAATTGTACAGATATTTCATTGATCTCTTCACCGCTAAGAACAGCTTTAATACAATCATCTATTATGGCGGTTGTTAATTTCTGCTTAATTTCCATTACTTTTTTATCATCTTCATCATTAAATTGTGTCCCTGCAGGAATAGGTCCTTTGTAATAAATCCAATACGCAATATCTTCTAAATCTTCCTGATCCTTCCAAAATCCCGCTGATGCTGGTTGTTTAAGAACCTCTTCATTTGTTCCAAGTTCCTTTGCAATTTCTTTCACTTCAGATTTATAAAGATGCGCAATTGGTTTAAAATGCGCAATATTATCTCCAAAAGGTAAAAAGAATCCTAACTCTATTTCCGTTTTATTTGATGTTCCAGCCACAATATATCCCTTTTCCTGATAACTAGAAAGTAAAACTGTTCTCAGTGAACATTTAGCTCTTGCTGTTTCCAGCAAACTATTAACATTAAACCCTTCACTGGAGTCCCCTTCACTTAGTCTTTCTATTATTTCAGTATTTAGATTTCTCATATCAATAAATGGTAAATCCATATTTAAATCAGCAGCCAGTTTCAATGCATTATGAATATGTCTTTCATCCATATCGTCTTGTAGTACCATAAATATTTTTACTCGATTATTTCCTACTGCCTTAACGCATAACCTCGCCACAACATCTGAGTCTAACCCTCCTGAAACTGCTACAACAATTTTCTCATCTTCATTAACATAATCATTGATAAAATTAATAATTTCTGTGATTTTGTCCTTCACTGTTCTTCTCCTTTATATATTGAACCATAATCGCTGTATATATATTATCTTCAACTGAAACCATAGCTACACATTGTCCGTTATCCAATCTTTGATCTGCCTCAGCCTCCAACAATGTATAAACTGTATCCATACAACCAAAATCATATTTTTCATACTTCATTCTTTTTATTCTTCTGCCATTTAGATTCAATTGTTTTGTATCTGTATTATTTCTAAAGACAAGCTCTATATCTTTTTTCTTTAGATAATCAAATAGTTCATCTTTATTTGAGGTCTTAATATAACTTTCAACGCAAAAACAATTCCCCCTATGCTTTTCACTAATCACAAAAGAAATTGCTCCATCAGCTAAAATAAACTCATAATTTCTGTTATCACCGGGTTCTAATCGCTGAGATAATGAAACAATAAAGTAATTTCCACCTTTTTCAAATGAATTAAACAGGGAAAATGCGTGTATTAATGATACATCTGCTAATCCCAATATATTCAGCGGCTTCACATTTCTACACCCCACTGTTTTTAATATGTAATAATCCGGAACCGGCAAACTATATGCCTCAGATGATCTAATATCTAAATAAAAAGTTGGCTCCTTTTTCATATATTCAACACAATCTTTTGGGAAAGTTTGTAAGATCATTTCGTGGCTTGTCATACTTTTAGCTATTGGCGCTATAATATCAGATTCACCGCTGCCTTTGGCCTCTGATTTCAATCGTTCATACGAATCTTTGTAAAACGGCAATAACTCACTCACTTGTTTATTGACACTTTCAATGTCAGGAATATACGTTTTTAAATGGCTAATATATATCATTTCATCATTTTCCAATTCTTTATAATTCTTTGATCGCTTCATTTAAGATTTCATGATCTATGTTAAAATCCTTTGCTATTATAGTATAACAATTTAATAAATGATTTTTAGTATCCTTAGTCTCAAGAACCTGCATCCTGTGAAAATAGTCTTTTTTACATCCACACTCCAATCGTCCTAATTCTTTAACTACCACGGTATTACATTCGTCTTTATATCTGTCTAGTAAATCTATAACTTTGGGTCGACATAATTCACATGTCGTTGGAGACTTAATAATCTTACCTTCATTGTTATAATAGTTTTTATACCATGAAATTTGAACTTTACTACGTTCAGTTTCATCTACATCTTTTAAAATTTCAACCAGCGACCATAATGATACGCAGTCATACAAATTTTCTTTATACAAATAACTCAACAACGTCCCTGGCTTAATGTGCAGAGGAAATACCACAACAGTGTTTACACCTATATCCAATGCCCATCTAACAGTTTTTTTTGCATCTTCCAACTGTCTTTTTTCATCTAAAAACGGAACGCCTAAAGACACATTCGCTGTTACTAAAATTCCTTCTTCTTTTATTACATTAACGGCTCTGATAAATTCCTCTGGCATCATATTCTTATTTACACAATTCTTCAAAACGAATTCAGAAGAAGACTCCAGACCAAGCTCAACAGCAATTACTTTATCTTGAATGATATCCTTCATCCTACGTAATTTGTCTTTAGTTATTGTATCTGCTCTTGTCTCAGTAATAAATTTCTCACAATTATATTTTTCAACTAAACCAAATATTTTATTTCTAAAATCAGGTGAAACTTCTGTATCGTCAAACATACTGCCCGTTGGTGAAATGACAAGCTGCTTTAAGGGTGGAGTTAGTTTTATCAATTCTTTTTCAATCAAATAAAGAATTTCATTTTCGTCAACCATGTGCCCTTTTCCATAATTGCACATGGTACAACCTCCGTCTTTATCATGATTGCACCCACCAGTCATAAACCATATTTCTACAAATTCACCACCGTCAACACGTTCGTGTCTGCAGTACACTTTCTCATTAATATCCAAATGTTTCCTTTGTTCGTATATTTTATGTGTAGCCTCTTTTAGTAATCTATTTTTCACTTTTAATCTCCCAATTTCCTCTCTACGCACTCACATAAATTTTTTAAGTTCTTAAATATTTCCGAAAAATCATCTAAAATTGGATCAAACTTAATATCAAATTCGTCCTCAACCGCAACCTGCAGGTATAACAGATTTACAGAGTCAAATCCGAGATCATCCACAAATGAATTCTCCATTTTCATTTCATATTCTTCATCCGTTAAGTTCTTTACAATATCTTTGATTGTTAAATATATTTCTTTTCCCAATTTCAGTTACTCCTTTACATTATTTATTTTACTATTTATTTTATAGGTACATTTTTCTTCTCTAAGTGTAACGATGCTTCCATCTGTTCTAACCAAATTAACAATTGGTAACTCACGGCTAAGAAATAATGCATTTGCCTCAGTCTGACAATAAGCTCCTGCGTTTGGAAAAAGAAAAATATCTCCTATCGTATGTTTTTTTAATGTTTCATTATTCAATAAAATATCATTAACAGTACATAACGGCCCACAAATCGTATATACATCCGTTTCCGCAGCATCATTAAGAATATCTATTACAACATTTCTTCCTCCAAATGCCTGTCCATAATATTTAATATGGTTCGTACCACCATCCAGAATAGAAAACTTTCTCCCTGCATTTTCTTTCTGATCAATTACCCTTGAAACATAGACTCCACATTCCGCAGCAATAGCTCGTCCCATTTCACATATTACTCTGTGATGATTCCTTCTTTTCAATATCAACTCTGATGTTTCTTTCAACATCTGCTCAAAGTTATTTTTATCATAATCCACCTTGTAATAAGGGACTCCAATTCCTGCCCCAAAATCCACAATTTCAAATTTGAATACGCTCTCCCTTTCAATTTGCAAAACTATATCAAATAGATAATTTATTTTCTTTAATATATCATCTATTTTAAATGTCTGAGTTCCAGCATAGTATTGAATTCCAATCATATTAACATTAGTATAACTACTACGGCTGTTAATTACTTTTTTTAAATTTCTTTCAGACAGACCAAATTGATTACCAGCGCTTAATCTCAACAATATTTTTGTGCGTTCTTTTCTCTCGGCACTTAGCCTATCTATTATCTCCAATTGATTTAACGATTCGACTGTAACAATCACACGTTCATCTTTAATTGCTTCTGATATTTCATAATCAAGTTTACACACTCCTCCAAATATAATTTCGGTGTCCACACTCAATTGATTTTTGCAAATTTGATATTCTCCATACGAACACACTTCAAATATTTTAATTCCATCACCTACAAATGCAGTTAAAAATGGATTTGCTTTTATTGAATAGCATAGTTCTATTTTTTTCCCAAATGCTGAACTTATTGTCTTTACACTATCATTCAGTGTTTTTTCAAAATAGAAATAAGCTGGAGTACATATTTTATCCGTCTGAACTATCGCTTTTTCGAATAATTTTTTATAAATCAACTCACTTCCTCCAATATACTACTTATTAAATAATCATCTATATTTTTAATTAATGTATTAATCCGCTCATAATGCTTGTTAAACGTTATGTCATTTAACTCAGATGCATATTCTTTAAAAACTTTGCAGTTTTGATTAAATTCACTATTTTTTTCTAAATACTTAAACATCTTGCTAATTTGAATCAAATAATTTTTAACTGCAAATCCAAAGGATATTTCATCAGCAATATTCATATTGCATAATTTCGTATAATTGTAATTTGACACATCATCAAGAGACAATCTGCTTGCTCTTTTTGCCTCTAACCAATTTTTTAATACTTTTATTCTATTCGGTGCACTTATTTCGATATTCGAATTAACACAAATCTGAAACAGATAATCTTTCTGTTCAAACATTTTTGAATAATCTTTCGCATCAACCATTAAAAAAGGAACTCCATCCGGCTCGTGAATAAATAATTCACCATTATAAGAAAAACAATATATATAATTCCTTTCTCCATCATAATAATTGGCATCAATCTTTTGCAATAACTTGCGTTTTGAAATTGGTCCCAAAACAAAGGGCCTGTTTTTTTCTAATATCCTATTAATATCAAAATCCTTTTCTGTAAGTTTTTTCACACTGAACAATTCATCCGCGTTTAAAGCATATTCAATATTTTTTAAAGATTCACAAACACTGACTCCCGATTTAAACCAAAATCTTATATTACCACTGTTAATAAATGATGCATTTCGCAAAGATATACAGTCAATATCTTCTATTTCTGTGTAATTCGAATTTACAAGCAACATCTTAATAGCATCTTCAAAAAAATCCAGTTGTTTACCTTCATATATGTACATTTTTCACCCTAATTTTCTAAAACCCATATTTGGTTCACAGATTTATTTGTATATTCAGATCTATTAAAATCTCCATACAAATTTTTTACTTTAAAACCCACTTCCTTAATTATTTTGAAAATTGATTTGACATCAAACCAATAAAACTCAAAGCTTTCAAATATCACATCGTTACATCTGACAATACAATGCATTTTTTTATTATTGAAATCAAAAGAATATTCGTCTGTTATCCGTATATCAGAATCTTCATACATAAGCACTTGTTCATTTGACACTTTTTGAGCCCATCCTTGGTCCAAGACATAATGATCAAATATAAACACTCCACCACTTAACAGATTCTTTTTTACAGCTTTTAATGTTCGGGTTCTATCTTCATTGTTCTCCAGATGCCCAAATGTTCTAAATGGCATATATATATATTCACACTTAAATGGCAATTTCAATTCTCTAAAATCTTGTTTCAGTAACATCAACCTGTCGGCATATTCTTTCTTTATTTGCTTTTCTGTCTGTTTTAACATTTCCTCACAGTTATCTACACCTATTACCTTATTCATGCTTTTTTTTAGTATTTCTCTAGCAATTCTTCCTGTTCCAACCCCAAGTTCCACAATTGTAGAATTATGTTTTAGCGCCTCTTCGATATAAAATTTTCCAGATGCAACATAATACTTATTACCCGATGACCATTTATTATAATATTGCGATATTTGAGAATAAATCATGCCGTTCTCCTTATCTGACATATTCACTATAAATATTATTTTCAATCTGAGCTTTATTTCTAATCCAAAAATCCTCCTGCATATTTTTTTCTGCAAGTGCGCAATAAATGCTTACAATTCTTTCAGGAAGAGAAGCGCTCTCCTCTTTAAATTTTTCTTTCCATTTATAATAACACTCACAATTAAGGGAACTTAAAATTGTTTTATCCCTTTTAATGACATAATCATCTAATGCGTCAAGTACCTTTTCATAACACTCAGAACAAGAATCCGCTGCCTTTACAAGATTAAAAGCTCCATATGTTCTGTACCAACAAATATCTATATCTAAATCTTCTGGCAAATTCAAAAGAATTTCTACTAATAACCAAATACTTGGTTCATCACACAGCCCCAACTTATAAATTTCATAATAAATTGTGTTTTCTTTAATATGAGTGGCAAAAATCGCTGGTTTAACTTGATTCTTCAGGCACCAATCGATAGAATTCATTGCTATATCATAGCTTTCTTTAGCCGATAGCATCGGTACACCTGCTAATATATTTCCAATAGGTTTGATTCCATAGCCATTTAAGATTTTTGCAGCCTTTTTTATCTCCTTGATTGTTACGCCTTTATTAATACAATATGTATTAACGAAATCCGATGAAGTTTCAATTCCCAAATAAACGCTCTTTAACCTATCACCTAAAATACTTTTTACATCTTCAATAGTTTCACTGTTAATTGTATCAGCCCTTGTCTCGAAAGTTACCTCCTTATGGGGCGATTCTGCCGCTAACTCAAATATTTGATGTCTTGCATCGATTGGAACTTCATTCAAATCAAGCATGCTTCCAGCTGGAGATATTAAAAGTGTGTTATATGACCCTTCTATTTCTTGCAGCGCACTTTTAACCGCATTTACCATAGTTGATGTATCTGTTTCTGGCCCAATACTGTAATCACACATGGTACATCCGCCTGTTCTATCATGAGTACACCCCCTTGTTTGAAACCATATACCAGCAAATGAACTATCTGGATTAGTCCTTACACTATACTTAATATCGTTATCCCAATAAATATTTCTTTTCTTCTTTATCTCAATATCACAGTTGCTCAAAAATAAGTTTTTCATTATCCTTTAAACCATCCCCCGCATACTTTTTATCTTCTAATACACTTATGTAACTATCCATACCATCAGGAGCTATCATAACAATACTTTTGTTCTTTTCTTTATGCGAATAATCTAAAACAGCTGCATATGTCATAGCTGAAGAAATTCCCAATTCTAATCCATACTCCTTTTTAAGCCCCTTACAGCAACGTACTGACTCTAAATCGTTAATTTGATAATATCCATCGATATAATCTATATATTTCTCAATAAGTCCTGATGGTCCACGTAATCCCGTACCAGCGTTTATATACTCTCCATCTGTTCCACCAAAAATTGTAGAACCCATTGGTTCAATGCCAATTATCTCTATATTCGTATTTTTTTCCTTCAGAAACTTTGCAATTCCTGTTATTGTTCCACCAGTTCCTACAGGGCAAAAACATATATCTATATCCCCTTTACATTGTTCCCATATTTCCGGTCCTGTCGTCTCATAATGTGCGAGCATACAATTCCTGTTATCATATTGATTGCTCCAAAAATATTTTCCGGAATCCTGTAATTCTTTCGCAACTTTTATTCTTGAACTTCTATAATCAAGATTTTCAATTCTTTTTACAACTCTGTAATCTATATGATGTTTTTTTAATTTTTCCAGTTTTTCTTTGCTAATCGACTCATCAACCAAACATAAGAAATCTACTCCCATATCGTCCAAGAAATAACTCAAAGCAAAACCCAGATTTCCTGAGGTTGATTCAACAACACCATTCACCTCTTCCGTGTTCAAATCTTTTACGATATAATAGGCTGTTCGTGCTTTTATACTATTTAAGAAATTGTATTTTTCTTGTTTTATAAATAACTTATTGTCATTGGCTAACTCAACAGCCATCATTGGCGTATTTCCTATCCCATATTCGTACATTGTTTTCATATTAGTCCACATTACCATTTACAATTTTAATTTTTGAACAATACTCACACTCATGTTCTAAGTTATATTTATTAATCTCAGAGTAAATGTCTTTTACCTTAAAAATATTAAAAACAGCGTTCTCATCATTATCCCAAGGACATATTCTTACAAATCCTTCGGATGAAATGCTTAAACTATTTTCCGGCGCTATCTCAATAACGTTGTAATTCATTTTATTTATAAATCTCTCGTTCCTATAGATAGACTCTCTCCTTCTGCGGTTAAAAAACATTCTGATTGCTATAGAACGATTGTCATAATTTCTTATACCCTTTAAAAAAGTTTCAAATTCATCGTCACCTAACAATAAATGCTGTATTCTTTCCCCTCTTCCTACAGCTTGTAATTCATATATCTGAATTTTCTTTATTTCTTTCTCAATAAGCAGTGGGATTAATTCTCCAAAAATGGTTTTATAATTGCCTTTATGCAACGTTGTTCTCACTACAACATTTACGCCTATATCTCGATATGCACATATATTCTTAAATAATAAATCGCTATCTACATTACGCAACAATCTATTAGTTGTATTATCATGTCCTTCAACAGATATTCTGAATGTCTCTACATTCTTTAACACGTATAATATATCTTCAGCATCATCGAAAATGGTTCCATTGCTTGTAATCGTTATTTTCCCCAGTATTTCTTTATCTAACTTCGCTAACTCCCTAAACACCTCTTTTCTCAGAAAAATCTCTCCTCCTTCTAAGTGAATATCAATGTCATACAACTTATTCAGCTTTTTAATTATCTCCACCAGCTGCTCTGGAATAATTTCCTTACGATTCTCCTGATAAAAACTATTATTATAGCAGTGAACACAATACAAATTACAGTTTCTATTCGTATACAAATGTAAACTCAACTGTTTTTCCCCCATAACTATTTCTGTCCCTCCATCTCAATCATCTTTATTCTTGTGTATATAGAATCCATATAATCGAGTATATCTAAGCCATCGTTACACGTCATGTCCAGTGTTCTTCTTAGCTCCTGCTTACAATTACATTCTGTATTGGCAGCTCCTTCTAAGAGCTTAATTCGCTTTTCTGTATCTTCCAAAATATTAAAATTGAAAAAGAAATCCATTAATTTATTTTCACATGTTTCACAGTAACGCGGTCCTAATATAGCTTTTTTATATGCTGGATTCTCTTGCTTTCGATTTCCGTACCATACCACATCAATTCTATTGATATATTTCTTCTTTACCCTCTCCAGTACTCTAAGAATCATTTGGCCATTTACTCTTTCATATAATCCATTCTGATACATCCAATTAACTAATGTATATTCTTTAATATTCACAGGGAATAACATTACATAATCTGCGCCTGTTTCAAATAATTTATTTATGCTTCTAACAGCATCCTCAATTTGTTGGCTAACTGAGACAAATGGTACACCCAACATAATGTTCGCTATGAACTTGCAGCCTGATGCATGAATCAACTCTATTATTTCTTTAATTTCTGTAGATAAAACACTGCTTTTATTTAGTGAATATCTCAATATGTCCTCGCTCAAAGATTCCACACCTGCTTCAATGCAGATTTCCGTATCTTTCAATTTATTTCTTATTGAAGTAAGCTTTTCTGGAGTTATAGTATTTAGATGGGTTTCGATCACTACTTTCTTAAATTGCCTTTCCTTTAGCATCTCAAGAATCATAATCAATTCCTGGTTTGATATTTCATTAGTATCCAACACACTGCCAGATGTCTCAATCAAAAGGCTCTTAACGCTTGGCTTGATCTTGCTTAATGCTTCTGCAAATTCACTGACTACATCATCAACATCATCTCCTTCCCAATAGTCACAGCAGGTACAACTTCCTACTTTAGAATAAGCGCAGCCTCTGGTCTTTAACCATATCTGCACAAACTCTCCTGCCTCAAAAATCGTGTACTTTAAGTCTGAAGGTATCCTTGGCCTGCCTTCTCGTATACGTTTCGTGATGGTTGTCAGTAATGGATTTCCTTTTTCTAATCCATGTTTTAATATAAAGTCTTTTTCTCTCATAATCTTTTTTCAATAGCTCAATACAGGTTCTAAGAGTTAAATCGCTCAGTTTGATATTCCCTTATCAGCTATCAAATATCCTTCTCCTCTCTTTACATTTAATGCAAATGCTGTCATTCCAAATATCATAATGATGCATCCGCTGCACAACATTCCACTCAATATTGAATTGTCCAAACAGAACGTCATCACAGGAATCAAAATAATTGAAATAATAGAGATAACAAATCCTTTAAAACTCGATATACGTCCCTTTACTTCGTGTGATATCCTGTTCTGCAATGTTGTTTGATAAATAAGTCCAGAATATCCGTTAAAAAAGCCTATAGTTAAAATAATCACCACTGCTAAAGGCGTAGTTCTGCATACGCATAGCGCAAAATATGCTAATCCCTGAACCATAATTCCTATCCAACTGGACACTTTAATACCAAATTTATCTTTTACTTTCCCTACTACAATTCCGATAACAATTGCCCCTACTGTAAAAGCGCCATCAAACAACGAAACTTTATATGTACTATTCAGATACCACGCACTTACCATAGGCACTAATAAAATATTAAAAAAATTAACTACCAGCACATCTGCAGAACTAATTACAATGTGCCATTTTAATGTTTTATCTCTTCTTAACAAGCTCATTATCTCGGCCCAATCTTCAAAAACATTAATGCTATTATTTCTCGAACATGTTTCCTTCACGTAATTAAACTTTATAAAAATTACAATAATTGCTGACAGCAAAAATGTTAAACCATTAAGCATAACTGCCACGCTTGTTCCAAATAATACTATTGTAGGCGCTACAATCACTGTCCCAAGCAGTAATCCAAATTGGGTTAAAGTTGAATTTAAACCGTTCACTTTTAATAAATCACTTTGTTCTCTGACTAGCATAGGAATTAATTTAAAGAAGCATGAACGATACACCGTGGTTATAAAACTTATAAGCGCTACACAAATTCCCACCAGAACAACCGGTACGTCTGATTTAAGCATACTTATACTTAATACAAAAAAAATTACTGCCCTAAGCAAATCACATAACAAGTATATTTTTTTTGGATTACTCCTATCTATAATCGTCCCCGTAATAAACTGGACCAAAAAAGAAATTATATAATCCAGAATTACAACTCCGCCAATCAAAGCCGCACTATTCGTTTTATCATATATCCATTTATTAATGGCAATAACTTGTATTCCATTTCCAACATTAGAAATAAAAACTGCAACTAATAACAAAATTAGATTTCTTGATAATTTTGATATATCTTCTATTCCCTTAAAATATTTGCACATTATAACCTTAATTGATTAATTTCAGAAGAAAATTAATCTGCTGTCCTTTCTTTTTGTTAACTAATGACACAATACATTCATATTCTGTTGTCCTAGCTGCTTTTCTCTATCATAAAATATTTGTTATAAATTTCTGTAAATCTTTTTGGGCTAACTCTGTCAACTTATATAATGCCGCTATTTTTTTCGATGAGACGCCTTTATATTTTGCTTTTATCACCGCCTTAGTCCTCATGTAATCATCATCTCCTAAAAAGGCAATTATTACTCCGGCAACACTACGTTCGATATCATTTAAAGCGTCATTCATTTCATCCGTTGTACAGTAATTTCCGATTATTTCATTTAAACCAGTATCAGAGCACTCCTCTTTTTCAATTTCCATTTTTTCTTTCCCATTCGAAGATACATTTTTTTGCATCTCGTCCATATTCTTGTCAGATTCATCATAACATATAAAATATCCGTACCTATTAAAATTGCTGATGGTTTTTGCCATCTTCGCCCCTTCACTAATTTGAATATTTAACTCTTTCACGTTTGGGTTTTTCTCGATAAGAGGTATATTTTTTATTTCTGCAAACCCATCCTTTTCTGCATAAAAATATCGTATAGATGCTTTTTCAGTAACTGGTTCTTTTACAACCGGCATTCTTCCCATCGAAAGCAATATCGATGCTTCATATAGATTTATACCTTTCGCAGCTTCTACTAAAGACGCAATATTATCGCCGCCAATTCTTGCATTTACCTCTACTATTCTAGGTCCTTTCGACGTTAATTTAACCTCTGTATGTGTAACTGTATAATTTACTCCTAATAGCTCATTGGCCTTTGTTACAATATCTTTTATCTTTTCTTCGTTATTTTGAGAAACCATAGCCGGCACTGTATGACCAATTTCTATTGGTTCAAATGGTGATATAACCTTTTTTTCAGTTATCGCAATAATCGAAATACTGCCATCGTAGGCCATTGCTTCCACACTATATTCTGGCCCATCCAAAAATTCCTCAATTAAAAACTCTTCATCCAATTTCTGATCAACTAAATTAACTTCTGTGTTTTTGAGCTTTTCTACTGCAAGAACCACATCCTCTTCTGTCTTGCAACAAAAAATATTTTCACTTCCAGCATCATTTGAAGGTTTTATTACAACTGGTAATCCATTTACTTTTACAAATGCTTTTGCTTCTTCTAAAGATGTAATGGTCCTATATTTAACTGCTTCATCACCCAAGTTTTCCAAAATCTTTCTTGTAAGTTTTTTATTTCTGCAATTAACAGCGGCCTGATAAGGTATTCCATATGGAAGACCTAATGATTCTCTAATACGTGCAACGATAGGAACACGATATTCATTAAAAGAGAAAACAGAAACGATATTATATCTTTTTCTTACATCTTCTATCTTGTTCATGACTTCTTCAGCATCATTTAAATTTATCTCAATACAAGCATCCGATTCTAAAGCTTTGTCCATGCTTATCCAGGTATTGGAATTAATCAACAGACTTTTATATCCCAATTTTTTTATCATCTTTAATTCAATTCCTGACAATAAAGTTGCTACAACTGCTATATATTTATCATTTTCCATTTCAATTTTTCCTCCACGAATTTATTAAACTCTTGATTCCTTAAAATACGGCGGCAATGTATCTACCGTATTAATTCTGGCATCTAACCTTTTTTCTAAGTCTATAAGATATTCTTCTGTTTCGTCACCATAACTCACTACATCTTCTGCGATTTTTTCACAGTATCTACATTTTCCACAATTGCTATCACAGCTTGGCCTATTGTTTTTAAAATGCTTCAAGAAATTATTTAATTTTCTATTGTCAACATATATATCTTGAAACGGAAGTATCAAATCCCACATATTTCCAGAATAGTTTCCCCTAGCGTATGCTTCCACAATATTTATGATCCATTCTGTCGGAAATGTTCTTCCTGCTATTTTTATTGAACTTATTCCTATTTGCTCGTATTCGTTTAGATCTTCTGGTCGTATCCAGGGACTCTTTATTACTTGAGACTTATCTGTGAATCTTATTCTGTCACACGCAACAGCTCTGTAATCTGCAAACGGCTCTTCCCAACCTCTTTTCTTTCTTGCCTGCCAACAAACTAAATCAGAATGATACATTTGATATGGGCAATTATGGAGGCAAAGAGAATTAGCCAATAACTCTAACTCAAATGGAGCAATGTCAACCATATTCTTTAACAGCTCAAAATTTCTATTGATAAATCGACTCAAAGTAATACAGGCAACCTTAGGACCCATTTGATTTATTAAATTTATATGCTGAATATCTCTTATATCCAACATGGTTGACATTTTGACTTCTATGTGTGGAAAATGATAATTAATCAATTCTCCTAAAAATGGAATTGATACAGTAATCATTTCCACTCCCAAATTTACAATTCTCTCTATTTCACCAAGTAACTCTTCCCTATATGTAACATCATGCTCTTTTCCCCCCAATGACGGCGAATTTGCCACAAAATTAAACTTAACTCCAAGTTTTTTTATCTTTCTTATGTGTTCTTGGGCATACTCTTCAGATATGTTTGGAGTTTCAAATCTCCCTGATCCTATTTTCGTTAAAAAAGCCCCGTATACACTTCCTACTTTATAGCAATAATCAGACGAACTATTAATTTCTCTAATTTTATCAACAATCCGATTGTCCCAATTAGTTGGTATACTTAAATACATATCATTCCCCTTTTTTGTTATTTTGTATATCTTATATTATTGCAAACAAATAAAACAGGGCATACTGTGAAATATTAATTGCACAATATGCCCTGTTCATTCAGGAAATTTTATATAAACTTGTGTAAAATGTATGTCAACCCAATTGGCGACAAATAAATATTTTGTATGTAGGAAGGTACATTTATGAAAAAATTTTTTATCATGTCACTACTTGTTTTTTCTCTTTTTATTACTACAATGCCTGTAAACACATCAAACTGCAACTCCATTGAAATTGCTTGCATTACCGGCCCGTATCATTAGAAGAACTTGAAGGAGTACTTGTGATTTCATTTTGATAGAATTGTCTCATTATATTGATTGTGTCCTCATTTTCATGGTAATAGTTTCCTAAAGCCAAAGCCTTTTCAATATAAGCTTCAGCCTTTTCTTTCAATTTGAAATCACCCGTTCTTTTCCACAAATAATAGTAGTTCCAGCCTATATTAAAGATAAAAACATACATTAAATCTTGTGTTGTATTATTTTGCATCCAACGTATAGTATCTAAACATGTTTTAATGCTATCCTGATAGTTCCCAGATAAGCCAAGGTAATTTGAATAATTCAAACAGATTTTATTACATATAACACTGTCTTGATTATATATGAAGTTTTTAAAATATTCCATCAGATCTTTATATATATTTAGCGCTAAATCCCTTCTTCCCAAATCCCAATATCCAATTGCAATATCATTCAATATATACAGTTCAGTTTCATTATATATATTAGTTAATGAAATCTTTCCACTTGAATAATCTCCTATTGACTCCATTAATAGATCTTCTAATTCATGTATATACAGTTCCCCTCTATCCATACTCATGAATAATTTTATGCGCCCTAAAAACTGTTTTTTTTCAATCGTATTATTTATCTCCATTCCAGACTCATATTTTTCTAATCTAATGTTAATCTCTTCTAATTTCTTATCATGCAATAACTTTTCAAACTCTTCGTAACAATCGTTATCGCTAAAAAGACTTATCTCATGAGATACAACCATCCCTTGATTTTTTATATCTAGTTTCTCTAATATTAAAGAAAGTTTTTCAACCGATGGGTCCACTTTTCCTCTTTCATATCTTCCTAACGTAGTTTCATCGCATATCCCCCAGGCCAATTCCTCTATCGTCTGATTCTTTTCTACCCTTCTTTTTCGAATCGTCCCACTTTTATTAAATAAATTCATATTACTCTCCACTATATATCTATCATTTTATCTATTTCCAACAATTTTTCCTCATCACACGAAAGAATTTCCCCCAATAACTTCTTGCTTCGTAAAATTTCAGATACACCAACATACTGAAAAATTCTACGTTTATACGTTAAAACATCCTCTAACATTAGTACAAGCTTTCTATCTTCAACTCCTTTTTTATTATTTACTATTTCAAGCGCAACTTTATCATAAAACCTTAATTTCAATATATTTTTATCCCCAAGTCTAGTGATATAATAATATAATTCAAATAATAACTCTTCATCAAAGAATTTATTTGAACATAGATACAGGATTATTTCCATCTCCATAACAGTAAAAACCGGACGATTATCTGACATGAAATCGAGTTCTTTAGTTATCAATAAAGCTTCCTTCAACTTATTTACTGCTTCTGACTTTTTATTTGAAAATAAAAAAATTAGAGCCTCTGTTCTTAAAATATATTGTAAATGAAGTTTATTTCCATATACAATACTTAACTCTTTATATTGATTTATAAATTGCTCAACTTCATCTGTCCTTCGCTCTCTGAGTTTTTTTTCTATTTTAAACCTTATTTTCACACAATCAATCTCATCCGCAGAAGCCATGTATGATATTTTTTCTGGATTTTTTCCTATACGCTCTAATAAAGCATCTATCATAAACTTATTAGGTTCAATTTGACTATTTTCATATCTTCCATAAGTTGAAGGACTGCAAAGACCTTTACAAACTTCATTTTTCATTAAACCTCTATTATTTCTTTCTTTTTCTAATACCTCTCCAATTTTCATATTTTGCATCCTTGTTTGTATAATAAGTCCCCACGGTGATACCTGCGCTATTAATGGACAGTAATTTACCGCTATCTTAGCATCCACCTGATGGGCAAACTCTTTTGCTTTGGTCTGCTTCTCCTGTGGTGGCATTGCAAATAGTATTTAAAACATATATATCATAACCTTTTTTTTCAATAATTTCAACTAGCTCTTAAAGATCCACAGCTCTGACGCTTAAATTAATATTTGCTCTCTTAGGGCAGCTTGGATTCAATCTTATAGACTAAACTGTCAATACGTTCCTATTTTGAACCATAAAATCCCTGTGCCCTGCTTTTTTCTTTTTTACTTTTCAC
>CAJTFX010000026.1 GCA_910575555.1 Lachnospiraceae bacterium | reverse complement strand
TCTTCTTGCCAATTCCTGCATTCAGCCGTCATTTGGATCGCCCCTTTTTCTTTAGTATAGCATGGGAACAGATAAATATCCATGATTACTTGTGGGTCAAGTTAAGAGCTTGCTGCGGGGTATTTGACTTTTCACAGATATTCCATATACGTTCCATATAGGAATGTTATTTTAATATTGTGTTCAAAAAATAAAAAACGGAGGTATCAATATGAATTTTTTTAAACGGGCAATGTTATATGTTACTCGAAAAAAAGGAAAAAGCATAGTGCTTTTTTGTATATTGCTTATTATGGCAACCTTTGTCCTGTCGGGATTGTCTATCGGGAAAGCTACAAAACAAGCACAGCAAAATCTGCGTCAAAGCCTTGGCGGTTCTTTTCATGTCTGGACGGACTACACAGATAATAACCCCTATCTACATAAAGAATCGGACGAGGATGAAAGCGGAGGGACTGGATATATCATGTATTCCACAGAGCAATTATCCTCTGATATGGTGAAAAATATCCGTGATATAGCAGGAGTGAAATATTGCGATGCATTTGATGAAACATTACTGGATTTTGAACAGTTGTCTTTTTTCAAGGGAACAATTCCTTTGGAGGAAGAATTAGGGAATAGCACAACTACGGTAAGTCTATGGCGTTCCGAAGAACACAATTTGTTTACAAATGGCGTTGTCAAACTAACGGAAGGCAGGCATATTACAGAAAAAGATACGGGGAAAGCAATTATTTGTAAAGATTTGGCTGATAAAAATGGCTTAGGGATAGGCGATATACTGAAAACGAGGTCTATGGATGGGCGCAGCATGACACTGGAAATCGTTGGATTGTTTACAGCAATGGAAACAGAAAAAATCGGCAAGAATATAGAGGGCTATAATAAAATACAGAATCGGGTGTTTATAGATATAGCGTCGGCAATTCTTATCGAGAACACCCCTGCAGTTCAGGGATTTTCAGAAGTTTCAATTACCATAAACGACCCAGAAGAAATGGATGAAATTATCGAAAAAGTGAAAAAGACGCCTGGATTTAAAGAGGATGGATTTACGATTGATACGGACAATGAAACTTATGAAAATACGGCTTCCTCTCTGGAAAGTATGGATAAACTGGTGATAGGTCTGCTGATTGCGGCTATCCTTGTCAGCGTTGTAATCTTATCGCTTATTCTTACTCTATGGGGAAAATCACGTGTCCGTGAAACAGGTGTGTTCCTCTCGCTTGGCATAAAAAAGACAGACATTATAGGGCAATATCTGACAGAAGTATTGCTGATTGCAATCGTTGCTTTTGGGATTTCCTTTTTTACAAGTAATATGGTTTCAAACCGTATCGCCGATGTGCTTTTACAGCAGGATATACAGAATGAAAAAGAAGAACCGAATGACGTGCAGCAAGATGACATTGTGATAGAATCGTTTGAAAGTACAGCATTAGGCGGTGCAGACAATATAGAATTGAGCGGTTCAGAAAATACAGATTATTTGGAAACGGATATTGAAGTTTCTGTAAGCATAGAAACTTTATTACAGTTATATCTTGTTGGATTTGTAATTATCATTGTATCTGTTATGATATCGTCTATTGCGGTCATGCGTTTGAAGCCGCGTGAAATTTTATCCCGCATGAGTTAGGAGGAGAAAAAGATGCCAACGCTAACATGTGAAAACGTAACATATCAATATGAAAAAGGCTCAAAGGTCTTAGAACATATCACAACTCAATTTGAAACAGGAAAAATGTATGCGATACTTGGCGCATCTGGTTCTGGGAAAACGACCCTGTTATCATTGATAGGCGGTCTTGATATTCCACAGGAAGGAAAAATTATGTTTCATGGCAGGGATATATCGGAGCAGGGACTTGAATACCATAGGCGCAATCATGTTTCTGTCATATTCCAGAATTACAATCTTATTGATTATATGACGCCGATTGAAAACGTAAAATTGACTGCAAAACAGGACGCCCTGCCAATATTAAAGCAGCTTGGATTGACGGAGGATGAAGCAAAACGGAATGTAATGAAACTGTCGGGAGGACAGCAGCAGCGTGTGGCAATCGCCCGCACACTGGTATCGAACGCCCCTGTTATTTTAGCGGATGAACCAACAGGAAATTTAGACAAAGATACTGCCGCAGAAATTACGGGGATTTTGAAAAATTGCGCCCATCAGATGAATAAATGCGTAATTATTGTTAGCCACTCAAACAACCTTGTAAAACAAGCGGATACCGTTTTTCAGTTAAAAAAAGGCAGGTTGCTTCAAATATGAAATACGAGTGGATATATTGCTATTGCCCGATCTGCAAAAAAAGACGCATAACAAATTTAGGGAAGATACTGTTTTGAAAAACTATCCGCTTTATTGTCCAAAATGTAAACGGGAAACGATAATTAACGCAAAAAATATGCAAGTATTTATCATCACAGAGTCAGACACATAGATGCAGAGCCGATGAATGTGTGGAATGAATGAAACCACAGTTTATCGGCTGGGGCTATCGGGAAATAGATAACTCTGCACAGGGGGTTGTCGCACTAAGCAAAACATATACAAGATATAGTATAGAAGAATGTTTCAAACTAGCTATATCTTGTATCATTTTTCTTAATGCGACAGTCCCCTGAAACTTTTCCATAAAAAGAGAAAAAGATGGCTAACGACAACCATCTCTTCTCCGTTACATGTTATAATGTAACTATGCAAAAACAAGATGATTATAACGAATTTTTTGAATTAGGGCAACAGAAAATTAACTTTAGTTTCTTCGAATTGTGTTCACCTGACGACGATCCAGTCTATACCCTGAAAAAAGTGATGGAGGACTTAGATTTTTCTGGCTTACTAGCCAATTGTTCAGATAAGGGAAGAACCGGGTACAACCCAATTATGATGTATGCTGTTCTTACTTACGCAAACATGCGTGGGATAAGGGCTGTTGACCGCATTGTGGAATTATGTGGAAGAGATCTGGCGTTTATCTGGCTTACAAAAGGACAGAAGCCTAAAAGAGATGCTTTTTATGAGTTCAGGAACAAAAAACTGACGGCTGATGGATTGGACGGGCTGAATTGCCAGTTTCTTCGCCGCCTGCAAAAAGAAGGCTTATTGTGATATTAAAAACAGATTATTTTTCATTCAATTTATTATGGAGATTTGGCTATATATGACAAATATTTAATTGACGTCAACTGACTGGCAATTATTACTTTACGATATTTTTTGTTGCTACGAACGGGTATCTTATGAGGAAATCATAGTAAGGCTTCCTGTTGGGAAGAAGATGATACAGCGTGATATTAGAATATTGACAGATGCCGAATTGATATGTGTGAAATATTCACGCAAAGTGAACGCATACATCGATTCGGAACGGCTGCCTGTTTTTTGTGAGGATGCGAAGGGAAAACGTTATGCACATCTGAAAAAAATAAAGCGGATTGCAACGGTTATGATGGAACTTGAAACAGACGAGAATTCCTATTATGAGGACGATGGAGATGATTATAATTCCTGCAAAAAGTGTTATTATGAACTTATTCCGGATGCCAATGAAAAATGTGGCAGAGAGACTTTGTACAGTTGAACAGAATTGGATACCGCATCAGTTATGATAATACCGACAGACGGTATATAATGTGGATCGGTGTTGAACTGCGGGAAGATTTTGGAGTATACAGGGAAAACGGGAAACTGATGCGCCACATGGATTTACAATTTGACTTGTGGTAAAAAGTTGTTGGTGGGTGACACATATACGTCCTTATAGGGAAATTGTGTCTGCTATAATATACAGACAGGGCAGCAAAACATGTTTTAAAAAGAAAAATAGTGTGTCCTTACAAAATGAAAGATGATATTATGACAATACAGGGAGGCAAATTGCATGAATGCAAGACAGAACAAAGTTACCATTTATCGTGGCAGCCACCAAATTGGCGGCTGTGCAACGGAAATCAGCACAGGAAAACACCGTGTTATCATTGATTTTGGTGCAAATCTGCCTGACAATGACAATGAAGACGTTATGACAGACGAAGAACTTACAAAAACAGTCTTTGACGGCAGACCATGCGATGGCGTATTGTTTACACATTATCACGGCGACCATATGGGGTTATATAAGAAAGTTCCGCAGAATGTTCCTCTTTACATAGGTTCTGCTGCAAAGAAAATTTTGGAAATCCTTACAGAGAAGATTGATTCTATTCCCAATATGGCAGAGAAAGGACTGCCGCGTATAAAAAACATGGAGTGTTATATTCCCGGTCATAAAATGATATTTGGAGATATAGGGATCACTCCATTTTTTGTAGATCATTCTGCACTGGATGCCTATATGTTTCTGCTTGAAGCCGGCGGAAAGAAAATCCTGTTTACCGGGGATTTCCGTGAACATGGCATTGTTGGAAGAAATGACAGGCTTGAAAGAATGGTAAAGAAATATATCGGGGAAGTGAATATTCTGATTACAGAAGGAACGATGCTTTCCCGCACAGAGGAAACAAACAAAAATCCAATTCAGACAGAGAACGATTTAGGGAATCGTGCAAGGGAATTGTTTCAGGAAAATAAGGAATCAGTGATTTTAGTATCCTCCACCAATTTGGACAGTATCATGAAGTTTTACCATGCAGTTCCGTGGGGAATGGATTTTGTGTGCGATGCGTATCAGGCAAAGCTGATGCTGGCGGCAATGGCTGACAAAGGAAGCTATCACGAATACAGACCGGAACTCATTCATGGGAAACCGAGACGGCTCTATATCATTGGGGATATGGAAGGGCTTGGCGCAGAGCAGAACTGCTGCAGGGCAGATTTTTCGATTCTGAAAAACAAAGGGTTCACGATGCTTGCACGGGAAAATAAGCCGGTTTTTAAAGCAGTCATGGAAAAATACATGACAGATCCTCTGGTGATTTATTCCAAATGGACCGGGTATCTGAAAGGAAAACATGCCAATCCTAAAATTGGTGACTTTATCGGCAGCCACAGAATGGAAATTCTTCATACCAGCGGACACGCGTATGTGGAAACGATAGAGAAATTGATACGTCTGACAAATCCGAAAATGATTATTCCAATGCATACGGAGTGTGCTGACGCCTTTGGGGAGATACGCGCATTTGCGCCGTATCGGGACAGAATTAAGGTGCTGCAGGATAAAGAAGAATACAGTTTTTGAAGAGAGGATGGAAAAACTTGGGCAAATTGGGAAATGCAGATAATTGTTGGAAAGAAGTGTACGGCTGTTCAATAGAAAATTATATCAGGGAGGATAAAGTTTCTAATTATTCTATTTGCAGAGAAGAAAGACAGTATGCGGTATTTTTGTATAATATTTTAAGAAAATATCATGCTCATGTAAGCAGAAGCAATCATGGCAGGATTCACGAAATAATTACCGAAACTTGCGGTATCCCTGAGAAAGCTGATATCAAACATGTATTTTATGAAGTGACTTTCATGAGGGATTTTTTTGAAAGAAACCGACGGATATACTGGAAAGGAAGCGCAGAAGAAAAACTGCTTCAGAAATCGTTCTCTCCATCTGAAAGAGAACTGGATGCAGAAAACAGTTTTAATGATAAGCTGTTCCGATATGTGTGTAAAGGTGAGGATGTTAAAGTTTCAGAA
Organism: Lachnospiraceae bacterium; assembly: GCA_910575555.1. Classification (GTDB taxonomy): domain Bacteria; phylum Bacillota; class Clostridia; order Lachnospirales; family Lachnospiraceae; genus Petralouisia. The sequence goes on along the minus strand of CAJTFX010000026.1, from coordinate 61,436 downwards.
TCCTTTCGATGGAAGCAGCCAGAGGATAATATGGGACAAAATAAAATCAAGATTCCTGGCGATATGGAGCGAATACAGACTGTCATTCGTGAAATGATGAATGCGGCGCCGGATATTGCGGTAATTTATTCTATAGCCGAAAAATATATAGATGGTCAGCATAAGCCTGATAAAAATTATCTTCTTTTTCTGGAATGCAAGTTTGAATCCAACGAAAGTTCTTATGAAAGCGGCTATAAACAAAGTGAAATACAGGGTAAAATAGCAGATTTTTTATGCAACCATTATTTAAAAGAAAAAGATAATATTGAAGTTTCCTCGATTATGATAGATAATAGTACAAATACATGCGCCTCTCGAATCGTTTATTTTACCCGCAAGAAAAAAGAAAAGGAAGCCGAAATTTTGATAAGTGATTTAATAGAATTTAACAATAACATTTTTGAGTAAATTACTCGTAATTCGTATAGTATAGACGGAGGTGCCAAATGGAAAATGTAATACCAGAGCAAAAAACAGAATCGTGTCATTCTCGGAAGATGGGGAATTTCTGCATAGGTTAGATGAACAGAAAATGGTGGATAATTTTGAAAAGGAAGTGCAGAGAGTTTGGAGATACAGTAATTAACGTGGATGCAGAAGGCTGTGCAGGGCAAAACCATGTTACGCTGAATGACTTGTGCAGATGGGCGGCAGCAATCCGCCAGATGCCCTATTACTGGGAAGCAGAGATTGCGGACAGAAATTATATTGTTGTTCATGCCGGATATGCGGACAGCCTGGAGAATACCGGCGGACGGTTTGACTGTTTGGAGCAATTTTTTCTATATACAAGGGAAGAAAGCCTTCAATCAGGCGGCGTGGCGCACAGCGCCAACGGGGCAGACGCATGAAAGCAGGGGAGGTATATTATGGAAGAAATAGAATTAAGCCAGACCGACCGTCAGCTTTTGCTGTATGATATTTTTTTCAGAAGTCAGCAGGTGGAATATGAGGATATTACATCAAGGCTTCCGATTGGCAAAAAGATGGTGCAGCGCGATATTAAGACATTGACGGACGCCGGTCTGATACGGATAAAGTATTCTAAAAAATATAAAGCATACATACACGATTCAGAGCATCCGCCGTCCTTTAATGAAAATGCAAAAGGAAGATACCGCGTACATTTGATGAAGCTGCGGAGGATTGCAACATTGATGAAGGAGCTTTGTATGGATACAAGATCTTATTATGATGTAGATGGGGACGCATATTTTTCCTGCAAAACATGTTATTATGAATTGTTTCCGGACGCCAACGAGCGGATGAGGCAGAGGGATTTTAAACAGTTAAACAACATTGGCTATACTATAACCTATAATAATTACGAGCGGCGCTACAAAATGTGGGAGGGAAGCTATTTGAGAGAAGATTTTGGGGTATTCCTAAAAGACGGGAAATTAATGCGCGATATGGGGTTTGAATTATACTGAGTAACACCAATATGTCCATTTGCGAAAGACCGCTATGCTACGTGCATTGCTAAGTTTGTTAAGAAAGGAACTAAATGATGAAATTCCTGCCTGCTCGTGTTTGGCTTTGAAGGGGACTGTTGGAAAGTGGATATTTCCGGCAGTCTTTTTTCTTCATTGAAAACAATGATATATGCCGAAAAGTGGGCGACAATATATTGTCTTTTGTATTGAAAGCTATATGATATACTTGCTCCATAAGATATGCTGAACCTTGAAAATTAAATAAAGAACATGATTATAGGTATAAAATTTGTATTGCAGTTCATTTGAACAGGAGGGCATATATGAAAGAAACGATTAAAAATGAGATTTTGAAACGGTATGAAATTTTGTTTGGGCAGGGGCTGACTACAGATGCAAAAGATTGGGTGAGGGATGGGAAAGTACTGATCAGCAACACATTACGAAACAGGAATTTGTCCGGCGAGATTGAATCGTGGGGTGTATTATTCACTCTAGATGAGAAACCAGAGTATACTCCTTATGTGGAAAAGATTGAATCTGAGAGGAATATAAAAGTTTTCATGGGCATTGTAACCCGTACCACAGTTGGTACGCTGCTTTCTCTTATGTTTGTGTCGGAGGAAGAATCAGAGTGGGAGTGTGAGAGGGATTTTATGAAAGAGGGAAAGATTCACTATGCCTTTGTTTTTAATATTGAGGAGGAACACTATGAACTTGGCACTATCCAATATGAAGTGACAGGCGGCGGTCTGGTAAGGTCAGAGTAAGAAGGAGAGAAGAATGAATGATTTGAAAAAGAACATAAATTTACCGTTACTGTACGAAATGAGAAAAGATGTATTTGCGAAATCAAGAGATGCGGAATATGGGGAGCGTTTGTTCTCCATGATGCATTATATGGATTTACTGGCGCGGACTGCAAGAAAAGAAGGATTGCTGGCTCTGGCAGATGCGGCGAGAGAAATCCCCCCGGAAGTCGAATTTTATCAGGATATACAGTTCGCAGTTTCTTATGTTTGCGATGGTCTGGAAGGAGAAGATATCATAGAAATCCTTACTGCGCGTTATTATGTAAAGGATTTACAAGGGGAAGATGCACTGCTGTATTTTATGATGATTTTATCCATAATAAGAATTCAGGACGGTGTGCCGCATGAACTGTTGGAGTGCCTGCTTATGGCGTATCTTCCGGATGGCACTGCTGAAAAATATACAGAGTACAAAAAACAATATCAGCCAGCGGGACAGGAGCAGACGCCTTTGGAAATCTTGCTGAGTCACGATCCTGATATTGGAGAAGGGGGAATTTTAGTCGTAAAAAGATTACTGGAAGAGAAAATTGAGCTTGCTGATGTTCAGACTTTAAAAGGCGTAATTTGTGAGGTGGAGGACACTGATTTGGCAATTTCCCTGAAAGGGCTGTCTGTTCATGCCAGAAGGAAACTTTTTTCCGTCATATCGGATTATAAAGCAGACGAATATGCAGGTCATTGTGAATACATGGGGCCTGTCCGGCAAATAGATGTCATGGCGTCTATGTCCGAGCTGATTGCAGTATTTGAAAAATAGAGGTTAGTATACGCGAATTTGTGCCTGTGGCGCAAATGTCGCAGCTCTTGGAAAGGCATGGTGATTTTTATGATAGATTTTGGCAGATGGATTTATTCAGAGGATATTGCGGTATGGGCTGAAAAAAATACTTCCCTTAATCTGGAAGAGCAGATTGCATGTATCTGCGCTGCGCCGCACAGAACGTTGGAAGAAAAACTGGAAGGAGTGAAAGAACTAAAATCCGAACATGATGTAAAGCCGCTTCAGGATCGAATTGAAAAGATGAAAATGGTTTTACATGACAGCCGTTCACATACGAGGATATATATGTGTTTATTTGGCATAGAAATATTTTTCCGTGGAGAAAAAGATTGTTTTTTGCCATATACGATATTCAGGAGTGCGGGGGAAGCGATAAATGGAATTTGTTATCACATTGAAAAAGCAGCCAAAGAAGAGCATTTGGAAAGAAAAAACTGGTGTGGCGTTGTCAGGGTATTCCAAAGATCCGGTAAGTCCCCGCATGGTTATGTTCCCATAAAAAATATGATTGTCCGTTATGATGGAGAGGTGATTTATGTTCAAAATATTTATGGTAAGGACGGAGGGCATAAGTGTGAAGAAGTTGACATGGGATATTTTGAGGCTGTAAAAGTTCCATATTTTTCAGGAACCATTATTTCAATCCAGGAAAATCCATATATTCCGGCATTGAAGGGAGTTCTTGTAAATATGACAGAACCGGACGAGGAAAGCTTTCCAGATGGCAGCGATGAACAATGGCTGATTTATCCAACGCAGCAGCATAGGGAGCGGACACATGGAATTGGGTTCGTCAATTTAAGGGACGATTATATACCTTTTGAAAACAGCTCGGATTTTATTTTTCCATATAAGCAGTTGATGACTGTTTACGAGGGTGATTTGAAAGAAGATGAAACATGGATGTCTGAATTTAGCGCATTGATTCAGGCGGATAAGAATTGCATCAGAAAAATATGGCATGACCGTGAGCCAAAAGACTGCCGGTGTATAGCCATGAATGACGAACGGTTGAAATATGTCAGGGAACTGTCAAAGAAACAGAGGTGAATGATAATGGTTAAAGTTTATGATGGAATCATTGGTGTGGCAATCGGGGACGCATTAGGCGTGCCCGTTGAATTTATATCCAGAGAGGAGCTTGAAAAATTTCCCGTTACCGGGATGCAGGGTTATGGAGTGCATAATCAGCCCATGGGAACATGGTCGGATGATACAAGCCTGACATTGGCTTTGGTGGACAGTATCGCGTATAAACAGGCTGTTGATTATCATGATATCCTGGATAAATTTTCAGAATGGCTTCTTTACGGCGCGTATACGGCAGCAGAAGAAGTATTCGATATAGGCGGCGCAACAAGCAGGGCGATTATGAACTATGGACGCGGCATGAATCCGTTAGAATGCGGCGGGATGTCTGAGTACGAAAATGGAAACGGTTCTTTAATGCGTATTTTACCGGCCGCATATTATTTGAAAAAACAATCTGATATTCTGATGGAAGAACAGATGGATACCGTACATAATCTCTCATCTTTGACACATAGACACCCAGTAAGCCTGATTGGGTGCGGAATCTATGTCAATGTCGCTTTAAAATTATTGTCAGGCAGTTTGCCGTTAAAAGAAGGAATCATACAGGGAATGGAAGAAGCTTTTCAATACTATACAGGCAAAAAGTGGGAAGATATATCTGCATATGACCGTCTGAAAGATATAAAAAGCTTTGCGGCTCTGCCGGAGGCTGAGATCAGGAGCAGCGGCTATATTGTTGATACATTGGAGGCGGCGGTGTGGTGTCTGATAAATACATGTTCTTTCCGAGAATGTATCTTAAAAGCCGTTAATCTTGGGGATGATACAGACACGGTTGGAGCGGTTGCCGGCGGGCTGGCCGGAATATATTATGGAGCGGACAATATCCCGCAGGAATGGCTGGCGGCGATATTGAAAAGAGATTATATAGAAAGCTTGTGCGCGGAACTGGAATATTTGCCGCAAAAAACAAATGGAATCAGCGGCTCATATAATTAAGAAAGAGAGAACATATGGAAACAATAGGTATACTGATACAAATCATCATCTTACTGCTCTTTGCAGCGACATGTCTGAGTTTTACATTATTTCCAATTTTATTTGATGCTGATGTGAAAAATAAGACCGGAAAAGGATTTTTGAACCGGTGGCTGACGGGAATTGAATTCATTTGCCTGATAGGATGTTTTGATCCGTCTTCTGACAGCTTTTATGGGAATTTAGGATGCCTGTTTCTGTCCATGGCAGTGTCTGCCATGCTTGCCTGGAAAAAGGCAAAGAAGCTTCATTTTGAAAACAAAGAAGCTCTTGGAGCTGTTTTTGCACAGGTTTTCTCACCCGTCAGTTTGCTGTTTTTCGTCATCATGATTGGCAGGCTGCTCCATAAGTTGAAAAAAGATAGAGAAAAATGAGCAAGTTAGGTTATCAGTGAGAGTCACGGCTGTTACAATGCCGGGAAAGACTGCGTTTTTTAGGATATCGACTGTGGCTGCGCATTTCGGAACAGAGGGCCGGGTGCAAAGCCCGCCTGTATTCGGTTGGAAGAGATGTAAAAGGCAGAATATAGTATTCATGGAAAAACCAGGAGGAATGATATGGGAAGGAAAAAAGTGGAAAACCAGTATGGTGTGCAGATGGGAGATATTTTTAGTGATAATAAGCAGAACTGCAATCGTGCCTTCTTTTATCAGGTAGTTGCATTACATGGGGAATCGAAGGTAAAAGTGCGCGAGATTGATCAGATCTGCGTTGCGTTTGACGGTTACTATGAAGGCATTGTGCCTGTGCCGGGGTGTTGGCGGTCACATCGTACTCGTATCTTTACGGTACGGGAGTGGCAAGGGAAACCCTGTCTGGATTATATTAATCGTTTGGGTGTCTGTTGTCCTGAGTTGGATCGATCCGAAACACATATGTATATGGTATTACAAGAATACGGTGGTTATCCTTTTCATTTTCGGGATGAGTATCCTGAAATTGCAGAACAACTCGACCTTAAAACAGGTTCGGGTGTTTATGCAGTAGACAAACCTTTTGAATGGATAGATGATGATTGCCGGGCCTTGATCCGCTATCCTGATGGGCGTGAAGTGGAAACTGTTTTCCAGGAACTGATGCGTTCCGATAAATTACAGGAGTCGAGAGCGTTTGAAACCGAATGCAGGTCGCTCTTAAAAGAGATGGGGGCGCTCCAGTTGTTGGAAGAGCAGAGACAGATTATGTTTAAAAGTCTGAAAAGTAGTCTGTATAAGAATATGAAAGATAAATGACAGGCTGCGTAAAATAAAGGAGGTAGTGGCAATGACAAAGAGAGAGCTGCTTGAGAAAATCACAATCTACGAAACGCCTAATATGGGGCGTTACCGCAAAGGGAAAGAGAAAATCGTCATGATTTATTACAAGTTTGTGGGGCGTTTTCAGTAAACGCCCTTTATACCAAAATGAACACGCATCATCTTTGGAAAGCCTGCAATATAAAGCAGTGATTTTGTCGTTATTCAGCTTTGCCCTTTTCATGTCGTCCTCCTTAATGAAAAGGGACTTCCTCAACTCCTATGATCCTATATTCCCTTTTCCGTTTCCACTGCTAATTTACGCTGTTTTCCGCTATCTCTTTAACCCTTTTTGTTATTTGTTCTTTGGCTATTCGCTTGAATACCGTTTCCATTTTTTCAGTGCCTACATAGTGCCTTTTTGCGAATAACTTTCCTCATACCTGAACCACAAAATTCATGGGGGATTGGCTTAAATCCTATTTTTTCATAAAATGATTCTTTTCCTTTTTCTGCAATCAGTTGAATACTGGAACGTCCGCCGATTGGTGTTTCTTTATCAACAAATTCTAATATCATACTGATAATTCTATTACCTATACCTTGTTTCTGATAATCCGGCTGTACCACAATATCTACTATCGTATAATACATTCCGTCACCTATCAATCTTCCCATACCAACGGTTTGGCTATCCTTAACAGCAATTACCGTATACAGACTATTGGTAAGTGCCTTTTGTGTCTGCTCCTTTGGAAAAAGCAACCACCCAACACTTTCCCTCAACTTACAATACTCTTCATAATCCAACACATTTTCCTTATATTCCACATGTTTTCTCCCTTACAATAAAATTTTGATTTGTACAGTTAAAAGAATACCACAATCACACCCATATTTCTATCAGATTTTCATTAAATTTCTTTCTCCCTCCGTTTCGTTCTGCTCTGCCTTTGAGAAATTGGCTTTCCTTATAGGTGGCTTGGATTGGTGCAAAGAGGGCATACATTTTTGACAGTTTCTTTAATCGGTTTAGTTTCTGCGCTCTTTGACAAATGCACGTTTTCTAGCTGGCTGTATTTCTGTTCCCTATCCGGACACTCTGATGCGCATTGGAGTAATTGTCGGGAGATTAGATTGCGTAATATTGTTGTTGGATATTTCTCCGCTTGTGGGAATAGGAGTTCATTTTAGACGGTAATTACCGCATGAAAAAAGACTATAACCGATAGTGTCATAGCCTTTTAAGGATTGAGGAAGTCCCTTTCTTATTTGTATTTGTTAGTCACCCCTCCGCACTATCCAACATCAGCCGAACAAACCATTATTTGGGTACACAGGAAAAGCTGGGCTGCCCTTCCTCAAAGCAAACAGTTCACGGGCGTTCCTCAAATATATGCGTGAGAAAGCACATCCCAGTAGTTCCGTTCCTCAAATACATGCACTCAAAAGAACAACCTCCCCAAAAATAAAGAACAAAAATCAATTCTCCTTGAAATATTCCCATTTTAATAGTATACTGAACACATCAGACAAGAAGGAGAAGCTGCCCAATCCTGCGGTATCAGCAAAACTTTATACCGCCGCATCCGCAGCCCATGCAGCCCAAAACCATCTATGAAACGAATTTCTCTGGAAGAGCTTTTAGCAGCCCATTCCAATGATTCCTACCAACAGCAATATGCCCGTATTATGAACTTACTGGAACAGGGCAGGATAAAACCGGTGAAAAAGGCCGGAACCAACGGGAAGAGGCCTGCGCTGTCCCTTGCCTACTGGCTCAGAGAGGAGCAGGAGATTTCCGGCCAGGAATTGGAGGAGGAACTGAAATACGGCTTGGAGCCGTTGATTTCCATAGAATATTATCTTTCTCATTTGCAGGCGTATCAGGCCGACCGACCCTGGGTTTTGATGCTGAACCGTTATCTGAAGGAAAACCGTTTGCTGCTGAATCAGCCGGTATCCTGCAATGAACGCAGCTTTGAAATCTGGAGCCGCGAGAAGTTTCTTACCAGAGAACAGGGCATGAAAATCCTGAAACGGTGCAAAATAGAACCGGATACTCTGAATCTGTATGAGACGGCGGAGCCTTTTGCTTATTATTCCCACACCAGGGAAGTTCCCCAGAACCTGCTGATTCTGGAAAACAAAGACACGTTTTTCAGTATGCGGAAATTTATGCTGGAAGGGCATGACGGTGTGTTAGGCAGGAAATTCGGAACGCTTATTTACGGCGGAGGAAAACGGATTGTGAAATCTTTCCGGGATTTTGACCTTTCTGCAGAGCCTTATATGAAAGAAGAAGGAAACAAAATCTATTATTTCGGCGATTTGGATTATGAGGGAATCGGAATTTATGAAAGCCTTGCCAGACAGTGCAAAGCAGGCAGGATGCCGGTTCCCTTTCCTGCGGCTTATGAGAAAATGCTGGAAAAGGCAGAAAGGTCAGACAGCCTGCCGGATGCCAGGGAGTGTCAGAACCAGAATTTAAAAGGGGATTTTTTTACATATTTTCCGGAATATACCACAGCCCGCATGAAAAAGATTCTGGAGCTGGGGAAATACATTCCCCAGGAAATTTTAAATATACGGGATTTTAAAGATATTTCACCGGTAAGAGATCCGGGTTTTGAGTGATTTTTCAAGCAGAGGAGTACGTATGCAGTACGAATTTTTAAAGCATTTTCCCAGGCGGATGAAAAACGTGGGACTATATGCTGTTTTAGTGCAAAACAGCATCCAGAAGGCCACCTGGAAAAAATATGAATTTCAGACTATGGACGAGCAGTTCAATATGATTTTTGCAGTGCTTTTGTATATTATGGAACAGTCCTTGAAGGAAGAGCGCTGCACCATGGATGATATCGGCGCCTACATTGATGATGTCAACATGCAGTATTTTCAGAAAAGCATGACATTTGAGGAGTGCCGCACATTGGGGGATTTCATTGTAAATGTAATTCTTTCCAACGAAGGAAAAGTCATGTATTTTTCCGGGTTTAATTTTGAACAGAAGTCTTATCAGCAGATGAATATCAGCTATGTGGCCAACCGGATTGTGTACAGTCAGCAGGATGTGAAGCGCACTTCTTATTATCTCACCGACGACGGTTATAATCTTCTTTTATCCACACTGGAAATTGAAAATAATATGAAGCTGACCATCCACGAAATGATTTTCCAGATGCATCTTGAGAAGCAGAGTTACGACAAGGCAGTGGATGAAATCAAGAATGTTTTCAACCTTCTGCGTATCCAGCTTCAGAAAATTCAGGAAGCCATGGGCAAAATCCGCCGGAATGCACTGAACTATTCGGTAAAGGATTATCAGGAAATTTTAAATGAAAATTTAGAAACCATCAGCGACACAAAACAGAAATTCCAGAATTACCGGGAACTGGTGAAAACCAGGGCAAAGGAACTGGAGGAGTCCAACATCAATGTGCGCCGGCTGACAGAAAAAGAGGAAGAAAAGCTGAATCATCTGAAAGAAATTGAGAAATATTTAAACCGGACCATAGATGAACATCAGAAGATTTTAAACAGCCATTTTGACCTGAAATCCTTATACACGAAAGAACTGGAGGCTTTGTCGCAAATGTCCTTTATCCGGCGGTTTCCCATGCGGACAGAGCTGTACGACAGGATATTGGAGCAGCCGGAGGCGTTGGAACGCCTGGAATATTTTCTGCGTCCCTTGTTTTGCCAGGAAATTGACAGGATCTATAATCTGAACCGGGCCTTTCAGCTGCAGAAACCTCTGCGGGGCAGGGCAGAGACAGATTCAGCGGAACTGATGGATTTCGATTCAGGTGAGTGGGAACGGGAACAGGAAATGCTCCGCCGGGAGAAATTACGGCGTTATGAGCAGAGCATTGCTTATCTGCTGCGGCAGGCGTCAAAGCCGGGAGAAATTTCCTTAGAAGAGATTGCCGGACAGACGTCAGAGGAAGATTTGAAGATATTGATTCCCAATGTGGAAATATTCAAAGAAATTATGGTGGAACTGATTCGGAATAAAGAAATTGATCTTTTGGCCCTTCGGAAGGAACAGAGCGAATATATCCAGGAGCAGTCCGGAGAGTTTCAGCTGAATCTGGTGCTTTTGCATTTAACCCAGAACTGCCGGGAATTCTTAAGGATTGTTAAAATAGAAACATATCGGAGCGAGGACAAAACAGTGGTTGTGTTTCCGGATGTGATGGACGAGTACGGGGAGAGAAAAACCATTCGGTGTTCCAATGTGCGGATTCGAATTACAGAGGAGGATTAAAATGGGCTACGAAAGTGAGGAGATCCGGCAGAGCCAGGAAATTTTCTATTATTTGTTAGAGCATCATGAATTGCAGGAAGAGGAAGAGCAGGCGCTGTACCGGGCTTACACAGAGCAGGAGTCTGTGCAGAACCTGGTGAAATCCCAGGGGGAGATTGCCATGTGCAACATTGAACGCTATGGCAATGTCATTTATTTGATTCCCAAGGAGGAAAATAATTTCCTGGGCTTTTCCAAGACTCAGCTGAAGGCGGTCTTATGTAAATCCAACGGTACGGATAAGGATTACTATCTGTCCCAGTTTGTGATTCTTACCCTTTTGGTGGAATTTTTTGACGGACAGGGAAGTAGCAGTAAATCCAGGGAATACATGCGGGTGGGCGAATTGCAGAACTGTATTTCCCAACGGCTGAAGGAAGGGGTTAAGAATGTTTCAGAGGAGGAAGAAGAGCAGAAGGGCATTGCATTTTCCAATATGATGGAAGCCTATGAGGCTCTTCGTTCCGATGAAAAATCCACCCGTGCAAGAACCACCAAGGAAGGATTTTTGTACCATATCCTGATGTTTCTGCAGAAACAGGGCCTGATTGAATACGTGGAGCAGGATGAAATGATAAAAACCACCAGGAAGCTGGACAGCTTTATGGACTGGAATCTGTTAAATCAGAACAATTACCAGAGAATCCTGAAGGTGTTAGGAGAGAATCATGAGTAAAATCAATGCGGTACGGCTGATTAATATCAATTACAACAATAACAATATCCGCGTCAGCGACGAAACCTTTCATTTTAACGGGGAAAGTACGCTGCTGTCCTTAAGAAACGGCGGCGGGAAATCCGTGCTGGTGCAGATGATGACAGCTCCCTTTGTCCACAAACGGTACCGGGACGCCAAAGACCGTCCATTTGAAAGTTATTTTACCACCGGAAAGCCTTCGTTTATCCTGGTGGAGTGGGCGCTGGAGCAGGGAGCCGGATATGTGATGACAGGCATGATGGTGCGCAAAAGCCAGGAGGTGGAGGAGGGAAACCTGGAAAATCTGGATATGGTGAATTTTATCAGCGAATACAAAGGCTCCTGTCTGCAGGACATTCACCGTCTGCCTGTGGTGGAAAAGGGAAAACGGGAAATGATCCTCAAGAATTTTGCCGCCTGCCGTCAGCTGTTTGAAAGCTACAAAAGAGATCGGGCGGTGAATTTTTTCAGCTTTGACATGAATAACCATGCCCAGTCCAGACAGTATTTTGAAAAATTGGCAGAGTACCAGATTAATTATAAAGAATGGGAAACCATTATTAAAAAAGTAAATCTGAAAGAATCGGGCCTGTCCGATTTGTTTGCAGACTGTAAGGATGAAAAGGGCCTGGTGGAAAAATGGTTTCTGGACGCAGTGGAACATAAGCTGAACAAAGAGCGGAACCGGATGAAGGAATTCCAGTCCATTCTGGAAAAATATGTGGGCCAGTACAAGGATAACCAGTCCAAAATCAAGCGGCGGGACACCATCCGTCTGTTTCAGGAGAAAGCAGAACAGATTGAAGAGAAAAACCGGACATACCGGGAGAACGGCCGGAAGGTGGAGGCTCAGGAAAACAGAATTGCCTGCTTCCGGCAGGAATTGGAAACACTGCATCAGGAATATGCAGGAAAAGAGCAGGAGAACCGGCAGCAGGCAGAACAGCTCCGCCAGGAGATGGAACGGCTGAATTACGAGAAATTGTCAGAAGAATATTACCGCCTGGAGGAAGAAAAGAAATTCCATGCAAGTAACCGGGATATGATTGAACTGGAAAAAGAGGGCCTGGAACGGGAAGCGGAAAAAATACAGACAACCCTGAATCTGTTTCTCTGCGCAAGGCAGCAGGAAGCAGTGAATGAGGAAAAAGCCGATTGGGAGCTGGCTGCTCAGCAGCTTGCGGTGGCCAGGGAGAAAGATAGGGATCTGGAGCCGGAGCGAAAGGCAATCGGCGCCCTTCTCTGCCGTCATTATCAATCCGCCCTGGAAAACGTCGGGGCCAGTCTGAAAGAAAATCAGCGTCAGAGGAAGGAAACTGCCGAAGAGATACAAAAAGAGCAGAAGCTGCTGGAAGAACTGGAGGAATCTTTACGGAAAAACGCGCTGCGGACCGGAGAGTTAAAAAGCAGAATCAGAAGCTTTGACAGAACAGAAGAGCAGTTCAATGCCCGCTATCAGGAACAGCTTCTCAGGAATATCCTGGGGGAATATGAGCCGGGAAGCCTTGAAATCTTTGGGGAGGTCTGCCGGAGATCCATAGAAGAACAAATTCGTCTGAAAACCTCCAAAAACCGGGAACTGGAGCAGGCAAAAAACAGAAAAATCAGTCTGGAACGCAGCCAGTACCGCCAGAACGAGGAGAAAGCCTTTGCCGCCGCGGCAAAGAAACAGCAGCAAAACCTGCAGGAACTCTATGAGAAAGAGCTTGCGGACCGCAGGGATATTTTAAAATATCTGGAACTGGAAGAATCCGCATTATTTGAGGAAGCGAAAATTTTCCAGGCGGCAGACCGGAAACTTCTGGAGATTGACAGTCTGAGACGGAATCTGGAAAAAGAAGAAAATGAACTGCAGAAGGAATATCAGCGGATTACCGAGGGCAAAGTCCTGGAGCTGCCTCCGGAACTGGCAGCGGAATTTGAGAAAGCCGGCATCCACATTGTCTACGGCATGGAGTGGCTGAAAAAGAACGGTTATTCCCGGCAGAAGAACCGGGAGCTGGTAAGAAGCCATCCGTTCCTGCCCTATGCGCTGATTTTGTCAGAGGGGGAAGCGGAGAAGCTGTCCCGGCTGACCGGCAGCATTCCCACAGGATTTCCCATTCCGATTGTGCTGAGAAAGAGCCTGGAGCAGCAGGGAAAAGAGAAGAACGGCAATCTGATAGCATTTCCCGGCATCCGGTTTTACCTGCTGTTTAATGAGAATCTTCTGGATGAGGAAAAACTGCAGCAGCTTTTAGCCCAAATCCAGCGTCAAATTGAGAAAAAGCAGGAAATGGCAGCCATCCGCAGGAAGGAATACGGGGATTATTTCGCCTGGAAGGAGCAGGTGAAAAATCAGCAGGTCTGCAGGGACAATTATCAGGAGAATCAAAAGCAGCTTCAGGAATCGGAAGAGAAGCTTCAAAAACTGGAACAGGAAATCCGGCAGGCTTCCCAGGAGCTTTCCGGCCTGCTGGAAGAAATTTCCGGCCTGGAAGGGGAAATCAGAACTGCAGAAAAGCAGACGGAGATTTTAGAACAGAAGAACCGGGATTTTGCGGAAGTCTTAAAGGCTTATGAAGAGTATCAGGAGGACCGCAGGCAGCAGGAAAAGTGCCAGAGGGAAGAACAGCATTTGGCCGAGAGCCAGAAATTATCCAGGCTGAAGGAAGAAAAGCTTCAGGAGAAGCTGCAGACTCTTTGCAACCGCCAGTCGGATTTGGAGCGGGATCAGGAAAAGCAGCAGGAGCAGCTTGGCCTGTATCAGAGCTATGAAGGAAAGAGCCTGCAGGAGCTTCCGGAAGAAATCAAAAGAAGGCTGCCAAAAGAGGCGCCGGAATTAGAGGCCAGATACCGGGCGGTTACCGCAGCTGTTTCCCGGGAAATCCAGTCTTTGGAGGAACAGGAATTAAGAAGCGGCAGACGCTACCAGAAAGCCTGCGGGGAATTAAGCCATCTGTCTGAAAAATACCGTCTGACTTCAGACCAGTGGGCAGGTATTGTTTACAGCCGCAGAGAGGAAACGCACCAGGAAATCCAGTTGGAGGACCGCAGAAAGAAGCTGAAAATCAAAGAGAGCCTCTGGAATGAGGAGGATAAGCAGACAGCGCTGCTGACCCAGCAGATGCAGGAGCGTATCAAACGGATGACTGAGGAATGCGGCCAGGATTGCCCGCTGCCCAAAGAAGAAATCCGCAGCGAGGATTTTGAAGCCTGCAAAAACCAGCTGGAATATCAGCGCAGGGAACTGGAAAAAGTTGGGAAATCGCTGCAGAACCGTTTGAACAGCTACAATGAGAACCTGACCGCCCTTGCGGAATACAGTGAGCTGCCGGTGAAAGAAGCACTGGAATGGCAGGAAGATTTTGCAGGAATGGATGCAGGCAGCCTTCGGAATTTTAAAGGGATTTTACTGCGGGATTACAATAAATACCGGAGCGATCAGCGGGAAGCCAGAGAGCAGCTGGTGTATGTATTAAACGCGGTTGTGCGTTTGGAGCAGTTTCAGGAGGATTTTTACCGGAAGCCTTTGGAAGCCATGTTGGAACTGTCCAAAGATGCCGAACAGGTGCAGCGGCAGCTGGACACCACCATACAGTCTTATCAGAGCTTGATGGAGAAACTGGAGGTGGACATTTCCCTGGTGGAAAAAGAGAAAAATAAGATTGTGGAGCTTTTAGAGGAATATCTCCAGGAGGTGCACCAGAACCTTGGAAAAATCGACCATAATTCCACCATTGCCATTCGGGAGCGTCCGGTGAAAATGTTAAAGCTCCAGCTTCCCTCCTGGGAGGAAAATGAAAGCCTTTACCATTTAAGGCTGGAGGATTTTATTGATGAGCTGACCCAGAAGGGCATAGCAATTTTTGACAGAAATGAGAATGCCCAGGAGTATTTCGGCATTCAGATGACCACAAGGAACCTGTATGACACGACGGTGGGAATCGGAAACGTGCAGATCCGGCTGTACAAGGTGGAGGAGCAGCGGGAGTACCCGATTACCTGGGCGGAGGTTGCCAGAAATTCTGGCGGGGAAGGGTTTCTCTCAGCCTTTGTCATCCTCTCAAGCCTTTTGTATTATATGCGCAGGGATGAGTCAGATATATTTGCAGACAGAAACGAGGGCAAGGTGCTTCTGATGGACAATCCCTTTGCCCAGACCAATGCCTCCCATCTGCTGAAGCCTTTGATGGATATGGCGAAAAAGACCAATACCCAGCTGATCTGCCTGACCGGGCTGGGCGGGGAATCCATTTACAACCGGTTTGACAATATTTATGTGCTGAACCTGGTAGCGGCAGGCATCCGCCAGGGCATGCAGTACCTGAAAGGCGAGCATATGCGGGGCAGCGAGCCGGAGGAACTGAGCGTGTCCCAGATTGAGGTGGTGCAGCAGGAATTGGTGTTCTGACGCGATTTAAAATAAGGAAAAAAAGTTCTGGTATTTTCGATAGAAGTGTGATATAATTTCAAAATGATTGTGAGTAGAAGCATCAGCTTTATAATTGGAAAATATTATAAGGATTACGACATATATTTAAGGAGGAAATAATAGGAATGAGCGTACAGGTAGAAAATTTGGAGAAGAATATGGCAAAACTTACCATAGAGGTTCCGGCAGAAGAACTAGAGAAAGCAATCCAGGCGGCATATGTGAAGATGAAAGGCAGAATCAGCCTTCCGGGATTCCGCAAAGGCAAAGTGCCGAGACATATGGTTGAGAAAATGTACGGCGTGGAAATCTTTTATGATGACGCTGTGAACGATCTTCTTTCCAAAGAATATCCCAAGGCTGCGGAAGAATCCGGTTTGGAAATCGTTTCCCGTCCGTCCATTGACGTGGAACAGTTAGAGAAAGGGAAGAATTTTATTTTCACGGCGGAAGTTGCCGTGAAACCGGAAGTTACCCTTGGAAAATACCTGGGCGTTGCTGTGAAACAGACAGATGTTTCCGTTACAGAAGAGGAAGTTACTGCTGAGGTAGAGAAGGAACGGGAGAGCAATGCAAGAATGATTACTGTAGAGGATCGGGCAATTCAGGAGGGAGACACCGCAGTAATTGATTATGAAGGATTTACAGACGGCGCAGCATTTGAAGGAGGCAAGGGAGAGAACCATTCTCTGGTTATCGGTTCCCATTCCTTTATTGATACCTTTGAAGAGCAGCTGATTGGTAAACATACAGGCGAAGAAGTAACCGTTAATGTTACTTTCCCGGAAGAATATCATGCCCCGGAACTGGCAGGAAAGCCGGCTATGTTCCAGGTTAAGATCAATGAAATCAAGACCAAGGAGCTTCCGGAGCTGGATGATGAATTTGCCCAGGATGTATCAGAATTTGATACTCTTGCAGAGTACAGGGAAAGCGTTCAGAAGAAGCTGACAGAGCGTAAGGAGAACGAAGCAAAACGGGCAAAAGAGGAAGAAGCAATCCAGAAGATTGTAGAAGATGCACAGATGGAAATTCCGGATGCCATGATTGACACCCAGGTGGATTCCATGATTGACAATTTTGCCAGCAGAATTGCACAGCAGGGTATGGCTCTTGAGCAGTATCTGCAGTTTACCGGAATGACGGAAGAGAAGCTGGCAGAGCAGATGCGTCCGGATGCATTGAAGCAAATTCAGTCCGGCCTGGTGCTGGAGGCAATTGCCAAAGCAGAGAACATCGAAGTATCTGAAGAGGATGTCGATGCAGAGATTGAGAAGATGGCCGGAATGTACGGCATGGAAGCGGATAAGCTGAAAGAGTACATGGGAGACGGTGAGAAGGAATCCATGAAGAAAGACCTGGCTGTTCAGAAAGCAGTAGAGCTGATTGTGGAGAAAGCGGAAGAACAGGCAGAATAATAGAACAGAGACAGGATTTGCAGACGGCTAAAGAGCCGGATGTCCTGTATCCGGGGATTTGAAAATAAGGAGGAAGTTAGAATGAGTTTAGTGCCTTATGTCGTAGAACAAACCAGCAGAGGCGAGCGGTCTTATGATATTTATTCCAGACTGCTGAAAGACAGGATCATTTTTCTGGGAGAAGAAGTCAATGAAGTAACCGCCGGCCTGGTAGTGGCGCAGCTTTTGTTTCTGGAATCGGAAGATCCGGGAAAAGATATCCATTTGTATATCAATTCTCCGGGCGGGGTGGTAACCGCCGGCCTGGCAATTTATGACACCATGAATTATATCAAGTGCGATGTGGAAACTATCTGTATTGGCCTTGCAGCCAGCATGGGAGCATTTTTGCTTGCAGGAGGAACAAAGGGAAAACGTTTTGCCCTTCCAAATGCAGAGATTATGATTCATCAGCCCTCTGGCGGAGCAAAAGGACAGGCAACAGATATTCAGATTGTTGCAGATAATATTCAGAAAACCAAGCACAGATTGAATACAATTTTATCTGAGAATACAGGAAAGCCGTATGATGTGATTGCAGCGGATACCGAACGGGACAATTATATGTCTGCGGAGGAGGCAAAAGAATACGGCCTGATTGATGGTGTAATTACAAACAGAAAGTAGAATGAGGGGACAGCGCGCTTTTGCCACTGTCCCCTGTGTGAATATTATACTCGGGCGCATACTTATATGCCGGATGATTTGCCATTTTTTAAAAAATAGGAATTTGCCGGCGGATCATTTGACTGCGGGTATAAAAATAAATGGAATAATGGGGTGAAGAAATGGCTGGAAGATTGGATGACAGAATCCGCTGTTCTTTTTGCGGAAAGACAGACGGACAGGTACGCAAATTAATTGCAGGGCCCAACGGTGCGTATATCTGTGATGAATGCGTGGATATCTGCGCAGAGATTATTGAAGAAGAATTATTAGAAGAAGAGGAACCGATGCCGCAGCAGCAGGAAGAGTTGGAAGAAATAAATCTTCTGAAGCCGGTGGAGTTAAAAGCATTCCTGGATGAATATGTTATTGGGCAGGAAGAGGCCAAGAAGGTTCTTTCCGTTGCTGTATATAATCATTATAAAAGAATTCTGGCGCCGCCGAATCTGGGTGTGGAGCTGCAAAAGAGCAATATTCTGATGTTAGGGCCTACCGGATGCGGAAAAACACTGTTGGCCCAGACCCTTGCGCGTATTTTAAATGTGCCTTTTGCCATTGCGGACGCAACTGCGCTGACTGAGGCAGGTTACGTGGGGGAAGATGTGGAAAATATACTGCTGAAAATCATTCAGGCGGCAGAATATGATATCGAACGGGCCCAGAGAGGCATTATCTATATTGATGAGATTGATAAGATCACCAGGAAATCGGAAAATCCATCCATTACCAGGGATGTATCCGGCGAAGGCGTTCAGCAGGCTCTTCTGAAAATCCTGGAAGGGACAGTGGCCAGCGTTCCTCCTCAGGGCGGGAGAAAGCATCCTCAGCAGGAATTGTTACAGATAGATACTACAAATATTCTGTTTATCTGCGGCGGGGCTTTTGAAGGTCTGGATAAAATTGTGGAAAACAGGATGGATCAGAAGTCGATGGGCTTCAACGCAGAAATTGCAGATAAAAGAGAGAAAGATCAGGGTATGATTTTAAAACAGGCATTGCCCCAGGATTTTGTGAAGTTCGGGCTGATTCCAGAGTTTGTAGGACGCGTTCCGGTTACCGTTTCACTGGACGCCCTGGACAAAGATGCCCTGGTGCGGATTTTAAAAGAGCCGAGAAATTCTCTGATCCGCCAGTATGAGGCGTTGTTTGAGTTGGACGGCGTACTGCTTACCTTTGAAGAGGAGGCAATTGAGGCAATTGCCGAGAAAACTTTGCAGCGGAAAACAGGGGCCAGAGGACTTCGGGCAATTGTGGAGAAGGTGCTGATGGATTTGATGTACCGGGTGCCTTCAGATGAATCAATTACCCATTGCAATATTACAAAGGCAGCCGTGGAACATGAACGGGCAGTGGAAATTGCATTTGGCAGTGAAAGCAAATCTGCCTGAGGAGAGATAAAATGAAGGAAGAGAACAGAAATATTCCGGCAGTGGCACTACGGGGAATGACCATACTCCCCGGTATGGTGGCACATTTTGACGTGAGCAGAAGCAGATCCGTCCGGGCAGTGGAAGCTGCAATGATGAAAGATCAGACCGTTTTTCTGGTAACCCAGAGAAATGTTGAGAAAGAAGAACCGGAACTGGAAGATTTATACGGCATCGGCATTATTGCTGTCATTAAGCAGGTAATTAAATTACAGAATAATGTTGTCCGGGTATTGGTGGAAGGAGAAACCCGCGCCCGCCTGAAGGAAATGGAATGGGGAGAATATCTGGTTGCAGAGGCGGAGCCTCTGCAGCGGGAAGAAGAGATGCTTCCGGCAGAGATTCAGGCCGCCATGATCCGCGGAATTCAGGAAACCTTTACCCGTTACTGCCTGATGAATCCAAAGCATGGAAAAGAGCTTGCAAGACAGATGGTGGAAATTACAGATCTGGAGAAGCTGCTGGATTATATCGGAAACAATCTTTCGGTGGGATTTGAAGAGAAACAGAAGATTCTGGAAGCGCAGACCATACAGGAGCGGTATGAAACGTTGATGATTATCCTTCTGAATGAGATTAATATTATCCAGATCAAAACAGAGTTCCAGACCAAGGTAAAAGAAAAAGTTGACAAGAATCAAAAGGAATACATTCTGCGGGAACAGATGAAGCTGATCCGGGAGGAACTGGGAGAGGACAATACCGTATCCGAGGCAGACAACTATCTGGAAGAATGTAAAAAACTGGATGCAGACCAGGAAGTCAAGGAAAAGCTTGAAAAAGAGATTGAGCGTTTTAAGAATGTTTCTCTGAATTCCTCTGAAAGCGCAGTGATCCGCGGATATATTGAAACCATTCTGGAGCTTCCCTGGAATCGGGCCTCTAAGGACAACAAGAATCTGGAGGATGCAGAACGGATTCTGGACGAGGATCATTATGGAATGGAAAAGGTAAAAGAGCGTATGCTGGAATTTCTGGCTGTGCGGAATCTCACCAAAAAAGGTGACAGCCCGATTATCTGTCTGGTGGGCCCGCCCGGCACAGGCAAAACCAGTATTGCCAAATCTGTGGCCCGGGCTTTGGATAAGCAATATGTGAGAATCAGCTTAGGCGGCGTCCGGGATGAGGCGGAAATCCGGGGCCACCGGAAAACTTATGTGGGAGCCATGCCCGGCCGGATTGCCAATGGACTGAAAAATGCCGGCGTCCGCAACCCGCTGATGCTTTTGGATGAAATAGATAAAATCAGCAACGATTACAAAGGGGATACGGCTTCTGCCCTGTTGGAAGTATTAGACAGCGAACAGAACAGCAAGTTCCGGGATCACTATGTGGAGCTGCCCCTGGATTTGTCAGAGGTGCTGTTTATCGCTACAGCCAATTCCCTGCAGACCATTCCAAGGCCATTGCTGGATCGTATGGAGATTATTGAGGTCAGCAGTTATACGGAGAATGAAAAGGCCCATATTGCCAGAGAACATTTAATCGCCAAGCAGATGGAGAAAAACGGTCTGCAGGAAGGGCAGCTGTCCATCAGCGACAATGCCCTGGAGAAATTGATCCGGGGTTATACCAGAGAAGCCGGCGTCCGCAACCTGGAGCGGAAAATCGGTGAGATTTGCAGAAAAGCTGCCCGCGAGATATATCAGAAAAATAAAAAGACGGTAAAAATAACAGAGAACAGTCTGGAAAAATTACTTGGGAAAGAAAAATATAATTATGATTTAATAAATGAAACAGATGAAATCGGAATTGTACGCGGACTGGCCTGGACCAGTGTAGGAGGGGATACCCTGCAGATTGAGGTAAATATTATGCCGGGCAAGGGAGAGTTTCAGCTTACCGGCCAGTTGGGCGATGTGATGAAGGAATCTGCCAAGGCGGGAATCAGTTATATCCGTTCCGTCAGCGAACAGTATGAAATTGACAAGGAATTTTTCCAGGAATGGGACATTCATATCCACATTCCGGAAGGGGCCGTGCCCAAAGACGGGCCCTCCGCCGGAATTACCATGGCTACCGCCATGCTCTCAGCCATCACCAAACGGAAGGTCAGAAAAGATGTGGCCATGACAGGAGAGATTACGCTGAGAGGCAGAGTGCTTCCCGTCGGCGGTCTGAAGGAAAAGACCCTTGCAGCCAAAAATGCGGGAATCAAGACCATCTGCGTGCCGAAGAAGAACGAGCCGGATATCAGCGAGATTGCCCAGGAAATCAAAAAAGGACTGGAAATTGTGTTTGTGGAAAATATGGAACAGGTATTGGATGTGGCTTTGGTGAAATGATACAGGAGGGAAGCAATGGTCATTAAATCAGTGGAATTAGAAACAGTATGCGGTATTACCAGTAAGCTGCCGGATACAGACAAACCGGAGGTGGCTTTTGCCGGGAAATCCAATGTGGGAAAGTCCTCTTTAATTAATGGCCTGATGAACCGGAAGGCATTGGCCCGGACTTCCGCTCAGCCGGGAAAGACTCAGACCATCAATTATTACAATATTAATAACAGTATGTATCTGGTGGATCTGCCCGGATACGGATACGCCAGAATAACCCTCAGTGAGAAAGAAAAATGGGGGAAAATGATAGAAAATTACCTGCATACGTCCAGGCAGTTAAAGGCCGTTTTCTTACTGATTGACATTCGCCATGAGCCCTCCGATAACGATCGGCAGATGTATGACTGGATTGTATATCAGGGCTTTAATCCGATTATTATTGCAACCAAATCCGATAAAGTCAGCGGCAGAAAGCTGCCGGAGCATATCAGAATGATTCAGGAAGGACTGAATTTAAAAAGCGGTACGCCGCTGTTTCCCTATTCCGCCCTGACCAAACAGGGAAAAGAAGAAATCTGGGATTATATGGATGAACTGTTGGGATTTTCCGGGGAAAAAGACATTTCTGACACAGGAGAAATTGGCTCTGCCGATGGAACCGGCGCCATACCGGAAAAAGCCGCAGAAGCTCCGGCAGGAAAAGCCGCCGAAGCTCCGGCAAGAAAACCCAGAAGGAAAGCTGCGGATCTCCCTAAGAAATTAAGACAGAAAAAGAAAAAGGAACAGGCAGGAAAGAAGAAAAAATCTGCAAAAAAGGGAGGAAAGCGTGAAAAGAAATAAATACTGGTTTGTATGTTGCATGCTGCTTGCCATTGCTTTGGCAAGCGGTATTTTTACTAAGGCATATCTGCAGCTGGAGGAGAAAACCAAAGCAGGAGAGGAAATCAGGATTGTCACATCTTTCTATCCCGTTTATATTGCTGCGGAAAATGTGGTGGGAGACAGCCCGGGAATCCTTCTGGAAAATCTCAGTGAACCTCAAACGGGATGTATGCATGACTATCAGCTGACGCCCCAGGATATGATTCTGTTATCCAGGGCAGATTTATTTTTGGTAAACGGCGGCGGAATTGAAGGGTTTCTGACAGAAGTGGGCGAGGCCTATCCAAAGCTTGCAATCCGTCAGATTACAGACGGAATAGCTCTGATGCAGGAAGATGTCCATTCAGAAGAAGATGCTCATTCAGAAGAGCTTCATGATCACGGAGAGGGGAACGCCCACGGTTGGATGGATACCAGAATATACGCGGAGATGGTAAAGAATATTGCAGATTTTATCAGTCAGGCAGATCCGGAGCATAAAGAGATTTATCAGAAAAATGGGGAAAGATACTGCGCCAAGGTAGAAGAACTGACCAGACAGATTGAGGAAATCCGGGCGGATCATCCAGAAGGGATCAGCACAGTGATTTTTCATGAAGCCTATGAATATACGGCAGAACAGTATGGCCTGCATACGGCATATTGCCTGGATTTGGATGAAGAGCGGCAGGTCAGCGCCGGAGAAGTGGCGGATTTGCTGGAGGAAATGGAGAAAAATCAGGTATCACTTGTATTGGCAGAGGAATTATATGGGAAAGATATGGGTGAGACAGTGAAACAGGAGACAGAATGCCAGGTGTTCTATCTGGATACGCTGGTGCGGGGAGACTATCATCCGGACAGCTATCTGAAGGCCATGCAGAAAAATATTGATTTGATGCGGGAGGCTCTGGAAGGACAGGTTTATCCCGGAGACTGAGCGAAGGCCCTGAAAGGACAGATTTGTTCCGGAAACTGAGCGGAGGCCCTGGAAGGAAAGGTTCACTCAGGAGACGGAATTTCAGGGCTTAGATTAGGAGATGAAACATGCAAAAAATAATAAAACCCTGCGGGCTTCACTGCATTAAGGTAAAACATCTCGGGGTGTCGCTGGGGCAGCAGATCATTTTAGAGGATATCAACCTGCACATTCACTGCGGCAGCTTAAATGCAGTGATTGGGCGCAATGGAGCAGGAAAATCCACGCTGATCCGGGCGATTTTAGGAGAAATGGAGCATACGGGAACCATTGAATTCAAGGATCGGGAAAACGGAAAGATTCAAAAACTGAAAATCGGCTATGTCCCCCAGGCGTTGAATATTGAGAAGCAGACGCCTGTCAGCGTTTATGATATGATTGCTGCCTATCACAGCAATGCGCCGGTTTTTCTGAGAAAAAGCAGGAAAATATCAGAAAAAATCCAGGAGTGCCTGAAAATATTTGAGGCAGATTATTTGTTGGATCAGCAGGTCTGCAACCTGTCCGGCGGGGAGCTGCAGAGGGTGCTGCTTTCCATGGCTATCCTGGATTCTCCTAATCTGCTGCTGTTGGATGAACCGGTTTCAGGAATCGATCAAAACGGCATGGAGCTGTTCTATCAGACCATTTACCGGCTCAAGGAAAATTACGATTTGGCGGTTATTCTGATTTCCCATGATTTGGAGTATGTCAGACGGTATGCGGATCAGGTAATTCTTCTGGATAAAACAGTGCTGCGGCAGGGAAGTGTGAAAGAAGTGTTCCAGAGCCAGGAGTTTGCCGAAGTATTTCAGGCAGAAAGGAGTAAGATTAAGAAATGAAAATGTTCTCCTGGTTACAATATGATTTTATGAAATATGCCTTTTTGGCAGTCTTAATTATTACGCCTTTGTTCGGGCTGATGGGAACGATGATTGTCAACCGGAAAATGGCGTTTTTTTCCGATGCGCTGGGTCATTCCGCATTGACAGGCATTGCCGTGGGTGTGGTGTTTGGCGTGAAAAATACCAATCTTTCCATGGTGATATTTGCCGTTGTGTTTGCGCTGCTGCTGAATCAGATCAGCAGCCGTGTGGCGGCGTCCACAGATACGGTGATTTCTGTGTTTTCCTCCTTCAGTATTGCGCTGGGGCTTGCAATCCTGTCTAAAGGCGGGAATTTCAGCAGATATTCCAGTATCCTGGTGGGCGATATCTTGAGCATTACGCCTCAGGAAATATTATATCTTGCTTTGATTTTTTTGATCACACTTGTATTCTGGCTGTTTGGATTCAATAAACTTTTGGCAGTGAGCCTGAATCGGACATTGGCCAAAAGCCGTCATATCTCCGCAGCCTGGATGGAAAATCTCTTTGCGGTGCTGACGGCATTGATTGTAATGGTGTCCATCAAATGGGTGGGAATTCTGATTATCAATGCCCTGCTGATTCTTCCGGCGGCTTCTGCCCGGAATATTTCTGAAACGATGCGGGAGTATCATTTTTTTTCCATTTTGTTTTCGGTATTTTCCGGCGTGTTGGGACTGGTGGTTTCCTACCATGTCAATGTGGCTGCGGGGCCGGCCATCGTGATACTGGCCTCGGTGATTTATTTTGTGACCTATGTGTGGGGAAGGAAACATAATCTTTAAAAATTTCGCTGCGGTTCCGTGGTCGGTGTTGCTGCAGCGGGATTTTTTCAATTGCCGTATCCTGTCTTTACGAACGTATTTCCTTATGGTAGAATAGCATGAGACAGGGATTTTTGTGGTTATTTAAGGAGAAACAGGATGGATTATGAGAGAATATTATCAAAGAAACAGAAGTATGAAGCCGGCAGACATAAGATTCATTCTCTGACGCTTTCTTCTTATGAGAAGGACTTTGAACTCACATTTACCCATCATTCCACTGCCATAGAAGGGAATACTCTTACTTTGATGGAAACAAAAGTCATTCTGGAGGATGGAATTTCTATCGGAGGGAAATCGTTAAGAGAGATTTATGAGGTGGTAAATCATAAAAAGGCGTATGGATATGTGAAAAAATGTGTTGCCTCCCATCAGCAGATGACAGAAGAGATTGCAAAAGAAATTCACTATATGCTGATGGAGAATATTATGACCGGAGGCATTTATCGGAATCAGGAGGTACGCATCAGCGGAGCGGCCCATGTTCCTCCTGCCGGAAATGATATGTATATCCAGATAAAGAACTTTTACGCTGATTTGTCCTGGAAAAGAAAGCAGTTAAACCCAATTGAATATGCGGCCTGGACACATGCGGAATTTGTGAAGATTCATCCTTTTTTGGATGGGAATGGCAGAACTTCAAGGCTGTTGATGAATTACCAGTTGATGTCAGAGGGCTTTCTGCCTGTTTCCATTGCGAAAGAGAATCGGTTAGAATATTACGAAGCATTGGAAAGCTATGCGGTGGACGGCAATTTGGGGTTGTTTTCAGAATTAGTGGCAGAACTGGAAGAATGCCGGTTAGACGAATATCTTGCAATGGTATTGAGATAAACTATATAGAAAGGAAGCGCAACAGCGCAGAGAACATGAGTGAAAAAATTTTAGCAGTAGCAGCAGGACATGAGATTACAGAACAGGAGCTGAATCATCTTATCAGCAATTATCCGCCGGAGCAGCAGATTTATATGTCCAGTCCCCAGGCGAAGCAGCAGGTGTTGGAGCAGTTAATCGCCTTTCATCTGTTCCACAGGATGGCGGTGGAAGAAGGGATCACTAAATCCCAGGAATATGAAGAAATGGTAGAAAAGTTAAAAGTAGAATTAGCAAGTCATATGGCGGCTACCAGCGTGGTGGAGGGAATCAAAATCGACGAAGAGGAAGAGAAGAAATATTATGAGGAAAACCAGACGGCCTTTCAGGAGAAACCTCAGGTCAGCGCGAAACATATTCTGGTTGAGTCGAAAGAAGAGGCAGAAAAAGTAGCAAAAGAGATAGAGCAGGGCCTTGGCTTTGAAGAAGCGGCCGGGAAATACTCCACCTGTCCCTCCAAAGACAAAGGCGGGGATCTGGGATATTTCACCAAAGGGCAGATGGTGCCGGAATTTGAAAAAGCAGCTTTTGAGGGAGAAATCGGAAAGGTTCTCGGGCCGGTGGAAACCCAGTTCGGCTGTCACCTGATATTGGTGGAGGATAAAAAGGAAGCCAGTGTCCGGCCTTTTGAAGAGGTTCAGGCTCAGATTCATCAGCAGTTGATTCAGGGCAGGCAGCAGGAGGCTTATGACGCCAAAGTAAAGGAATTAGAAACGGCTTATGGAGTAGAGCGTAAAGAATGGTAGAAAAATGCCTGCCGGCTTCTGCCGGTTTTTGAATCGCAGAAGTCCGGCGGGAAACAGGAGCAGCAGCATGAAACAGTCTACGAAATATTTAAAAATACTGGTCAACTTAATGGTAGCTTTGGTTACCATTTTATGTCTGTGTTTTCTTTTGCCGAAGTTTCTGGTATTTTTTATGCCCTTTGTGATTGGGTGGATTATTTCCATGATAGCCAATCCATTGGTGCGTTTTTTGGAAAAAAGAGTGAAAATTGTCAGAAAACACGGTTCTATGATGATTATTATCGGCGTACTGGCGGCTGTCATCGGACTGGGTTATTTAGGAATTTCCCGTCTGGTGACAGAGGCAGGGCATTTAATTACCAACCTTCCCCAGATGTATGCCAACCTTCAGGAAGATTTTGAGGAAATCGGTGAGAATTTGGAAGTATTTTATCACCGCCTGCCCAAAGACACCCAGGAAAATCTGGAAGAAGCCGGTACGGAGCTGACTGGATACCTGGGCGGTTTGGTTCAGGCCATCGGAGAACCCACCTTTGACGCGGCAGGGAATTTTGTCAAAAATGTGCCGGGGACACTGGTCGCCATAATTATGAGCCTTCTTTCCGCCTATTTTTTCACCGCGGAGCGGGACGCAATTTTAGCGGAGCTGAAAAAGGCCGCCCCCTCCGGAGTCTGGAATCAGGCGGCAGGGGTGATCAATGATTTGAAACGGGTAGTGGGAGGTTATTTCAAAGCGCAGTTTAAGATCATGGGCGTGGTCTATGTGCTGTTGGTGATCGGACTTTTTATTCTGAAGGTAGACTTTGTGCTGCTGGTGGCTTTTCTCATTGCATTTCTGGATATGCTGCCCTTTTTTGGGACGGGAACCGTACTTTGGCCCTGGGCAGCTATTAAAATATTGTCCGGCGATTATCAGATTGCCATCGGCCTGATGATACTTTACGCCGTGACCCAGATTGTGCGTCAGGTGATTCAGCCCAAAATTGTGGGAGACACTATTGGCATGAATCCTCTGGCAACGCTGATTTTTATGTATATCGGTTACAAAGTCAGCAGCATTGCAGGAATGATCATTGCAGTGCCCCTGGGAATGATTTTAATTAATCTGTATCAGGCCGGCGTATTTGAAAATCAGATTCGCTGCGTCCGGGAGCTTGTGAATGACATTAATGAGTTCCGGAAATTTTAATTTCGGTAAGAATTCCTTTTCAGCAGTAAAAACAGCGCGCCGGCAGCCATGACCGCCTGGCTTAACAGAATTCCCCACAGGTACCCTTTGATGCCGGCCGCGGGGATCAGAAACAAAACGAAACCAATGCGGATTCCAAGTCCTGTCACATTCAGAAAAAAGGTGGAAGTGGTTTTTCCCAGTCCGTTTAAAATACTGTGCAGGGTGGTGGACAGGTACAGGAAGGGGCAAATCCATCCCAGAATGACAATAAAGGTGCCGGCAAGCTCATTTCCAAACAGGAACTGCCCCATCCATCGGCCCAGAAACAGAAACAGCATCGTGCATCCAAAGCCCAGAGACAGACTGTAGAAGCAGGTTCTTTTGATCAGGGTCAGGATGTAACGGTGTTCTTTTTTTTCCTGGGCCTCCGCAATGGCCGGCAGCAGCATGACCGATACGGAGTTGGTGAGCACCGAAGGAAACAGCACCATAGGCAGGGCCATGCCGGTGAGAATGCCGTACACGCTTAGGGATTCAGAGTTGGTGTAGCCGTAGAGCCTGAGCTGCCCCGGAATCATAACAGCCTCCATGCTTTGCAGAATGTTTACCAGAACCCGGTTGGCGCTTAAAGGAAAGGACATGAAAAAAATCTGTTTCATGGCCAGGAGGCGGCTGCCCAGATTCTTTTTCCGGCGCAGAAAGCTGACGGAAAACAAAGTGGCGGCCAGTTCGCCCACTACCATGCCCCAGGTTACCAGGCTTAAAGAAATGGCATTGTGCTTTTCCATGGAGATTTCAAAGAAAAGCCATACGCTGGCAACCCGCGCCGCCTGCTCCAGCAGCTGGGAAGCGGCCGGAACGAAGGTTTTCTTTAAGCCGTAGAAGTAGCCGTTGATGCAGGCGTGGATGGCGCCGAAGGGGATGGTAAAGGACAGAATCTGAAGCAGCGGCGCGCACCTGGGCTCTTCTAAGAAGCTGACGGCAATCCAACCGGCAAACCGGTACAGAAAAACCATACAGCAAACAGAAAGAGATAAGGACAGCGTCAGCCCGGCAGTCAGGTAGCACTTGTCATTACAGAAAGAACGGCTTTTGCCGGAGGCTGCGCCAGGACTGTCAGAAGCGATGACAGCCTGCGCCACAAACCGGGAAATGGCGGTCTGTATGGCGGAGGAGGTCAGGGAAATTGTGAGTACATGAATGGGAAAGGTGAGCTGATAAATTCCCATCCCCTCTGCACCAATTCGCTGAGAGAGGAATAATCTAAAGAAAAAGCCGATCAGCCGGGAAAGCAGCCCAGACAGTGTTAAAAGCAGTGTGCCTGTAATCAGAGGATGGCTGCGCATGGAAGTTAATTTCATAAAGTCACCATAATTCTATTGAAGATTATTATCAATGTATGTGGAAACGGGAACCATAATACATAAAAAATAAACTTGACAGCAGAATAAAATCATGGTACTATGCGATTGTACTAAATTCCGACTAAAATACTCGGGATTAAAAAAGGGATAACCGGCAGGCAGTGCAAACTGTGGTCAGGGTATGTTTGTATTGGGCAAAAGGACAGCATTTCTAATAGAGGTGACAGGGTGAAATTATCTACAAAGGGAAAATATGGGCTGCGGGCCTTTATTGATCTGGCAGTCTGCGGAGAAGAAGAACCGGTTTCTTTAAACAGCATTGCACAGCGCCAGGAGATCTCCGTCAGTTATCTGGAACAGTTGATGGCGAAGCTGAAAAAGGCTGGGCTTGTAAAGAGCGTCCGGGGCATCAACGGCGGTTACCAGGTGGCAAAGCCGGTGGAGGAAATTTCCGTGGGAGATGTGCTCCGGGTGTTGGAGGGGGATTTGACCCCGGTAGAATGTGCGGGGATTGACGATAACAAAGAGACGTCATGCAGCGGCTCCTCCCAATGCGTCAGCAAAATTGTCTGGAAGCGGATCAACGACAGCATCAATGATACGGTGAACAGCATTTATATTGGAGAACTGGTGAAGGAAAGCAAAAGGCAGACTGAGAATTCTAAGACAGAGGTGTAAAATATGGGAAAAATGATTTATCTGGATAATGCGGCAACAACGAAAACAGCGCCGGAAGTAGTGGAAGCCATGCTTCCGTATTTTTCAGAGTTTTATGGAAACGCATCTACGGTATATGAGTTTGGCGGAAAAAGCAAGGAGGCGGTTTCCAGAGCAAGGGAAATAATTGCCAATGCCATCGGCGCCAAAGAAAATGAGATTTATTTTACTGCCGGGGGAAGCGAGTCCGATAACTGGGCCATCAAAGCTGCGGCAGAAGCATACGGGGACAAGGGAAAGCACATAATTACCAGTAAGATTGAGCATCACGCAGTGCTGCATACCTGTCAGTGGTTAGAGCAAAATGGCTTTGAGGTTACGTATCTGGATGTGGATGAATTCGGCGTGGTAAAATTAGAAGAACTGAAAAAAGCCATTCGGCCGGATACCATTCTGATTTCCATTATGTTTGCAAATAATGAAATCGGAACCATAGAGCCGGTGGAAGAAATCGGCAGAATTGCAAAAGAACAGGGCATTTTATTCCATACCGATGCAGTACAGGCATTCGGCCAGGTGCCCATTCATGTGGACGAACTGAATATTGACATGATGAGCAGCAGCGGCCATAAGTTAAACGGCCCCAAAGGCATCGGTTTTTTGTACATCCGAAAAGGCGTGAAAATCCGTTCCTTTGTCCATGGCGGCGCCCAGGAGCGGAAACGCCGGGCAGGAACCGAGAATGTGCCGGGCATTGTGGGCTTCGGAAAGGCAGTAGAGCTTGCCATGGCCAATATGGAAACCCGTACAGCCAAAGAGCGGGAATTAAGGGATTATCTGATGGAACGCATACTGAAGGAGATTCCCTTCAGCCGGATCAACGGACACAGAACCAGCCGCCTTCCCAATAATGTAAATATCTGTTTTCAGTTTGTGGAGGGAGAATCCCTGCTGATTATGCTGGATATGAAAGGCATCTGCGGGTCCTCCGGCTCTGCCTGCACCTCCGGTTCCCTGGACCCGTCCCATGTGCTTTTGGCCATCGGGCTGCCCCATGAAATTGCCCATGGCTCCCTGCGGCTTACCCTGGGAGAAGAGACTTCCAGGGAGGACATTGACTACACAGTGGATGCGGTGAAAGAGATTGTCAAAAAGCTTCGGGAGATGTCTCCGCTTTATGAAGATTATATGAAAAAGAACAGCCCTAAGGGCTGACAGCCCGGCAGAATTATGATACGGAAAGAATCTGGAGGAAAAACAATGTATAGTGAAAAAGTAATGGATCATTTTAAGAATCCGAGGAACGTAGGAGAAATCGAGAACGCCAGCGGTGTGGGAACAGTAGGAAATGCCAAATGCGGCGATATTATGCGTATTTTTCTGGATATTGACGATAACGGGATCATTCAGGATGTGAAATTCAAAACCTTTGGCTGCGGCGCTGCTGTGGCCACCAGTTCCATGGCTACCGAACTGGTGAAAGGAAAAACCATACAGGAAGCATTGCAGGTAACCAATCAGGCGGTAATGGAGGCTCTGGACGGGCTTCCGCCGGTGAAAGTGCACTGTTCTCTGCTGGCTGAGGAAGCCATTCATGCAGCCCTTTGGGATTATGCTGAGAAAAACGGCATAAAGATCGAGGGCCTGGAGAAACCCAAGGACGACATCAGTGAGGAAGAAGAGGAAGAGGATTATTAAATCCTGATTAATGTTTATGAAAAAAGAAAAAGTAGTGGTGGGAATGTCCGGAGGCGTGGATTCCTCTGCGGCGGCATGGCTGTTAAAAGAACAGGGATATGAGGTCATCGGAGTCACCATGCAGATCTGGCAGGAGGAGGAAGAGCAGCTTCAGCAGGAGCAGGGAGGCTGCTGCGGCCTGTCGGCGGTGGAGGATGCCAGGCGCGTGGCCGCAATGCTGGAGATTCCGTACTATGTAATGAATTTTAAATCAGAATTTAAAAAGCATGTCATGGACTATTTTACAGCGGAATATCTGCTGGGCCGTACGCCCAATCCCTGTATTGCCTGTAACCGTTATGTGAAATGGGAGTCTCTGTTAAAGCGCAGCATGGACATTGGCGCAGATTATATTGCCACCGGGCATTATGCCAAAATCCGCCGATGTTCTGACGGAAGGTATACGCTGCAGAAATCTGCTGCAAAAGCGAAAGATCAGACCTATGCTCTTTATAATCTGACCCAGTATCAGCTTGCCCATACGCTGATGCCGGTGGGGGATTATACCAAGGAAGAAATCCGGGCCATGGCGGAAAAAATCGGCTTGCGGACGGCAAATAAGCCCGACAGTCAGGAAATCTGTTTTGTTCCGGACGGGGATTATGCAGGATTTATTGAACGGGAGCAAAAGGGAAAGACGCCTCCGCCGGGGAATTTTGTGACAAGGGATGGAGAAATCTTAGGGCAACACAAAGGAATTACCCATTACACCATCGGACAGCGCAAGGGACTTGGTATTGCCATGGGATATCCGGTGTTCGTGACAGAAATCCGTCCGGAAACCAACGAGGTGGTTCTTGGAACCAACGAAGAGGTTTTTGGGGAGCTTCTGTACTGCAATCAATTGAATTTTATGTCGGTTCCTGATCTGAACGGGGAACTGGAAGTGACGGCCAAAATCCGCTACAATCACAAAGGAGCCGCCTGCCGGGTGGAGAAAATCGGTGAGGATCGGGCCGTGTGCCGGTTTTTAGAACCGGTAAGAGCCATTACCCCCGGACAGGCTGTAGTGTTTTATGACGGAGAGATTGTGGTGGGGGGCGGGACAATAGAGTAATCCTGTGAAATACAATTACGGATGGTCATTTTCTGAGGAGGTACAGGACAGGCATTGCGTCCGGATATCTCCTTGGTTTTTTAATAGATGGGGTCGTTCTGCGTGCCGGGGTTTGCCACCATTCTCTGTTCCCAACCTGCCTGTTCTCTGTACGCCTTGGGCGTACATCCCGTCCGTTTTTTAAACATTCTGCTGAAATAATACACGTCCGGAATCCCGCATTTTTCTGCAATGCTTTTGATCGGAAAGTCCGTAACCGTCAGAAGCTTTTTCGCCTGTTCCACCCGCTGTCGGTTGACATAATCTGTAAGAGGAATTCCCACTTCCCGCTTAAACAGGGTGGAAAGATAACTGGCGTTTACATTCAGAAGTTCAGCCATGGCGTTCAGGCTTAAATCAGAAGTCAGGTCAGCGCTGATATAAGTCATTATTTTCTGGGTAAGCAGAGAATAGTCCTTAAGAGTGTATTTGCGTACCATACGGCAGTAATTGCGTACAAGCTGCAGCTGAATGGCGCTGCACTGCTCTCTGCTTGAAGCCTGTTCAATCAGTTTGACATTCTGGTTGGAGTGGGCGTCAATGTGAATGGGATGGACGCCGGTCTGTTCTACAGTTTTGCGGAGCAGCGTATTAAAAGCAATGGCGTAGTCTTTGCTGTCCCGCAGGCTGCTGTTCAGCCGGTACGGCAGATTGCGCCCATTCAGTTTGGAAATGATGTTTATGGCCTTGGATTCATTGCCCCGGGCTACCGCATCTAAGATCTGGGCTTCAATGGCATACCGTTCTTCAATCATCCGGATATTCATCCGGGAATCTTCTATATTGCTGTAGTGGACATAGATTTCATACCAACTGTCCATATCGTTAAAATCATCATAAATAATTTCGTATTTATTTTCCCCGAAAATATAATTTCCCAGTGTAATAAAAATATTGTTGTAAACCGTTGGTGTGGGAAAGGAGGTCAGCCGTAGGTAAAATCCCTGCAGTACAGGCTGCTGGCTCTCTGGAATTTTCATTTTCCGAAACACTTCCTTCAGCCTTGCAGGGGACATTTCTTCAAACAGCACAGGGCCGCAAATCATCAGTATCGGACTGTCCGGAATACGGAGGATGGTATAGGTGCAGTGAAGTGTGTCCTTCAGGTAATAAATGGTATTTGTTTTTATCTTATTGAAGTACATCTGGATGAATTCATGGTCGTGATTTTCCAGAATGGTAGCCCGCAGGCCGTAATCCAGCCAGGAATAATCCTCGCAGGGCAGAGTAATACAGTTCACAGGTATTGTGTTGTTTTTCAGTAAGTCCTGTACAAAGGACAGTAATACTTGTTCTATTTTTCTCAACTTCTTTCTTTATGGATTGTTCTGGGGTGTGTTCTGGAATTTTCTGATATGAATAAGTTTCCCTTTCCTCCTGACTCCCCTCTCATGTAGAAAATGGAAAATTTTTTATTTATTTTTGCACATTTTTCAGGTGAAATCAACGCAAAATAAAAATAATGCAAAAAATGCTAAAAATCGTATCTCGCCAAAAAAAGATAATATAGTAGGATTATCACTATACATAACTTACAAAGTACGGCAAAAATTGCCTGTACAAATTGTGGAAAGTGACGTATAAAAACAAATCCATATGGAAAAATATTGTAGAAAATAAAGCAAGGAGGAAAGAAATGAGAAACATTATCAATCTGAACGAGGGATGGAAATTCTCCAAAGAGAATGAAAAACTGCCAGTGACTATGCCAGAGGACTGGCAGGACGTGAATCTGCCCCATACCTGGAATGCAGTGGACGGCCATGACGGAAACGGAAGCTATGACAGAGGTTGCTACTGGTATGCCAAAAGTTTTAAAACTCCGGTGCAGCCTCTGCCGGACGGCCGCATTATTCTTGAAATTCTGGCGGCGGGGCAGCAGGCCACCGTTTATGTCAACGGAAAGGGAGAATTTTACCACGAAGGAGGCTACTCCATATTCCGGGTGGATATTACCGACGCCTGCCGGGAGGAAGGAGAAAACCTTCTGGCCATTGCCTGCAGCAATGAGAATAAGAGCAGCGTTTATCCCCAGTCAGCGGATTTTACCTTCTACGGCGGATTGTACCGGGGCGTGAACTTAATCAGTGTGCCGAAAGCCCATTTTGATCTGGAGCATTTGGGCAGCAGCGGATTCATGGTGACGGCAGTTCCCTGCGACTGCGGCGGGGCTAAATTTAAACTGGAATCCTGGCCGGTGCATGCAGACGAGAATTTTACTGTCATCTACAGTATCAAAGATGCCCAGGGAAAAGAAGTTGCAGGCGCAGTGCGGCCCGCAGACAGTACGGCTGTTGAGGTCTATGTTCCGGATGTGACATTGTGGGACTGCAGCAATCCTTATCTGTATACGGTGACCGCCACGCTGCAGAGGAGAAATGAAGCCTATGATGAAGTTTCCGTTCGGGCAGGCGTCCGAAGCTTTTCCTGCGATCCGGACAAAGGATTTATTCTGAACGGAATTCCAACGCCTTTAAGGGGCGTCAGCCGTCATCAGGATCTTCTGTATAAGGGAAATGCCCTGACCAGAGAGGATCACTACAATGATGCGAAGATAATCAAGGAACTGGGGGCAAATACCATCCGTCTGGCCCATTATCAGCATTCCCAGGATTTTTATGACGCCTGCGATGAACTGGGATTTGTGGTTTGGGCAGAAATTCCCTTTATCAGCGTAATGAATGAAGATCCTGCGGCCCATCAGAACTGCATTAGCCAGTTAAAAGAACTGGTGCTTCAGAATTACAACCATCCCAGTATTTGCTTCTGGGGCATCTCCAACGAGATTCTGATTGGAGGAATTTCAGAGCAATTGGTAGAAAACCATAAAGAACTGAACGCCCTGTGCAAAAAGATGGACCCCACCAGGCTTACCACCATTGCCCATGTGTCCATGACGCCTGTCGACAGTCCGGTTCACGGAATTACAGATGTGGAAAGCTACAATCATTATTTTGGATGGTACGGCGGAAAAATGGAGGACAATGGGCCGTGGTTTGACAATTTCCACAAAGAGCACCCGGAGATTTCCATGGGAGTTTCTGAGTACGGCTGCGAAGGAATCATCACTTATCATGGGCCCAACCCGGCATGCAAGGATTACAGCGAGGAATATCAGGCCCTCTATCATGAGCATATGGCAAAAGTACTGGAGGAACGGCCCTGGCTCTGGTCCAGTCATGTATGGAACATGTTTGACTTTGGATGCGCTGCCAGAAATGAAGGCGGCGTTGCAGGAAGGAACAATAAGGGCCTGGTGACCATGGACCGGAAAACGAAAAAGGACAGCTATTACATTTACAAGGCATACTGGAACAAAGAACCCATGGTGCATCTCTGCGGCAGACGGTATGCCCAGCGTGCAGGGGAAACGACGGAAATCCGGGTGTACTCCAATCAGCCTGCAGTTTCATTGTTTATCAACGGAGAACTGGAAAGCGTAAAGACAGCGGACAAAGTATTTGTATTTACCGTGGCATTAAAGGACGGCTTCAATTCGGTTCTTGCGGTGGCAGGAGACTGTAAAGACAGCATGACCATTGAAAAAGTGGAAAAAGAACCGGAAATTTATGTGCTTCCGGAAGTAAATGAGCGGGCGGAAGGCGTGGCAAACTGGTTTAAACTGGCGGGAGATCTGGATTTGAAAGCGCCTATGGAATTTCCGGAAGGAAAATACAGTGTGCGCTGCACCCTGGAAGAAATTTCCAGATCCAAAAAAGCCATGGAAATTACCGCTAAGGCCATTAAACTGGCTACAAACTTTGCTCTGTCTCCGGGCGAAGGCATGTGGGATATGATGAAGAACATGAAGCCGGAGGATATGACGAAGATGGCAGGTTCCATGATGCCGGAAGGATTTGTGGAAAGCCTGAATGCGCAGCTCATTCAGATTGATAAGGAATAATTTATGGAAAAATAACAAATACTCTTTTGTACAGCGCTGTGTGAATCTCTGTCCGCACTGCAGATTCAAAGTCTGCTCTGGGGCAGAACAGCGCAGTGCAAAGACAGTGAAATTTTAATTAAAAATAAAATTGCAGAAATGAGAGGAGAAATTATGGGAACAGATTCTAACTCTTCAGTTCGGCCTTTTGGCATGAAAGACAAGCTCGGTTATATGTTCGGTGATTTCGGAAATGATTTCACATTTATTCTGTCATCCAGCTTTATGCTGAAATTTTACACAGACGTTATGGGTATCAGCGCGGGGCTTGTAGGGGGCCTGATGATGGCGGCCCGTTTTATTGATGCTTTTACCGATGTTACCATGGGGCAGATTGTGGACCGTTCCAGGCCCACCAAAGACGGCAAATTCCGGCCCTGGATCAAACGGATGTGCGGTCCGGTAGCGATAGCTTCTTTTTTGATTTATCAATCGTCTTTTGCAAATATGGCATATGGCTTCAAGGTGTTCTGGATGGCAGTTACCTACATACTGTGGGGCTCCATATTCTATACATCCATCAATATTCCCTATGGCTCCATGGCTTCCGCTGTATCCCCGTCTCCCAAAGACAGGGCGGAACTGTCTACCTGGAGAACCATCGGAGCGACCCTTGCAGGTCTTGTGATTGGAGTAGGCACGCCGCTGTTTGCATTTGAGACAGTGAACGGCAACACCGTTCTTTCCGGTCCCCGTATGACGATTATCGCAGGTATATTCAGCGTACTGGCCATTCTCTGTTACCTGCTTTGCTTCAATCTTGTGCGGGAGCGCGTAGAGGTTCCTGCCAATAATCAGAAATTGGAAATCGGAAGGCTGCTTGCAAGCCTGGCCACCAACCGTTCGCTGCTTGGAATTATTGCAGCGGCAATTTCCCTGCTTCTGGCGCAGCTTACCATGCAGGGAATGGCAGGATTTGTGTTTCCTAACTTTTACGGAAGCCCTCAGGCTCAGTCGGCTTCTACCCTGGCAGGCTCTGCGGCAATGCTTTTAATCTGTGCGCCCCTGGCGGTAAAATTATCCACTCAGTTTGGGAAAAAAGAGCTGTCCATTGCATCCTGCGTGGTTTCGGCAGTTGTATTTGTGCTCTGTTTTATTGTGCATCCTTTAAATCCTTTTGTCTATGTGGGATTCTTCACAGCGGCTTATGTGGGAATGGGATTTTTCAATACGGTAATCTGGGCTATGATTACAGACGTCATTGACGATGCGGAAGTTAAAAACGGCATCCGTGAGGACGGAACTATCTATGCGGTATATTCCTTTGCCAGAAAAGTGGGGCAGGCTCTTTCGTCCGGTCTGACCGGCGTGCTGCTTTCCATGATTGGCTATACCCAGGCGACGGCATTTGACCCGGATGTAACCGAGGGAATTTTTAAAATGTCCTGTCTCGCCCCTGCCATCGGATTTGTGCTGGTTGCCCTCTGTCTGTGGTTTATTTATCCGCTGAATAAAAAACGCGTGGAAGAAAATGTGGCGGAGCTGGCTGCAAGGCATAAGGGGTAAAAACCATTGCCGGCGCATGTCCGGCATAAGTAAAAGAAGGAACTGCAAAGGATTTTGGCATATGTAAAAAGAGAAATTGCAAAGGATTTTTGGCATATGCAAAAGGAGAAAATTATGGCGGATAAATTTGCAGCCTATACAAAACGGAATGATTTCTTAATCTGTGTGGACAGCGACGGATGCGCGATGGACACCATGAATATTAAGCATTTCCGCTGTTTCGGCCCCTGCATGGTAACGGAATGGGGACTGGAAAAATGGAAGGAAGAAATTTTGGCCCGGTGGAATGAACTCAATCTCTATACCATGACCCGGGGAATGAACCGTTTCAAAGGACTGGTGAAATCCCTGGGTGAAATCCGGGAAAAGTATTGTGAAATCGAAGATTTCAATCGTTTGGAAAAATGGGTGGAAGAAACCGCTGAATTATCCAATGACGCCCTGGAACGGGAGATTGGGAAGGCGGACAGCGTATGTCTTAAGAAAGCCCTTTCCTGGAGCCTTGCGGTGAACCAGTCTGTGGGGCGTATTCCGGAAGAGGAAAAACGTCCCTTTGAGGGAGTGAAAGAAGCATTAAAGAAAGCCTGGCGGGACGCAGACATTGCCGTTGTATCCAGCGCCAACCCGGGGGCAGTGTTGGAAGAGTGGGATCTTCACGGGCTTTTGGAATATACCGACGCGGTTTTTGCCCAAAATTCCGGCAGCAAATCATACTGTATCAAAGAACTGATGAAACGGGGCTACCGGCCGGAACATGTGCTGATGTGCGGAGACGCGCCGGGAGATTTGGAGGCGGCAAGGCAGAACGGAGTGTATTTTTATCCTGTCTTAGTGGGCAGGGAAGAAGAAAGCTGGAAAGAGTTCCAGGAAACCGGACTGAAGCGCTTTCTGGAGGATTCCTACGGCGGGCAGTACCAGACGGAAAAAGAAAAGCAGTTTCTGGAAAATCTGGGGGAAAAATAAATTTGGTCATACCGGGATGTCCAAAGAGCAGCACAAAAAGGAGGAGATATTATGGTAGATATGAAAGGGAAGCCCTTTTATCTGTCGGATGAGGACTGCAAATGGGTGGAAGACACCATTGCAAATATGACAGTGGATGAAAAAATCGGCCAGTTATTTTTCAACATGGGCTCTGCCCGTACCGAGGAATATCTGAAGATGACCGTGAAGGATTATCACATCGGCGGCATCCGCTACAATCCGGGAACTGCAGATGAAATCTATGAGCAGAACCGGATTTTACAGGAAAACAGCAAAATTCCGCTGATTATTGCCTGCAACACGGAAAACGGCGGGGACGGCGCCTGCACCGACGGCACAACCATCGGAAATCAGACGAAAATCGCCGCCACCGGGAATGCAGACTATGCCTATCAGCTTGGATATATGTCCAACCGGGAAGCTGCGGCCATCGGCTGCAACCTGTCCTTTGCGCCGGTCAGCGATATTCTCTATAACTGGGAAAATCCGGTTATCGGCCTGCGTACTTACGGAAATGATCCAGAGAGAGTGGCAGTAATGGCAAAAGCTTATATGGAAGGCGCCCACGCCAATCCGGGATTTTGCTGTGCAGCCAAGCATTTTCCGGGAGACGGCCTGGATTTCCGGGATCAGCATGTGGCAAACAGTGTAAATTCCATGAGCTGTGAAGAATGGGATAAAACCTTCGGCCTGGTGTACCAGGGCTTGATTGACAATGGATTGGAGGCAATTATGGCAGGCCATATTATGCAGCCGGCCTATGCCCGCCAATTTAATCCGGAGCTTACCGATGATGAAATGATGCCTGCAACTCTGTCACCGGAACTGATTCAGGGGCTTCTTCGGAAAAAACTGGGCTTTAACGGAATGGTGCTGACGGACGCTTCCCATATGGTAGGGCTCACCTGCCGCATGAAGCGCAGCGATGTGCTCCCGGCTGCCATTGCCGCTGGAGTTGATATGTTCCTGTTCTTCAATGAGATGGAAGAAGATTTTGCAAGCATGAAACAGGGATATCTGGACGGCAGGATTACAGAGGAACGTTTGGACGAGGCCCTCCACCGGATTCTGGCATTAAAAGCCCATATGGGACTCCACAAAAAGGCAAAAACAGAACTGATGCCGCCCAGAGAACAGGTGCATGAGATTGTGGGATGCCAGGCCCATAAAGAGATGCAGAAAGAGATTTCCGACAAATCCATTACCCTTGTAAAGTACAAAGACAAGGATGTGCTTCCCATTACGCCGGAACGGTACAAACGGATTATGATTGTGTACGTAAAAGGATTGTCTGCCCCTGGCCTCGGAGCGATTTTTGCGGCAAAGAAATCACCGGCAGAAACCCTGAAAGACAAGCTCTGCGCCCAGGGATTTGACGCTTTTATCTATGAGAGTCCTCTGGAACAGATACAGAAAAACATACAGGCCGGAGAAAAACCGGATCTCAATATGTATTTTGCCGGGAAAACTCCCATTAAAGAATTCAGGGAAAATCAGGACTTGATTCTTACGCTTGTGGATATTCCGGGAGGATTTCAGCCTGTGGCGCGTCCCGCATTCGGCATGACGAAGGGCGGCGGGGAGATTCCCTGGTATGTGTTTGAACTTCCCGTTGTGGTAATCGGCGTTCAGCATCCGTTCGTACTGGCAGATATTCCCCAGGCCCGGACGTATATCAACGCTTATGACAGCAAAGACGTGACAATGGATGCCCTGATTGCCAAGCTGATGGCAGGAGAAGAAGCCTTTACAGGAAAAGATCCGGTGGATTCTTTCTGCGGGCTGTTCGATACGCGGATTTAGGCGGATATTGCACTTCTTAATAATAGCAGAAGTTTATGATGAAATCTAGGAGGAAGAAATATGCAGATGACATTTCGCTGGTACG
This sequence comes from Lachnospiraceae bacterium, assembly GCA_910575555.1. Classification (GTDB taxonomy): domain Bacteria; phylum Bacillota; class Clostridia; order Lachnospirales; family Lachnospiraceae; genus Petralouisia. Next base: position 20,328 of record CAJTFX010000026.1, on the reverse strand, counting down.
GCGAAGGAAACGACAGCATCACACAGGAGATGATCAAACAGATTCCCGGCGTCACCGGCCTGGTCTGGGCGCTCCATAACAAAGCGGCAGGGGAAGTCTGGGAAGTGGAAGAGATTGAACAGATGCGGCAGCAGATTGAAGGCCACGGCTTTCACATGGACGTGGTGGAAAGCGTCAATGTCCATGACGACATTAAAATCGGCCTGCCCACCCGGGACAAATACATTGAAAACTACAAACAGACCTTACGCAACCTTTCCAAATTCGGGGTGAAGGTGGTGACTTACAATTTCATGCCCATTTTTGACTGGACCAGGACAGACCTGTTCCACCCCATGGAGGACGGCTCCACCGCGTTATTTTATGAAAAGGCCAAGATTCAGGAAGATTACAAAGAGATGGCGGACTACATCCTGAAAAATCTCCACGGGATGACCTTCCCGGGCTGGGAGCCGGAGCGGATGGCCAAACTGGACGAACTGTTTGAGGCCTACCGGCCGGTCACCAAAGACAAGCTCTGGGACAACCTGAAATATTTCCTGGAAGCCATTATGCCCACCTGCCATGAGACGGGGATTAAAATGGCCATCCACCAGGATGACCCGCCCTGGGACATTTTCGGCCTGCCGAGGCTGTTAGTGGATAAGGAATCCATTGGGAAATTCCTGTCCATGGTGGACGACGATCACAACTGCCTGTGCCTGTGCTCCGGTTCCCTGGGGGCAAACCCTGAGAACGACGTGCCGGACATTGTGCGGACATACTGCGACCGGATTGCCTTTGCCCATATCCGCAACGTGAAGCATTTCCCCAACGGGGATTTCACGGAAAGCTCCCACAGGGACTGCGACGGGGATGTGGGAATCCTTGAGATTATGCGGGCTTACCATGACTGCGGATATGAAGGGTACATCCGTCCCGACCATGGGCGCCATATCTGGGGCGAGCAGTGCCGTCCGGGATACGGGCTGTATGACAGGGCGCTGGGAATCATGTATTTGTGGGGGTGCTGGGATATGATGGAGCGGGAGGCTGGAAATTGCTAGGGGTGTAGAAAACAGGGGAATGCTTAGGTGAGAATTATATCTTTGGATACGGATGGGACTTCGGGGTGGTGCTTAGGTGAGAATTATGTCTTTGGATACGGACGGGACTTCAGGCCGGTGCTTAGGTGAGAATTATATCTTTGGATACGGACGGAACTCCAGGCTTGCCCTTTGACACACAAACAGGGCAAGGTTACGGCGAACTAACTGCCAACTACGACTAGGGAAGTCAGGAAAGCCTTCCTTCCCAAGTCTCCGTAGGCAGTGGATTTCGCCTCCACCAAAAGACGCCCTTGAAGCGTTTGCTTAGCCAAAGGGCAAGCCTGGAGTTCCTGTGTATCGAAAGATAGAATGTTCATCCTAATCCTAGAGTGTGTTCAGTGCGGAATGCGGAAGCTCTCAACACACTTTCCCTATATGGTGATACGGTGCAAATTTCTGCAGAATGCTTCCAGTATCCCGAGAAATGTAAAATGTACCCAACAAAATATACGATACCCAAGAAATGTAAAATGCACCTGACAAAGTTACGCATGATATTTCGATACACAGGAACTGCCGGACTGCCCTTTGGCTAAGCAAACGGTTCAAGGGCGTATTGTGTGAAGGCGAAATCCACTGCTTACGGAGACTTAGGAGTGACGGCTCTCCGGAACTCCTTAGCCGCAGTAGGCAGTTAGTTTGCCGGAACACTGCCCTGTTTGTGTGTCAAAGGGCAGTCCGGTAGTTTCGTCCGTATCCCAATATCATACATTCGTTGTCAAAAAAATGATAGAAAGGACCTCCATGATGAGAAAATTTATGGATGAAAATTTCCTGCTGTCCACCCCCACAGCGGAAAAACTGTACCACAACATAGCAGAAAAACTGCCCATTATAGACTACCACTGCCATATCAATCCCCGGGATATTGCCGAGGACCGGAAATTTGAAAACATTTCCCAGATATGGCTGGGCGGGGATCATTACAAATGGCGGGTGATGCGGGCCGGAGGGATTTCCGAGGACAAAATCACCGGAAACGCGCCGGACTGTGAGAAGTTTCGAGCCTTTGCCAGTGTGATGCCGAAGCTGATGGGAAACCCCATTTATCACTGGAGCCATTTGGAGCTTCAGCGGGGATTTGGTATCACAGAGCCCCTGACGCCGGAGCATGCAGACGATATTTACGATCGCTGCAACGAAATCTTAAAGGGATATACCGCCCGTTCCCTGATGCGGAAATTCCATGTGCAGGCCATCTGCACCACAGACGATCCCATAGACAGTCTGGAATATCATGACAGGATTCAGGCGGACCCGGAAATGGAAATCAAAGTCCTCCCCGCCTTCCGTCCGGATCAGGCGGTTAATATTGAGAAACCGGGGTTTGCCGGATATATCGAAAAGCTGTCCCAAACAGTGGGCAGAAAGCTGAACACGGCGGAGGATGTTGCCCTTGCCCTGGGTGAACGGATTGACTATTTTGCCGATCACGGCTGCCTCTGCGCCGATCACGGCCTGGATTACTGCATGTATGAAAAGCCGGACAAGATGGCTGCCAATCATGCTTTTGCTATAGCAATGGAAGGAAAGTGTCCGGACCGGAAACTTGCCGACGCCTATAAAACATCAGTTACCATTGCCTGCGCTGAAAAATACCTTCAGAAAAACTGGGTGATGCAGATTCATTTCGGCTGTCTGAGGAACGTCAATAAGCCCCAGTTTGGGCTGCTTGGCCCGGATACCGGCTACGATGCGGTCAACAGCCGCTCCGGAGTGGAATCACTGGCGCCTCTTTTGAATGCATGTTTGGAAAACGGAGGACTGCCCAAAACTATCCTGTATTCTTTAAATCCCACGGACAACACTGCCCTTGCCACCATTATGGCCTGCTTCCAGGGCGGAGGAGTCACCGGGAAAATCCAACAGGGAAGCGCCTGGTGGTTCAATGATCACCGCTTTGGAATGCGCAGCCAGTTAACGGAATTAGCCGCCAACGGCGTACTGGGCTGTTTTGTGGGAATGCTGACAGATTCCCGTTCTTTTTTAAGCTACACCCGCCATGAATATTTCCGCCGTGTGCTCTGTGAACTGGTGGGAGAGTGGGTGGAAAGCGGACAGTATCCCGCAGACGAAGGGGAGTTAGAGAGACTTATTGGAAACCTGACCTATTATAATACCCGGGACTACTTCGGGTTTGACGTTCCCGCAATATAGAAGCCCTTAGTAAATAGTTTGAAGTTTAGAGAAAGGAAAAAATCATGTTAGAATTACCTTTAAAGATAGATTTTACAGGAAAAACCGTCGTAGTAACCGGAGCCGGCGGCATACTCTGCGGCACCATGGCAAAAGCTTTTGCCCAGGCAGGGGCCAGAGTTGCGGCTTTGGATTTAAATGAGGAGGCAGTGAAGAAACTTGAGGAAGAATGTGCCAATGAGGGATATACCTGTAAAGGCTACAAAGCCAACGTTCTTGATTTGGAAGAACTGGAGGCCGTTCATCAGAAGGTTTCAGCAGATCTGGGTCCCTGCGATATCTTAATCAACGGAGCCGGCGGCAATAATCCCCTTGCCACCACGGACAATGAATACCACCATGAAAAAAAGGAGGGTCAGAAAACATTTTTTGATTTAGATCCCAATGGCGTGGACTTTGTCTTTAAACTGAATTTTCAGGGAACGCTGCTGCCTACCCAGGTGTTTGCAAAAGAAATGGCAGACAGAAAATCAGGCTGTATCCTGAATGTTTCTTCCATGAATGCCTATGTGCCGCTGACAAAGATACCGGCCTATTCTGGAGCAAAAGCTGCAGTATCTAATTTTACCCAATGGCTTGCCACCCATTTTGCAGGAACAGGCATCCGCTGCAATGCCATTGCCCCGGGATTTCTGGTGTCTAACCAGAACCGTGCACTGCTCTTTCAGGAGGACGGCACGCCTACGCCCCGTTCCAACAAGATTCTGGCAGGCACGCCTATGGGACGTTTTGTGGAAGGTGAAGAGCTTTTGGGCGGCGTATTCTTCCTTTGTGATGACAAGGCGGCAAGCGCAATCACTGGAGTAGTGCTTCCCATTGATGCAGGGTATTCAGCTTATTCCGGAGTGTAGGAACGCCTGACAGTTTTGGGATTTTTTTCTGATATATTTAACGCCGGAGTAATACCATGGGAAAGAGGAGTGGAACCAACCGTTTTGAACATGTGCGGAAACGGTTGGTTTTTCATGAATCTGTCTTAACCAGACATTGTTTTTGGAAAAATGCGATTCCATATCTGCATACATTTCGAAATCCATCCTGTTCTATTTTCTGTCCGTATTGTCTGTTCTCTATTTGCTGTAAGGCTTTTATGCATTCTTCTTCCATAGATGTTTCTGAGTGGGCATGTTTTGCTTCAAACAGGGCGGCAAAGGTTGTTCTGAAAGTTCCAGGGGCGAAGCTTTGGTCAGGTAACCAGACAGATACAAAAGGGTCCACAGATTCGTTTCGGAAGACTCAAGAACGTCATAAGTTAAGTTCTCTTCTATTTCTTCTGTAATATATCCTCCTGCAGGCAGCGTCTCAAATTTGTCATTGACGTCAAAGACCGTTCTGTCCAGAAAGGTGCGGATAATGCTGTTATCACTGGTGTTTTCCCAGAAATTCTTCGGTGGGGAGGATGGGTCTGACATCAGAGAATTTACATAATTCACCACATCCCAGGGACAGTAAATTTCAAAAATAGAGTTTTGCCAGTACAGATACAAGCTGTGCATATGCGCTGGGAAAATCCAGTCCGTCCACATTTTTGAATGACAGAAGCAGTGTGGGATACTGATTCATCCAATTCTTGCAAAGATGGGTGTTGGATGCGATTGCGAGTCCAAGAAATAATTCCCGGTTGTCCTTTTGCACATCGAAGAATTCCGCGAGCATGTTCATTGCCAGTGTTTTCCCAAATCTGCGGGAGCGGGTGATTAATGTTACCTGAGTGGCGTCTGTTTTCAGCAATTCTTCAATAAAGCCGCTTTTATCTGCAAAGTAGTATCCGTTTTTCCGAATATCTGCAAAACCGGAACGTCCTACGGGAATCTTAATTTCCATCATATATCTGCACTCCTGTATGTCAAGTGTTTTTAGAACATATATTCGAAAAGTACTTGACTTATGAAAATTCTTGTGTTAGCATTAGAAAAACCTTGTTAGAAATGGATGGGAAATTATGAGAGATTACACAATCATACCAATCCGGCAGCGTCCGGATTTACTGGAGGATGCCGCTGAATGGTTTCATGAGAAATGGCAGATTCCGGTGGAAGCCTATCGGGAGAGCATGGAGGAATGCCTGAAGAACCAGCGTCCTGTTCCCCAATGGTACGTGGCAGTTGAGAACAGAAATCTCAAGGCCTGCCCGGCCTGTCGGGAACAGGAAGCCATGGGCGGTGCAGAAGAAGCAGAAAGAGCTTCAGACAGAATCATAGGCGGACTTGGCATCATAGCCAATGATTTTCATGAACGAAAGGATTTGACGCCCAATGTCTGCGCTGTGTATGTGGAAGAGGAGTTTCGCCGCCGGGGCATTGCAGGTGAGCTGCTGAATTTCGTATGCAGGGATATGAAGGAAAAAAACATCAATACCCTGTATCTTCTGACAGACCATACGCTTTTTTACGAGCGTTATGGATGGGAATTTTTGTGCATGGTTCAGGGAGAAGGAGAGACGGAACTGTCCCGGATGTATGTACATAAGCTGACTTAGTTTTTTCTGTTTTACGGATTTCTATGCTCGTTTTGCCTGGATTGCGCGTTGCCGTGTCATGCAGTCTGTGAGCGCAGATTACGCTGCGCAGATTCTTTTTCAGTTTCTATCAGTCATTAATTTTTAAAAAGCTTCTTGACATTAAAATTTATCTGAATATAATAGTTTGATATAAAACTATTATGTAATGTGCATACCTGTGATATGGCCAAACAGCCATTCTGGGAATACTGCGGAACTGAAGGAGGAACACCATGAAATGAATCGAAAAGATATGCTGGGGTTTCAGATTAAGACATTGGATAATCTGTTTTTTCGCAATGTGTTTGCGTATGAGACCGGTCAGAAAGGAATGGATGAGGTAACTGTGATGCATGGCTGGATTCTGGGATTTCTGTACGAGAATGCTGACAGAGATATATTTCAGAAGGATATAGAGACAGAATTTTCCATTGCAAGATCTACGGTTACAAGCATCGTGAAACTGATGGAGAAAAAGGGATATATTTGTAGAGAATCTGTGGAAAAAGACGGTCGTTTGAAAAAACTGGTTCTGACGGAAAAAGGCCGGAACATTCATGAGCAGCATATTGACGATATTGATTTACTGGAAGAGCGGTGCAAACGGAACATTGCGCCGGAGGAACTGGAAGTATTTCTTGCGGTGGCAGGGAAGTTAAAAGAGAACCTGGAAGCGGATATCGCATGCAGTGATTTCAGGCTTTTTGCTGCCGGGAATCAAAAGGAAGGTGATTGATATATGGAGAATACAGGAGGAACTGGCATGATAAAGACGATTTTAGGGCAGGTGAAGGAATTCAAGAAGGATTCTTTGATTACCCCTGCCTGCATGATACTGGAAGTGATTATGGAAATGCTGATCCCTTTGCTGATGGCGGCGATTATTGACAACGGAGTGGAAAAGGGAGATATGAATTATATTTACAAAACAGGAGCAGTAATGATGATACTGGCTGTTTTGGGACTGATGGCAGGCATGTTGGGAGCCAAATACGGCGCAAGCGCGGCCACAGGTCTTGCAAGGAATTTAAGGTTTGCCATGTTTGACAATATTCAGAGTTTTTCGTTTGCCAATATTGACAAATTTTCCACTGCCGGACTTGTCACACGGCTGACTACGGATATTACAAATGTACAGAACGCGTATCAGATGATTCTGCGTATGTGTGTGCGTGCGCCCATCAGTATGATTACCGCCATGGCCATGGCTTTTTTCATCAATGCAAAACTGGCAAGTATTTATTTGATTGCAGTGATTGTGCTGGGCTTCTGCCTGTTTCTGATTATGGGAAAAGCGATGAGGTATTTCAAGCAGATTTTCCCCAAATATGATGATATGAATGCCAGCGTGCAGGAAAATGTTTCAGCAATCCGTGTGGTAAAGGCTTATGTGCGTGAGGATTATGAAAATGAGAAATTTACCAGGGCCAGCGGCAATATTTATCAGATGTTTACCAAAGCGGAGAAGATTCTAACCTGGAATGCGCCGCTGATGCAGATTGCCGTATATGGATGTATTCTGGCCATCAGCTGGCTTGGGGCCAAAATGATTGTGAGCAATCAGCTGACCACAGGGCAGCTGATGAGTCTGATGACCTATTGCATGAATATTCTGATGAGCCTGATGATGCTGTCCATGATTTTTGTAATGGTAACCATGAGTGCGGCAAGCGCTGAACGTATTGCAGAGGTAATCAATGAAAAGAGCACATTGTCTAACCCAAAACATCCTGTAAAGGAAGTGCCGGACGGAAGAATTACCTTTGAACATGTGGATTTTTCCTATTCAAAGCCCTTGTCAGAAACCGGGAATGGGGAAGGGGGAGAACTGGTATTAAGGGATATTAATCTGGAAATCCATGCAGGTGAAACCATCGGAATTATCGGCGGAACCGGAAGCGCCAAGTCCAGTCTTGTAAACCTGATCAGCCGGCTTTATGATGTGACAGCAGGCAGCGTATCCGTGGGAGGCATTGATGTAAAAAAATATGATATGGAAGAGCTGCGGAATCAGGTTTCTGTAGTGCTTCAGAAGAATGTGCTGTTTTCCGGCACAATTCTGGAAAATCTCCGGTGGGGAGATAAGAATGCAACGAAAGAAGACTGCGTCAGAGTTTGCAAAATGGCCTGCGCCCATGAATTTATTGAACAGTTTCCCGACCAGTATGATACACACATAGAACAGGGGGGAAGCAACGTATCCGGCGGGCAGAAACAGCGTCTCTGCATTGCCCGGGCTTTGCTGAAAAAACCGAAGATTCTGATACTGGATGATTCTACCAGTGCGGTGGATACCGCCACTGACAGCAGGATTCGGAATGCTTTTGCCACCGAGATACCGGATACCACGAAGCTGATTATTGCGCAGCGCGTATCCAGTGTGCAGAATGCAGACAGAATTATTGTGATGGATAACGGCAGGGTGTCAGATTTCGGCACTCATGAGGAATTATTAGAGCGCAGTGAAATTTATCGCGACGTTTATGAGTCCCAGACAGGGGGCGGAGGAGACTTTGATCAGCCGGGAGGTGACAAATAATGGCAGAAGCAGGAAAAGAGAAGATGAATTCCAGACAGGAAAATACGGGGAGCCAGGGAACGCAGCCAAAAGGCCCGATGGGGAAAGGCCCCCGTGGTCCCAAACCAAAGATTAAAAATCCGGGAAAGTTATTTGCCAGATTGATGAAATACATTTTAGCCAATTACAAATTTCACATTATATTTGTGGTTGCGGGCATTCTGGCAGGGGTGCTTGCAAATGTCCGGGGAACTTTATTTATGCAGACTTTAATAGATGTGTATATTCTGCCTATGATTGGAGCGGAACATCCGGACTTCGGACCTTTAGCGGCAGCTATTTTCCAGGTGGCGCTGATTTATGGAATTGGAACGTTTTCCACCTGGGGTTATAGTCGTTTGATGGTAAAAGTGACTCAGGGGACACTGCAGAATCTCAGGGATGATATGTTCACGCATATGGAGAGCCTTCCGATCAAATATTTTGATACCCATTCCCATGGGGATATTATGTCTGTTTATACCAACGACATTGATACTCTGCGTCAGATGATCAGCCAGAGTATGCCGCAGCTTTTATCCAGCGGCATTACCGTGATAAGTGTTTTAATCAGCATGTTTTTCCTGAATGTGCCGCTGACGCTGGTAACGCTTCTGATGGTGGCAGTTATGCTTTTTGCAACGAAAACATTTGCAGGCAGGAGCGGTAAATATTTCATTGCCCAACAGAGGGATTTGGGTAAGGTCAACGGATATATTGAAGAGATGATGGAAGGCCAGAAGGTCGTGAAAGTATTCTGTCATGAGGAGGAAAGCAGGAAGCGTTTTCAGGAATTGAATGAGGAATTGTTTGCCAGTGCAAATAATGCCAATAAATTTGCCAATATGTTAGGGCCGGTGAACCTGCAGCTTGGAAATATGAGCTATGTGGTATGCGCCATGGTAGGAGGAATTCTCGCGCTGAATCGAATCGGAGGATTTACGCTGGGAGGACTTGCCAGCTTTCTGACCTTTAACCGAAGCTTTAATATGCCTATCAATCAGGTAAGTCAGCAGCTAAACAGCGTGGTGATGGCAATGGCAGGCGCAGAGCGTGTGTTTGCCCTTCTGGATGAAAAACCGGAAACAGATGAAGGCTATGTGACTTTAGTGAATGCCAAAAAAGAAAACGGCGTCCTGACGGAGACAGAACAGAGGACAGGGCTGTGGGCCTGGAAGCATTTCCATCAGGCCCAGGGAACGACGGATTATATTGAACTGACCGGGGACGTGGTGTTTGATGATGTGGACTTTGGATATAATGAAGAGAAAATTGTATTGCATAATGTGAAAATGTTTGCCAATGCAGGACAGAAGATTGCTTTTGTAGGCTCCACCGGAGCCGGAAAGACCACCATAACCAATCTGATCAACCGGTTTTATGATATTCAGGACGGAAAAATCCGGTATGACGGAATTAACGTCAATAAGATTAAAAAGGCGGATTTGCGCCGGTCTCTGGGCATTGTGCTGCAGGATACCCATCTTTTTACCAATACGGTAATGGAGAATATCAGATATGGGAAACTGGACGCCACGGATGAAGAAGTGATTGCCGCTGCAAAACTGGCCAATGCAGATCAGTTTATCCGCAGGCTGCCCAAAGGCTATCAGACCATGCTCACCGGGGACGGCGCCAACTTAAGTCAGGGGCAGAGACAGCTTTTGGCAATTGCCCGGGCGGCAGTGGCAGATCCGCCGGTGCTGATTCTGGACGAGGCAACCAGTTCCATTGATACCAGAACAGAACGGCTGGTACAGGACGGGATGGATAAATTGATGAAAGGAAGAACCACCTTTGTAATTGCCCACAGGCTGTCTACTGTCCGCAACAGCGATTGCATTATGGTACTGGAACAGGGACGGGTGATTGAACGCGGCACCCATGATGACCTGATTGCGCAGCAGGGGAAATATTATCAGCTTTACACCGGGAAAATGCCGGGACTTGGCATGGCGGAGGGCTGACATGCAGCGTATGGGTTTTGACTTTCGGAGCGTTTCAGAAAATCAGGATGAAATTAATCTGTATCATTGGGCCAAACAGTGATATAATGAGAATATGAAATTATATTTTGATTATATCGTGTATGAAGTGAGAAAGGAGACCATATGTTAAAAGGAAAAATAGCAGTAATTACAGGTGGAACAAGGGGAATTGGCTATGCCACGGTAAAGAAGTTTCTGGAAAACGGCGCAACGGTAGTTCTTTTCGGTTCCCGTCAGGAAACGGTAGACAAAGCCCTTGCTTCCCTGAAAGAAGAGAATGCAGAATGGCCGGTGGAAGGGGCCTGGCCGGATTTGGCTGACGCAGCGGCAGTGGCAGCTCAGATCAATGCTGTGAAAGAGAAGTATGGCAGAATTGACATTCTGGTGAACAACGCAGGAATTTCTGACAATACTCCTACGGTAAACTGCACAGCTGAACACTTTGAAAAGGTGATGAACCTGAATGTCAATGCAATCTTTCATGCCGTACTGCCCGCAGTGGCCATTATGAAAGAGCAGGGCGGAGGATGCATCATTTCCACCAGTTCCATGGTAAGCAGAAACGGACAGCCGGCAGGTGTTGCATATCCTACAAGCAAATTTGCAGTAAACGGTTTAACCCTTTCTCTGGCAAGAGAGCTGGGGCCGTATCATATCCGGGTCAATGCAGTAGCGCCCGGCATCACGAAAACGGATATGGTGGCAGCGCTGCCGGATGAAGTGATACAGCCTATGATACAGGCAATTCCTCTTCGCAGGGTAGGGGAACCGGAGGATGTGGCAAATGCTTTCCTGTTTTTGGCAAGCGATCTGGCAGGATATGTAACTGGGGAAGTATTGTCTGTGGACGGAGCGATGATTTGCTGACAATTTAAGGATTAAAACAGGTGCAGGCAGGTGCCCCGGAGCAGTTTTTCAGCATGTTCCGGGGTATCTGCCTGTATTTTGGATGACAGGCTAATCTTACTCCGGCGGTTCAATATTACTGCAGGGAAATAAAAATTTATTTTCATGGATGCAACATTTCAGAAGAAAAAAGACTCATAAAAGATAAGAGTGGATTTCAGCAGTGACCTCCGTATCCAGAAATATTGAACCGCAGGAATAATAAGAAGTCCGCACTAAAAGGAATTCATTCATTTTCAGAAAGAACAGCAAATCATTGGTCAGATTCGTATACGCTTGCGTATAGATTATGGATATCCGTTTTACTTAAGGAGGGAGCCTCATATGGAAGAATTTATGCGGTGTTATGAAAAAATTTATCCGCAGATGTACCGTACAGCCCTGTTTTATTTGCAAAACCGGCAGGAAGCGGAAGATGCGGTGCAGGATGCGGCGCTGGCTGCTTATGAGAAGTTTTACCAGCTGAAAGAGAAAGACAAATTTGGGCCTTGGATCATGCGCATTCTGGCAAATAGATGCAAAAAAAGAATGCAGACCTGGTTTCGCAGGGAGGAAGATATTGAGGAGATATCTCCGGAGCAGGAGAGAATTCTGTCAAAGGAAACAGATTTTGCCATGGCATCTGCGGTAAAACAGGTCTTTGGAGAACTGGAAGAAGAGGAACGGTTTATTGTGGCATTTTCTGTATTGGGAGGATATACCGGCGAGGAAATTGCGGATATGCTGAATATGAATCACAGTACCATCCGTTCCAAGTACCGGAGGGCGCTTCAAAAAATGAAAAAGAAGCTGGAGGTGTGATGATGGAAAAGCAGGAATTGAAGGAGCAATGGACAGAGGAAACCATAAGAGAATATGTGAAACAAGCTGCTGAATCAGAGCCGATTCCGGACAAATTGCAGCCAAGGCAGATGGAAAAATGGCTGAAACAGGCTATGGAGGAGAAAGGAGGAAAGTCTATGAAAGAGAAAAAAGAGAAAAAGAGTTACCGCAAATGGTGGTGCGCGACAGCTTCGGCCGCTGCCTTTCTGGCAGTGGTGCTGTTTGCAGCAGGCCGAACCATAGACTGGGAACGGGGTGTTCCAAAAGAACTGGAGACAAAGCAGTCTCAGGAAAAAGCGGCCGGGAAGGAGACGGAGAAAGGAGCTTCCTATCAGGAATTGTACGATGCATTTTCAGACATCTGGAAAGAACAGGATAAAATGACAGCCTATGTAGAAGAGCGCTCAACGGATTCTGCAGGAGCAGATACAGGGGGAGAAGGCGGTGCAGAGCTGTTTGCGGAGAGCACAGTGGAAGATGCAGGAGCGGAAAACAGCAGTCCCAAGGAGAGCTCCGGTTCCAAGGATTATGGAAAAACCAATCAGCAGGAAGCAGAAGTTGAGGAAGCTGATATTATTAAAAATGACGGGCGGTATCTTTACCAGGTGGTTTTTGAGGATCGGACCGGCAGACAGGCAGTGCAGATTGCAGACACCAGGGACGGGTTGAAAGAAGCGTCCAGAATTGAGGAATTTGATCATGAAATTCAGCAAATCTATGTGTGGAAGGACAGTCTGGTAGTGGTGGAAAGCGGCTGGGTCAATGATGTGCAGGAGGAAGATAAGGAAAGCGGGAATTTCCTGGACAGTGTAAAAGGGGTTGTGGATGAGATGTTTTCTTATGGGCCGGGAGAGGATTACAGGGAAATGTCTTACAGCAAAATTCATATCTATAATATTGAAGATCGGAAGAATCCGGAATTGTATCACACCTTTACGTTAAAAGGAACTTACAGGGATTCCAGAATTTCTGACGGATATCTGTACTTTTTTACGGCCTGCAATGCTTACCGGCCCAGACTGGAAAAAGATTATCAGGCATATATTCCCGAAGTTGACGGGGAGCCTCTGGCGCCGGAGAAGATTTATCTGCCGGAAGATACAAAGACGGCGGCCTATCTGGTGATGGCTTCCATCAATATGGAACAGCCGGATCAATTTACGGATACAACAGCTATTGTGACGGGAGCAGACAGGTTTTATGTCAGCCAAAACAGTATTTATGTGACGGACAGTATGTATGTAGATTACGGAACAGAGGGAAAACAGAGCGACAGCACCAGAATATTCCGTTTTTCCTATCAGGACGGAATTATGAAAAAAGAGGCGGAAGGTACGGTAAAGGGAATTCTGCTGGATGATATGGCAATGAACGAGTACAAAGGATATCTTCGCATGGTAACCACGGTAGAGAGCCAGAATGTACAGGAGGTAAAGGACGATATTACTGGTGAAGTGATAGGCAATGACGGAATTGATGTTGAGACTTCCAACAGCCTGTATGTATTGGATGAAAATTTAAAAACAGCAGGAAAGATTGAAAATCTGGCAAAAGACGAGAGGATTTACTCTGCAAGATTTATGGGAAACGCCGGCTATTTTGTCACATTCCGGCAGACCGATCCGCTGTTTTCCGTAGATTTGTCAAATCCCAAAAAGCCGAAGGTTCTGGGAGAACTGAAAATCAGCGGATTTTCAGAATACCTGCATTTTTATGGAGAAAATCTTCTTCTGGGAATCGGCATGGAGGCAGACGAAGAAACCGGGGCCACAGACGGAATGAAACTGTCTATGTTTGATATTTCTGACCCCTCAGATGTGAAAGAACAGTCGAAACTTATGCTGCCCTACGATTACGCCATGGCTTTGTATGACTACAAATCAGTGTTTATTGACACAGACAAGAATCTCTTCGGCTTTTCTGCGGAAGATTACGAAGAGGATTACCGTCTTGAGTATGTATTGTTTACGTATGCAGACGGCGCTTTCCAGGAGAAAATGAAAATCGACTGCAGTGACAGCAAAGTTTACTCCCATACAGTGCGGGGAACCTATATCGGAGAACGTTTTTATCTGATGTGCGCCAATGGCAGAATTGAGGAGTACAGCCTTGCAGATGGCAGCAAGACTGGAGAATTGGAGAAATAAAATTATTTTGAATATAGCAGCTTTTAATAATGAATGAAAATATGTTTACCAAAGAAAAATAGTTGCGAATGTTTACTTAAGCGAACAAGCCATATTTGGATACACAGGAAATACTGTTTCATCCTTTGGCAGAATAAATAAAGGCAAACAAACCGTAATTGGATACACAGGAAATACCGGATCGCCCTTTGGCTAAGCAAACAATTCAGGGGCATTGCCCGGTTTGCGTGCCAAAGGGCGATCCGGTATTCCCGTCCGTATCCAAAGACAAGCTGTTAATCCGTTTGCAGTAATTTCAGCCTACAGCCTGTAAAACACCGGCTTTCTCCCCTGAAACACCGTATAATATTCAAATCCCGCCTGCTTCAATATTTCCGGAACCTTCGCAAAATCAAAAGCAACGTGCTCCGGCCTGTGTCCGTCTGCCCCCACTGTGACAATTTCACCCCCCAGTTCCCGATAACGTTTCAGAATGGGTTCTGTGGGATTGGGATGGCCAAGCCCGTACCGGAAGCCTCCGGTGTTCAGCTCCAGACCTTTGCCTTTTTCCACCAGAATACGCAGAATTTCTTCTAATACATCTGAAAACTGCTCATAAGTGTAATTTTCATTTTTGGTGGGGCCGTAGCGGACTACATAATCCAGATGTCCGTATACGTCAAAACAGTCAAATACAGCCAGATTTTCCAGAATAGATTCAAAATATTCCCGATATGCTTCCATCTCTGTTTTTTCCAGATAATATTCCGGAAAATAAGGGTCCTGGCCGTGTACCACATGGGAAGAACCGATGACAAAGTCAAAGGGATGACTTTCAATGATCTGAGGAAGCCGGTCTGCAAGATGGGGCTGCAGCCCGATTTCTATTCCGGCCAGAACAGGGAAATTACCGGAATAATGCTGCTGAATTCTCTGCATTTCCTGAAAGTATCCGGGGATATCCAGGTTGAATTCTGTCTGAGATGCATTGTAATCCAGATCCAGATGATCGGTGAAACAGATGCCGTCCACCCCTGCCCGGATGGAAGCCTGAATCATTTCTTCGGGCTTTGCCTGGCTGTCTGTGGAAAAATGCGTATGCATATGTGTGTCCCAAAGCATGAGAATGTCCTCCTTTTCGTATGTCGGATTTAAAAAGATCATAATTCAGACGGCGGGCAATGTCAAATAGAAATTCGGATCAGACGAAACAGATGGGAGTCTGTCAATGTATGTTTTCACCAAAAAAAGTACGAGATAATGAAAAATTTAACAAAGTTAAAAAAGCCCCTTGAATTTTTCCACGATATTAGTTAAAATATAGACAAGTTGGGTAATATATCCAAAGAAAAAACAAAATTCATTCAAAATTAGGAGGAATTAACATGTCAGTAAGAGTAGCAATCAATGGTTTCGGACGTATCGGCCGTTTGGCATTCAGACAGATGTTTGGTGCAGAAGGGTACGAAGTAGTAGCAATCAACGATTTAACAAGTCCTAAAATGTTGGCGCACTTGTTAAAGTATGATTCATCTCAGGGAAAATATGCATTGGCAGACAAAGTAACTGCTGGTGACGATTCCATTACTGTAGATGGAAAAGAAATCAAGATCTACGCTTTCCCGGATGCAAATAACTGCCCATGGGGAGAATTAAAGGTAGACGTTGTTCTGGAGTGCTCCGGATTCTACACCTCCAAAGACAAAGCACAGGCTCATATCAATGCAGGCGCACGTAAAGTTGTTATCTCTGCTCCGGCAGGAAATGACCTTCCTACTGTTGTATTCAACACCAACCATGAGACATTGAAGGCAGAAGATACTATTATCTCCGCAGCTTCCTGTACCACCAACTGCCTGGCTCCTATGGCTGACGCTTTGAACAAATATGCTGCAATCCAGTCCGGTATTATGTGCACCATCCACGCTTACACAGGCGATCAGATGACATTAGACGGACCTCAGAGAAAAGGCGATCTGAGAAGATCCCGTGCAGCAGCAGTGAATATTGTTCCCAACAGCACAGGCGCTGCTAAGGCAATCGGCCTTGTTATTCCGGAATTAAACGGCAAATTAATCGGTTCTGCACAGCGTGTACCGACTCCGACAGGTTCCACCACAATCTTAACAGCAGTTGTTAAAGGCAACGATGTAACTGTAGACGGAATCAATGCAGCTATGAAAGCAGCAGCTAATGAATCTTTTGGATACAATGAAGATGAAATCGTATCCAGCGATATCGTGGGAATGAAATTCGGTTCCTTATTTGACGCTACACAGACCATGGTTTCCAAGGTTTCTGATGATTTATTTGAAGTACAGGTTGTTTCCTGGTATGACAATGAGAACAGCTACACAAGCCAGATGGTTCGTACAATCAAATATTTCAGTGAATTAGCATAAGAATTAAAATCCTGCACGGCAGACTGCTTTTGAAGCGATAGGCTGTCAGAGTGCAGATACAGAACGGTTCAGAGCTCAGTTCCTCTGAACCGCTCCTAAGACTCAAAAAGGGTCCGGTCTTTTAAGGACCGGGCTCTTTTTGATGCATATGAAACAGAAAGCGGTTTACATTATCAAACAGGAGGAAATGTATTATGTCTTTAAATAAAGTTTCAGTAGACGACATCAATGTAAAGGGCAAACGCGTGCTTTGCAGGTGCGATTTTAACGTGCCTTTGAAAGAAGGAAAAATCACAGACGAGAACCGTCTGGTGGCAGCGCTTCCCACCATTAAGAAATTGATTGCAGACGGCGGAAAAGTAATTCTCTGCTCTCACCTTGGCAAACCAAAGGGAGAACCCAAACCGGAATTGTCTCTGGCTCCGGTGGCGGCAAGACTTACAGAGTTGTTGGGACAGGAAGTGAAATTTGCCGCTGATCCGGAAGTGGTGGGCCCCAATGCCAAAGCAGCTGTAGAGGCTATGAAGGACGGCGAAGTGATTTTACTGGAAAATACCCGTTACCGTGCAGAAGAAACCAAAAACGGCGAAGCATTCTCCAAAGATCTTGCTTCTCTCTGCGATGTGTTTGTAAATGACGCGTTCGGAACCGCTCACAGAGCGCACTGCTCCAATGTAGGCGTATCAGAATTGGTGGATACTGCAGCAGTTGGATATCTGATGCAGAAAGAAATTGATTTCCTTGGAAATGCAGTAGAGAATCCGGTAAGACCCTTCGTTGCAATTTTAGGCGGCGCAAAAGTAGCGGATAAGCTGAATGTTATTTCCAACCTTCTGGAAAAATGCGATACGTTGATTATCGGCGGCGGCATGGCTTATACTTTCTTAAAAGCGCAGGGATACGAAATCGGAAAATCTCTGGTGGATGACACCAAAGTAGATTACTGTAAAGAAATGATTGCAAAAGCTGAGAAGCTTGGCAAAAAATTACTGCTTCCGGTAGATTCTGCAACAATTACAGAATTCCCCAATCCCATTGACGCTCCGGTAGACGTAATTATGTATGATGCAAAAGATATGCCTGCAGACCGGGAAGGATGCGATATTGGGCCAAAGACTGCAGAAATGTTTGCAGAGGCAGTGAAATCTGCAAAGACCGTTGTATGGAACGGGCCTATGGGTGTATTTGAGAATCCAACCCTTGCAGAAGGAACCATTGCAGTGGCAAAAGCGCTTGCAGAAACCGATGCAACCACCATTATCGGCGGCGGAGACTCTGCAGCAGCAGTAAATCAGCTGGGCTTCGGCGACAAGATGAGCCATATTTCCACCGGCGGCGGAGCTTCCCTGGAATTTTTGGAAGGCAAAGAGCTTCCAGGCGTGGCGGCAGCAACCAACAAATAAAATTAAAAATGGCAGAAAGTTTGAAATGCTCTGTGAAATTGGCAGGCATGGGGACTTTTTGAAAATAAAATCTAAGAAGAGGATAAGATTATGGCAAGAAAGAAAATTATTGCAGGCAACTGGAAAATGAACAAAACTCCGAGCGAAGCAGTTGCTCTGGTAAATGAACTGAAACCGTTGGTGGCAAACGAGGATGTGGACGTAGTATTCTGCGTGCCGGCCATTGACATTATTCCTGCAATGGAAGCAGCAAAAGGCTCCAACATCAACATTGGCGCAGAAAATATGTATTTTGAGGAAAGCGGCGCATATACAGGAGAAATCGCTCCCAATATGCTGACAGACGCAGGCGTGAAATACGTGGTAATCGGCCATTCTGAGAGAAGAGAGTATTTTGCTGAGACAGACGAAACAGTTAATAAGAAAGTTCTGAAAGCATTTGAACACGGCATTACTCCGATTATCTGCTGCGGAGAGTCTCTGACACAGAGAAAACAGGGCATTTACATTGACTGGATTCGTATGCAGATTAAAATTGCATTCCAGAATGTAACTGCAGAACAGGCAAAGGGCGCAGTGATTGCCTATGAGCCAATCTGGGCAATCGGAACCGGAGAGACTGCTACCTCCGACCAGGCAGAAGAAGTTTGCGCAGCAATCCGTGCCTGCATCAAAGAAGTATATGACGAGGCAACTGCAGATGCAATCCGTATTCAGTACGGCGGATCTGTAAATGCAGGAAATGCGGCAGAATTGTTCTCCAAACCGGATATCGACGGCGGACTGGTTGGCGGCGCTTCTCTGAAAGCAGATTTCGGCAAGATTGTCTGCTATAATAAATAAAGCAGGTTATCCCTGATAAGGGAAATACAGAAACTCACTTCAGGTTATGGGAATCCATGATTGAAGTGAGTTTTTGATCTGGATCGGGCAAATCATTTTGCAGATAAGGAGAACAGAATTATGGAAAAAATCAGTCTTGGAACCATAGGAAGCGGCCCCATTGTCCATACTATTTTGGATGCCGTTCAGATGACAGAAGGAATCGCCTGCACTGCAGTATATTCCAGAACCCGGGAGAGAGGTCAGGAATTGGCGGCTCAATACGGCGTGTCAAAAGTATACACGAACCTGGATGAGATGTTTGCGGATGAAAACGTCAACTTTGTCTATGTGGCGTCTCCCAATCTTTTACATTACGAACAGACAAAAGCCGCGCTTCTTGCCGGAAAAAACGTTATTTGCGAGAAGCCTTTCTGCACCAGGGCCCAGCAGGCCAGGGAACTTGTGGAGCTTGCCAGAGAACGGGGGCTGTTTTTAATAGATGCAGTGCCTACGGCGTTTCTGCCGAATCTGGAAATCTTAAAGCGGGAGATTCCCAAAGTGGGCAAAATCAAGCTTGTGCTCAGCAATTACAGCCAGTATTCCAGCCGTTATGATCTGGTAAAAAAAGGCGAAGTCCCTAATATCTTCAATCCTGAATTCGGCGGCGGCTGCCTGATGGATATCAATTTCTACAATGTGTACCTGAATGCGGCATTATTTGGAATGCCCCAGTCCTTTACCTACTATCCCAACCGTTACGGCAGTCTTGCCGACACTTCCGGCGTTCTTGTGATGCAGTACGACGGATTTATCAGTGAAGCAGCCGGGGCAAAGGATACCTGGGGCGTGAATTATGTCCAGATTGAAGGGGAAAACGGATACATTTATATCAAAGGCGGCAGCAACGGCCTTGCGGAAGTGCAAGTGGTAACCAGGGAACAAGAGGAGACGTTCAATCATCAGGAAAATCCCAACCGCTGGCTTTATGAGATCCGGAATATGACAAAGATGATTCAAAATGACGATTATGCCGGGAATGACAGGAATCTGAAGGTTATGTTAATGGTTATGGAAATTATAGAATCCGCCCGGATAGCGGCAGGAATTCAATTTCCGGGGGATGTTGTGGAACACTAGTACATCGAATAATTATTAACTGACATTTTCACTTGTCTGTACTTCTGATAGCACAGGACAAAAAGCCTCGACGTAGACCACTACGCCTGCGTTTTTTGTCCGGCGTTCTTGAAAGCATATTCTGCATTAATATAGCAGTTAATTAATTTTCGATGTTCTGTTTCCAATATATGCAGGTGCACATTGGAATATTATATGTGCACTTGTTGAATTCTAAAATCGGAAAATCAAAAACCAGACAATTGAGGAGCTGCTGGATCTTTACAGCACTGACGCTTAAAAATTTTTCGTAAAAAAACCTCCCATTTTATGGGGAGATGCGAGATAATAGAATTAACAACCAAACTATTTTTTCGCACACCCATAAAAGAGAGGAGG
>CAJTFX010000025.1 GCA_910575555.1 Lachnospiraceae bacterium | reverse complement strand
CGTATCAGTTTTTTGTTTTCCTCTGCGTATCTGAGTAACGTTGATTCCGCAATCCCTTCAATTCTTTTCGTGGCCAGAAACTTCTTCAGCATTCTGTCCGCGCTGTCATCTGCCAACGCCACATCTGTGCACCGTTCCTGGATCTCGTAGTTATTCAGTTCAATTATCAAGATATCCTGAACAATGTCCACTGTTCCCGCATCCGTTCGGCCATCAAGGGCCTGCATGATTTTCTGTATAATCTGTTCTCTTAAATCCATGCCATCACCTCCAGCACAAGCATATCACACTTAAAAATTTCCTTGCAACCAATCCACATATATGCTATATTAAAGGCATGGAAAAGAGCAACCGCCCACAAAGTGGTTAGCCTCCCAGTTAGTCAAAAGCCTACCTGCACGGCCAAGTACAAGGTAGGCTTATTTATTTTCGCTTGTTTGTCCTATCTATATAGGCAAGCAGTGCAATTAGAAAGTTACCGCCTAAAAATAACAGGCTCAAAATCTGGTATGTATCCATCTGCACCACCTCCCCTCTTTCTCAAGTGAGGGAGGCTTGTCCACCTTGCAACACGGTTGCTCTTGCCCAGAATCATACCATATCCACTGAAAGATTGCAAACACAGTTTCCCTTAATTTTCTTCTCCCTCTCCCTTCCAACCCTCCATTTTCT
This sequence comes from Lachnospiraceae bacterium, assembly GCA_910575555.1. Classification (GTDB taxonomy): domain Bacteria; phylum Bacillota; class Clostridia; order Lachnospirales; family Lachnospiraceae; genus Petralouisia. The sequence continues at coordinate 66,611 of CAJTFX010000025.1, read as the reverse complement.
ATAGTGCATTAAACACCGATATTCAGGCTGTCAATGGATATATTACGACCGCTCGAGGCGGTGTCAGTGCAAGTGGTTGGTATCGCATAGCTGTAACAAGCATATCCGATTATAATTCATGCATAATCTCTCTTAAGCGTGGATATAGTCTCCCAGCTCCGGAATACCAGAGAGTGCAATTTTTGAGTACTTATAGTAAAAAAAAATTTGTAAGTATTTCGGCTCTTTCTGATGAACACATGTGGACAAAAATAAGGGCAACGCGGGAAAATAGAAACTCTCCCACATACATAGAAATTTACCAAAATAGAAACTCCAATAATAACATTTGGTTAATTTCCATAGAAGATGCAATTGGGGCATATGGAACTGAATTCTGGAAAGCCATGGTGCCCACCTTGGTACAAGAAACGGTAACCGATGCAACTGTGCTTGCATCCCTGGATCTTCCGGCTAATAATCCTATTTAAAGAAATCTTATGCCATGGTATCCGCTGTTTCTGTTATATAAAAATTGTGTAAATTTATACGTATCATACCCGAATACAATGCCGCCACACATGCCAGAAGCGTGGGAGAGCACTAAAGCACAATATGCCGGCCCCTGATTACTTGACACAATATTTTTAAATGCATAACCTATTGGTACTTCCTTAAATACTTCCGGAATGACCCTCTTATCAAGAAACCCTTCGATTCCCATATCTGTGGGCGGATTTGTGCAATCCATGAACGATACAGTTGATGCTTTCCAATTCCTGGATTCTTTATCGGTGTTTAGTGCACTAACTATCCCGGTCAAAGTCCCATCACCGATCTTGGAAATATCCGTTGTCCCAATTAATTTATACAAAAACCTCAAGTTTTTAATCCCTGTGGAAAAACCATTGAGTATGTCTTTGAGTTTCGCCCCGCTAAATATTTTGCCGATAGCCGTCCATCCGGTAGGATTTAGATCATCCCCACTGGTAAATGATACTGTGGTATCTTTTAAATCCCCATCCACNGAATTTGCCCCCTCATATGATCCAACGGCATCCTCTATAGTAATTAACCACCAGTTAGCAGCAACTACGCTTTGATAAATCTCTAAGTATGAGCAATCTTCTGTTTCATAGTATGCTTCACGAATTTTTGTCCATACATGCGTCCCAGAAAAAGCTATCAGGCTGACAAATTTTTGTGTTCTTCCCGCCCTCAAAAATTGTATTTTTTGATATTCGGGGGTACTATGATTCCAAATGCGTTTTACACTGATAACGCATGAATCACCTTTGTATTTTCCCTGGTTCCTTGCTATTCGGTGCCATCCTTGCGAATTGCCACCAATCCCCCTTACGTACGACACATAATCCTTGTAACCCTGGATATCGGTGTTTAGCAAATTGTCCCCAAAAGCAGCTTAGATCCCTGGAAATTTCCTGTTCCCCTGATTTTCTGCATAACAAAAACTCCGGCATTTATCCGGAGCGCAAAACAACCAATATTTATTTTATTTTTTTACGTTGCATACTTGCTATACGCATTTTTTACATTTTTTTGCGATATATAGCAGTACACCTGTGTTGTCTTTAAGTCGGCATGGCCCAAAATCACGGCCACGTCCTGGATGTTCATGCCCCTATCCAATAAATTTGTCGCAAGCGTCCTGCGGTACCGGTGCGGATGCACGTTTATCACTCCGGCTTTCCTTCCTATCCGTTTTAAAAGCACCTCTATTCCATTTTTTCCAAGCCTTTCCGTCCCTTTCCCAGTAAATAATGCTTCGTTGTTATCCTCCCTGGAAGCAAGATACTCCCCAAGATTCATGGCCGCCACTTCTGACAGGTACACAGTCCTTTCCTTATTTCCTTTCCCCAGGACTGTGCACTCCATGTTCTCAAAATCAATGTCATCTATGTTAAGCCTTGCCACTTCCGACACCCTGCAGCCAGTACAATATAAAAAATCCAACAGGGCCAAATCCCTTTTATTCGCGCAGGCCCTCCGTAATTTCTCCATTTCCGCCGCTGAATACGGCTTTTTGACCTCTTTCCGGTATTTTATCTGCTTGATGGCGGCGCAGGGGTTCCGGCCTATCAACCCCTCTGCAGACAGCCAGCTAAAAAAGCTGGAATAGCATCTCCGCATCCCNTGGAACTGAATTCTGGAAAGCCATGGTGCCCACCTTGGTACAAGAAACGGTAACCGATGCAACTGTGCTTGCATCCCTGGATCTTCCGGCTAATAATCCTATTTAAAGAAATCTTATGCCATGGTATCCGCTGTTTCTGTTATATAAAAATTGTGTAAATTTATACGTATCATACCCGAATACAATGCCGCCACACATGCCAGAAGCGTGGGAGAGCACTAAAGCACAATATGCCGGCCCCTGATTACTTGACACAATATTTTTAAATGCATAACCTATTGGTACTTCCTTAAATACTTCCGGAATGACCCTCTTATCAAGAAACCCTTCGATTCCCATATCTGTGGGCGGATTTGTGCAATCCATGAACGATACAGTTGATGCTTTCCAATTCCTGGATTCTTTATCGGTGTTTAGTGCACTAACTATCCCGGTCAAAGTCCCATCACCGATCTTGGAAATATCCGTTGTCCCAATTAATTTATACAAAAACCTCAAGTTTTTAATCCCTGTGGAAAAACCATTGAGTATGTCTTTGAGTTTCGCCCCGCTAAATATTTTGCCGATAGCCGTCCATCCGGTAGGATTTAGATCATCCCCACTGGTAAATGATACTGTGGTATCTTTTAAATCCCCATCCACTGGAAGGCATTTCTTCCAGGCAAACCATTTGCCATTTGTAAACAACCGCTCAAGCGTGCTTGTTTTCCCTGCTTCCCATACAATGGCTTTCTGGTTTCTTATCGTACTATTATCCAGCACAACATCCGTTTTCAATAGAAACCAGTATGTATTGCTGGATTCATATGGTAATGTTCCGCTTACAACCGTAGACTGGCACCAGCATATGCTGCTGGTCTGTGGCAGTCCGCCTTCTCCCAGAATGTCAATGTTTTTCGTAAAAGTTCCGATCCCGAGTTTGCCCTGCTTTGTTCCGATTGCTTCCGTTAAGGCTGTTACAACATCGTCATTTTCCTGTATCGCGTCCGCAACCTCTTTTAAAGTATCCAGCGTTTCCGGTGCGCCGCCGATTAAATCGCTAATCTTTGTGTTGGTGTATTGTGTCAGTTCTTCCTGTTGCAGGGACAGATTGCTTTGCAGCTCAGCCTTATACTGCTCTATTACTTTTCTTAAAAATTCATCATTATTAAGCAGCGCCTGCGTCACAGCATTAAATAATTCAGCATGCACAAAATCTTCTTCCTCAAATTTACGGAGTTCTTTTGTATATTCCGGATTCTCCGGTATTTCAAAATTCGCCATGTCTACCCCTCCTAAAATTCATCATCCATCTGTATTGTCATTTCAAGGTCACTATCCTTTCCTTTAGGTAAAAAGTTCTTAATAGCAACCAGATCTCCGTCTGCATCATAAAGGGCAGCTTCGCTAATATACGCTCCGGTAAGCTCCCCCTGTTCCAACGTGCATTCATATCTACATTTTGTGTCAGACAAAACCGTATACCGATCTATCGGCTTCCGGAGCAATTCATGGTTCAGAGCCGTCTGGTTTCCATCCGGCGCCAAAACCTGGTTGTCGTTGCTAACTCCACCATCCCCGAAGGCAATCCCGGTGATTTTGGGAAGAGGTGAGATCCCTGCCCTCGCTTTTATCATTTTTGTACGTGCAACCAAAGTCACCACAGCCTCTGTTTTATCCACCATTTTATAATGCCTCCTCCGTGATCTTTGCGTTCATTTTCTTTGTACCATCCATCCTATATGTTCCATCCATGCGCCACAGATTCTTCTTTAATAGGGCGGACGCTTCCGCCTGTTCGCAGTTTACCACCGCTGCAGCCCCCTGTTTTAACCTCATATGGAGTTTCTTCAGGATTTGATCTAAAAATATATCTCCATCCAATAACCAGCTGCCTTTCTGCCAGAATGGACAGGACATTTTTATTTTCATCCCAGGCAAGGCGGCTTTCTCCAAGTTCTGGTTATCCAGTTCGATAATCACTCGATCATTTATAATATAAACCGTATGGGACTGTTTCAAACCGTCCAACATGGACTTCACGGTCTTTGCATCCAGCGTCCCATTCCCGACAAAATCCACCCGAAAAACATTGGGATGCTCAGGCAGAAAATCATATTCTCCTGGATCATGAATGTCTGACACATGCACTTGAAAATCCAATAGATTCGTAAAATAAGTTTCCATCCGGTGCGGCGTCATCGGGGCCCGGAAATCCCTTTTCTGGAAAATTAATTTCCGACGCTCCTCAAAAGCCAGATTTTCCCTGACCGGAAGCCCCCATTTCATTTCATGGTACATTAGCCCCCAAGTTGCAGTTTCTGGAAAAAACTGCTGCGGGAGTTCTTCTAAAATCTTTTTCGCGTCATCATATTCCAGCCCCATCACCTGAAACAGCCATTTTCCAACATAGGAATTGTCATAAAATCCTTCTGTCACATAGCCAAGCTGCCTTTTCGCGCTTTCGCTTGTGGGAAAATTCTCCAAATCAATATTCTTTGTCGTACTCATACTGCCTCCTAACTAAAATCCAAGTTTGCAGTTTCCGGATATTCCTCCCTGCCAAGATGGATATTCCTCATTTCTCCATTCACCAAGAACCCTTCAAAATCCGTCACTCCTGGGATGTCGGAGATAACCGGCCTCACATCGTTATAACGCAGGACGTTCTGCTGCTTTGCGGATACATATACCGCTTTTACCGCTGCCGTAAAATCTTCCTGGATCTGTTCCAGATCCGTTGTACTGTCATACACAAGTCCAGTGATTGTGTAATCCACCTTTACTGTTACGGCAGATCCGCAGATCAGTTTTGCGCAAGCGGTCGGCAACAGCCTCTTACTCCTGTCCTCTGGAGAAACAATGTAATTATAGACATCCTGCACCAGTGCTTCGTCTGCTGGCTGTCCCATCCCATCCACCAACACCAGTTTCACCGTACCTGGCCCTTCCGCTGCAGGTATCACAATGCAGTCCCCGGCCCCCGCCTCCTTTGCCCACCGAATATAATCGCCGTCATTCCCAAGAAACGTCAGGCTGTTTTCATATTCAGCCGCAATTCTGTCATAGTAATCATCATTGCTTTCCCGATCCGTCCCTCCTCGCATCTGCTCAGGATTGGAAACTTCTGTAATCCCTTTCACCGGCTTCGCCATCATAGTGATTAAATTCGCCTTAACATTGGATTCAGAGCCCGGATCCGCCGCTGTGACATTCACTTCCGCTGTTCCGTCCTCCCCGATTGTGCACTCTTGATCAGCAATAAATTCCAATGAAGAGCAGGAATCCGTTGCAAGTGTGCAAAACACTGCCCCGGCTGCGAGGACCGTTCCAGCCTTCCCGGCAATACGGAGAATCCCAGACGCTTTTCGAGCTTCATGCCGTTCCAAATGCACCTGCTTTCCATGCAAATCCAGCCATTCATCCCACGCATATTGAGGAAAAGCAATCATAACCGAACGTGGTAAATGGAATTCCAGAAGCTCCGCTTTTTCCAATGCGGCCGGCTTGGTAAAATCATAAGGGAATCCGCCCGGCATGTCGTCAATGTCATCTGGCAAATTATTCATCATTCTTTCGTGAATCTCTTCCGCTGAATTGTTTTCTAAAAAATCCGGCAATGTAAAATCAAGCTGCATCCATTTCCGCCTCCTTCCACTGCATTTATATTGTAATCGTGATAAGTTCTTCCCACTCTATCCCCTTTACCTGAAACCGGCAATGCATTTCATCCCCATCCCAGGAGAATTCAAAATCCTGGACAGCTTCTGTCCTGGGATTTACCAGAAGCGCGTCTGTAATGGTCCGCTCCACCATGGATTCAACGGTCATTTCATCGTCATCACCCATGGCCTCTTCCATTTCTGCGCCGATTTCCGACGGATAAGCCAAGCATGCGTAGCGTTCCGTCTGCGCCGCTTTATAGCACCAGATCATAAACGCTTCTCTTCCATTGCATTCCACTATACGGTTTGCCCCGTCTCTCACGAAATCTCCTACCTCTGCGTCCCATTTCGCGCTTCTTTTATACTGGGTGTCGTATTCCTCATTTTCTTCCACAATCTCCGGAACTTCAAACACCGGAAACAATGTCCCTGCCATATAATCTCCCTTCCTCTAAGAGCTTTTTACTGTTCCCAGAATCACCGCTTCGCTAAAAACCCAGGCCACCAGCACCCTGCTTCCCGGGCTAACAGGCTCCAGGCTCCCTAACATGGAATACTCACCTTTCGGAACTGGCGCTGGAAAGGTGTTTGTCACCAGGCTTCCGTCTTCCAGAACTTCCCCGAAGTCCACAATCAGCGGGGATTCCGATTCTTTCCGCATCCGTTCTGATAACACTGCTGCCAGCCTGCTTATTCCGGAATTACCTTCATATGCCATCCTGCGCCTCCTTTCTTTATTCCCAGTTTTTATGGGGAATCGTTCCGTCAAATGCCTTTTCGAGTTGCCTTAGTCAAACGTCCCGTCATCCACCCAGCCGTACACATTGCTTGCGCTGTCTGTGTGGATCAGATGCCATGGATGCGCCTTTCCGGAACCGTTCTTTTTTGTTATTTTCGCTGGCCCTGGGCTTGCTGCATATCCTTTAGCCCCCGGATAAGAAGAGTAATAATGCGTCCCTCCATGGAAATTTACGATATCTCCTACATTATGTTCCTTCGCCGTGTTTGAGGTGTCTTTTTTAACGATCTCCCTTTCTGTTTTCTCCAATTCCATAGTCATGCTGCAGGAATCCGCATCATGGCGGACGCTCTTCACGTAAAAGCTTCCTTTTGACAGACCGGATTCCAGTTCAACCCGATCTCCTTTACGAATCACGGGAACATCCGGGCTCTGGACGGTAACGTCTTTTTTAATGGTTCCGTCTTCATTCAAAATTTCCTGGGCTGCAGACTTTGCCGCCTCCAAGGTTTCTTCTGAACCACGGGTGTAAATCCTCTGGCGGATTCCATAGTTTGTGAGACCGTCCAGCGTCATCTCCACACTGCTCTTGCCTTCATCATCTGCCTGTCCTACCACCGTCACCCGGGTAACTAGGTCAGTAATGCTCCTGCTTTCACTGACAGACTTAATGTTGTCCCCTTTAAAAATATAAACATTGTCGTTTCCTCCCCTAAGAACAATTTCTACTTTTCCTTTCACGGCGTGCAGGATACACTTTTGCCCGCCTTTTTTTACTGCGTCGTCGAGAAGCTCTAAAAGGATGTCTGACAGATAGCGATTATTAAATTTCAATTTTCCATGGGCCACATCTGGCCCTTCGTATTTTTCCAAGGAGAGCCCCCAAGCCTGCAGGATGCCAGAAATAATCGACTTTGTTCCTGTTCCGGAGGGGAAATAGAGGTTCTCCTGACTTTTCTGCAAATGATAAAGGTCGTCATAACAAACGCATTTTAATTCCCTTCCCCCGTTCTGCACAGAAGGATTCCAGGAGTTCACATACCCTCTGGCCACTTCCCGGTCCAGGGAAACTCCGTCCGTGGCTGAGACAATAAGCAGACAGCCCGGCTTTATCATACTTGACAGGCGCCCTTTTGAAGTCTTATCATTCCTCACGGTAAAAGACAGTCGGGTGGAAAGCTCCCTTTCATTTTCCTCCCAACCGAGGTTCTCCACATAATCATGTATCTTAGAACGCTTCCCTTTTTCGTCGACAACCACTAAACGGTACTGCAAATTCGATAAATCAATCATACCAGCCTCCTTATGCAGGAATGGTCAGCGTTGTCCCAGCGTAAATCCAATGCCCGTGATCGGAGCTGGATTTGCCGTTCCGCCTCGCCGCCTCTTCTATGGTTCCAGCATTCGCATCATAAATTCTTGTCCACTGCGCCCCGGAGCCATAATGCTCCTGAGAAATCTTCCAGAGTGTGTCATTCTGTTTTACTGTATAAGAGGAATCGGCCGATTCCTGGGTCTGATCCGCCTCATTCCTAGACTTCGTTTTTTTCTTCCGAGTTTTCTTCTTCTCCTTTGTGGTGTATATTTTCAAGGGCCTTTTTTCCACAAAAGTGATGGAATACCGGACATTCCCATAAGCACCGTAATTCACTGTTTGGAAAGAGGAAATTGTGACGTCCAAATTAATCCCGATCCCTGTTACGATCAGATTCAACACAGTGCCTTTTTTCATGTAATTTTCCAACGTTTTTACGCAGGCTGAGGGCTTTTTCCATGCTGACTTTTTTACAATCGCTTCTTTTTTCTTCGACTTCCCGAAGAATTCCCCTTCCCAAGAGACTTCCTTTACTTCCGTGCCTTTGGGAATTTTTACAGTCCCTTTAGACAAAATGTCAAAGCTCTGGTATTTTGCTGCGCTTTTACATGTAATCTTCTCAGGAAGGGCCGGGAAGACGAATTTTTTCTTTTTCTTCCCAGCCGTAACCAGCTTAATATTAATGCTGGCTTTTTTCTTTGGTATTTTTTCCATCAGGTAAGAGTCTGACGTTCTTTTCTTCCGCTTGCCCTCATTAATCGGGCCTTTCCTGCGCAACACTGTCTGTCCTTTCCCATGAATTATGCCTGTTTCGCTGCTCATAATCATTATCCTTTCAGGGGCGCATTGCCAAACACTTCCATCAACATCCCTGCGATTTCACCGCCAACCTCATCCGCCAATTCACGCATATGCTTCCGGATTGCCTGTACAATGCTTGCTTCACTCTGCCCATCACTGCTATTAATTACAATCTCAGGCGCCAAATTTACGTTTATCTGTACTGGAGCGCTTGAAATGCTAGGCTCCATGCTGGAATCCACAGGAATGTATGGCTGTGCCGCATCCCCGGTGTCATTGTTTTCATTGTCCCCGAATATAGGGGTTCCCACATAACCTCCATCCGCATGAGCGGACACCCCTAATGCAGCTCCTGCCTGCTCATAAAGTTCCAATGCCCTGGCGCGACGGCTTGGATTTGTTGGTATAACAAATTCCCCATATCCTTCTTCCGCCAACCAGGATAATTGCGGACCTCCGCTGACATAGCCGCCGGATGCGTGTCCGCCTATCTTTCCATTTCCTTTGCCTATGTTGTTTCCACCTTTGGAAAGCATGGACGCAAGCGCTGAGCCGACCGCCCCTGCACCGGCAGTCAGGTTATAATCCGGAGTAATGTTTACTTTTGCGGTCACACTAAATGGCGTATTAAATGCATTTGTCACTGCATGTTCCGCGGAACTGCGAAGCTGCGGGCTCCCTGCCTCAATCCCTTGCTGAATCCCCGTTGTCATTGTAGTCCCATAAGTGTTGCCGGCCTTGCTGTACGGGGAAAGCATCTCCTGAGAATCCATCATTTCTTCCATAGAAGGGACTGTGGTAAGCATATTTTCATTCAACGCTGAGGCATAACTTTGAGGAATTGTTGCTGCGGTTGATTTCAGCAGCTGTTCCAAGTTCCTCTGAACTTCTCCTTCCAGCCCGTCTAAATCAAACATACCAGCCATGAAAGAAGTGTCCCATTCAGAAACGTCCGGTTTTACCGCCAGGGCATGATTCATGGCCTGGCTCAGCTTTTCCGTCATACTTCCTTGCAGCTCTGGCAATATGCCGTCCAGTTCCTTTGAAAATGCGGATGCAATTGCGTCAAGCTGAAACTCTTCCACCCGGAGGGCCATGGAACCTACCTGCCCATTATATCCTTCTTCCAACTGTTGATATAAATTATCGTACTCTTCCTGAGAGATAGCCCCTTCCTCCAACTCTAGGTTAATGTTCCTGAGAGACACTCTTAATGCATCATCATAAGTCTGTTGTGACTGTGCGACGTTCTCCTGCAATTCCGTCTGAAGCTGTGTAAAAGTGTCTGCATCTAAAGCTGCGCCGCCATACTTAATTTTCAGGCTTTCAAATCCTGCATTTTCTTCCGCATGTGACACTTTTTCAGTAATTTCCGCAATCTGCTCCTGCAACTGTGCAATCGCATCCGCCTCATTTATCTCCATCACCGTATCGCCAATTTTTACAGTAAGAACATCTTCCGTGGAAATGATGCCATCGGTCAATGATTCTGACAGAACTCTCTGCATTTCTGCCTGGATTTCATTAACCTGCGTCTCATAATCTCCATACATGGCATCCAGCCCTTTTACGTCATCCCCTTTAGTCAGAAGTTTCAATGCCACTGTCGCCTCATAATGGCTGTCTTTCAGATAATCCTGAGCAGACGTAACGTAACTGTCAATGGATTCCCGGTACCCTTCCTGATCCTCTGCAGATAGTTTCAGCCCAAGGTTTGCATTCCAGTTTTGTTTTGCAAGCGCAGAGCCAGCATTTTTGAAAGAAATGAGGGAACCTTCTGCAGTTTCCGCTGCAGCACGGAAGGCATCCAGCCCTTCGGCCATGCCGCCAAAGGTCAGATCCCCCGCCAGTTCTTTTATTTCCGTTAGGGACAACTTCATATCTCCAAAAGCATTTTTCATGACATCTGCACATGATTCCTGGAAATACTGCGCAAATTGTTCCGTTGCCACTTCTGTGTCTTCCAACATTTCCATAAGAGCTTCATTCCGGAATTTCACATCATCAATTTCAAACCCAGTGGCCTCAAATACTTTCTGCGCCTTTTCAGCTTCCATCTGCATTTCCTCAACGCTTTCCTGGTATTCCTCCTTGACTTTATTGCCTTTCACCCAACCGGCAATGCCGCCGATTCCGGCTCCAATTAAAGCTCCAGGCACCGCTCCAATTCCTCCAAACATAGCTCCAATAGAAGCCCCAGCCAGTGCGCCGGCGCCAACCCCCATTGTTTTCCAGGCCCCTGATTCACCATATGCAGCCGCTTCTTCTTTGTTCTCAGATTTTAATGCTTTATAAAAATCAATACCGCCGCTAATAATTGTTGCTCCTCCTGCTAGTCCGCCTGCTGTGGCACCTGCACCAAGAAGCGCAGCGGAACCACCAGACATTGCACCCGCCATATTGCCAAAATACATTCCTGCTGTACCGCTGCCTCCTGACAACCCATACCCAACATTCGCCAGCATTCCCAGTAGGCCTGAACCACTGACCATTGCGTTTCCAGCCGATCCAATCAGGCTTCCCATCAGGGATGCGCCTCCTCCCGCCGGAGCTCCGAACAGCCCTTTTCCAAGGGAATACACCCCACGGCCCATGCCAATCATTGGTTTCGCCATCTTCATCAACAGGGCTGCAGAAAAGAAAGAAGATAAATCTGCAGATTCACCGCCTGGCAACAATTTCGCCGCATTGGAGAATAACCCTTTCAGCGCCTCACCCAACTTGGAAGTTATGGCGCTTACATCAAATCCTTCCGAAAAGCCTCTGGCAAAAGAAGCTCCAATGCTTGCCCCTTCGTCCAGTGTGTTAGATACGTCAATGCCAAGCAGCGTCATGATTCCTGTTCTTAAGCCAGTTCCAAGGCCGGATCCGATATCACCGGCAATATCTGCAATCTTCGCTTTCCCGGTGCCGTTCCACCATTCGCCAAATGGCTCCACAATGAAGTCATCCCATAAAATTTTTGCTTTTCCGAAGAAATCCGCGTCCTGCCATTCCTCCGATTTTACAATCCCGTCCAGTTTACGACGGGCTGCATCCACATGTTTGTCCACGGTATCCATCAGGCTGTCCAACGCTTTCTCCACCATGGGCATGGATTCTGTCAGCCATTCCGCAACTCCCCGGACATAAGGGGCCAACCTTTCCCCAAAGGACAGCTTCACTCCATCCGTTGCGCTTTGCAAAAGAGTGATGGCTCCATCCAGGTTGTCCATCATGATTTCCGCCATCCGGCCAGCCGCCCCGTCTGCATTGTTCACTGCCGAAGACAGCTTTTCATAGTCTTTTTCCGTAGCGTTTAAGATGGCCAGGAAACCTTTCTGCGCATATGTGCCCGCCACTGTGTTGGCAAGATTTGCTTTCTGCTCATCTGTGTAATCAGCCGTGGCCGTCCGCAGCTCTTTCATGATTTCGCCAAAAGCTCTGGCGGAACCATCGGCATTAAAATAGGCGATCCCCAAACCGTTCAGGGCGTCCGTTGCCCCGTTAGTGTTGGTGGAAAGCCTGGTGAAAATGGAATTCAAGGCGGTTCCTGACATATTTCCTTTGATGCCGGCATTCGCCATCAGTCCAGTGGCCAGGGCCACATCCTCAATGGAATAGCCCAGCGTTCCAGCCATGGCCCCGGCATATTTAAAGGTCTCGCCCATAAGAGCCACATTGGTGTTTGACTTGGAAGACGCTGCGGCAAGCACGTCGGAAAAATGCCCCGCCTCATTCGCCTGCATTCCGAAAGCGGTCAGCGCGTCCGTCACAATATCGGACGTCTGCGCAAGGTCCGTCCCGGATGCGGCTGCAAGGTTTAAAATGCCTTCGATTCCGCCCATCATGTCCTCAGCTTCCCAACCAGCCATGGCCATGTAATTAAAGGCCGATGCCGCTTCCGTCGCTGTGAATTTCGTTGTGGCTCCCATTTCCTTCGCCTTGTCTGTAAGTTTCCCCATATCCGCCGCTGTTGCGCCGCTTATGGCTTCCACCTGAGACATGGCGGCTTCAAAACTTTGGAATGTATGTATGGTGTCCGTCAGACCGATGCTTATCCCAAGCACCGCCCCTGCCTGGAACACTGGATTTTTCAAAAGGTTTAAGATCCCCCTTACCGGAGCCGTCACAAGATCCTTCGCCTTCATAGTCACATCCCAGGTTCTGCCTGCAAAGGCTTTCATCCCGCTTCTCAATGTGTTCAGCATAGGTGAAATCCGGTCCCTAGCTTCCAAGAGGACTTCATATTTATCTTTCACCCATTTAGAAAGAGTGCGTTGGGTCCTTTCAACAGAACGGTCAAATTGGGACACCCGACCCCCGGCCCGCTGGGAAGCCGCTCCCGCCTGGTCTGCAGCGGCTTCCATTTTGCCAAAGTTGCGTATAACCTGGGATAGAGACGGCTCTGTTTTATCCAGTGCCTCAATGGGAATTTCAATCCGGATTGTCTCAGCAGCCATCTTCCTAACTCCTTTCTGGTGGATTTAGCGCAACCTGCATGGAAACCAGCATAAATTTCTGCACCCCGGGGCTTTTCTCATAAAATTCATCCGGTGTCATGCCGGTTTTTTGAAAAATTTGATGGAGCAGGCAGGTTTTGCCGCCTGCCTCAATCAGTTTTTTATAACTTCCTCCAAATTAGAATCTCCATAGCCGCTCAAATTGTCGATGGCTTCTATGACCTTGTCCTTTTCTCCCGCTTTCAAGGAATACTCAATGACATCCAGCCCATTCATAACTGGAAGACCCATGGATTTCATGGAATCCCAAACATCGTGATTATCCCACAGGCTTTCGCGATCCTCCATAACGGTAGCCTGATAAATTATGGACGCCCGGTATTTCACTACAAACGTCTCTTCTGGCACCGTCGTGCCAAGCCGTTTGTTCCGTACATACTTGGTATTTTTTTTCTTACATCGTTCATATTCTTCTTCCGACAGAGGGCGGATGCGGAAAGCAAATAACAATTTTCCTTCCCGGACAATTTCAATCCGCTGTTTCTCTTCCTGGTGGTATCCTGCGGCATTAATGAGCCCTTGAATGAAATCCTCTTCATGCGCCCGGAGCTGTTCCATATCCTCTTCCGGATCGCATTCCACCTCTTCCACGTTTTCCTCCCTCAAGTTTTCCTCTTCCTTTTCCTGGGTTAAAGCCGCATCCACCCCGCTTATGGTTACTCCCGGTTTAAATTCTTTCTGTTCCATCTCATTTCCTCCTATTTTTTGAAATTATATAATAGTAAGTTCGCTCTGAAGATTTGGTGCCTGATTTGCAAAGAAATTCCAGTTCCGCTTGATAACGTCACCCACCGAAACATTCTGAATGTCAATCTGGCCGGAAGGGATGCATTCGTCATACACCACAATTTCTTCGGATCCATTCCTTCCCTTAAGAGATCCTCTAAATCCCCACACTGGCATTTCCTGTTCGCTCATTGCCCTAATGAGCTCCTTAATGAATTTATCACTCTCCACTACAATCTGTGTCATGGTAAGGCTCACAGAAAAAGTGTTTGCCGTTTCATGTTCTTGCCCATCCCCTAGCACAGTGTACTTTGCGTTATTATAAGTCGCGCTTGACGTAAAAGATTCCACCGATGCAAGGATATTGCCATCCTTATCAAAAAACAGCCCATCTTTCCCGGTTCTCGCATGCCTGGCGTCACCGGCAGCCCTCACATTTCTCACACCTGGCATTATTACACCTCCTATTCATTTGTGCTAAATTGGAACGTATACGTCAAGTAAATCCGTTCCATGGAATCTTTATCAATGACGTTAATGTCAAACCATGCGCTGTCCACGTCAGCAGGATAAGCGGTGCTTTCAGAGGCTTCCAACGCATTCAGTTTGGATTCCTCCACCATGCTTTTCCCAATGTCCTGGATTCGGCTGACTATGGTGCTCCGGCCATTTTTATCATTGTCAATCTTTCCCACCAGCGCATCCACGGCAGCATTGATCCGACGCATCAGCTCAAAACGCGTCTTCACCCGGCGGATTTTTTTCCATCCATTGTCCTGGTTCTCTGACGGGGTAATTAATGTATTGATTGCGCTGTCTATCCAGACTTTTTTCTCTTTATTATGACTGAAAACAATACAGCCTTTTTCTTTTTCCGCCTGAACCATCTGCGTGTTTGTCAGTTTCTCCAGCATCTCTGTAAAGCTGTCAATTACGGAATGGGTGAGACTTTGATTAGAAGGGATTGCGCCTATCATCCCTGCAAGGCGCGCTGCCGTCTGGTAACCGTCGATCTCTCGTTCCTGTCCATCCCTGCCCAACTCTTTCATATGCGCATTCAGCACATAATTCATTTTTTCGTTATTAAATGCGGCCGCATGATTCTGTCTGGTTTCCAGGTCTGTAGTATGTTTTTCCGCAACCACCGCCTGAGCCAAAAGTCCTGTTTCAAAAATCCGGTTAACAAACGCTGCCAAAAGCAGATGGATCTCATGATCTTCTGTATCAACGCAAATAGTATTAAACTCATGCGCCTCCGCCTGCACAAACCCGTTGGAATAATCCGCCGCCGTCACCTGCGGATTGCTCCCACCTGTGAAAGGCTCCTGGGAAACGGTCGCCAGCAGGGCATTCTCCTTCCCCTCTTTCAGCTCCGCGCAGAAATTTTCCGAAGATTCCAAGGCGGTGACAAGTTTTTGAGTTTCCCCTTCGCCGGATTCAAACTCTTTTTTCTCAAATTCCTGTGTTCCGGAATAAATGATGCATTCCTTCCGAGAGGCATCAGAAAGTTTTTCCCGTATGGAAACAGAAAATTCCTTATCCCCTGGGTGCCTTGCGGAAATCACTGCGGCTTCCTCTCCGTCTGCGTCATTCAACGTAACCTTTGCCGGCGCACCGCCGTTCCCAATTCGGCAGGCAAGGACCGTCTTCGCTCCGCCTTCCACCGCCTCACGGATGGCATCTGTTGTCAGCCCATTTCCAAAGACTTCTTCATAAGATTCTCCAGCTTCCAACTCTACGATTGTGTTGAGCGGGCCAAAATCCGCCCGAAACAGGACTGCAGTCACTCCTTCCAGAATGACTTCCTCCAGATCGTCCCCTTTCTGGATGTTATAATAGGTACCAGGCCTTACCTTGGTTTCGCCCAGTATAAATGTCCCAGCCATTATTTAACCAACCTCCTTTTTCAAAAAATTTTCTACGATTCTTCTCGCCTCAGATACCGTGCATTCCTGTTTCCCCGCCGCTTCCAGGGCAGCCTCCACACATTCCCTCCTGGCACCAAAAACATTTTTTGCACTGGCTGCCAATTCCCTGGCCGTGTAAATAGGCTCTGCTGGTTGCCTTTTCTTCTTTGCCTCTGCCTGAGGCTCTTTCTTTTTCACTTCCACTTTTCCTTCCGTTTTTTCAGAAGTCGTCTTTTCTTGCACTGTTTTTTCTTGCATTTCGATCCCTCCTATTCGTAATTGAATTTTCCCTGCAAAAGCTGAGGCTGTTTTGCCAGATATCGTAAAAGTCCGTAATGGCCCGTGAACAGAATCTGCCCTTCTTTCAGGTAGTCCGCCCTGTAATTTGCCGTCAGCCCTTTTATAAACATGGGAGAACCGTCCAGAAGGATGATCTCTCCGTCCAATGACATCCGATTCGCAATGCCGGCCGCAAGTTTCATCCTTGTTTCGCCGGACGGACATAAAACATGGACGGAAACTTTTCCGTCCAACCATGCAACCGTATTCGTCTCCTTCGCTTTCTCCACGGATGTCAGCCTGCAGTAAACTACTGGCCGCTGTTCTGTAGATTCCGTGATTTCCTTCATTTTGTCATAACCCATCACCAGACATTCCGGATACAGTTCCTTAAGATATTTGTTTACAGCTATTATTGGATCCGGATCTGTCGTTTCCTGGGACGGATATTCCAGAATGTCAAAACGTATTTCGCTCCCGATCGTCAAGCTGCCCTCTTCGTCTATGGTAAACGCATCTGTTCTGGCCCATGCAAAACAATAAGGGCTCCCGCCTTTCGGTTTTAAAATCACATCTCGCAGACAATCCCGAACGATCGGCTCAATCGCTTCTGGTGTCACTTCCGCCGTATTCTGACATAACAGTGACACAGACAATGTGCCAGCGCTGTGCCTTTCTTCATTCGCCTGCAGGTCAAAGTTATAAATCACTTTCGGATACTGAATATTCCCCTGCCATCCTGCATGACCATCATCCGGCGGATCCGGGCTAAATACAGCGGGCTGGCCGCTGAATGACGCAAGCTGTTTTACAAGGCTTTCAGAACAGATGAACCGTTCATGAATTAACTCTTCCAGTTTCATGTGATTCCCTTCCTCCTTCACTCTCTCTAATGCTCTCCAGGCCGTCCGTCTCTTCCGTTCCTGTCTCTTCTACATCTCCTTCACCTGTTCCTGGGTCTTCGCTATCCTCTGGGATTCCATATGTCTGCACTTCGGATAAATCTGCAGACCATCGAATTTCCCATTGCCCTTCCACCGCTTCGGACACAGGAATAATAAAATGGTTTGTTACATTCCCAATACCTGGATGGTACTGGACAATTAATTGCTCTTTTGTGGCCGATGTCACAAAACCGGCCTTTCCATCGTCCCAAGTAAAATGTTTGCCCCAGAGCAGACATCCCCGGCTTATCTGGTTTAAATTAAAAAACGCCACCGGTTCTTTTTTAACCAACGGCATCCTTCACCGCCTCCCTTCTGCATTTTACTGGTAAGGCTCTTTATAAATTTTCTCAATCTCCGGCATTGCCTTATCTTTAATGCGCTCCACAAAAGGCCTGGGAGCCATGCCTTTCCCGTTTTCCAAGTGATAAGCGTATTTTTCCTGGCTCTCCAATGCGGCAATCACTTCAATCCCGCTTCCGGAAGACCTTCCCGTCTTCACCCCGCCGCTCCAATGCATCCGGAGGTTTCCGGTGCGCCTGGCTGGCGGTTCTCCGGGAGCGGATGCGGTATACTTTGTTTTATATGGATATTTTCGGTATACTCTTCCGTTTCTCTGTCCTTTTAACACTTCCAACTCCGCATTCCTTATGGCATTCACTGCCCGGGTACCACGGGAAAGCACCTGCCTGTCAATGTTTGCCACTTGCGCTTTTACCGTTGCTCGGACTATCCTTCCAGCACTGCCAACAGCCCCTTCCGTCCAAAGCCTCATTTCACATCTTTCCTTTCCTCTGCGTAATAAATAGTTGAAAAGCCAAGAGAACCTGCGTCATCCACGTCAACAATATAAAATACTCTCTCTCCAAGTGTCAGCTTATCCCCTCGCTTCACCTTTGGCGGACCGGCCTGCACAATGGTATGGGTGACGATATGGTTTTTCTGATTATGATTGATCCTGTCTTCGTCCGCAGCCTCGGCAAGGCATCCTTTCAGGCTTTCGGTTCCATCGCCATGGTAACTGTCCGCCACCCTTCCCGTGCTTGTCACAACCGGCACGCTATGCTCTATGATAAAGTCCTTGAATAGATTCCCCGGCCTCACATACATCAGCCTTGCATTATTCATCCGCTTCCTGCCCTCTCATTCCTCTGCATACCGGCATAAAAATAAGGCGGTTTCCCCGCCCCATTCTTTCCATTCCCAACCTTTGGAACGCTGCAGGATTCCGCCGAAACTTCTTTTTTCAGGCTCTCATAATCCGCCCGCCACAATTTCGCCCTCTCCTGCATATACATCCACAGCGGGCCGGTCTTTACGTCAACTTCATAGGCAAAACGGCGGCACAGGCTTTCCAGCAGCATAAGCTTTGCTCTTTTCCACGAATTGAAATGTAGCTCAATTGCCGCCTGTATCTCCTGATCGGTCAGGGCGGCGGTGTCTGAGCCGCCCTCCGTCATGGTATCCCCAAGCTCAAAGCGCATACGGTCTTTTCCTGGCTCCATAATTTTATCCACATTGTAAGTATAAGAACCCTCTGCCATTAAGCATCCACTCCTTTTCACTCCTGGGGATCCGATTCTCCGCCGGATGCATCAACTGTTTTTTTTTGAAATAGCTTATCCGCCTGTTTACGCGCCGCATCTTTAATGGTTTTACGGCTGTCCGCCACATGAAGCAGAATCAGAACGTTTTCGCTCTCCACTTCAGCAATCATCCGTGCCCCTTCTTCGGCATTCATTTGCAGAATGGAAAACACCTGCCGGATTTCTGACTGAACAGCCAAAATCTCCATAACCTGACTGTCTCCGTCGTCAGATTCCCGCATGACTTCAATCAAGACCGCCCCGCCATGCGCCTCTATCTCTTCTTCCAACAGCTTCCCTTCTTCCACCGCCTCCCGTCTCTGCTCCATTTCCATAATTGTATTATTTACGGCATCCGCCACAGCTTCGGCAATCTTATGCTCCACCTGTTCCTGCGTATAGAGACAGGAGGCGCCTGCACCGTATTGCGCTTCCCCTTTATTCTCCCCCTTTTCAACGTCAGGAACCACAGACAGAACACCTAGCTTTTCCTGTGTCTTAACATCCGTTACAAGTTTCACCGGAACTTCATCACCGATGTAAAACTGCAGGCCGCCAAAACTACAGGGCTTATTCGCAATCAGTTTCATGGCATGCCCTCCTTATGCAGCATCCGCAAAATACATTGCCAGATCATCCACTGTCTTTCTCATATCTATAGCCATAAGGCCTTCAATAAATTCCGCATGGGTGCCTGGTTCGCCTTCATAATTCAGTACAGGCATCAAATTCCCGTTCCCCAGCATATCCCAAGTAAAAATATAACCGGCAGAAGGTTCTTCAATGGACGGAGAATCCGTGGCATAAGCTAGAAGGAAACCGTTAGAGTCCCCGATATAACCCATGTCTGCTCTTTGCCCCAATTTTGCCTTATTCATAATAGAACGCTGAACGGCAATCCGGTCAATCTCAAAAAGCTGCGCTAACACATTCAGCGTAACAGATGCAGGATTAGCCGTAGAGCCCCCATATTTCACCCTTTCCAAGATGGCCGGGTGTTTCTTAAGTGCATTAAACACATTGACCCCTAGCGCCAGCCTGTTCGGCTTCCGGCCAGTTTTCTCCTCCATCTCCGTTTTCTTCACATCCATAAACGACACCGGATCGGAATTTCCGTTCGTGAATTTAATAAACTGGCCAGATGCCGGGGCGGTGGAATCCACCCCCGTTTCTTCATGCCCCCATACTCCGGGCTTGAAAAAAGCATTGGCAAACATGACATCCTGGTGGATGTTGGCCTGCGCTGCCATTGTCTTCGTCCGCTGCATTTTCGGGTTCATCGCCGCCGGCCCTTGCCTGCGCATCAAATCCGTCTGCCGGATGCCATCAATGCCCATAATCATCTGATCCACATAACATGCATATAGTTCCATGTGTTCGGACAATACTGCCGTGTCCACTTTCCCATAAGCAGGTTTTCTGTGCCAATTGTCCCTGAGCAAGTCTTCCTTGTCAAAGACATAATAATTGTCCGAAGATAAGCTGACTGGGCAAATTGGAAAAACTGTCCTTGCAAACGCTTGGGAATCACTCTGGTAATAGGACAGCGCCATGTTCGATAACGCTGTATGTGGGCGGAATGCGCCTTTTGCAATATCCGCCTGGATGCTTGCTGCTGTTCTTTGCATTGTTCATTTCCCTCCTACATTAATTTTTCTGGTATTTTGCAATCTGGATGCGACAGTAATCGTCTTTTTCAGCTGCATCCAATCCAATCCCTATGACATAATCGCCGGACGCAGCGACTGCTGCAAGCCCGCCTGCCCCCGCCGTCACTTCTGCGCCCTTCGCAATTTCTGCGCCAGACAACAGATATCCAATGTCTTTAATCTGGATGTCCACGTCATCCCCTTTTGCAACTTTCCCGGATTCCTTTCCGGAAATGTCATTCATGCCTGCTTCAATCAGGGCAATTCCTGCAAAAGGCTTTGTGCCGTTTTCCGCCAGAACTACATTACCGTCACTGTCATATATCATGGCTCGGTTCCTGCAATCCTCCATATCCGCGCCAGCCGTTTCCACAATGGTGACACTCTGATTAATCTGTGTCCCATTAAAATTTCTTCTAGACATAACAGCCTCCTTTCTTAAAATCCCGCTTCTTTTTCATATTCCTCCAGAATGTCCGGACGATCTTCCCAGGCTTTAGCAAGCGCCTGATTACAGCTTAAATTGGGATCTTTTTCGATATAGCCTTTAGCAATTTCGGAAATTTTAGCCTCCGCCGAGCTACCCACTGCGCCTCTGCCTCCTGCCTTTCCGATTTCAGAAAATACCCCAGACTTTTCTACAGTATCAACCGCCTGGTCCAGAACTGCAATCATATCATCATATGCACTGCCACCTGCCGCTTTCAGCCCTTTTAGCATAGGCACCAGTTCCTCTTCCTTTTTCCCGATAATTGCGTATTTCTTGGCCACCTCTGTAAGCTCTCGTTCCTCCGCATTTTCCCGGAACTTTTTCAACTCTTCCAATTCTGCTTTCACAGCCGGATGCAGGCCTTTATAAATATCTTCCGCTGCGTTCTGCTGCGCCGTCGCTTGTACAGATGCGGTCTGTGTAGGTGTAAACACTGACATATCCGCTGCTGTCGCAACCGACTTTTCGACTGAATTATCCACTGCTTGCTGCATGGGAGACACTGTCATGGATTCCGCTGGCTGCTTCAATGAGCCTCCTGACATCTGTGCCGGTATGCCTGCATATGCCGATGTCTGCAATAGCTCTCCTAACATCTGCGCCGCCTCTTCCATCCCGCAACGCTTTTCAATGGATTCCAGAAAAGCCAGTTCCGCGGGCGTCAATTTGCTCTTATCAATTTTCATTTCCTCTTCTTCTCCTTCCTGTTCCTCTTCCTTATCAGGATTGTTTTCTTCTTTTTTCACAATACCAGCCGCATTTCCTGCCGCCCAATCTGAAATAGATGCCTCCATGACTGCATGGAATTCACCCAGGCTTTCTTTCATCGCCGCTGATATGCCTGCGCTGTCCATTCCTTCCTCACTCAGGATGGAGCAGATGGAGGATTGTAGGGCATAACAAAGATCCCAAATTTCATCTGCAATCTTCCTGCTTTTTGCTTCATTCAGCTTCTCGTTAAAACTTGCTGCATTCTCTTTCTGAATCCCCTCTACTGCGCCTCCCACCTCTTTCGGAGCTAATTCCACCGCCTCCCGGATGATAGATGCCAGACGCTTCCAGAAGCCCTCTTTACCCCTGCCATCTTTTTCCCCAAGCTCTCCTTCCCCACCATCCCTATGTTTATACAGAACGATATGGGCATCTGGATTCGCTCCTTCATCCACAAAATCCACTTTTCGGATTTTCAGATTTTTTAACTTTGTGGCCAATCCGCCTCCTCCTTTCCATGGATTTATAAAACAAATGGCATCCGTTTCCGGATGCCGCTTGATTTATCTAAAATATATACTGCCTATGCAATTTTTACAGCATTACTACATAACACTTCCATTCTCTACATGCACTCTTTCCGCTTCCCCTTCAATTGAAAACATTAAATAAGTGCCGTCTTTAACCTTTTCCCAGACACCTTTATCCGTAACCTTAAAGCCAATCCACCAACCCACTGGAAGCGTGCCTTGGGGAATGCCCATGGCCTGCATCTTTTCTTCTGTAAATACAATGCTCTCGATCAGAACCGCTGCGCCTCCTCGTTCGTGCATCTCTCCGCCCTCTCGGTACAACTCCACAAACTGGTATGCTGCATTCTCCAATTCCCTCGGCTCCACAATATCTTCCTGATAATCCTCAATCATTTCCCCATTCGCGCGTATAGAGACATTCGCCCATCCAAAAGCGAGCATGCGATCATCTTCGGATTTCATAATCTGAAATCTTCCCTTCTGCACTCCTGGCGGGCCCTTTTGACATATCCCCCTCTCTCTGGCATCGTTTTTACAGATTAATTCTGAGAATTTTTTCATGTCTATGCAGCCTCCTTCCTGCAAAAAAGGACTGCCCTTAGGCAGCCCTTTTCTCATTCTTCATTTTTTAGACTGGAAATATGGGCAATCCATGTTCTTTCCATTCCATATTTCTGCCGGGATTCCTTTCTCCCTGTTATATTCTTTACAGGAATATGCGTAATCGCCCTCCTGCTTTTTCTTACATTTTGAACACACGCAATACATGTTCAGATGGTATTTATCAGTAATTTCTCCCACTTCTTATCTCCTTTCAAAAGTCGGCTTCACTCCATACAATTCGAACAGCCCCTCCCATATATTGTCTCCAACTATGCGCAATGCCTCTTTCTCACCTATTCCCTTTTCTGTCAATTCAAAGAATATATCCGTATATTCGTCCTTTAATCTTTCGTACGCATCGCTGAACTCTTTGAAATCAGGAAGGTTCTCAACCTCTTGAGTATACCTTAACACATAGGTGCCGTCTTTTCCAGTGGTACGGAAAGAATTCGCTTTATAATCTTTCATCAGGTAGAGATCTTCCGGAGACGGCGGTGTGCTGTTCGGATGGTTGTGCGTTATATCCGCGCCTTTCATCATCAAAAGCTGTATCATTGTAAATCGGACAGAATCTTCGTCCCCTATCTGAGCGAATTTCGCTTTTCCGTTTTTTCCAAAGCACACCGCAGTTTCATACTGCCGTTCCGCAATCTCTTTTTCCACCTGTTCCATATCCTTTCCTTTAAAATCATAATATCCTGGGGCTGAGGGCTGATTATTTGTAAAAATCCCAAACCTATCATACGCTTCATCCTGCATATCCATAAGGTTTCCATCTGTCCGAATATCTGTAAATAACGGCGGCTCCAGCTCTATGTATTCAACGGCACAGGCGCAGTTTGGATGGGCGGGCGGTAACATATGATGACCTTTAAAGAGTTCTTTCCCTTTAATATCAAAACTTTCATCCATGCCAATCTCAGTCCCTTCCAGCGCGGCGCACATGTCACACACGCATTCATCCCCAGACGTACTCCAGCGTTTTTCCATCTTTCCCAGAAGCCCATGGACCTGAGCTTGACGAACTCCTTCATCCGCGCCCCGGTTATAAGCATAAGCGCTTTCTGTCCGAGCAATGGTTAAGGCTCTCTGCCGGTGCTGCCTTTCCGCATATTTCGTTGCCGCCTCCCGAGCTTTCCGCTCTACCGTTTCCCTCTTCATTCTCGGATGATCCGCTTTTAAATTTTTCACAACAGTTTCATAATACCGAAGGTTTGCTTCCGCCTGTGGCTTTGTCAGCCCGATGCAGGGACGTATGAATTTCGCCAACTCATCCACCGTATGGTTTTCCACTATCTTTTTTGTCAGAAGGGCCTGGATCGCACTCCGCTGCTCTTCAGA
This sequence comes from Lachnospiraceae bacterium, assembly GCA_910575555.1. Lineage (GTDB taxonomy): Bacteria > Bacillota > Clostridia > Lachnospirales > Lachnospiraceae > Petralouisia. Next base: position 42,707 of record CAJTFX010000025.1, on the reverse strand, counting down.
GGATGCCGTGACAAAGGCTGCACCCTTATCTTTAATCCAGTTCATAATGCCGGGAGTATGCATGTTGAAATCAAAGGAAAGCCCCTGCACAACCGGCTGGCTCATGGAGCCAGCCCGCATGGCCTCTTCCCAGAGCGGTTTCAAATGCTTCACTACAAGCACAGAGTAATCCTGGCTCCACAATCGGAAAGTCTCTTCGTTCAGGCTTCTCGCTACCACTGCCGCCCGCAATTCTTGATAAGAAATTGCGTTCTGCTGGTCTTCCCAGAATCCGCAAAGGATACGGACAGGTTCTTTAAAATCTCTATCCAAAAATCCTTTCAGTCGGGCCAGTGCTTCTTCCGCATTCCGGCTCTTTGTCTTATTTAGACGCTTTGTATGCTTTTTCCACATTGCCATAGGCTATCCCCTCCCTAGACGCTTTTTCGCCTCCTCCATTTTCTCTTCTGGAATCTCCTCCTCATTTGGCTCCGCACCTGTAGCCGGCTCCGGTGGCTGACTCTGTTCCTGTTGCGTCTGTCTTGCATCATCCAGCTCCCTGGTGTCAGAGGTTCTTTCTGGAAGATGTCCCACCTGTCTGATATAATCCTCCATGCCATCATCCGGCACCAGAACGCCAATCCCCGTCATATCCTTAATAAACGCTGCAACTTTCGCAATGTCCGCATCTTCAATGTCCCCGTGGGTCATTTTCGGATAATCCGTAATCCCTGCAAAATGCTGCCCGTTAATATCAATCAGGGGCGGTATCCCCTGGCTGTTGAATGTCTCACAGATAACGTCTAGAAACGCGCCTATAGCTACTGCAAACAGTTCCGTTTTATCAGAACTCAGGGCAAAACTGCCTACTTTCTGGTGCCCAAGGATAATGAAATCTGCAAGAACCGTCATTGCTATCCTAGTATCGTAACGGTCTATGATAACATTGGTATCAAACTGCCTGGTGCCTCCGGAACTTAAGAGTTCCAGCTTAAACCCATAAGGCAAGACAACCCCTTCCATTTCATCCCGCCGAATGTCCCGAACCATTTGTTCTAATCCAGACCTAATTTCCATATTCGCTTTGACATTATTATCCCATAAATCCAGCCCTTCCGGACCGTGTATCACCGGAAGCCCCGCTAGATCCCTCTCAATGCCGATACCTTCAATTTCCTGGATTCTCCGCTTAAAATACCAGGGACGGTATGCATTCCTTAAAATGCTCCGCCCCTCTGGGTTCTCTTTATGACTTTCTGTCCGAAACAGAAGAGCCTTGCTCGTTGGTATCGTATAAGTCTGGAAGGACGGCGCCGGCATCTGCGTCATAGCCAGTAGATTGTCTTCATCGTCATACTCCCACTGATAGAGAGATTCCTGGGCCCGGATTGGCAACTTCTTCCATCCAATCAGGCCATCCTGGTATTTACTGGATAGCCTGCTGTCTTTCCGCCGCCCCATCCGGCGCTTATACACAATCTCATGGAAGCTCCATCCATATATGAGAAACGACAGAATCTCGGAAACTGTATTCGTCCACGTGTCTTGCATGTCATTCATGCAGCTTTCCACAAACTCAGCCGCTTCCTTATCTCTTGCCGAAGTTCCGCCTGGCTCCACGTTCCATTCCGCCTGCCGCACCAGCATTTTCACCGCAAACAGAACAGCCCCTACAATGTCGTCGTTTTCAGACATTTCATGGTAAGTCGCAATCCCATACCTGCCTCTCAGTTCCGGCAGGTATTCTTCATAGATTACCCCGCCGTACCGCCGCTGCCCGATACGGCCGATTTCTTTGCTGCCGGTCATTTCTACCTACCTCACTTTCTCCAATAACTGTTCTTCCCTAAACTGCTTTCCGACGGCGGTGCTGAATACGTTCCGCCATTTTCAATTTCGTTGAATGCAGAACTGCTTGCATCCACCATATCTTTAAATTTTGACTGTGGAAAGCTCTCCATCTGGTTAAAATACATTTCATTCCACGGGGCTGCCAGTACATCCACATTCCCTTTGTCCATCCCTTCCAGGCCAAGCCATTGTGCGGAAAACGGCTCCGCCCTGGTCACCTTATCCCCAGATTCCGGCAATATCTTCACGGTAAATCCTGCCAGAAACTTCAAAAAGCTCTCGGCCTGCGCTTTTCCTGCCTGACCGGGGTCCTGTGGAAGCCTTGTAATCACCCTTCCGTATTTCGCCCGGTCAGCCATGCAGGTCATCTTTATCAATTCCCGGACCTCTGCGGAATCACAACGGCGGTTGATAACATCAGCTACTATGTACCGGCCATTCTTCCGTTTGCCTATCAATACACCCGCCGTATATGCCGGCTCACCGTCCTCGTCCTCTGAGGTTGCAGCTAAATCCCAGCCTCTTGCCCATAGAATGACATCAGTAGGCAAGATTTCCAAAAGGTTGACTTTTGTTCTTTTGAACAATAAGCCAGCCGCAGGCTTTATTTTCCAATTTCCTTTTAGCAGCTGCTCCCTTTCGACTAACGGCAAGGCTTTTAAGTTGGCAAGATATGACGGGTCATTTTCCAATAAGATTTTATTGTCTTCTATCGTTGAGGCTATGAAAGTAACACTTTTTATGTCTACTTCATTGACGCCATTTAAAACAAGTTCCTGTTTGGTATCAGCCCAGACAATATCTTCGTTCAACCTTGCCATATACCGGATTTTCCCGCTTCTTTCTCGCAGCGGATAACCCGTTTCTGGATCAATCCACCAGTTGATAAACTCAGCCACCCAACTGTCGGCATCCGGATTGCAGGTTGCCCGTATGTATGGCTTTACCCCACAGCCAGAACGATTACGGGAAAGCATATAAAAAAACTGGCGCTTTGTAAAGTGCGTCAGTTCATCATATCCTATCATGGCTATCTGGCTGCCTTGCCATTTTCCTAAATCTTTATCTCCGTCAATATGCGCAAAGCTGACCCTTGCGCCGGAACGGAACCTCCAATGCCTGCGGGGCGAAGTTTTCGGAACTGCTCCGCGTATGCTTCCATACGCTTCAAAGCTAGAATCCCATAAACCGCCCTCCTGCGTAATCTGAATTGACTGACGGCGGAAAATCACTGCGCCAAATCCAGGATTTTTTATATGCCTAAGACTTTCCAGTAACAATGCATACGTCTTTCCACCTCCAGCAGCTCCACCATAAATTGCAATATCTGCAGGCGTACTAAGAAATATCTCCTGCGGCCCCTGCTGCGGCTTTAATATTTTTGCCATTCTCAATCACGTCCGTTGTCGGGAATATAAATATATACTTCCTCTTTTTCTTCGCCATCGTTATCCTTGGATTCAGCGATCATTTTTGATTTCCAACCATTCAATAAATCATCATAACGTTCATTCACTGTTCTCAGCCGAATAAGTGAATCTATGCACTTATTTTTTGCCCGTTGCACTTTCGTTAATTCTGCTTCCAATGCCACGAGCCCTTTAATCTTATATTCTGTGTTCGTATCTATATCTTCAAAATCAACATTCTTTTCTCCTTCTTCATCATATACTATGTGTTTTTTCTTTTTCACTGCATGGACATACAAGCCATTTTTAGAACGCTCTTTCAGCTCATTAATTTCCTGTAACAACCGAAACTCCCGTATAGTATGCAGCTTAATCTGTTTTTTCAGTTCATTCTCCTCGGATATAACCATATCCTCCATCAATGAGCATTCTTCTTCTGAAAGCGCATTGCCATACACCTGGTTTATTTTGGAATATGCCCCATGCTTTTTTGCATTAGTATTTCCTTTTGGTGTGGATGGTGCATGGCCGACAGCATTTTTATTGCCCTTAGGTGCTCCTCTTGGTTTCCGAACGTTCGCTTTCTTTTTATCCGAGCGTTCGGTTTTCTTTCCGCTCTGCCCGTTTTCTTCGCCATCCCATTTCTGCGTGGATTTCCATCTGCGGACAGTGCCGGCCGGAACCCCCATTTTTTCCGCAATGTCGACCAGCTTCATTCCATCATGATACAACTTTTCTGCCTCAATGCTGTTTGGGCTCCTTGCCCTTGCCATCCATCACCACCTCACTGTTTGTATTATTTCTGAAAAATAAAAAAGAGGGCTTTATGCCCCGCCGCTTCCTGCAGCGAATATTATCTGTTAAAACATTAAATCTTCGTTATTAATTACGCTTTCAAAAATTCCTGACTTGGTTTAATCAGATAAAAAACCAGAAGACGCCTATGTTCTTCCGGTTTTCACTCATTATAAAGTTAATTTACTACAATATCCTATTTTCTTACCGGTGTTCTCCTTCAGCACTAACTGGTCTGCAAATTCCTCTACATCTTCCCATGTTCCATCCTCAATGCCACCTTTCTCTATAACGCTCCAAAATTTGTCCCTTAATTTCATATCCTGGTTCATTCCAAATATACGTTTTTTCGCATACCCAAACAAATCATGCTGCGCTTCACAACTCAATCCATCTATATTTTGCAATTCAGCTTCTTCCTTTTTGGTAAGTTTGATAAAGCCTTCCGGCAACATTACCTCTTCCTGCTCTACAACAGCATAACCATCTGAAATTTCTGTGGCACAATCACTTTGCGTTTCTTCAATTTCCTCCAATGTATTCTCTACCTCTTGATGGCTATTCTTTGAATCTTCATTATCACTTGCTTCCTGCCCTGAACATCCATCCCCAAAAAACACAACATATTACGAGAACTGCCAAAATTGTAGCTACCTTTTTTCTCATATTCTTCACTCTTACTCCCTTCATCTGTATAGCATTTGGAACAATATACCATAAACTAAAATATTGCACAACCCCGCATACTATCATCTTTATCCCATTTTTATGTCCTTTTTGAACAAAAAGGAAGCCTGCACTATACAGACTTCCCGCAACGTTTAATTTAGAATTTTACGATTACAATTCTGCCACATATATATTGTAATGTCAATGGAAACTTTTTTGAGATGGAGGATTTATTGAACGTTCAAGCCATCCACCCCAAAAATTAATGCTGTTAGCTTCTCTGTCGCCATCCGCAAATCGGCATAAACTGTATCCCGAGATACATGCTGCTTCTCTGCAATCTCTTTTGGTGACATTGTGTGCGCTGCCATGTACATATCCCATAAGGTTTCATACCTCCTTCTGTCTATCTCCCTACTCTGCGATTTATCGCAATATGTCTCATACAGACCAAGCATCGTTTCAATATGAGAAACAATCACCGCCGTCCTTGTAGCGCTGCGCTTGATGCTTTCGATAATAACCTCACTGTCATAAATTGACATCATAGATTCCAAAATATCCAGCGCTGATTCTTCCATCTGCGTTCTCCCAAATACAGACTTCTCTGCATGGTCTTTCAGCATATGGTAATTCCGTAAAAGAAGTTTTGTGTTTCTCAAGCGTCTGTCGGCCCTACTTCTGCATTCTTTCTTTCGTTCTGCCTCAAAAACTTTCAGCGCCTCTTTCGCCCCAATAGACGCTGCTTTCTCATAAATGGTTCTCATCTGCATTTCTGAAAGAAGAATCAGAGTTTTTCTGCTTCCTTCCTCCCTTTCCTGTTTCCGTTCCTCACTTACTGTCATCCGTCCCATATATTTGGAGATTTCCTCCTTTATATCTTCTGTATCCATATGCATCTCATATGCAATTCTTTCCTCTTTCCACCCCGCCTCTTTTAAAGCAATAATTTTTTTTATATCTGTTTTCTGACCATCCACACTTTTGCCCTCCTTCTACTTCCAAATTATAAAAAACTATGCTATAATTCTGTTGGAGGGTTGCGGAAGCGCCCTCTTACCCTTTTTATTGAAACTCTTGAAGAAAATCTCCTATGAACATCTGCCCAGACAAATCGTTCCTATATGTTCCGCTTGCAGATGAACCAACATTCTTAATGCCAGAATGCAGAGCAATTCCAATTTTTTTTCTATAACATATTGGGCCATAACCAAGTTCCTTGCTCTGTAAATTTTTTAATCTTCTACCGCAAATCGAGCATTTATCAGTCATCGCTCCATTCCCTTCCGAATTGCACATTCCGTACGCAACGCTATTGCCCCCTGCCTAATTACAATAGGCAGAAACAGAATTTCCCAACATTCACATCCGCATTCCGGGCATTTCACAAGTTTCCATCCAGGCCGCCCTTCTGGCACATTCTTTTTCAGGGGCATCATAATGTATCCGCCCTTCTCTTCCGGCCTCCTTGGCCATATTCTTATTTCCACTACTTTCTCTCTCCATTTCTAAACTAACCTCATTTTCACTTACCTCTTTCCGTCTCTACCTAATGCCATACATCATTTCCCGCATAACATATTTTTCTGTTTCCTCCTGATTATACCCGCACATTAAAAATACACGTGCAACGTATTCTACGCTATACGGATACTTTTTTGCGATTTCAGAAACAATCTTTTTCGTTTCAGAGTCAAGTCTGTAATATATTGGATACATTCTATTTAACTTTTCAGCATATATTTCAATGTCATTCATTTATTTTCTCCCATTCTCCTGCGAACCACTTAGCAATCCAACTTATCCAAATGCCTAAGAATGCACTCACCGCACCCAACTTCTCCAAAACCGACACACTCTTTTTCAAAGTCAATGCCAGATTCATCATCAAATGGCACGAATGTATTGTGTTTATGATATAGTCAATCAGTATCCAAATCTTTTCCTGTTCGCTCATTCTCCCTTACCACTTCAGTTTTTCCTATTCCCGAAAACCTGATATTCCCATTGACAACATCAACCTTTATATATCCATCCGTTTCATTGATTCCGATAAATTCTTCTTTTGCGCTTTCAGCTTCCTCCTGGGTAAGAAACACACGCTTCCCAATATCCGAAAACCCGAATTTCAGCATATGCCCATTGCCAAAATCGGCATTTATATATCCATCCGTTCCGTTAATTCCAATAAATACAACTTCTGCTTTATATGGCCTGTCCTTTCTTTTAAAGTACCATCCCTGCATTGAGTAATTTGTATACACCGTATCCCCTACTGCGCATGGCAGTTTCATCAGTTTCCCTTGTTCTTCTAAATCTTCGTATTTCCCCAGCTTACCAAAGCATTTATCAACCACGCATCCGCTGCAGTCATCATTCCCCTCCCTCATTGCTTTGCAATTTTCATAGCAAAGTTCACAGTCATCTGCGCCGCCCTGTCTGTCTATGCTGCACAGCCCTTTTGGCACATATTCGCCGCAATATTCTATTGTCAATCTCTCCATGTTTCCTTCCCTTTCTCAGCACTCTGTCAGATTTTTATTGATACATCTCCACTTCGTATTCTGGGACTGACGGTATCCCGAAAAATCTTTTTGTAAGCGCCACCGATTTTCCCCACCCGTTTCCCGCTGCATAATATTCATCAGCTTTTTCATAAAATTTGCAATATGCTTCGCATTCATCGCAGCAATGATTTGCAACGCATTCCCCATACATCACCCCATTCGTTTCACTTCGGAATGTTGAGAAGCAAGAAAAGTTTATTGTCCTCCGTTCTTCTTTTTCATGTTTTGATTCTTTCTCCAAAAAGTCAAATAAATTTAGCTGTCCAGCTTGTCCCTTGCTTTTCTCTGTTTTCTTCGCGCTCAAATGAATCTCCTTTTTTATTAAATCAATATTTGTTTGTTAATAGTCTGTTTGATGTCCATAATTCTTTCAATGTGGCTTCGGCTTCTTCTTTTGTGAGAAAAACGGTTTTGCCAAATTCATAAAACGGTATACTTTGCTTATTAAATTTATCTGATGTCACAACAATGCAGAATCCGCATGTAAGAAAATATGTAAAATCCCTAACTTCTGCTTCGGCATATCCTCCAAACTGCATTTTTACATACACTGTATCCCCCACCGCACAGGGCAGCCTCTGCAGTTTCCCTTTTTCCTCTAAGTCCTCATAATATTTCAGTTTTTCATACAAATCAGCCATAGCCCAAAGGTTGCGGTAGAATAAAGCAATCAGCCCCTCTATGCTATCCATACCATCTTTCAGATAAAGATAATCCATCATCCAATCGTCAAAATTTTCGTCATCAATAAATGAATCATCACCATCTGCATAGTCTTTTAGGAGTTTCCTTGTTAATTCCCTTGCGTCTATATCTATATCATAATCCCTATATCTTGCGTTTCTGTCTTTTGCATAGCAAGAATTATGCGCCAGTTCATACATTCCCATTTCAGAAACGTCTTTATTTACTGTCAGTCTCTCCATATTTCCTTTTCCTCCATAATCCATTACATGTAATCCTCCAGTTCCATCTGCTTTCCCTGCGGCTCAAAATTCATCCAGAGGACTTCTTTCTTCCTGCTCCGCAATTGTGTATAGCAAAGAGTCTCTTCCCTGTGCCAGCCTTTTAACATATCGTTATATAGTCCCGTGTCATACCCGCTGATTAACAGTGGGCCTTTATGCCGGACTGCTGCACCCAGTAATTCTTCATGGCTCTCTTCGTCGTACATCTCACACTGGTACTGCTTCCCATGCCTTGTGCCTGGCATATACGGCGGATCTAGATAGATTAACACGTTTTTATAATTAAAGCGTTTTATTACTTCTATCGCCGGCCGGTTCTCTATCTGCACACCCCTGAGCCGTTCCGCGGCATCCAGAATTCTTTCCGGCAGGCTGCACCAATCGGCTGCCGCATAGGCCCGTTCCCTTCCCTGGATGTCATTCTTCCAGCCTACTTTTTCATCGTTTGTCCTGAAGCCGTGGCCCATGTTAAGCCGGATGCAGAAATTAACGGCTTGTTCCAGACTGCTTTCCTGAACTGCTGCATAGCTATTTTCATACGCCTGCCTGGAATATGGGGTATAATAAATTTCATGGGCCAGTTTTTCCGGGTCTTTCTTTATCCACTCAAACAGGTTCACCACGTTCCCGTCTAAATCATTTATAGTTTCTATGTTAGAACGGGGTTTATTAAATAAGACTGCCCCGCTCCCAAAGAACGGCTCCAGATAACTGTGGTGTTTCGGAAAGAAGCCGATCACCCAGTCTGCTATGGCCCATTTGCTTCCTGGGTATTTTACGATAGCTTTCATGTTTTCCCTTTCTCTATAATTTTTTGTAGATCCGCGCCAGAAAACTCCATAATATACTGCCCCTGAACGTCAGTATCTTCCATCCACCACAAAAACACTTCTTCCCCATTTTTCCACTGATGCGTTAACCCTCTTTCCTTCCTGACTTCCAGCATCCTGTCAAACGCTTTTATGTATGCCCGCTTATAAGACGGGAAATCCGCAAATTCTTTTCCTCTTGCTTTCCCTGCCATTGGGCAGCCAATGCATCCCACCCGGTAATATCCCATTTGATACAGGGGATTGTGGCGTTTGCATTCATTCCAGTAAAACTCCCATACGTCACTGTCTTTCCAGTCTATGATTGGATTCACTACCGTTTTTGCTTTTAGCTGGCACCGTTCAAACAGCCTCCTTGCGTCTCCATTATCCGTTAACAGCATTTTTTCATCCGGCAGTATGGATTTATTGCTCTTATCTCTGGAAATTGTCTCAAACATCCCCCGCTCTTTCCGCTTATAGCTTTCCTCCCATCTTACGCCAGTGGCAATCATCCGATCCCTACATCCTCCTTCTTTCAGCTCTGAGCAGCAATAACGCATCCTTCTTGACGGCGGCATCAACTTTTTTGGTATCAGGTTCCACATGGTTACGCAGTTTCCATCTGTCTTTTTATGGTAATCAACTGTGCAGGAAATCCCCTGAAGCTCCAGTTCCCGGAATGTGTCCCGTATATGGCGCACTGTCTGCGGCGCATCTGCTGTGGTATGGCTGTTATGGACTTCAAACGGAACTCCGGAACGCTTAAACAATTCCAGCATTACGTCACTGTCTTTCCCTCCGGAATAGGTGCATACCAGTGGAAGCCCGTAATAATTCAGACTCATTTTTGACGCCAACCGAACCCGTTCTATTGCCTTTCGCTCTAAGTCCATTTTCCTACTCCTTTCTGGATGGAAGCACCCACCACCTGTTTTTTTCGTGATATTTTTCTTTTAAAACCAACGGAAGTAAATGGATCTATTTTATGACTACAGGAAGAACGATTGCTTTAAAATCGCCATCCTCAGCCTCCATAAGCATAGGCATTTTGGGCCCGCCAAAAGAAATCCCAACATTATCATCATCAAATACCTTTATTGTTTCCAATACCAGCCTCGCATCAAATCCTATCGTAAGCGCCTCTGGCATTTCTTCCTGCAAATCTATCGTCTCAGTATAATCCGTCGCCTTCCCTTTTAGGCTCAGGTTTAAAAATCCTCTTTCCAATTCAAACCGAACCGGACACTTTTCCTCAGTGCATATTTTAGCCCTTGTCATAGCATCCAGCAATTTCATTCTTGACACAACCGTATGCAATGGAAGCTCACGAAACATTGTCTGGTAATTAAAATACGTCCCATTAACTAATCTGGTATAAATTTCCATTTCTTCTGTGATAAACACCGCTCCTGATTTGTTATGTTTTATCTTCACAGCTCCGGAAAGCCCAATAGATTTTAATTTCTCCACGGTATTCCTTGGTATTAAAAGTTCAAATTTTCCATCATACTCCACCTTGTCCCATGCCAGAACATGCCCGTCCAGTCCGACAAAATTTAACCATCCACCATCCGCCTGCAAACACATGGAAGCCATTACACCATTGTATTCCCGTGGTGATATTGCAAAAAAAACACGTTTCATGGATTCCAGAAGCATATCCGCTTCGATTGTCAGCTCACTACCTTCTTCCTGTTCCGTTATAATGGGAAACTGAGCTGGAGCCATTGTCTGATACTTATTCTTGATTTTGTCCGCTTTAATAGTGATTGTATTTTTTGCAGAAACAGAAATATCCACTTCCCCGTCTGGAAGGTTGCTAACGAGATCAAACGCTCTTTCCGGAATGATAAAACATTCGTCCTCAGCACCCTCTAACTTTGCCTTAACGGTCATTTCCATATTATTGGCAATTAAATACCCTTCTTTGACTAAAACACCCTGTAAAACTGGCATTGTGGTTTTCTTTGGAACCACCCCTTTAATTTTATTCAGTTTCTGCGCCAATTCCGTTTTCTGTATTTTCATCTTTTAATTCCACTCCCTCCAGAATGAGTATTGTGCATTGTTTTTCTAACAGCCTGTACGGTTCCAACTCCTGTTCCGTCATGAACTTATGGCCAAACATTTCTTTCATTCTCTTCCAGATGCGCCACGGCACCCTGTAAAACTTCATTAAGCCAATAGATACCATGACATAGCAGTGGGCTCCGAACCTTTCATATATGTCAAGGCTCTTCCATTGGGTTTCCGTAACTGCTTTCTGGTTTATCCTTCCAGAATCCGTATGTTTCGCTTCAAACATGATTCCCGTTCCATCACACAGGATTCCTTTATAATCCGGCTGCCCTTTCTTTTCATAATAACCATGGACAACCCCGTTCCCATCTTTGCCGGTAATATGAAAAGGTTCTGGCGTCTTTTCTATGTAGGCCCATCCTTTATGTAAATAAAATTCACATGCCTGGGATATCCAATTCTCAAAAGCATCCCCAGACGCTTTATTCCGTCTCCCAATCATTTGCCTCCTTGGATCAGGCATTCATATCACCTCCCATTCTTTTATCAAGCAATCCTCTTATCTTCTCCATTGTCGCTGTCCCGATGCCTTTTATTCTTCCAATTTCCTCAGCAAAATCTGTTAAAGCAAACTGAAGAGTTTCTGCTTTTATCTCTTTTCCTTTACCAAAGCCCTCGCTCCTTGCCTTTTCTACCCGTTCTTCCACATAATGAACTAACTGTTCATCCGTCATTTTCCGCATTTTCACAGCTTTCTCATGAATAATATTTTCATCCATCGTCTTTCTCCGGCCTTTTTTCTTTCCCATAGCATTTTTCCTTTCTTCCCTTGAAACTTTCTGAATGGCCCTGCCAGCGGTATGATCCATATACCCTTCACCGTTTCGGTTCCATTTATTCATTCCCATCACTCGCTCCAATCATTATGCTTTCATCCAGCCCCGCCAACTCTGGCACATCCAGCCCTGAATTATGACAAAATTTTGGGAAGCAGGTATTACACATAAACCCAAATTGCTTTGGCTGCTCTCCGCGCCTGGATCTGGCAAGTAGGACAATCATATCGCTCTTTTTCATCTTGGCTTTACATTCAGAGCATATGCCAAATAATCTTTTTTCCATCTTAGGGCTTATCTCTGAATGCTGAAGCTGCTTGGGAAACTCCCTGCGCATACCGCTTTCACCCATAACGGGAAGCAGGCTGTCTTTCATAAACACCGGAATTCCTGAATCAGCGCACCGCCCTACAATTTCCTCTATCCATTCCTTTCGGGGGATAATTTTTTCCCTCCTGCGCCCGGTTTCCGCTCCAATGATGATCCAATCCGGAGAAAATTTGTCCTTCTTCCAAATCTCAAACGGTGCATGGATGGGTTCTATGCTCCAGAATGTGTTGTGCCCATTTGATATAAAGCACTTATTTTCCGGTCTGGTGAGTGTGGAACCATACCACATATTTTTATCTGCCGGCAGCATTCCCGCTGCCTCTATGCGTTCGTACCGTCCTGGATTTTTCGTGAGAAATAGATAGTTATGTATAGGATGCTTCCGGCAGGCAGTAAAAATCTCCTCTATCCATCTGTCTGGCACCCATTCCCCAAATATATCTGCCATGGCACCCACGAAAATGTTATTTCCCATTTTTAGCTTATCTGGCATATCCATCCTGTAACGGTGGTAAGTAGGTTCAAAACCAAAAGGATATACCAGAATGTTCCCCGTTTCATTCATCATGGGAGCGTCCAACTCGTATAACCGTCCTATGCCATCCGCTGCCTTCACTACAGAATAATCCTCTTTGGCCATCAAATTCAGCCTAACATCACCAGAAAAACGAACTGCCATCTTTTGAGCATAACAGTATGGGCATCCATGCCAGCAACCTGTAATAGGATTCCATGTGTGATCGCACCATTCAATTTTAGAACGATTCATAAGAAGTCCTCCCTTGCAGCAAAACCCAATTCCTTATCTTTTTTCCACTCAATTCCGGCAAAAGTAATCTTCTGGCCACACTGAGCACAATATCGCGGCTGGTAATTTTGCCCGGCGTTTAAAACATGATTGCACCTTGGACAATAATGGTTCTCATGTTCCGTTATAACAAATCCGAATTTCAAATAAGTGATTTCCCTCGCTATTGGCTTTCTTGCCTTTCTCTTTTTAACCATCTGTGGCTTCCTCCCAGTATTCAATGACATATTCTTTCTGTGCATTACTCCTTCCAGCCTGTTCAGGAACTGCACAGTGTGTGATTTTGCCGGCATATCCGCACTTTAAAAGGAGTGTCGCAATCTGCAGGCGGTCATCTTCATTCCACTGTACAGATCCTTTTCTTATGTTTCTAATCATTTGTCTTGCCATATAAAATCACCCGGCTTTACTGTTCCTCTGAGCAGAATCCTTCATCTTCTTTTCAAAAACTTTCACAAAAGCCTTTACATCCGGCGGCATATCGCAATTATGAAGTCCTCTACACTGAATAACCCGATTATCCCTGTATTCTAATGTGAAATATGATTTCTCCGGAGCTTCCGCTTTTCTGATGAAGAATATATTGGTTTCTCCGCTTGCCACCTGGTTCACATATCCTCCCACACAATGGTGCAGAGCTTCTCCTTCGGCTTTTATTTCATCTCCGTTTTTAGGAACCACTAAAATCAACCCTTTTCCTTTTATGGAGAAAGCATCTGTCCCCTCATTCTTTTTAAAAATTTCTTCTATGGACTTTTGGGTTTGCTTCATCCGCTTCCTGGCAAGAGTCTCCTGTCTTTTTCTTTCCGCTGCTGCTCTCTTATTCTGTAATGCCTGATATTCTTTTGCCGTTCTATCATGAACTTTTTTAAAGTTAGTGGGCATATAAATAAACATGTTATCTAAATCATATTCCAATGCTTTGCACCAACCCAGATATTCCAACCAATCCTCCGCCATATTACGTTTTCTTTCAATACTGGGATCTTCCAGATCCCGATACTTCATGTATGCATACCTGCCACATCCTAAATTCTCCCCTAATGGATACCGCTCACTCTCTTTTCCGATATATTTTACCAGTTTGTGCAGGGACACTTTCCGGTTTGCCTGTTCCAGCAACTCTGTATTGCACTCAAAGGTTTCGTAGTATTTCTTTAGCTGCTCCGGTTTTAATTGTAATCCGATTGTTTGGGCTGCCTGAAGCAAACACAATTCATCATAATTGCCATCAATGGATTGTAAAATTTTTGTATTCACTTTATTCAAACCTAAAATTTCATAAATCGTTCCGCCTTTCATTTTGATTTTTCTGACAGCTCCTGGATATGAAGCGTTAATGATTTCCTTTGCCAGTTGGTTAAGCCCCATCTTACAGAACCATTCCAATTCCGGGAATTCCAGAAAACGCCGGATGCCTCGCTCATATTCGAGTGATACATTTGGCATATTTTCAGAAAGAACTTCCAGTGCGGAATATTTCATAGGAGTATGCTCCCATGCCTGCGGTAAATTTCCCGGATATAGAATGCATTCTGCACAGTCAATTTTACCTTCATCATGGCACCAACGTATTTTTCCAGACTGCTTAAACTCTGCGTACTCATACGGATCGCACTCTGGTTTTCCATCCGGAAAGGAATAAAATTCTCTGACATATTCCCTTATCCCCTGGGAAACCCGTTTTTTTCTAATCGTCTGTTCTGGACATTTATGAATCTCACGATATACGCAAAAATACCGCCAAGTAAACCCTTCGCTTGTAGGATCTACATACGCAACCCATCTTTCATCTGTAATACGGTATGGGAGCTTTCCTTTTGCTTTTATAGTAACTTTGCTCCCGCAAAAAGGACATATACCCTTTTCATTATTTTTCAAACGAATATCTTTTCTGTTTACCAGCTCGATATTGCCGCAATGGGTACACTCGCATTGTGCAATCCCCTTTTTAATCTCTTGATAAATAAGATATCTGCTAAAACTCATGGCTGAATCGAAAGCCCATGTCCGGAATTCTTCTGGCTCCTGCTTTACTGGTTCCATTACCGCGTCAATCAGATCGGTTTCTTTTTTATGCTTTGCTGCAAGTCTTGCGGCCTTTACCTTACCCTGGAATTTATCAACCGCACTCCACGGAACCGATGCATCCTCCGGCTCTGCGTACTCTTTAAAAAATCTCGTGATAAGTTCCTTTTCCTCGTTGGAACGAATGAAAATAAGTTCCTTCTGTTCATAACAATTTTTCTCTTTGCACCATACTGAATCATAAGCACTGAAATCATTCATCATATAAAATGAAGCTGTGAGCCACTTAATCTTTTCCACTCTCAAATCCTGAGTTATATAATCTTCGTGAGAAAGAAATGTTCTGAAAACCGCTCCCTCTTTCCCCTTTTTAAGATCTGAAATGCTATAGAAAGTCAAGAGCAGTATGCTGTTATCCTCAACCATTCGGGCCGTTACGATATGGCGCATGCCTTTCAGCCGGCCGGCAATTTCCATCATATCCTTACTGGTTTTTTCCATTGCTATTGCAGACAATTTCCGTTTTTCCATATGAGACGCCCCCTTATATGCCTATCATGGAAAACATATCCATCTGGCCTTCCAAATCTTTATTGTTCTTTCTGGTTCTCTTTTCTTCCGCCTTTACCGCAGAAATATGCGATTTTTTCTTTTCTTTTGCTGCCTTATTATCAGTTTTGGGGTTGCAGGCATTTTCTTTCGCTTTGGTAGCCCGCTCTGTTGCCCTTTTCTTCGCTTCTTCCTCTTTTTTTGCCTTTTCTTCCTCTTCTGCCTTATCGTCTTTATGATAATAATCTTCAGCCCATTCATAAACTGTTTCATCACGAATGGCAATGTAATTTCCTGTTACTTGTTTCCTTGCCTGTCTATAAATATAATCAACACACTTCGTCCAGGTTTTATGCCCCTGCATGACATCCTGAGAAAGCCCCTCGTCCTCTTCACAACGTTTCAGAAGATATCTAATAACCGGCTCTGCAAATTCTTTGTCCCCAGCTGCCTCCTGTTCTTTTTCCAACTTCTTTATTGCTTCCTGCTTCACTGAAGCGGTCTTTTCTGCTGACGCATCCGTCCCATTGCCCGGCTTCTTATCTTCTGCAAGATACCCATTCATTTCTGCCAACCGCTTATTCTCCAAACTGAATAGAGTATTTCCTTCAGCGTCATAGAAAGTCGTCACCTTATCTTTCTCCAAAACCTTGTATGCAATTCCAGACACCAGAATTTCTTTTCCTTCTGCTCCAGTCCCATATCCTGTCCGCAAGTACCCTTCTGCAATTCTGCGTTGTATCCCGGCATTAGCATCCGGTTCTGTCTCTTTCATTGCCCGCCGGCATTCCGACCAAGTATCAGACTGCAGGTTCTGCCTGTTTTTTTCCGTAAGTTCCATGGTTATCCTCCTTCTTTTCAAAATCGAAAAACATATAAAAGCGCCCTTTTTCCACTGTTTTTTCGGTGGTTACAGTTCCACCCATATTTCTCAGCAAATGAATCATTTTCCGCCACTGCCACACATCCGACTGGAACATTGGCATATACCATATTTCCTTCCCTTCATTTTCTCTGGGGAATAACACCTGCCCAGTCAAAGGATTTGTAATCGTATTTCCTACGCAGATATAACCGGCGCATCCCAAGAGAGAAAGCTGGATATAGCACATCTGCGCCACCACCCGATCCACGTCCTGTCCCACAAAAAGCGCATGATTCTGAAAATTGTATTTAGATTTTTTCAGATTATTTGCGGCCGCTATCAGTGTTGCCCCAGCACCGCAAGCTGGATCGCAAATGGATATATAGCCCTGTTCCTCAATCCGCATGTCGGCATTTTCCACTGTCATCTGCGACATCATTTTGCATACATTGTATGGGGTAAAAAACTGGCCTTTCCAGTGGTTTCCCAGATTCAGATTCATATACATTTTTCCGAGAAAGTCCTGCTCCGGATCATTTTCCAAGCCATAGCAATAATATGCAATATCTCCGCTGCCGTTTCCATCGAACCAAGCCTTTCGATGCACTGAGCATATTCTTTTTCCCTCACCTCATAATGGCCCTGCGTCTGATCCGTCACATTACTCAGGGAACATGCTATCGCGCTTATAAGATCAGCCCAAACCTGCCAGGAATTTCTGTAATAGCTGAGTTGATTAAACACTTTCAAAAATTCTTTTTCCGTTCCCTGTACGATTTCACTTTTCTTTATTTGCACAGTCTAAACTCCCCCTTTTATTCCTTACATCTCTCTGCTCTGAGAAGCTGCGATTCCAGGTTGTCCATATCATAATCACGTTGTGGAAATCCATTGAAACTGTTCACGCTTTGTCCATTTTTCTTTTCCCGGCTCTGGATGATCAGCGTTTCAAACTTCTCACGGAATTTCTTTGTGCTGCGGATATTTGATTTCCAAAACACATCTGTGGTTGCATATGTAAGGGCCTCAATGATATTAGCTTCCGTTCTACCATCCAGACGTTTCATCCGTTCAATCTCAATTGCCCACCTTTTCTTTTCTTCCTGGGTTTTGGGGATTTTTGACCCTGGGAATACCGATATGCAAGATTGAATCAGCATTTCTACGCACTGGTATTCAAAATCACCCAACAAATCTTCTTTCCCTTTTTTTGAATAGTTGTCGCCCGAAGGTTCGACAATTATATTAATATCTTTTTCTTTATCTCTATTCTCTAATATCTGTGTAACGTTCTGGTAACCGTCCGGTAACATGCCGGTAACATTGTTACCATTTTTACATTGGTAACCGTCCGGTAACATGCCGGTAACATTGTTACCCTCAAGTGACTTTTTCTGTTCCCTAATACGACGCATGATAGCAGCTTTGTCGGTTTCTGATCCAATCATTTCCTCCATGCGGGGAATACATATTTCCCCACATTCCAATATTTCAACCAAGCCAATTCTTTTCAGCAATTCCATTGCGACAACGACTGTGTCAAATTCCGTTTTTGTCACCTCGGAGAGTTTTTTCGTATCATAAGGCACAAGCATTGTCCCAACCTGCCGGATCAATATGCCATTGGTTTTCAGCGATTTAAGGCAAAGTTTTAAATAGAATAAAGCATATTCCTTCCCTTTAGGCTGATCCTCCAGCCATTCAATTGCATCATCATCAAAAAAATCTTCTTTCAGTTTCATCCAATAATATTTCTTAGCCACGCAATCCTCCTTCTTGCTTCTTTGAATGTATCAATAAATCACCTTGCTCCCATGTTCCGTCTTCACTATGTCTAAGTTCTGGGGGAACCTGGCTTTCATAGTCGGATCGTGGGTGATTGCCATTATTTTGATATTCTTATACCGTTCCTGTATCGTTTCCAGAGCATCACAATATGCCTGAATTCCTTCTGCGTCTAAAAACGGCGGTTCATCAATGAACAGCATGCCAAACTGGACACCAGCAGTCGTTGCCTTAATTTCTGACAGGGCAAGAATTACGGAAAGGGAAGCCTTGACTTTCTCACCGCCGCTCTTTGACAGGTAAGGAAGGCTGCCCTTCCCATACTCCTCAATGAAAATGTCCAATGTGACAACCTCTTTCTTATTATTGCTCTTCATCACCTTTTCCGTTACGAAATCCACACCAAGCTGCCCGCCAGTCATCTGCCCCAGAATATTGTTTGCAATATTGGACAGCTTCGGCAGAATTGTCCGGATAATCTGATGTGGAATCCCGTCCTGACTGAAGGAAAACTTTAAAATATCATAATCCGCCGCATCTTCGGCCATATCTGCTATTTCTGCCTGAATGTTTGCTATATTTTTCTGCATCCTTTGGATTTCACGGACACTCTGCTCAAATCCGCCGATTTTTACCTGGATTTCTTTGACCCTTTGCTCAAGGTTTTCAATTTCTGTCTGAATATCCTTTACCTTTCTCTCCGCTTCCACAACACCGTCAACAGATGCCTTTTCTTTGCCGGCCTTCTCCTGTTTTTCAATAAGTTCTGCTTCCAGTGACTGGATTTCCTCTGACAACTCCCTGGCTCTCCGTTCTGCATTGACACGTTTCTCACGAATTACCGGAATTTCACTTTCTTTTTTAATCCAGATCTTCAGCCCTTCCATCTGGTTCCGCATCTTTTCATACTCCAGATAGCTTTCAGCATGCTTTTCTTTCTCTGATTCTGCCTCCAGAGCCCTAGATTTCAATTTTAAAAGGTTTTTTTGGGCATTGCTTATATTGCTCTGCATTCCTTCGATCTGAGACTTAATTAAAGCAATCTGGCTTTGTTGCAGTTCCAATTCTCTCAGCTTTTCCGTATAAACTTCCAGGGATCGGCACTCTCCCCGCAGCGCATCCAGCTTCTCTTCCGAAAAATCCAATTTCCTAATTTCGTCATCCACCGCTCTGACCCCTTTTTCCAGGGTTTCCAACACCCCTTCCCGTTCTTTTGCCAGGGCTTCCAGCTTTCCCGGATATAATTCAAACTCTGCCTTCGCCTTTACCGCATCAGACAGGAACCTACATGACGCTTTTTCAATATTGATACAACCGGCATTCTCTAAAAGTTCCATACGCTTTTTAAGGGAATTCTGCTCTGTTAAAAGCCCCCTCTCCCGCTCATTAAAATATACCCTTTTACTGTCAAGCATATATGCCTGCCGGCTCTTCTTTTCCTGCAGTTCTCCCGCTTTCTGAGAGAGGATATACATAGAATCAAGCTGCCTTTTCTTTTCCTGATACTCCGCCGCTTTCCCTCTGATTTTTTCTAAATCCTCCTGGGAGTCAGAGGATTTCAAACGGCTTTCATGCTCAGTAAGATCCTGCTGGCAGTCCCTGATATTTTTTTCTACATCTGATATCTGTCCATTTATCCTGTCAAGTTCTTCCGATCTGGTTTCATAAACGACGGTTCCTGCAATCAATTCCTTTTCGCGCTCTGCAAAAGAACGGTATTGTTCCGCATTTTCTAAAATCACGCTTTCTTCGGCAAGGCTCTTATCACATGCCTGCATTGCAGCATCCTCTGCTGCTTTCCCTTTTTCCGCCATCCGCTTTTTATTTTCCAATGAGGCAATTTCCCCTCTAATCATCTGGAATCGCTCTTCCGCTGCCCTGGCAGCCCCTAAACGAAGGTTTGCGTTTTGCAATTCCAGTTTTTTAAGATGAGCAGCGTTCTCTGCCTTATGCAAAGCCTCATTGGCCACTTCCAACGCTTCCTTTGGTTTTCCAAGGGCTCGTATATTATCTGATTGCACCTGGATGGCTTTCTTTTTTCCATCAATCTTCCGGTTGTAATCCGACACCCGTTCCCTTGCCATTTTCTCCATGTATCCATAAATCCCCAGTCCCAAAAGGTTTGACAGGATAACCATGCGTTCCTCTTTTTTTGCCTGCAGAAACAAACCATACTGATCCTGCATAATAAGGGCGCAGCTCTTAAAAGTCATGCTGTCCACGCCAATCAGACGTTCAATGTCCGACTGTGTATCATTGAGCTTTTCCCGTGATCGGTCTTCCCATTCTCCATCCACCAGTTCTGCAAGGTTCAAAGTCCCCTTTCCTGATTTAGCCCTCGTCCTGGTTATGCGGTATATCTTATCCCCGATGGAAAAAGTAAACGATATGTACCCAGAACGCACCCCTCCATCATTTCTCAGCCACGGAACCTTTACGGATGTGCTTTTCCCTTCCCTGGGCTCCTCATAAATGCAGTCAATAATGGCGTCCATAAAAAGGGAAGACTTTCCAGCCCCATTATGTCCGTTTATGGTGCAGAACTGAATATCCTTAAAAGAAAACTTTTCCTCCGCATATGCCCTGTAATTCTTCACTTCGATTTCGATTGGTGCAAATATTCCAGAGAAAGCTGCGCTGGTTTCTGACGCCATTGCTTCCGCAATAATCGGCCTCGCTTTCAAAATCAGCCGTTCAATATCTTCCAGATCCATCCCCTTTTCTTCCAGATAGGCTTTCAGATTTGCTTCCGGATCTGTTTCCCTAGATAAGTCACTCCGGTCTGCAGATGCTTCTATCCTTTCCGGCGCCACGCCTGCTACCCAAAAAGCCCCATCCTCATACAAAGCATTCACTATGATGTTTTCATTGAGGGCCTTCTTTTTTTCCGCAGAGCATTCATATAATACCCGGACAATCTTATCTGCTACGGCGCCATTCCAACGCCAGTAATTTATGGCCACTTCATCCACACGGCCAGCTATGACCGCTGCAATGTCCGTATCTGTAAGCTGGAATGTAATGAATTCGCGGTATGGGGTTTTCACGAATTCAGAATCTGTAAAGACTGTGTCGTTTCTGCCAAAAGCCCTGGGTTCTGCATGATGAATCCAGAATCCCCTTTCCTGCCCTTCATCGTTGAAATTGTTGGCATTGACGGAACCCGAATAATATACATTGTCAAATCCAGATACCAGTTGCGGGCGGTGGATATGTCCCAGAGCCACTAAATCATAATTAGATGCCGATAAGGCCTCTGTCGGTATGATTGGCTCAAATTTGGTAAGAAGCTGGGACTGGCCGCTTTCCGTGTTGCATCCGGGCACCGTATAATGCGCCATCAAGACTGCCGGCCGATCCCTGCGGCATTGAGCCCGAAGCCCCATTGCAATCCTGCCAAGTTCCTGGGAAAATGTTTCATTCTCTTCCTCTTTCCCAAGGCCGGGAAATTTTGCCCTGTAAATGCCCCTGTCAAATCCCGGCAGTACTGCAATGTCCGCATGCTCCGTCTGAACCACTTCCGGCTCCATAACAATACGCACATTCCGGAAGCCGGAAAAATGGGTTGCCAGAACTTTGAACTGCCCTTCCCCATCGTGGTTTGGGGTGCCTTTCATGATAACCACTTGCCCGGAAACAACTGCAAGCCGGGCAATGATTTCAATTGCCATTACTACTTCATCACAGCAGCGGTCACTCCATGTTTTTCCGGTATGAAAAATATCTCCCGATACCAACATCAACTCTGGGCGTTCCTGTTCCGCGTGTTCCGCCATAAATTCCAGGCAATGTTTTGTATCTAGGGAGCGAAGATTGACTCCCTCCTTTACTGGTCCCTCAAAATTTCCAATATGCCAATCCCCTGAATGAAAAATTTTCATTATCTCCGTCCCCCTTTCTGCTCACTCTTTATAATGCGCTGACATTTATAGCAGAGTGGCCGTCCGAAATTTTCGTTGGAATATTCCCATACGCTCTTTCTTATTACAGCGGCGCATTTGTCACAGAAAAAATCCGCTATGCGATCCGACTCCGTCATTACCTGGCTCGCCCCCTGCGGCTGTCGCTGGCTTTGCTCCCGTTGTACCGGCTGTGTCTCTTCTGGCTGCTGTGATTCTGGCATTGACACTTCCTGGAACAGCCCCTCTTCGCACACATCCGCCTGAATCTCCGCTTCATCATCCACAGAAGGAATGGAAATTGTCTGCACTACTGGATGGACATTTCCAAACAAATTTCCTACGCTCTGCATTGCCTGCTGCAATAGCATCTGCTTAATCATCGGATCATTATAATCCGGTGAGAAAGAAGTTCTCGCCACCGCAAAGGGCTTTCTCAGCTCATTCAATGTATACGTCCCTTTGATGCCTAAAAGATCCCTGATAACCCTTAAAATGGCCCCTGTAGCCGCTTTCTGTGGGGCATTGGCCCGTAACTGTGCCATTGCGTCAAGCAAGCTGTTCTCGATATACTTTTCTCTCTCCCGTTCCGCAACTATATATATTTGGATGGGACAGCCTTTATCATTTATCCGGCCAGTGTCCTTCCATTCCCCGACATATTTTTTCGAAGCGGCAGTAGCTGCCTTATAATCAGAAATCCCTTCTTCCGCCTTTTCTTTATAAGCCATACGGTACTTCTTTTCCTCCATGGCTAAATCAATCACTTTGAAATTATTGCTGGTCCGCATATTCCCGTCTGGAAGCCGAATCGCTCCGAATGCGCTCGCTTTCCATGTGTTTTCATCAACCTTTGACACATCGCCGGCTCCTGGCCCAAATTGTATCCCAGCCTCTGTGGCCAGCCTCTGAAGAAATGGTTTCGACAGGGAATATAAATCTTCCCATCGCTTATTAGTGAGAATTCGGGAACCCACTTTGTAAATCTGTGACGCCCGTTCATCCGTGTCCACATAAAGAAGGGACACGCTCATTTTATAAAAGGGATTGATCTGCTGAGTTTCCACAAAGGGAATTGCAAGATTGTAATTATTCCTCTGAGAGAGGACATTTTGAATTGATAAATCACTCATTTTTTACCTCCATATTGCATTTTTCTCTTGATTTTTTCCAAAGCGCCTGTTACAATATGAATATCCGTATGGGCACCATGGCTTTGGCCGGGTGCTCTTTTTCCATTTTGCATATTCTACAATGTAAATTATGCGCCCGGGCCTTTCCTCATAAACTATGATAAATTCCATGCATTCATCTTCACTGAAATCTGTCTGCTTTCCCATCGCCTCCTGTATTCTGTTCAGCCTAACCTTGGCGTCCGTAAAGGCTATTGTTATGGCTGCAAGGCCAACAGCCAGAGCCATACACATTTTTTTATGTTTTCCCACTCTGAACCTCCCATCCGGCAACCTGACCATTATGCAGGATAGGACGGATGCCTTTATGCGAAAGGTTCTCCAGGTCTTCCACTGTCTTGCAGCGATTTTTCATAAGCGCACACAAATACAGGTTCCATAAAATTATCTTTACCTTCTGCAAATCTCTGCTCTCCTTTCCTAAATATCTTTATCTTTCTTCATGCCGTCCACCCCATCCGTATACCATTTAAACGCGATCTGGCCGGTTTCCCTTATTTCTTCCAAATGATTTTCAAAATACTCCATGCGTTTTTTCGCCGGTTCCCTGCAGTCACATTTCTCACCAGGGTCCAGACAGGCTTTACAGTATGGGCAGACATTGTAATACGCCATTATTTCACTTCCTCTCGGACTCTGTTCTTTGCAATGACGGAATCCACCACTTCCATGGGGATTCGGAACTTATCAGAGAAAATATATTTACTGGCCTTCCCCTGGCCATATGTAAACTGGCCTTCCTCTTTGGCAATCTGGTTAATCTTTCTGATTGCGCTGTAAGCCTTATTCTCTTTGCACCCAAGAAGCCACATGACGTCTTTTACCGTGACATAAGTTATTGTAGCGGCTCCAAGAACTCCAGGAGCGTTTAACGCTGCGTCCATTCTACATGCCTCCTTACAAATTTTTCTTTGCCCAGAATTTCAAATTCTGGGTTACCGCTTCCAGTTCTCCCAGGCTTTCCAACACCCTTTGCATGTCCGGCCTTTCGTCTTCCGAAACTATGCCGTCTTCCGCTATCTCTAACAGAAGATCTCCTGTCCCGCTTAATTTCCTCAATGCTGCAAATGCCCGGATTGAAATGCGGTCCAAATCTTCAATGCTGACTTTCTGCATCTCGCACCCCAAGGGGCACATTTCCGTGCAATAATAATTTTCCAGTTCCGGGGCATGATACAGTTCTGCCATTTTCACCACCATATCCGGCGGAATGACTTTCGTCAGCCCAAGTTCATAATCAGATAAAGTCGACACTGACACCCCCAGGAGCTCTGCCGCGCCTTCTTTGGAATACAACCTTTCGTTATATTTTGCAGCCTCTAACCTCGCCTGGCAGAATGGATTATCCGCTGCTTTCGTTGGCCTTCTTCCCATTTATTCCATTTCCTTTCTGTATTAAAATAAAAAACAGATAATCCTTTTACCGTTTCAATCCCATGTCAACATTCAAAACCTTGCTGATGGCTCCCACTGTTTCATCTGGCGCCACAGTCCGCCCGTTTATAATGGCAGAAACATATGTTTTAGACAGATTGGTTTCCTTACACACATCCCCCAATGTTTTTCCGAGCATCAGCATCTGGACCTTGCACTGTTTGCCCCATGGTGATAATTCTCTCTTCACTCGCCCGCCTCCTTTCCGAAATTTTTACTTTAATAAGTTGCAATAATGTGTTAAAATAACTAAGTGCAGATTACTCCAATGAGAGAAGGTGATATCTTGAAAAAAGTAATAAAAAAATTTTTGAGATTCCCTGCTCCCCATATAAGGTTCCAGAACAAAGCGCTTCTGGATAAATGCACCAGCGCATCCTTAGATTATGCCAGCTAATTGGGTACCGACTTTGCACTGCAGAGCCATAACTGCATAAGTGGCATTGCCTGATATACATAGCCCGAACTTGCTTAAGGGCAGCTATGCCAAAATCAGGACTTGAATCCGTAAAGATTTCTGGGCATACAACGCAGGCTTGGGGTAACAAATGTGGAAGGGGACTTGGCTATAGAAGCAAGCCATAGCCTGGAAACCTTGAACCACTCTCTCATTGGATATTAACTTGTTGTTGTAAAATGTAAGTGTAACTTGTTGTAATAACATATTATCCTACAATTGTTGGATTGTAAATACTTTTTCCAACTTCTGTTGGATTTTGGTATGTTGCACAAAATATGAAGGGCGACTTTATGTACAATGCACAAGAAACAGCTGAAAAAATCAAAACTCAGGCAAAAGCAAAAGACATTTTAATTAGGGATATGCTGGATGAATGTGAATTGAACAAAAATGCCCTATCATCCATGCTCTCCAGAGGTTCTTGGTTACAGGCAAATAACCTTGCCAAAATCGCCGACTGCCTTGGTTGCTCCGTGGACTACCTGCTGGGCAGAACCGATAACCCGGAAATTAATAAATAGGATACCTGCATATGAAAAAATATATTACAGGCTATTGTCCTGTCCAGGATGACGAATGCCGCATTCAAATCACTTACCTCGACGCTTCAACTTTACATACTCAAGGCTTTGTGAAAGATAGTTACCGGTGTGAGCATTCCATTCATACAGGCTGCCGTTTTCCTGACTGTCCGATTTATGAATCTGCCCCTGACGCGCTATAGCAGCCCTTTTTCCAGCAGTTCATTTAATTGGTCGTTTGTTAGAACCCCTGCTTCAACCAGCTTGCCCGAAGATACATAAAAAGGATGGTATATTTCTGGCAAGTCAAAGACCTTATGGGTTCCTATGTGGACTTTGTCAGCCATCAATTCGAGCCTGACAACGGGAATGTGGTTATTTTGGTAGATGGAATGGGAAAATGTAATGCCTACTACCCCTTCCACTTCCTTTCCATCAATGAAAACTTTCGTAAGCGTTCCGTTGTTTTTAATGTCAATGGTTGGCAATGGTAGTTTATTCATGGCTACTCCTTTCTCCGGCATTGCCGGTTAGTGTAATTTGTAACTGTAACTTGTTGTAATAACATATTATCACCAAATATGGCGATTATCAATATTATTCTCCATTTTTGGCGATTTTAGGGATTTTAAACAAAATGGACAATAAAAATTTGTACAATTCGTCAAACATAGCTGAAACTATCAAAATTCGTTCTAAATCCAGAGGTATCGCCATCAAAGATATGCTTAAAGATTTAGAACTAGGCTCCAATACCATGTCCCATATGCGGCATGGGCGGATTATCGCATCAGACAGCTTAGCTTGCATAGCTGACTACCTCGACTGCTCCGTGGACTACCTGCTGGGCAGGACGGACAACCCTGAAATAAATAAATAGAAGGAGATTTACCAATGACAAAAACTGCCAATGTCAACGGTTTCTGCCCACACTTCAATGAAGAAGTATCCATACCCGCCATTTTCACGAATTGCGGTTTCGTTGGCGCAGATATATATGCAACTCCAACGGAAAATTTATGCCCACACCATTCCGAATGCGGCCGCAGCGTGAATCCAGATGAATGCCCTGTTTTTAATCAGGATTTTCTTTGGAACAGGCTATGACCTTATCCAGGCTTGCCTTGAAACCATCCATCATGCTCTTTGGATGAATTCTCTCCAATTCATTTAGCATTTCTGGATGCTCCACATAATAGGAATTTGGAAAGAATACGCTGCCAATGCCTTCTGGGTCGTTTCCAGGGAAGTATGTTCCAACTGGGATTCCCGTTAGATTTTTCAACTTCTCAAAAACTATTTTGAAATTAGGCTTGGTAGATCCATGGCTCCGGCATTCAAAAGCATATTTGCAGTACATGCACCCATAAAATGGGCGGGACGTATTAGTTATATCCTTCTCCTCCGGTGCTTGGAAGGAATTTTGGATCATCCTTGTCATGCAATATATGTCCATATCCGTTAGCTGTGGTTTATCCATATGTTGCTCCTTTCTCTGGTCTTTGCCAGAAGTTAGTGTAATTTGTAATTGTAACTTGTTGTTGTATGTTGTTAGTATAATCGCAAATTTGCTACTTGTCAATATATTTGTGTCTTATTTTCTACTTTCGTTTCGAGGAGGTGTTATTTTTGCTACTGACAGAGAGGATAAAAATGCTAGCAGAACCTCTACATATGACCTTTGCTAGCATTGAACGAGAAATTGGTATTGGGAGGGGAACCATACGAAAATGGGATACAAATTGTCCTGCTGCAGATAAATTACTGAAAGTCGCAAATTTGCTAAACACAACTATGGATTATTTAATGACAGGACACACTAATTCCAACACTATTTCTATGCCGCTTCCAGCAGACATAGAATGGCTTAATTTGATCCATCGTCTTCCTGAAAAAAAGCAAATTGAATTTAAATCAAAAATGGAAGGATATTTAGAATGCTATGAGGAATCCGTTGCAGCGGATGAACCACTTAAGAAAACTGGGACTACAAACTCGGTAAAATAATTGGCTTCGAATGGTACCGGAGCCGACAAGGGAAATGATAAATAAATATAAGGATTGGAGAATTACATATGAACATTTTTAACCTTTTTCGTAGAAAGCAACCTCCAATAGAAGAATCTAAACTTTCTATTGAAATAGACTTTAACGGTTCGAAATCACCAGGCGCACAATTTAAAAAGCAAACCGGTATTGATTTAGGAGCAGAATACGTTATGCTATCTACTGCAAGCAACGAAAACGTATGCCCTATGTGCGCTCAATTTGAAGATAAAATATTTTTAAGTAGTGACGCTCCCAAATTACCTTTATGCCCAAGCTGTTCCTGCGCCTACGAATATTATCTTAAAGATGATTTACCTCCCAATGCAATAATAAGCAATAAAAATGACTTCGTTCTTCCTGCCAAATGCACTTCACTATTCTATAAACACCAGCAAGAATTGTATACAGAAAAAGATATAGATAAGCAAATACGTCTATGTGAATCAGATTTGAAAAAGTTACCTGAATTTATTGAACCATATATTTCTGCTAATTTTTCAGCACCAGATGAATTAGCTTGTCGAGATTTGCTCCCTGACCTTTATATGCAATTGGGAAAATGGGATAAGGCAGAAAAAACTATCAAGAAATGCATTGATTCAAATGCTTACTTTCCTGAAAACGGTTCAAAAGCTCTTACTAATTTTGAATCTTATAAAAAAATTGCAACAGAAACTTTAGCTTACATATCGCAAAACTCTGGCTGTCTTCAGCGCAATATTTATAAAAAAATGGGATATGAGGGAGAAGAAAAAGAACTGTTGAAAGATTTTCTTCGTTATAGCAGACTGATAAAAAAAGTGAAATATAATAATACGAATCAATTATTTTGCAATACAGAAAATCCGATAAAATAGACTTTTTAAGCACCCAAAGAAAAAATCAAAAAGGAGAATACCATATGGCTTTAATCAAATGTCCAGAATGCGGAAAAGAAATCTCAGACAAAGCTACTGCTTGCCCAAATTGTGGTATGCCATTAAGGCTGGAAGATCGTGGTACATATGACATTATAATCACAAGAGAGAAACAAAAATTTCTTGTGAATCCGAAAATAAAAGTAACCGTAGATACTACGAATAAATACATTTTAGAGAAAAACGGCAGCATAACCATCCCTTTAACAACTGGTTCCCATACTATTCTGTTTTCTTCAGGTATAAGAAAGACGCAGACAAACATAGATGTGACTGAAAATATGAATATAAATGTGCAATTCAATAGGGCAACTGGAGAAATAGATGTTAGCGGTTACAAAACGGCATCACAGACTAATACCCCAAACATATCCATAGGTATTGGGGGCGGCATTTTTAAAGGCGGAAATTAAGCCAATCGTACATTTGCCTGTATTGATATTACATAACCACAGACATAAAAAATAGTCTTCCCTAAATCTCAGCCGAGTGGGCAGCTATTTTTTAAAGTCTTTACTCTCAAAAAATAATTACATAAAATTCAAAAAGATGGAAAAAATATTTACTGTACCAAATAAATTAGATATAGACATATCCTCCTACCGCTTTTTGGCAAAACTGCAATATGATATATATGCATGCCATGAAACCTCTATTATTTTAAGTTTCGATAATTGTTCTTTTACGCATGCTGCTTTTACTGCATATTTCGGGGCATTGATAACCGTGGCACAAAAATGGGGGAAAGATGTTTCTATTTTTAGCAAAAACAATTTAAAAATATTGGATTATTTTAAAAAATCCGGTTTATACGAATATTACACAAAGACAAATAATAGTTATACAAACCAGAATGCAATCCCTTTTAACAGAGTTAACCTCGATGATCAAAATATCATATATTATATAGACAATATCATTAAATTAGCCCCTATTAAATTAAGTGATGCTTGTCGCGCTTCACTTTTTAAAAACATTTATGAAATTTTCAGCAATGCCACTGAACATTCAAAATCATCCTGCGGAGTATTTGCATGTGGACACTGGATGCCGTACAAGAGAAAATTGATTTTTTCTGTTTGTGATACAGGAACCGGAATTCCCCGATTGGTAAAACAGCAGCACTCAGGCATAACTTCTATCGAAGCTATAAATTGGGCGTTAACACGAGGAAATTCTACAAAACAATTAACAGATGGTGTACCTCGTGGATTAGGAATGGCAGACCTAAAAAAATTTACAGGCCTGAACAATGGAGCTTTAATAATCTTTTCCAATGATGTATACTATAATTGTTCCAAAGAAAATGAAAAAATCCAGTTACCATATGACATAATAGGCACATTAATTACTCTTATAATTACTGCAGATGATGAACATATTTATATCTTGAAGGAGGAGCAATCTTGAATACCATAATTATTTCAACCATTTCCAATGAAGCTGCATCTAAAACTAAGGGACTTTTATTAAAGGAACGCCTAGACCCTCTACTATCTTCCAAAAAACATAATATAGTTGTTGATTTCAGTGGGATTACCCGTTTTGCATCTCCTTTTTTTAATCATAGTTTTGCTGCATTAGCTTTGGTTTATGGTTTTGAACAAATACGATCAATCAAAATAGAAAACATTAGCGAAGTTGGCCAATCTACTTATCAAACATCCATGGAAAATGCAGAGATGGTTGCTCAGTACGATAAACAAATTGAAGAAATCAACCAAATCATTGATAACACTCCAAAGAAGGTGACACCATGACGCATTGTGCCA
Source organism: Lachnospiraceae bacterium (assembly GCA_910575555.1). Taxonomy (GTDB): domain Bacteria; phylum Bacillota; class Clostridia; order Lachnospirales; family Lachnospiraceae; genus Petralouisia. The sequence continues at coordinate 12,192 of CAJTFX010000025.1, read as the reverse complement.
AAACTGTAGATTTGACTACCTACGCACCTATAAATAATCAACGAGACTTTTTTTTAGATACAAATGTATTATATTGGTATACCTATCCAAGAGTCCATATTATATCAAACCCTTACACTAAACAACAGTCTGCTCCATATTATGATTTTGTGGATACATTAGTTTCTAATGGTAATCCACTATATACTTCTATTTATAATATTACGGAAATGTTGCATGTTATTGAAAAAAATGAATTTTCTTTATACAAGATACAGCATCCGGAATTAAAATGGACTATAAAGGATTTCCGTAAAATATCAAATGAACGGGATCAAATGAAGCGGAATCTGTCCACTACATTATCAAATGTAAAAAACATATGCACTATTCTTGACTTTAACTTTACATATGACAGTTTAGAACAATTTGTCTTAGAATTTGATAATCATCGTTGTGATACATTTGATTATGCCATATTAAAAAACTGTATAAAAGAAAATAAATTAAATGTAATTTCAGATGACAGCGACTTTTCAACCATGGAGCAGCTTCATCTTTATACTGCAAACACTACTGTATTGGCAAAAAATAATGTCTCGGTTTGATAAACTAAGGCACCATTTTTCTGCTACCATGCAGGAGGTAAATCATGCCAGCATACAAGTATACCCTCAAAAGCGGAAAAACCATGTGGTATGCCAATTTTTACTACACCGACTGGACCGGGAAAAAGAAACACATCTGTAAACGTGGATTCAAGACGCAGAGGGAAGCAAAGGAGTATGAACGGTCATTTTTGGAGCAGGAGAAGAATACCAGCGACATCCTTTTTTCTTCCCTGGTAGAAAATTATCTGGAAGATATGTCACACCGTTTAAAGCCCACCACAATGGAAAATAAGAAGTTCATCATAACAGGCAAGCTGCTGCCTTATTTTGGTGCGCTAAAAGTATGCGACATTGACACCGTCAAAGTCCGTAAATGGCAGAATGAGCTCCTTTCCTACCGGGATGATAACGGAAGGCCGTTTTCACAAACATACTTAAAAACAGTCAATAATCAGCTTTCAGCACTAATGAATTACGCCGTGGCCCATTACGGGCTTGCTTCCAATCCCTGCAGGGCAGCTGGAAGCATTGGCAAAAGCAAAGCGGGTGAAATGAATATCTGGACACAGAAACAGTATGAACAATTCTCCAACGTCATACAGAAATCTTCTGTAAAACTGGCATTTGACATCTTATTCTATACCGGCATACGTTCTGGAGAACTCCTGGCTCTCACTCCTGCAGACATTCTTCCATCAAAGCGAATAGACATAAATAAGAATTATGCAAAAGTAAATGGGCAAGAGTTATTTTTGGAACCAAAAACCCCAAAGGCCAAACGCTGCATAGCAATTCCGGATTTTTTATATAATGACATTTGTGAGTATATCTCCAAATTATACGGAATTCAGAATGGAGATAGGATATTCTATTTCACGAAATCCGCTCTTGAAAAGGAAATTAAAAAAGCTGCCGATAAAGCAGAGCTTCCGCTAATCAGAGTCCATGACCTCAGGCACCCGTATGTCAAGCCCACGACAAAAAAATTTATAACTTTTTTTGAGGATTTCCGGGGCAGCCGCATAGCTGCCCGTAGCTGTGTAATACGGTATTCATGGCTCATGCCTCCTTTCCCGGTTTCACTGTTCCTAAAAAATCCTGTGTTACATATTCAATCTCAATTCGGTCTCCCGGAAAGATATAGACCTTACTAATAAGCCGGTCAATCAGGGCTTGCGTCAGAGTGTCGGCGGTGCCTACTTCCTGAACGATTTCGCGCTGTTTCAGCTTTGCCTCGTAATCGCTCTGTATCTGTTTGGTCTGTGCGGTAATGGCAGCATGGACATTCTTTGCCTCTACCATCTCTGCATCATATACCGCTTTCCGCTCCCGGTAGGTTTCCAGGTCGATTTCTCCAAGCGCATACTGTTCATAAAGCTGCCGCTTGCTGTCCTGAATAGAGCGCAGCTTATCTTCATGTTCGGACTGCTGGACGGTCTGCAAATCCAGCTTGTCTTTGCCAGTGTCAATTCCCAACGCTGGGGACATCTGTGCCCGGATTGTTTCAAAGACGGCCTGTTCCAGATCAGCCATTTTTACCCGCGCCCCATGACAGGGAAGATTTTCTGCCACTTCAGAGTGACGGCAGTAAAACCATGCTCCGTTTCTAAGCGACATGGCATGATCGCAGCAGCCACAGAATACTTTTCCACGGAGAAGGTAGTCACGCCGCTTTTTATTTGGAAGGGAGAAACGCCTGATTGTAGCATTGGCTTTCTCAAACAGTTCCTTGCTTACGACTGCCGGGTGGTGGTCCGGGATTCTGAACCACTCGCTTTCATCCTTTAGCTTCATGCGGCGGCTGCCAATCTCCTGTACCTTGCGCTTGCCGATCACATAGGTGCCGATATACCGCTGGTCCTCCAGCATCCGCAAAACTGTTGAACTGCTCCAGACACCATGCGTCCGGGAAACATTGTAGTGATCCTTGCCTTTATCCCTCAGGTATTCTCCGGGCGTAGGAATCTTCAGGGCGTACAGTTTCCTTGTGATCTCTGCGGCTGTACCGCCGTCAGCCGCCCATTCAAATATCTGCCGGACAATCCCTGCAACGTCCTCGTCCGGCTCCATGCGCCCGTCCGCGCTCTTGCGGTAGCCATAAGGGCAAATGACACTCTGGTACTCGCCCCGGCGCATCTTTGCATATTTGGCGCTTTTCGTTTTCATGGACATATCCCGGCTGTAACACTCGCTGATAAGATACTTAAAGGCTATGTCGATCCCTCCGGTATCTCCTTTGAAATTGGCGGTGTCAAAATCGTCGCTCACAGAGATAAACCGGGTATGGTAGAGCGGAAACACCCGCTCAATGAAATAGCCGGTCTCAATGCTGTTGCGGCCAAACCGGGAAAGGTCTTTCACAATGATACAATCAATCTTCCCGGCCTGTACCATCGTCAAAAGCTCCTGTACCGCCGGACGCTCAAAATTCGTACCTGTATGGCCGTTGTCAACAAATTCAAGGACTTCGCTGTTATCCCATTCCTGCAGCGACATGGCCTTTTCCCGAAGGAGCAGCTTTTGGTTGGGAATACTCAAACTTTCCGTCTTGAAGTCCTCCACAGACAGGCGGATATAAAGGGCAATCACATATTTCTGCTTCATTTTACCGCCTCCCCCTGAAATTCGCTCTTAAACCGGAAAGAAACACGGATATTCCGCTCGTGGTCGATTTCGATCCGGTCAATCAGCCGTTCAATCAGCTCTGCCGTCAGCACATGATCCTGCGCCAGTGATTTTGCGTCTTTTTCCATTGCACGGTAGCGTACAAGCTGGTCGTCCAGAGCATCCATACCTTTTTCAAGCGCCTCAATATCGCCGGAAAGAACAGTGATAGATTCCTCGTAACCTGCTTTCAGTTCAAAATATTCCTCGCTGGTTAAAATGCCCTGTACGAAGTTTTCATACAGCCCGCGGATCAGACGCCGCTGTTTCTCTATATCCTGCCGTTTGGCAGACATTTGGGATTTCAACCCGTCTTTTTTCTGTTTCTGTCTTGCCTCTAATTGAAAGAGAGGGAGAGACATACCCAAAGCAACGGAAAGCTCTTTTTCTAAAATAGCGGTGACAGTTGCAATCAGCTCTGTCTCCTGCATCATCACGCCTTTGCAGGTATCTTTGGCTACACGGCTGTTCGTGAGACAATGGAACCAGTAAATATCCGGGCCTTTCTTACGCTCGGCCCGCTGACGGTGGAGGCTCCTGCCGCAGTCGGCGCAGAACACCTTACCCTTGAAAATATTCGGGGTATAGGGGCGTTTGGGAACCGCCCGGCTTTCCTCGCAGACCTGTTTCCGGTATTCCTGTACCGCAGTAAAGAGTTCGTGGCTGATAATCGGCTCATGGGTGCGTCTGGCAATAATCAGGTTATCGTTGCCAGCCTTGACCTGCTGGTGGTCCACCGTCTTTGTTTTGCCCTGCACCAGATCACCGGTATAAACCTCGCTTTCCAAAAGCTTCATTACCGTGCGGGTCTGCCATTTTCCGCTGCCGATTAGGCCGGGGCTGGTGATCTCGCCGGTAGATTTCTTGTAATGGCTTGGCGCTGTAATCCCCATTTCATTGAGATTACGGACGATGCGGTTCAACGCTACACGCTCATAAGCCCATTCAAAAATCTGTTTCACGACAGGGGCCGTTTCCTCGTCAACCAGCAGTTTGTGACAGTTATCCGGGTCTTTCCGGTAGCCATAAGGCGCCCGTGCGCCGATATAATCGCCGTCTTTCATGGCCTGCCTTGCCTGCGCCTTGATCTTCCTACCTATATCCAGAGAATAGGCTTCATTTATCATATTCTTTAGGGGAAGCATAATGCCTCCATGAAGGTTGCCGGGGTCCGCTGTGTCAAACTGATCCGTGACCGCAATAAAACGGACATTGTGTGCATAAAAATACTGTTCAATATAATAGCCGGTATCAATGGAATTGCGTCCCAGTCTGGACAGGTCTTTGACGATCACACAGTTAATATGGCCCGCTTCAATATCCGAAAGCATCTGCTGGAATCCGGGACGGTGGAAATTCGTACCCGTCAGGCCGTTGTCGATATATGTGTCATAGACTACAAAATCCGGTTTATCCGCTAGATAATCATTCAGCACCAACTTTTGATTCTCCACGGAACAGCCGCGTTTCTTGTTATCCTCCACAGAAAGCCGGATATACAGTGCCACATATACATATAAGGACGGCGCCGGCATAGGAGCGTCCATCTGTTTCCTGCTTTTTCTTGCCATTTAGCTCACCTTCCTTTCTGCGGCCTGTTCCGCGATCTGCTCCGCCAGTGCGACGGCCTTTTTATATTCATCCTGATAGTTGAATTCAATATGTAACTCATCCTTGCCGAGCACCCGAATACTGCGGATAAGCTGCATGACCGCACGTCGGTCAATTTCCTCCATCGTGGAGAATTGCATGAAATGATTGATCCAGCGGTTCCGCTCGCTGCGGTTCTCCAGTACATCCGTCAGGCGTTCTTCCCATTCGGCAATCGCTTTTTGCAGAAGTTCAATGTCGGCATTGTATTTCCGCTTATAGGAAAGATATTCTTCTTTGGTAAGAATCCCGCTTACCAGGTTTTCATAGAGCTTTGTCTTGAAACCCTCAATCTGCGCCCGCTGTTTTTCGTTCGCCTTGATCTGCGCAGTATATTCCTGAACCAGTTCCCGGTTGATCCGTTCCTGGCTGATACTGGACAGCAGTGCGTCCAGGGAAGCTACATTTTCAATATGGCCCTTTAGACTGTCCTGCACACACTCAATCAAGTCCGTTTCCTTTAACATGACGGAGGAAGTACAGCCGTTCTTCTTTCCAGTCGGACAATAGTAGTAATGGTATTCCTTATCCTTATAGCGGTTCGTCTTACGGGTCATACGGCAGCCGCAGCACCCACAGATCAAAATGCCGGAGAACAAATATACCTTATCTGATTTGGGAGAAGTCCGGGTGTCAATCCGGCGAAGCCTCTGCACCAAGTCAAAATCATGTTTCTGGATAATTGCTTCATGGGCGCCCTCCACACGAATCCATTCGGAAGAAGGCTTGTCCTCACGCTCTTTCAGCTTGAAGTGGGGCGTCGTCTGTTTCCCCTGGACCAGCGTTCCGGTGTAGGTTTCATCCTGCAAAATACGGATAATCGTAGTCGCAGACCATTTACAGTCCTTACGGTCCGTATAGCCGCCTTTGGCATGGGGCATCCCGTGGCTGCGCTTATAAGCCAGAGGGGAGAGTATGCCCATCCGGTTCAGTTCATCCGCGATATGGGAAGCGCTGAATCCTTCCAGCCGTTTCCTAAAAATATCCCGTACCACGCCCGCGGCATATTCGTCAATTTCCAGACATTTATGCTTGTCGCCGGTTTTTACATAGCCGTAAATGGTAAAGGCTCCGACAAAATCACCGCTGCGGCGTTTCACATCCAGGGCGCTCCGGGTCTTTACGGAAATATCCCGGCTGTATGCCTCGTTCATAATATTTTTGACGGAGACGGTAAGGTCATCGGCAGCGTCATTTTCTGTGTCCACATTATCATTGATGGCGATAAACCGGACGCCGTAAGCTGGGAATACCCGGCGCATGTAACGGCCAGTTTCTATATACTCCCGCCCCAGGCGAGAGAGGTCTTTCACAATCACACAGTTGGCTTCTCCCTGCTCGATCATCCGCATCATTTCCTGGAAAGCCGGACGGTCAAAAAGGACGCCGCTATAACCGTCATCAATCTTTTCTGCCACAACCTCAATTTCCGGGTGCCGGGCAATGTAGTCGTCAATCAGCCGCCGCTGGTTGGCAACGCTGTCACTTTCCACCGACTTGTCATCCGTATAAGAAAGACGGATATACTTAATCGTTTTGTAAACCTGCATAAAAAGCACTCCTTTCGTTGCACAGAAAAATCCCCGCAATTCAAGAAGTGTGGCTATGCCGTATTCAATTCCTTTTCCGATTCTTATTCTACCACGACTTCGCGGGAAAGTCAGCCCCTTTCTAAAAATATCCGGCTTACCGCAGGATTCCCTTGATACATTCCTCCAAGGTGGCTCCGCTGGAGGCAAAACTGGCGTGGACAGTAAATCGCCCGCACTTAAAGCGGTAAGGGTTTTTAATCTGACGGACAAATTCTGCAATCCGGTCCTCACGGGAAAGCTCCCTGTCAATCGTAACATCCCGAATATCTACCAATGTTCCGGCTCCGCCAGCAGTTACATTTTCCATAATATCAACTCCTTCCTGAACATTCCTGGTTATCAAAACCACATGAATAGGTCGGACCTGCTCCCATAATAGTCACAGACCCGGCCCATTGTATCTGATTTCGATTAGCTGCCGTATTTGCCACGCACCCCGGCAAGCCCTGATTTACCAGGGCGGGGCTGTTACAGGCTGCGGATAGCGTCACCGCATCATAGCCCCGCATACGCCGCCGCTTTGCCAGAGCAAGCAAACGCCGCAGGAACTCTCCCCAAGTCTTTAGGGAGCCGTGAAGAAGTACCATTGTAATCCGTGCCGTCGTTGCGCCCGGCCTGCCACAGCCTGATTCGTGGGTTGCGTTTATCGCTCGGACAGCCTGATTCATCACCTCCTTAGGCCGCCTGTCACCGCGCCGCCCCATCTGCCGCTCGGAACACAGAATGAAGTACCTGTAACAGCGTATATTCGGTTGTCAAGGAGCAAGCGAGGGGCGTGGCAGTTATGGCAATATTTCAGTTGGGGCGGGCCGGAGCTTGTGCAGCACGGCCACACCCGTCAGGCTTGTCCCGCCGAATATGTCCCTCTATTATTCATTTCATTTTTGAGGGTTATTTTCGGGGGCTGGATCAAATTTCTTCCAGAATTTTTTTAAGACGCCGGAGCCCGCGCTGGATTCCTTCATGCACAGAGCTTACCGCCGAGTGTTCGCTTTTGGCAATTTCCGAAAGGCTCATGCCAAGCAGATAATGTGAGCATATCCGGTTCCTCTGCTTTTCAGGCAGCAAGGCAATGGCACGGTACAGCCTCGCATGTACTTCCTCCTGGACCAGAATATCTTCCGGTGCCAGCACGATCACAAGGGCATCATGTTCAACGTTCTTGTCATAGTCCAGGGAAAAATACGCTTTATGACGGTATGTACGCAGAAAATGCGCTGCCTCGCTTAATTTGTATTCCCGAAGCAGATCAGCCACCTCGTCAGGCACCTCAATAACAGTATCTTTCGTATAAAACGGGTAGTAATCCCGCAGATTGATTTCTTTCATGGGTAATTCCTCCAATTTCGATTTTTTGAGTTGATAGGCAAAATCGAAATCAGAGGGTGGGGAGCGGCAGTGCGGATAACCCTTGTTGTAACAGCCGCTTATATATGAAATACGCGCCCATAAAAGAATGGGCGCGTAGGAAGATGTATGATAATGTATTTTCTCAAATGTGATCAAACTTAAAAACGCCGCAATCCACACCACATGGATTACGGCGCATAAAGCTCTATATGCAAAATAATCTTTCTGTTGAATATTCCCCTTTGGCAGCATTTATCAGCCCTCCCTGAAAAGGAGGCGCAGAAGGCTTACCCTTCATCAGCCTCCTTTTGGGGAAATTATATAGGGGTAAATTCTATATTCTTTCCTGAACCATCATGGTTTTGGTAAGGTAGGTATAAAATACGTTTTCCAAAGAATTATTGTGAGTGAAAAGCCTATCCACAATGTAGGCTAGCTCCAATCAACCTTACACGTACAATACGCCTATCTGCAAAATCGCAGACAGGCATATTGTACGTTGCCGGAAAACCTTTTTATCTCGTTATTATTATTTCTTCAAACTCCCACTATGCAATGTAAAAAGAGAGGTAAAAGCCAAAACGCTTTTTCCTCTCTAAAAAGATTTCTGATACACCTTTTACCAAAAAACGAAAGCAAACCATCCCGCAAAATTAGTGGTATCCGCTTTTTCATTGCATGATTATAGTGTATTTTTTACCATTTCAATAAATGCGGAGGGATAAATAATATGTTCGCCGTATTGATTTTCGTAGGCGCTGTCAATAAGAATTTTCTTTATTTCTTCTGGGCTTAGCTGAGGGTTTATCTGCCATCCAAGTGCAAGCACCCCAGCAGCATATGGAACGCCCCAGCTTTCACCGCCCTGTCCTCCATAGCGGAAGAAATAGTCCCCCGCATCATACTGCTCCACTGTTGTGCGGAAATTGACAGGTATGGAAATGAACCCTTCTTGCATCGGTTCCGATTTGCTTTGTCCGTAGCTCCACCAACCATTGCGCATCTTTTTAATATTATCGGGGTCTGTGTAATCGTAATATCCACCCGATGTAAAATGAGTATCCGTTCCAACGCTACAGCTAATCACTAAAATTCCCGCCGCTTTTGCGCGCACAACCGCATCTTCCCACTTTTCTTGATTTTCAAAATCACAGTCTGACCCTGACAGATTTGCAGATACCGAAACTACACGTATTTTATCCTTTTCCGGTAGGGATTCATTCTTATCTATAATCCAATTTAGGCCGTCCGCCCAATAAGCCGAATCAGAAAACCCCGAAGGAACTGCGACATAATAAACCTTCACGCCAGGAGCAACGCCGCAGGTTCTTCCTGCCAATATGCTGATAACGGCATTGCCGTGCATCCCCCCTTGTGACTGTACATCATAACATTCATAGTAATCCACAATTCTGTCTGAAAACTCAGGCGGTTCTAAAAAAATAGCCTCGTCAATAATTGCAACTGATACACCTTCGCCAGTGATACCCTGCCCATGCAAAGCGCGTATGCCAAGTCCGGGGTTTTTGCCATTTTCCATAATTTCTTGCTGAAGTGTTTCATTACCTGTAAAAACAGTATGCTCGTTGAATTGATATGTGTACATATCCTCAGCCCTATACTCACTTGGTGATAGCACGTTATCTCCTGTAAAAAAACCACCGCGAACATCTGCAAACTGCGCCAATGACGAGGTATTTCCTGGTGCTGCACTATTGGGAGATTGTGATGATTTTGCAGAGATCATTGCTTCTGAGTCCGAGAGTACTGAGTCTGTGGCTGCATCATTCTGTTTGGGTTTGTTAGAACAAGCTACTAAAGATAACAGCATAAGAGTCATAACAAATGCGAGTATTCTTGTTACTTTGAATTTCATTTTTCTCTCCTTAGATTTTTATTCTAGTTTTTTGTATTAACTTGCATTCGCCTTTCCGCAAAAGCATATTGGTATAAAGACAAATACATAATAGCTAGAACAATCTGTCAACATTCGAGCCAACTAGATTCGAAGTTCCGCCGACTGTCAGCTTGTGGTGTACCGTCGGTGGGAATAGTTCAGATTGCCTAATGTGTTGATGATAAATTCAGCGATAGCCGGGAGCCTATATTATGGCACTTCAAATTTATAACCAATACCAGCAACGCTTTTGATGTAGTCCGGGGAATCCTGCGTAACTTTCAGCTTCTTCCGCAGATTGCTTACATGATTATTGACTGCTTTGCGGGAGTAGTAGGAATAATCCTCATTCCAGGCCAATTCCATAATCAGCTCATAAGTAAATACCCGCTTCGGGTGTGTAATTAACAAAGCAAGGATGTCAAATTCCTTAGCCGTTAATTTGATTACCTGCTCGCCAATACATACAAGCCGTTGTTCTTGGCAGAAATATAAATCGTCCATTTGAATTTCTGTAAATGGTTCATCAATGGCTGTCTGCACCCTATAATTTTCGGAAATGGCGCATGGGCTGTCGGTCAGATTATTTTGTTGTTTTTGGGAATTGAAAAGATAGTTTACCAATTCCTGACGTTGACGGGCGCTTAACAGCATGAGCAGCTTTTCTGCAATTATACCGCCCGGTTCAGATATATCAAATACAGCTAATTTCCCATGTCATCACCCCCTCCGTCAGTATGGGTATTTGTGCTTTCATTTCGACTGTATACTAAAAGTTTCTGTTTCTAAAACAAGTATAACAAACAAAACTTGAAATCCTGTGTCATGTTTCATATTTTTTTAGAATGGAGCATACCTTTTCTTTTATCCCAGCCCGGATATGCGATGGGGAAATCACCTCAACATTATCCCCAAAGGTAAGCAGATAATGATATAAGACTTCATGATCCGGTAAATCTGCGGTTACATATAGATTATTCTCTTGATCTGTTGTAATGCTTTCGGCAAATTCATCATACACGCGAAAAGCAACTTGCGGAGAGAATTTCAAAGTAACAGAAACCGTATTGTAATAAGGCATTTCCATTTTATCCTTTGGCAAGCCCGACACGTCCCTTATGAACGTTTCAGCGGAAATTACCAAATCTTTTATGCGCGTCAATTTAAAAAAGCGGTAGTCATTTCTTAAAAGGCAAAATCCATATAAATACCAGTCATTGCCCTTGAAGATCAATTTAAGTGGCTTCACAGAGCGAGATAAATACTGACCGTTACTGCTAAAATAAGAAAAGGTGACGATGCTTCTGTCAAAAATAGCTTTTTTAATCTCACCAAATATCTGATCCGCCTTATTTTTATTCCAGTCTGAAAAATCAACTTCTATCCAATCCGTCCATTTAATTTGAAAGAGTGCTGACAATTTAGAAAGCAGTTCATCCGCATTTTCACCTTCTGTGGAAGCAATGCCCCGTAAGGCAATCAGTATTTGTTCCTGCTCTTTTTCTGAAAAAATAGACTTGTCCAGAACATAATTTCCCATCAAAGAGATACCGCCGCCTTTTCCCTGTGTAGCATAAATTGGGATTCCTGCTGCGCTAATGGTATTTAAATCTCTGTAAATGGTCCGAGTAGAAACCTCGAATTTTTCCGCCAGTTCAGGAGCCGAGGATTTTCCGTTTTCCAATAAATAGTAAACAATTTGAAACAGCCTGTTCATCTGCATACCATACACCTCCACCTTTATTATAACGCAAGAAACTTGACAAGTGTATGGCAAGTTAAGCAGCTCTGACGCTTAAATTAATATTTGCTCTCTTAGGGCAGCTTGGATTCAATCTTATAGACTAAACCGTCAATACGTTCCTATTTTGAACCATAAAATCCCTGTGCCCTGCTTTTTTCTTTTTTACTTTTCACCTGTCTCTCCACCGCCTCCTTTCCCTGCCTGCTTTTATATAAACCGTATCTGTATCTTCTTCTTTATTTCTTCCCTGTATTCTTTCAGCGGCGTCTCTTTCATGGCTTCCAGCATTCTCCTGTGTTTCTGCTCCAAACTCTGTTTTACTTTTTTCCATATCCGTTCCCATGCGTCCATGAACTGCCCAATCATGTGCCCGATCTGTATCAGGTAATAATGGCATTTCAATGCCTGATAGTTTTTGCTGAATGGATGTTCCAAACAGTAGCCATGCTTTTTCTGCGCGTTGAAACCCTCATTTTCTATCTTCCACCTCATTCTTCCACGCTCCGCCAGACCTTCCACGTTTTTGGCCGTGGCAGGCAGGTCCGTAAGGAACCAGAATTCTTTCCTGATTGTCCGGGCTTCCCCTTTTTTCTTCCCTTTTACGCAGACATGTTCCATGCTTTCCCCATATTCTATCAGGTTTACTTTATATCCGTTATAATCAATATCCGTCACATAATCATACCATTTCTTCCCTGTTTTCAG
>CAJTFX010000024.1 GCA_910575555.1 Lachnospiraceae bacterium | reverse complement strand
CTTAACTTGACCCACAAGTAATCATGGATATTTATCTGTTCCCATGCTATACTAAAGAAAAAGGGGCGATCCAAATGACGGCTGAATGCAGGAATTGGCAAGAAGAGTTTATGGACGTAAATTTTGTCGATCAGCGTTTAAAAACACGCTTCTTCAAAATTATGGATGCTTTCGCGGCATCACCTGGAAAATCCACTTGGGCTGCAACCGGGTCCAGAAGTTCTGCAAAAGCAGCATACCGTTTCTTTCGTAATAGAGATATATCCAAAGATGAATTACTTGACAGCATATCCAGGGCAACTGTAGAAAAAATGAAATGTGCAGATGCAGAGTGGGTTTTAGCTATTCAGGATACGACATCTGTTGGGTTTGGGGACCGAAAAGCGATCCAAGGGATGGGATACTATTGCAGTACGGAGCAAAGAGGAATGCTGGTCCATTCATGTATTGCAGTGACAGATCAAGGGATTCCTTTGGGTGTTATCTATCAGGAAACAAATACACGGGAGGAACGGAAGGATGACTCTGGAACAAGGGAGCAAAAACGTTCCAAGCCAATAGAGGAAAAAGAAAGTTTCCGATGGCTGAATAGCATGAATGAGACGCACCAAAGGGTGCCAGGGGATATTCCAATATTAACAGTATGCGATCGGGAGGGAGATTTCTATGAATTTTTCTCAGAAGCAGTGGACTTAGGAGCAAACTTTTTGGTTCGGATCGCACAAAACCGTATGGTAGATGATGGGAAAAAGATCTTTCATGAATTGCGTAGTTCCCCAGTAGCAGGGAGTATGGTTGTCAGGATGGGCCGGAATCCAAAAGAACATACCCCATCAAGAAATGTAAAAATGGATTATCATTGTAAAGAGGTTGTGATTCACCGTCCACAAAGAAGAAGGGAGAAGCATTTACGGGAAAAGCTGGCGCTGACAGCAATCTATGTGCATGAATCCGGGAAAAAGGGGATGGAATGGTTTCTGCTGACAACAGTAAAGGTGAAAAATGAAAAAGAGATAGAAAAGCTGATACAGTGTTATGCACATAGATGGAAAATAGAGCGGTTTCATTTTATATTAAAGAGTGGGTGTAAAATAGAAAAGAATCAGGCAAGGGAATATGAAAGATTAAGTTATTTGACATTGTTATATTCAGTCATTGCAATGCAGATATTAAATTTGACCTATCTAGGGAAAATATGTCCAGAAATATCAAGTGAGATTGTATTTGATGAAGAGGAATGGAAAGTATTATACTGCTGTGCAAGGAAAATCAAAGAAGTTCCTGAAACGTATCCGCTCAAAGAAGCGATTTATGATTTGGGAATTCTAGGAGGGATGAAAGGCGCTCCGAGCGATGGTATGCCCGGAGCACGTTCTATTTGGCAAGGGTTAGAGGTGCTATGCGCATTGCTTGCTTATCGAAGTTATCTTATATAAATGTGGGTCAAGTTAAGTTTCTTGTAAAAGGGTAGGAAATCAATTATAATTATGCCAAGTAGGACGTATGAAGAAAGAATGGCAAAGAGAAGAGGAAATCTGTGATAAATATTTGGTTCAGAAGACTAAGAGGATGAAAGAATAATGGCAGAGTTAAAAGTTTATAATATTGGTAAAGGACTTGGAGATTGTTTTGTTATAAAAATTTCAAATGCATCATGGACAAGTATCATACTGGTTGATGGAAGGAATGGCAAGAACAGGGAATCAATAGACCAGATTAAGGAAGAGCTTTATAAACACGATAAAATTGACTATCTGGTGATAACGCATATAGATGCAGATCATATTGCAGGAATTTTGGATATTATGAAAAGTGAATATGAAAAGTTCAAAAGAACTATAATTATCTATAATTATGTCACACGTAGAGTGGTTAACTATCAACATGCAAAATTATTTGAAGAAATGATTTTAGATAATACGGTAATTCCTACTTGTCGAAAAGATTATATGATGTATTCAAGCCCATGTTTAAAGATATTATCCTATGAAAAAAGATGTAAATTTGATGTTTCAGAAGAGGAGAAAAATTTTGCTTTTTTGACATTGTTATATCCGGATAAACAGGGAATAATTGAAGTGCAAAATGATTATTTTGAAAAGCAAAAATGTGGAAGAATTCAGCCAGATGGAGAATTGGTAAATAGAAGATCTGTAGTATTTTTGCTGGAGTATAAAGGGAAAACTTTGTTATTTACTAGTGACTGTTATTTTGGGGATATTATTGATAAGATTGAATCTTTGTGCAATTTTAAGGATAAAAAAATTGATTTAATAAAGATTGCGCATCATGGTGCAAAAAAGAATAATCTTAGATTATCCGAATTTGCAGAAAAACATCATTGTAGCAAATTTATTGTAACAGGAGAAGAAAGATGGAATGGGAAGCATCCTTCAAAAGAACTGCTGGAAGAATTGGCAGGTATGATACAAGGTAATATTGAAATATTTACAACAGTTGATATGTCCGCATATACAAATGAGAATACGAGATATGTTTTTTCTGAAAATCCATGCATCCCGTTATAGACAGAGGAAAATTATGATAGAAAAAAATGTTGTTAGAATTGAAACCCTGTATAGTATTGGAACAGGGTTCATGTATCCATGTAAAATAAGAGGCGGTAAAAATAATAGTTTTATAATAATAACCAATAGTCACATATTGGAAGATATTAACGAAAATGACGAAGAACTTATGTCAAAAATTTATTTGGTATTTTATGATGACTTTGGAGAACTTGTAGATAAAAAATATATTCTATCTATGAAATTGTGTAACAAGGAATGGAATTCTGAGGTAGATAAGGATATTGCGGCTATTTTTATTGAACTGGAAGATACGATAATTTTATCTCTTGAAACTTATGTGTATACTAAAAAATTAGATAACAGAGAACATCTGTATATGGAAGGATATATAGGTGTATTGTATGAAGATGAAATCTGTCAAAGAATACAGTTAGAGGGAATCGAAAAAACAATATTTCCAGAAAATAAATTTATGGGAGTATATCAAATAGCAGATGATTATCACTGGTACAATAATTATCAGGATCATAAACTACTTGAGGGAATATCGGGAAGTCCTGTTTATGTAAATAAAGACAAGCATTCTATGATTGTAGGATTAAATCAGTCTGTTTCAAATATAGACAAAGGAGAAAATCCGTTTAAACTGGTTTACTATTTGAAGTTTGAATATATTATTGAATATTTAAGAAAAGTTAAGTGTATAATCTTTTATAAAAAAACAGAATTTACATATGAGTTAGAATGGGTATATAGATGCAATAATAACAATAAAAATGAACTCAAATTTCTGCTGATGGGAAGCAGCGGTGCAGGAAAATCTTCCTTTGCAAAAGATTTTGCTTTTCATGCAGAGCAACTAAGGTCTACCAATGATGGGCAGACAACCAGAACGGATATAGTGTATAAATATAGCTTATTTGAAAAAGAGTCTGCTGCCAATGTCAGATTTGAGGGAAAGAATGATTTTATTAAAAAAATGATTGGCCTAGTTGGCACCTATCCAACACGGATGTTTTTGGCACAGGCATTGGACCTGATTATAGATTCTGTTGAAGATGAGAGAAAGTTTATGATACATTTATATCATTTGTTTGAATTAATAGAGAAAAAAGAAAAAATTAGAAAGTTTCCATATATTTTGGAAGAAATTCGAGATATTCTCTATGAAGAGAGGATTGGCAATGAAGACTGCATAGAATGTTATGAAAAAGTTCTGGATATTGTTGTGGACAGAATTCCGTTTTATATGGTTAAATGTCTTTTAGATGACAATTGGATTTGCAGTTTTCTGGAAAAGAATGAGAAAAGTTTATTTCCTGAATTAAAACTGAATTATGAATTACATTATAGTAAAGATCAAATTTTGGAATTAATAGATAAATACAAAAAGATGGAGGGTTATAATTTTGACAATTTCCAGACAGATTTGTTAGATATCGTATTTATTTCAATGGATAGAAGGCCAGAAGGTTATGATCATTTTATGCATAAAACCATTCAGGAAAGGTTAAATATACAGGAATTTGTGAATAGATATATAAATTCTCTTTTATACTGTAAAGGCTTTTTTGATATCACTGAGTTTCGGTTTTTGCAACAAAATGAAATATTTATTGACATGATCAGAAAAGAAAGAATTTTTGTTTTTTACGAAAAAAACGAAAGCGAAAATCAAAAAAGAGTTACCCGTTTCGATTTTGGATTTTCAAAAAGCATGAAAGAGATTTATAGAAAAACTTATGATGTTCTAATGGAAAGGATAAAAGAAAAATATATGATTTCGGATAATAGTATACGATTTAAATTGTGTGAGATGAATGAAGAGCAGATTCGCCTGTTGCAGAAATGTCTACAGGTTACTTCGGATGGATCATTGACCGGAATTATTAATGATGTAGAGATTCGCGATATGGTTTCAAATGAGTATGCCTCAATACTTCGAGACTTGGATATTGATCAGATTACGATGATTGATACATGCGGGCTTGACCATATTACGATAAAAAGTGAGAGAGCTCTTTTGGATAACCTGAATAAAAATTATTTTAAGTATGTTAACAAATGGAGTAATGAAAAAATTGAAAGCAGAAATCAGGCATTTCTGGATGAGATGGGTGTGCTTTATATAAAGAAGCTAGATTCTGGAAAGCCTGATGAACTAAGAATGATTATTCCTTGTGTAAGAAAAGAAGTACCAAAGGCGCCTATTTATTGTATATTCTCGGGTATTGATATTTTTTACAGGACAGATGAAGAGATTAACAATATTAATTGGAAAAAAGAAAATGAAAGATGTCCGAAAGCAGTGAGATATATTTTGGAAGAGGGAGAAGAGGAATTAATACCTGACAAAAATGAAAAAAGTTTGGACAGAAATATTTATTATGTCCTGAGAAATAATTTAATACCATATTGCGGACGAAAGGAGTTAGTCCATAACAAATTTTCATATTATAAAAATAATACTTTTTATATTCGCAAGCTTCTTTCATCTGTCGCAATGAAAGAATACAGTAGCCTGGAAATTATAGATTTGGAAAAAATAAAGTGTGTTGATGATGAAATTAAATTATTATTAACCAGTATTTTTGATCTTGCATCGCTGAAATCATATAAACTTAGATGGAATACTGTGCGTGCGGATGCAGAGAGTTTTAAAAAGAATAAAATGGGATATTGTAATACATACAGACATAAGTTTAGTCAGCTGTTTCACTTGAGTTATGGAAGTGCCATTGAGCGAAACGGATATAAACTGGCAGAAAAATTTGCACCTGCTGACTCTGCAGTAATGTCAGTATTATATAATATGGAGCAGGATTTTTTAGGAGTTAATTCAAATTTGGAACTTATAAATATCAAAGATGGAGATAAAAATGAATTTAGAAAAATATTAGAAGAGATGTACAAAAACTATGACTACAATCCATTTGATGAAAAATTTAAAGACAATGATTTTAAGAGTAATCGAAACGTTATTTTTGATGATATATTTGATTTGAAAAAAGGGTTACAGAAACCCTCCCCCAAGGGAGGTACTTTTTTGGATAATTTTGCAGTGTATTTTAAAGTTGTATTTGAAAGACAGATAAAAAAAGATAATATGATAAAAGCGGATTATTTATTGAAAATAAATCCTAATTTTAGTGTTGCACTGGAAGAGATAAAAAGAGAATTTAGTGAAAAATATTTTGAGAATAATAGTGATGATATGTTTAATAAAATAATGCGATATCATTTTGGGAAAGATGAAGATTAAAATGTATGAGAATTTAAAGAAACCAGTGTCGACAGTTTCTACTATCTCATTAAACTATTTGATAACAATCTTGAACAAAGGAATATTTCATAGTAAACCCACATCATACTCAGCCTGCTGTATGGCGGGCCGCATGGCCATCCATGCTATGGAAGCCAAGGGCTTTCATAGTAGGATTAATTCATGGTAAATTATAGAGATGAGGTATATTTCATAAAGCAGTTCAGCTAAACGGGGGTAATAATATGGTCAGAACCATAGGAATAGGAATCCAGAGTTTTGAAAAGTTAATAGAAAACCATTGCTTTTATGTGGATAAGACTGACTTTATTAAAGAATGGTGGGAAAGCAAAGATGATGTAACTTTGATCACCCGCCCCAGAAGGTTTGGAAAAACCTTGAATATGAATATGCTGAAACGTTTTTTGTCTATAGAATATAAAGATCAAGGGAACATATTTAGGGGTCTGTCGATCTGGGAGGATGAGGAATACCGAAGCCTCCAGGGAACATATCCGGTAATTGCTTTAAGCTTTGCCAGCATAAAGGCAACATCCTTTAAAGAAGCTCAGAAAAGTTTATATTACTTAATAGAAAAATTGTATAACCGATTTGACTTCCTAGTTCGATCCGATTGTCTTAACGAGAAAGAAAAGAGATTTTATGATCATATTTCTGTAGATATGGATAACTATGCAGCGATTTCTTCCTTAAACACATTGTCGGAGTATCTATGCCGTTATTATGGAAAGCCTGTGATCATTCTATTGGATGAATATGATACACCGCTTCAGGAGGCATGGGTGTATGGCTATTGGAGAGAACTGGTAGAATTCATTAGAAGTTTATTCAATGCTACTTTTAAAACGAATCCATATCTGGAACGGGCGCTTATGACTGGGATTACCAGAGTTAGCAAAGAATCTATATTTTCAGATTTGAATAACCTGGAAGTGGTGACCTCTACTTCAGAGAAATATGAGAATAGTTTTGGATTTACAGAAGAAGAAGTGTGGGAGGCGCTTAAAGAGTATGGGCGATACGATGAACGGACAAAGGTGAAAGATTGGTACGATGGTTTTATCTTTGGAAGAAAAAGGGATATCTACAATCCCTGGTCTGTCTTGAATTATTTGGACAAGCGGCGCCTTTCTGCTTACTGGGTGAACACCAGCAGCAACAGTTTGGTGGATCATCTCGTTCGAAGAGGCAGTAAAAATATAAAGATGGATGTGGAAAATCTGTTGAAGGGAGGAACACTGGAAACCAGAATCGATGAACAAATTGTTTTTGACCAGCTGGAGCAGGATGAAATGGCTATTTGGAGCCTGTTTCTTGCAAGTGGATATCTAAAAGTAGAAAGCTATGTGTTAGATGAAGAATTGGGGGAGGATTTGTACAGATTAGCCCTGACTAATAAAGAAGTATACATTATGTTTAAAGGGCTGATCCGAAAATGGTTCTCCAAATCATCGGCAGAATATAATGGATTTATGAAAGCAATGTTGTGTAATGATATAGAAGCAATGAATGCTTATATGAATGAGGTTGCCATGACAACAATTAGTTTCTTTGATACTGGGAAAAAAACATCAGAGGAGGCAGAGCCAGAGCGGTTCTATCATGGCTTTGTTTTGGGATTGATTGTAGATTTATCAGATCGTTATATAATTACATCCAATCGGGAGAGCGGCCTTGGAAGATATGATGTGGTGATAGAGCCGCGAAAAAAGGAGGATGATGCAATTATTATGGAATTTAAGGTTCGGGATTCAAAAAAAGAGACAACACTGGAAGATACGGCAGCAGAGGCTTTGTTGCAGATTGAAAGGAAGAAATATGAGGCTGATTTGGAAGCCAGGGGGATTGCTTCGGAGCGGATTCGAAAGTATGGATTTGCGTTCGAGGGTAAACAGGTTTTGATACAATCATGTCAATAATTAATTGTCTTATGAAAAATTTAACGAGAATTGAGTGGAATTTTGAGGATATTTGTCGATTATGTGAGATTTATGAGAAATTTTTTATTCCTACCTTGACAGGAGCGTATGTCAGCCGGATAGAAAAACGGGCTCTGGAAAAATTAAAATCGTGCTTTGAATAAAGGAAATAAGCAAAAAGCAGCAGCAGAACTTGCAGAATCAAAAGAAACGTGTTATCATAGGCTTATCTTTTTTCAAAGGGCGTATCTGCCCGGATTCCCAACCAGCACAAAGGGAGGTATTTTGTATAGTATCGTATCGACAGCCATCGTCTGCGGAATTCAGAGCGTACTGATTCAGGTAGAGGCAGACGTGTGTGATGGAATGCCCGCGTTTGAAATGGTGGGCGTATTGTCCTCTGAGGTAAAAGAAGCCAGAGAACGGGTGAAGGCTGCAGTGAGAAACAGCGGAATTCGTCTGGCGCCTAAGAAGGTTACAATCAACCTTTACCCAGCAGATATCCGCAAGACAGGAACCGGCTTTGACCTGCCCATTGCCCTTGCCGTGTTAGCGGCCCACGGCAGAATTCCCCCGGAGCGTCTGGAAGGCATTTTATTTGCCGGGGAAATCAGCCTGAACGGAGAAGTCCGCGCTGCCGGCGGAATTCTCCCCATGGTTCTGGCCGCCAAAGAAGAAGGGAAACGTACCGTCTGCGTTCCCAGAGGAAATGTAAAAGAAGCGGAGCTTGTAAAAGGAATGACCATTCTTCCGGCAGACAATCTGAATCAGGTCATTGCCGTGACAGAAGAGTTTGCCAGATTTCCGGAACGGTTTCAAAGAAGCAATAGTATAGAAGAAACAGGGCAGGATGTTCCCTGTTCAGACTCGGATTTTGCAGGAATTCACGGACAGAAGGTACTGAAACGGGCCTGTGAAATCGCTGCGGCAGGCAGGCACAATATGCTGATGGCCGGAGCTCCGGGAGCGGGAAAGACCATGGCGGCCCGGGCTGCGGCAACCATTCTGCCGCCCATGACAGAGGAGGAAGCTCTGGAACTGGCCAGGATTTACAGCGTCAGCGGCAGATTCGGGCAGCGGGAGAACAATTTCAGGACAAGGCCCTTTCGCAGCCCCCATCATACCATCACCGCAGCAGGTCTTGCCGGAGGCGGCGCGGTGCCAAAGCCAGGGGAACTGAGCCTGGCCCATAAAGGTATCTTATTTCTGGACGAGCTGACGGAATTTAAGAGAGAAGCGCTGGAAACGCTGCGTCAGCCTTTGGAAGAGAAGATGATCCGGCTTGTGAGAAGCAGCGGCGTCTACCGTTACCCGGCAGACATTATGCTGATTGGCGCCATGAATCCCTGCAGCTGCGGCTATTATCCGGACCGAACCCGGTGCAGCTGCTCTGCGGCAGTGATTGACCGTCATTTGAACAAGCTGAGCCGTCCCCTGTTAGACCGCATCGATCTCACCGTAGAGGTGAAACGGCTGCCTCTGGCAGAGATTCTCTCCCGGGAACCGGAGGAGAGTTCAAAGGTGATACGGGAACGGGTGCAGCAGGCGCAAAAAGTGCAGAACCGGAGGTTTATGGGCAGCGGAATCCTGTATAACAGCCAGATACCAGCCTCCTGTATGGGGGAATTCTGCTCCCTGGAGCCGGAAGCTGAAAAAACGCTGCAGGATGCCTTTGAGCGGCTGGAACTGAGCGTCCGGGGATACTACCGGACTGTCCGTGTGGCGCGCACCATTGCAGACCTGGAGCATTCAAAGCCAATCTGCCGGACGCATATTGTGGAAAGCCTGATTTACCGGGGACTGGACAGAAAGCTGTGGGAGCTGTGACAGGGGACTATAAAAGAAAAGAAGCTCAATGCACTGACGCGTCCCGGTACGAATTCTGGTTTTCCGCTCTGTCTGCCCTTTCCGGAAAAAAGAAAATCCGCATAAAGCAAATCTTTCCGGACGCAGAAGAGATTTACCGGACGAATCCGGAAGAACTGCAGAAAAGATGCGGATTGACGGAGAAGGAGAAAGAAGCTCTGGCTTTGGGACAGACCATAACGGAGCATGAACTGGACGAAACCAAAGGCTGCTGCATCCAAAAGGGAATCAGGCTGATCTGCTTTGGGGACAGGGAATATCCTGACCGGCTGAAGCAGATCGGCAATCCGCCCTATAGCCTGTATTTCAGAGGCGGACTGCCGAAAGCGTCTGCGCCTTCCATAGCGGTGGTGGGCGCCCGGAACTGCTCTGTTTACGGGAAGAAGGCGGCAGAGCAAATCGGCTTTGAACTGGCCAGGCGGGGAATTTCCGTAATCAGCGGAATGGCCCTGGGCATTGACGGCGCAGGACATTCAGGCGCGCTTTGGGCGTTGAAATCCCAGAAAGCCGTACTGCAGGAAGCAGGAAGAACTTACGGTATTTTAGGCTGCGGCGCCGATGTCTGTTATCCGGCGGCCCACAGAGAATTATATGAAGAATTGGTAAAGCAGGGCGGCATCATCTCAGAATATCCGCCCCATACCAGGCCCCGGGCCATGTTTTTTCCCCAGAGGAACCGGCTGATCAGCGGCTTTTCCGACGGTGTGATTGTCGTGGAGGCCAGAGAAAAAAGCGGCGCATTGATCACGGCGGATTTTGCCTTAGAGCAGGGAAGAGACGTCTATGCGGTGCCCGGAAGGATTTCAGATCCGCTGAGCCAGGGCGCAAACCGCCTGATTCGTCAGGGCGCGGGAATTTTTTTGTCGACGGAGGACTTTCTGGAAGAAATGGATATTTTTACGGCTTTTCTGAAAGCTTCTGATAAAAAACCTAAATTATCACTTGAAAAATCAGAAAGGTTGGTGTATAGTTGTCTGGATTTAAGTCCAAAAAATCTGGACATGCTTTTGGCGGAATCCATGTTTTCTCTTCCGGAGCTTATGGAAATTCTGGAATCTCTGAGGGAGAAAGGATGTATACTGGAAGTATATCATAATTATTATATCAGGTCAGAATTTTCTGACTTCCCATAAAGGACAATTAAAGGAGCAGGCACATGGCAAAGTATCTTGTAATCGTGGAATCACCGGCAAAGGTGAAAACAATCAAAAAATTTCTTGGAAAGAATTATGAAGTGGCGGCCTCCAACGGACATGTGAGGGATTTACCCAAAAGCCAGCTTGGAATTGACGTAGAACATGATTATGAACCCAAATATATTACCATACGGGGAAAAGGAGACATTCTTGCCAATCTCCGGAAGGAAGTAAAAAAAGCAGAGAAAGTATATCTGGCAACGGACCCTGACCGAGAGGGGGAAGCCATCTCCTGGCACCTGTCCAAAGCCCTGAAATTAGAAGATAAGCATGTATACCGGATCAGCTTCAATGAGATTACCAAAAATGCAGTAAAAACTTCATTAAAACAGGCCAGGGAAATCGACATGAACCTGGTGGACGCCCAGCAGGCAAGGCGTATGCTTGACCGTATGGTGGGATACCGGATCAGCCCCCTGCTGTGGGCGAAGGTAAAACGCGGCTTAAGCGCAGGACGGGTTCAGTCTGTGGCGCTTCGGATTATCTGCGACAGAGAAGAGGAAATCAATGCCTTTATTCCGGAAGAATACTGGACGCTGGATGCGCAGCTTTCAGTGCCCGGAGAGAAAAAGGCCCTTTCAGCCAAATTTTACGGAAACGAAAATGGAAAACTCACCATAGGCTCCAGAGAAGAGATGGATAAAGTTTTAAAGAAACTGGAAAAAGAAACCTATCAGGTGCTGGATGTGAAAAAAGGAGAGCGGACCAGGAAAGCGCCCCTGCCCTTTACCACAAGCACGCTGCAGCAGGAAGCGGCCAAAACATTGAACTTTTCCACTCAGAAAACCATGCGCCTGGCGCAGCAGCTCTATGAAGGCGTAGACATTAAGGGACAGGGAACCGTGGGCGTTATTACCTATCTGAGAACAGACTCCGTCCGGGTTTCCGAAGAAGCGGATCGGGCGGCCAGGGAATACATTCAGTCGTCTTACGGTGAGAATTACGTGGCAAAGGGCGGTCAGGAACGGAAGGGCGCAGGTAAGATTCAGGATGCCCATGAGGCAATCCGCCCCTCCGACATTACCAGGACGCCGGTTATGATTAAGGAATCCTTAAGCCGGGATCAGTTCCGCCTGTATCAGCTGATTTGGAAACGCTTTACAGCAAGCCGCATGAGCAGCGCGGTCTATGAGACTACTTCCATCCAGATCGGCGCCGGGGAATTCCGGTTCCATGTGTCTGCTTCCAGAATTGCATTTGAAGGCTTTATGTCCGTTTATACCAGTGAAGAGGATGAAAAAGGGGAGAACAATGTCCTGCTGAAATCACTGGACAAGGACACGGAGTTGAAATTAAAAGAACTGGAGGAGAAGCAGCATTTTACCCAGCCGCCGGCTCATTTTACAGAAGCCTCCCTGGTGAAAGCGCTGGAAGAGCAGGGCATCGGCCGGCCCAGTACCTATGCGCCCACCATCACGACGCTGTTAGGCAGAAGGTATGTGGTGAAAGAAAATAAGAACCTGTATATTACAGAACTGGGAGAAGCGGTGAATTCCATTATGATGGAAGCGTTTCCCACCATTGTAGACGAGAATTTTACAGCGAATATGGAATCTCTGCTGGATAAAGTGGCAGAGGGGAACATTGGATGGAAAGCGGTTGTCAGCAATTTCTATCCGGATCTGGAAGAGGCGGTGCAGGCCGCAGAGCAGGAACTGGAGAAGATTCAGATTGAAGACGAGGTCACAGACGTGATCTGTGATTTGTGCGGCCGGAATATGGTGGTAAAATACGGCCCCCATGGAAAATTTCTGGCGTGCCCCGGATTTCCGGAGTGCCGCAATACCAAGCCGTATCTGGAAAAAATCGGAGTGGCCTGTCCCATGTGCGGAAAAGAAGTCGTTTTGAAAAAAACGAAAAAGGGCAGAAAATACTATGGATGCGAGGACAATCCGGAATGCGAGTTTATGAGCTGGCAGAAGCCTTCTTCTGAGAAATGTCCGGAATGCGGCGGTTATATGGTGGAAAAAGGAAATAAACTGGTCTGCGCAGAAAAACAGTGCGGTTTTGTCAGGGAAAAGCAGAAAGATGAACAGAAATAACGGCAGGGAATAGTTAGAAAATATAAATTTCTGCCAAAGAAAATATGAAAAAAGTCAGAAAGTTATTGAAATTTGTCGGAAAGCATGGTAGAATTCAAAATAATACAACAGATGTTTAGAGTTTAACGTGGGAGGAGTTTTATGGGTGTCCAGTTGTTAGATAAGACGAGAAAAATCAATAAATTACTTCATAACAATAATTCCTCAAAGGTAGTATTCAGCGATATTTGTGAAGTTTTAACAGAGATTTTGGATTCAAATATTCTTGTGATCAGTAAGAAAGGCAAGGTGCTTGGAACCAGCCGCAGTGAAGGAACAGAGGAAATCAAAGAATTAATTGCAGATCAGGTAGGAGGATTTATTGATCCACTGTTGAATGAACGTTTGTTGGGCATTTTATCCACCAAGGAGAACGTCAATCTTGAGACGCTGGGATTTGTGTTAGAGGATGTGTGCAGATACCGGGCAATTATTACTCCCATAGACATTGCAGGGGAGAGGCTTGGAACTTTGTTTGTATACCGTCTGGAGCAGCAGTATGATATTGATGATATTATTTTAAGCGAGTATGGAACAACCGTGGTGGGACTGGAGATGATGCGCTCTGTGAATGAGGAGAGCGCCGAGGAGAACCGGAAGGTTCAGATTGTAAAATCTGCCATCGGTACGCTTTCGTTTTCTGAACTGGAAGCGATTACCCATATTTTTGACGAAATGGAAGGCAAGGAAGGAATCCTGGTGGCAAGCAAGATTGCCGACAGGGTAGGAATTACCAGAAGCGTGATTGTCAATGCTTTAAGGAAGTTTGAAAGCGCAGGGGTAATTGAATCCCGCTCTTCAGGGATGAAGGGCACATACATAAAAGTGTTGAACGACGTGGTGTTTGACGAACTGGATAAAATCAAAAAAGAGAATACGAAACATAACTAAACGGATTTGGTTATTTTATTACAAAAGGGATTTGTGGACTGCAGCGGTAAGTGAAATCTGTAGTGATAAGTCCCGCTTTTGTGTGTAAGAAAGAAGGGATTGGAATTTAAACATGGCAGCAAAATGCGAAGAAACAGAAGCATTTTGCGAAAAAAAGACCAAAAAGAAATTTAGCAGTACATCTGTGTGCAGTATATCCATTTAATAAGAAGAAAAAATCTGCCAAAATAAAGCTGGTAAAAAATACCAGGAGATACCAAAGACAGCCGCCGAAAACCGGCAGCAGCGGCAAAATCATCGACGGGATAGCACATTATAGTCTAAAAATCACAAAAAAACTGCAAAAAAATGCTTGCATTATTAGTAGGATAATTTATAATATAGAAGAATAGAATTTTATTGCAGTACGGGGAATTAGGGAAATAATCTGAAGAAAGGAGCAATTTGGAATGATAGCTAGCGGAATGTATGATTACATTGATATAATGAATAAAGCGGCGGACGCTGCCTGGCTGCGGGACACTGCCATCAGCCAGAATATTGCCAATGGGGATACGCCCGGGTATAAGCGTCAGGATGTGAATTTTGAAGGGCTGCTTCAGCGGGAACTTGGAAAGATGAAGTATGTTTCCCTGGACGAGAAAGTCAGCGAGATCAACAAAGGCCATATGGATCACCTGGATGCGGAGATTTATACGGATATTGAGAATTATTCCTACCGCTTAGACGGCAACAGCGTTGATCCGGAACAGGAATACGCAGAGCTTGCATCCACAAGAATTCAGTATAATGCGCTGATTGACAGCATGACCAGAGAATTTCAGAGAATTAAGAGTGTGATAAAGTAGCGGTGAAAAATAAAAAAGCTGGGAGGAATGAACATGTCATTATTTCAGTCATTTGATATTAATACGTCAGCATTGACTGCGCAGCGGTTCCGTATGGATGTGATTTCTGAGAACGTTGCGAATGTTACAACTACAAGAACAGAAGACGGAACGCCGTATACCCGCAAGATTGTAACCTTCCGGGAGAAGCAGGTGACGCCCTTCAGTAAGGTTTTAAGCAACACTCAGGCGGCTTATCTGGGCAACGGGGTGAAGGTGTCCAAGGTTTCTGAGGATACAGAAAGCGAATACGTGATGAAATACGACCCGTCCCATCCGGATGCAGATGAGAATGGATATGTATCTTATCCGAATGTAAATATTATAACAGAGATGACAAATATGATAGACGCAAGCAGGTCTTACGAGGCGAATTTAACGGCATTTGAGACCAGCAAGGCAATTGCATTAAAGGGTTTGGAGCTGGGCAAATAACTTAATCCTGCCTATTCTGCCGCCTGGCAGAGGATGCAGATGACAGGTGATGCCGAAAGATGAGAAACACAGGGTCAGGGAGGCTTTTTAATTATGGACATATCAGTGTTAAGCAGCGTGGGTTCAGAGTACATAAAGAACGCTGCATTGGAGAATGAACAGATTACCGTAAAGGACAAAGGATTTGAAAGCATGCTTCAGTCAGCCATGGGTATGATCAATGAAGCAAATGATGCGCAGAATAAGGCAGAAGAGGCAGAGATGCAGTTTATGCTGGGGTATGCGACCAACACCCATGAACTGATGGCAATACAGGAAAAGGCAGACATTACTTTGAATTATACCGTAGCGGTCAGAGATAAAATGCTTGAAGCCTACAAAGAGATTATGAATATGCAGATTTAACATTTTAGTGTAAACAGATGAATATTACATATGAACGGGATGGGTGGAGAGTCACATGCAGGAAAGAGTGAGAGAGGTGCCCCAAAGGGTCCTCGAATGGTGGAATAAGTTTTCTGTTAAACAGAAAACTTTGATTGCAAGTATCGCAGTTGCGGTGATTGTAGGCTTGATCATTGTCACCAAGATATTGACAACGCCTACGATGGTGCCGATCAGAAGCTGCGTGGATACGAAGGAAGCGGCTCAGGTCAAGGAACTGTTGGATGGAGAAGAGATATATTATGAAGTCTCGGAGGACGGACTTGATTTTCAGGTTAAGACAGAGGACAGGGCGAATGCTTCCATTTTACTGGGAGAGAATGGAATACCGGCTTCTTCATACGATTTGAATAACGTATTTGAAGGCGGTTTCAGTACGACAGAGTCAGACAAATCCAAGCGTTATCAGCTTTATTTGGAGAAACAGTTAGAAGAGGATTTGCAGCAGCTAGACGGTGTGAATTCTGCAACCGTTAATTTGAGTATGCCGGTGGACGACGGCACGGTACTGGCGTTGCAGGAAGATTCCTATGCGGCAGTTACCCTGACTTTGTCCGGAGAGATGGACGAAGATACAGCGGCAGGACTGGCCAGATGGATTGCAACGGCAATCGGCAACAAGGGAACGGACGATATTTCCATTTTGGATAGCTCCGGAAATATGCTGTTTTCCGGCGGAGATTCCGCAACGGCCATGGGGGCAGCCAATACGCAGCTTTCCTATAAGAGCAAGGCCGAGAGCGCAGTAAAGAGCCAGGTCAAGGATATTATGATGGGAACGAATGTTTTTAACAATGTTTCCGTTGGATTAAATCTGGATGTAAGTTTTACAGAGACGAAAGAGACCAGCCATGAGTATTCTACGCCGGAAGGGCAGGATCACGGCCCGGTATCCAGCAGAAGGACTTTTACATCAGAGACCACCGGTGGCGTGGAAGGCGTTCCAGGAACGGATACTAATGATGATGATACCGGATATATGTTAGAAGACGGAGCAACCTCCAGTCAGACCACAGAAGAATTAAATGAGAATTACAATACCAATGAGCTGATTCGGGAGAGCACCGGCGGCGTCGGGGAAGTAAATTATGAGAATTCCTCTATTACCGTGGTGGCAAGCCAGTACCGTAACTACAATGAAGATGCCCTTAAGGCCAGCGGTCAGTTGGATGATATGACCTTTGATGAATTTGTAGCGGCAAACCGGGAACGGGTACGGATGGATCTGGATGAAGATTTTGTGCAGATGGTGGCAAGGGCCACCGGATTTCCGGAAGAAAATGTCATGGTAGTAGGGTATGAAGTGCCGTTTTTTGAATATTCAGATAACGGCGGCCGGGGCGTGATGGATTATCTGCCGGTGGCAATTGCGCTGATTATTATGGCAATGTTGGGATATGTGGTGTTCCGCAGTACCAGAAGGGAACAGCAGGTTGCTGAAGTGGAGCCGGAGCTTTCCGTGGAATCCCTTCTGGCATCTACCAAAGAAGCAGAAGAGGAATCTCTGGAGGATATCGGATTCTCTGATAAATCAGAGACGCGTATCCTGATAGAGAAATTTGTTGATGAAAACCCAGAAGCAGTGGCTTCTTTGCTGCGTAACTGGCTGAACGAGGAGTGGGAATAGAGTTATGGCAAATTCAGAAGAATATAATGGCGTCCAGAAAGCGGCAATACTGCTGATTGCACTGGGGCCGGAAAAATCAGCTTCTATATTCAAACATTTGAAAGAAGAAGAAATTGAAGAACTGACTCTGGAAATTGCCAATACCAGAAGCATATCTCCCCAGACAAAAGAAGATGTATTAAATGAATTTTATCAGGTTTGTCTGGCCCAGCAGTATATCGCGGAAGGCGGTATCGGCTATGCCAAGGAATTGTTGGAAAAGGCGCTGGGAGAAGAAAAGGCGCAGGGAGTTATCTCCAAGCTTACTGCTTCTCTTCAGGTACGTCCTTTTGAGTTTGTGCGAAAGACAGATCCGGCTCAGTTATTGAACTTTATCCAGGATGAACATCCTCAGACAATCGCTATGATTTTGTCATACTTGTCTGCAGGGCAGTCAGCCATGATCATCGGCTCGCTGGTTCCGGAGAAACAGGCGGATGTTGCAAAGCGTATCGCTTTGATGGATCGGACTTCACCAGATGTTATTAAGGAAGTGGAGCGTGTGTTGGAACGAAAACTTTCTACATTAGTAAATCAGGATTATACAATTGTAGGCGGTGTGGATGCGATTGTTTCCATTTTGAACACCGTAGACCGTTCTACCGAGAAGCATATTATGGAAACACTTGAAATCGAAGAACCAGAATTGGCAGATGAAATCCGTA
Source organism: Lachnospiraceae bacterium (assembly GCA_910575555.1). GTDB lineage: Bacteria > Bacillota > Clostridia > Lachnospirales > Lachnospiraceae > Petralouisia. The sequence continues at coordinate 55,481 of CAJTFX010000024.1, read as the reverse complement.
AGAAGATGTTCGTATTCGAGGATATTCTTCTTCTGGACGACCGTGCAATCCAGCGTGTGCTTCGGGATGTGGACAATAATGATTTGGGTATTGCCCTGAAAGCGGCAAATGAAGATGTACAGAATGTTATCTTTAAAAATATGTCCAAACGTCTGGCAACCATGATTAAGGAAGATATGGAGTTTATGGGACCGGTGCGTATGAAGGATGTAGAAGAAGCGCAGCAGAAGATTGTAGGTATTATACGTAAACTGGAGGATTCTGCAGAAATTGTAATCTCCAGAGGCGGAGGTGACGAGATCGTTGTCTAATTTGTATAAGCAGCGGTATGTCGTTGCCAATAACAGCAATACAAGAATTATCAATTCCAATGACCGTGTAGAAGAGCGGATGCAGGAATTGAGGCGGGAAATGGTTCAGAAATTGGCCGGCGGCCAGTCTGCCGACGGCTTTGTGGAAGGGCTGTCTATGGAGCTGGTGGACGCAGTTCCCAAGGAAGAGGAGATTAGTCCGGAGGAACTGTTGGAGAATGCCAGGCAGGAGGCTGAGGAGATTCTTGCAGAAGCCCGCAGCCGGGCTGAAGCAGTGCTCGCCCAGGCCAATGAACAGGCAGTCTCCATTCGGAAACAGGCGGAAGAGAATGGTTATGAAACCGGTTATAACAGCGGTATTCAGGAGGGGAACGAGAAGGCTGCCGCTGAGCTGGCTGTTCAGAGAAGCCGGATGGAAGAAGAACAGCGCCGGATGGAGGAAGAGTACCGGCAGAAGATTGAGGAATTAGAGCCTTATCTTGTAGATATTGTTGCAGATGTATTTGAGAAAGTATTCCATGTACAGTTTGACGATAAAAAGGAGATATTGATTTATCTGATCCAGCAGACAATTTTAAGCACAGAAGGAACAAAAGACTTCCAGATAAGGGTGAGTCTGAAAGATTATGAATATGTGGAAACTCATAAAAATGAGATTACAGAACAGGTGGGCGGCGCTGTAAATGTAGAGGTGATGGCGGATGCAAGCCTGAAAGAGAGACAATGCATGATTGAAACAGATTCCGGTATCTTTGACTGCGGTTCAGACGTCCAGCTTGAGCATCTGATCAAAGCGCTGCGGTCATTAAGTTTGTGAGGAAGAAATATTGTGACATATAATTTGGATAAATACTATCAATTAGCCGACAGAAATTATTACAGACATCTGGGGAAAGTGGTTAAAATTGTAGGACTTACGATTGAGTCTGTGGGACCGAATGCCAAACTGAATGACTTGTGCAGAATCATTATTGATAAGAACAGGAATATTTCAATTATGGCAGAAGTAGTTGGTTTCCGGGATAAAAGACTGCTTCTAATGCCTTATGAAAGTGTAGAGGGATTAGGCGTGGGATGTATCGTAGAGAATACGGGACATCCTTTGTCTGTTTGTGTAGGAGATGAAATGCTGGGCCATACCTTAGACGGTATGGGACGGCCGACAGATATTGAAGAACTGAGCCTGCGGGAAGAATATCCGGTGGACGCCCCTCCTCCGGACCCTATGGACCGTGTGATTATCAGTGAAGTGCTCCCTCTGGGAGTGAAAGCGGTGGACGGCCTGATTACGGTGGGTAAAGGCCAGAGAATCGGGATCTTCGCCGGTTCCGGCGTAGGAAAAAGTACATTGCTGGGAATGTTTGCAAGAAATACGAAAGCGGATATCAATGTAATTGCGCTGATTGGAGAGCGGGGCAGGGAAGTCCGGGAATTTATTGAGCGGGATATGGGAGAAGAAGGAATGCGCAGATCCGTTGTGATTGTAGCCACTTCCGACCGGCCTGCGCTGCTTCGGAGAAACGCGGCAAAGACTGCCACTGCCATTGCGGAATATTTCAGGGATCAGGGCAAGGACGTACTGCTGATGATGGATTCACTGACACGTTTTTCCATGGCGCAGCGGGAAATCGGCCTGGCTTCCGGAGAACCGCCGGTCACCAGAGGATATCCGCCCAGTGTGTACTCTGAGATGCCCAAACTCTTAGAGAGGGCCGGCAATTCAGACAGAGGCTCCATTACCGGATTGTATACCGTTCTGGTAGACGGAGACGACTTTAACGAACCGATTACGGATACTGCAAGAAGTATCCTGGACGGACATATTATGTTAGACCGGAAACTGGCCCATAAGAACCATTATCCGGCTATTGATGTATTACAGAGCATTTCCCGTGTCATGAGCGCCATTGCGGACAGCAAACACAAAGAGACAGCCGGGAAATTGAAAAATGTAATGGCAACTTATCAGGAAGCAGAGGATTTGATTAATATCGGAGCCTATAAATCCGGTTCAAATAAGAATATTGACTATGCCATAGAAAAGATTGATGCAGTAAATGAATTTCTGCTTCAGGAAACCCATGATAAGTTTTCTTTTGAAGAGATTATGAGTATGATGGAAGGATTGTTCTAAGCTATGGCGAAGTTTACATATAAGATGCAGAATATTCTGAATGTGAAATACAAGCTGGAGACACAGGCTAAGACTTCTTTTTCCCTGGCAGCTTCCAGGCTGAATCAGGAAGAAGAAAAACTGGAACTGCTGCGGCAGCGCAGAAGCGCCTATGAGGCCCATGCCAGAGAGCTTGTATCTGAGCGGTTGGATTTTCAGGAAATCAAGCTGAACCGCATTGCCATTGAGACAGTAAAAGGAAACATCCAGAATCAGGTGGTGGCAGTCCATGTGGCGGAGCGTAACTTGGAAAGCGCGAGAAAGAAGCTGCAGAATGTAATGACTGAGCGGAAAACCCATGAGATTCTGAAAGACAAAGCCTTTGAGGAATTTAAAAAGGAACTGGAAAAAGAAGAAAGCAAGGCAGTGGATGAACTGGTAAGTTTTACCCACAATCATGCCGAGGAAAAATAAGGTGGTGGACAGTATGGCAGAAGATATCTTAGACCAGGCAGGTGAAGAGGGCGGAGCTTTAGACAAAAAAGCCCAGAAGAAGGCGGAGAGAGCCAGGAAGAAAGAAGAAAAGAAGCAGAGAAAAGCAGAAAAGAAACAGATGCAGGAAGAGGAATCACAGGAAGAAGAGGAAAGCGGCGGAAGTAAGCTCGCAGTGATTCTTGCCACAATTGTGTTCATCGCTATCTGGCTGGCAATACTTGCCCTTATCATTAAGATGGATATCGGCGGATTCGGCTCCACAGTGCTCCATCCGATTTTAAAAGACGTCCCTGTCATCAACAAGATTTTGCCGGAGACAGAGAAAGAGCCGGTGGTGGACGCACAGTATCCATACACTACATTGGACGAAGCAATTGCGCGGATTAAAGAACTGGAAGTGGAATTATCTGATACTCAGTCCCAGTCTAAGGGCAATTCTGATTATGTGTCCCAATTGGAAGCAGAAGTGGCCAGACTGCGGGAATTTGAAAATGAACAGTCCGCCTTTGAAGAGGAAAAAACGAAATTTTATAAAGAGGTTGTGTTCAACGAAAATGCACCCGATATATCTGAATATAAAGCATATTATGAGAGTATTGATCCGGCCAATGCGGAAGTGCTGTACAAACAGGTGGTACAGCAGCAGGAGGCGGATGCTGAAATCGAAGAATATGCCAAGACTTACTCTGAGATGAAGCCCAAGCAGGCGGCGGCGATTATGGAAGCGATGCAGGATAACCTGAAACTGGTAGTGAAGATTCTTGAGAATATGAAAACAGACGCCAGAAGCGATATTCTTGCAGCCATGAATGCGGAAGTCGCTGCAAGGATTACCAAGATGATGGAGCCGTAGGCTCATAACTGTGGTTATAGGGTTCCAGCAGGAATCATATAATAAATAATCTGAAGAAAGGAGGAAAAGGAATGACAAGCAGCAAAATATCCCAGATGGCGGCATTGATGCGGGCTTCAGAACTGACAGGGGCCCAGAAGAATCCCAAGCAGGAAAACAGCCCTGTATTCGGAAGCCTGCTGAATCAGACTTCCGGCGGGAAGAAGGATGCAAATGCCTGGAATGGGAGCATCATTCAGCCGCCGAAGGCAGGATGGAACAATCAGGAGGCTTTTGTAAAGGAGACAACCGGGAACAGCTTTAAAGAAAATACCATTGCTCAGAATCATGCCGGAGACGTCCAGAACAAATTGCCGGAGGATACCCAGGAGAAGCTGGAGGCTTTTGAAGATAAGGTTACAGAAACGGTAGCGGAAGAACTGGGTGTGACAGAAGAGGAAGTCAGAGAAGCCATGGAAGCCATGGGAATGACAGTACTGGATTTGACCGATCCTTCCAAACTGGCAAATCTGGTTATGGAACTGACTGGAAGCGAAGATATCGGCTCTTTGCTGTTAAGTGAAGATTTTCAGCAGATATTCGGAGAGATCAGGGATTTGACCCAGGAGCTGGCAGCACAGTTGGAGCTTGCGCCGGAGGAACTGCCCCAGGTAATGGAACAGTTAGAGACCATGCTTACCGCAGCTTCTGAGGAACTGCCGGAAGAATTGCAGAATCAGCCTCTTCAGCCGGAACAGGAAGCGCAGATAACAGAGACTGCTGAAAAAACAATGGAAAACAGCGGGGAGGTATTGCAGAACGTATCTGCCGAAGCTGCAGGTTCAGATCAGAAAGTGAAAGAGATGAATGGCCAGGAACATGGGGCAGAAGCTGACACCGCAGAAGAACCGGAACAGGACCAGCAGATTCAGAAATCAGAAGTGCAAAATCAGACGGATTCTGAATCCTACAGCCAGAAAGACTCCTCTGAGAAGTCCTTGTCAGATACCGGACAGGGAGTAAAAACAACAGAAAAGTCAGACAGTCCCCAACATCATGTCACTTACCAGACCACCACTCAGACGGTGAATCAGGGACAGGCATTGGAAGTAACCCAGACCGTTGTCCAGACCAGAATAGACGTGGAAGATATTATGCGTCAGGTCAGTCATATGACGCGGGTGATGGTAAGCCAGGCAGAATCTTCCATTGAGATGCAGCTGAATCCGGCCAATCTGGGAAAAGTTTATTTGCAGGTAATTTCCAGAGAGGGAGTAATTACAGCTCAGATCGCTGCCCAGAATGAAGCAGTAAAAGAAGCTCTGGAAAGCCAGGTTGTTATGTTAAAAGAAAACATGAATCAGCAGGGCATGAAGGTGGAGGCCATTGAGGTAACCATTGCAAGCCATGAGTTTGAACGCAACCTGGAGCAGAATCAGCAGAATATGCCGGGAGAGCAGCAGGAATCAGATTCCCGGAAATCTTCCCGAAGAAATATCAACCTTAACAGTCAGGAAGAATTAGAAGGCGGATTCTCAGAAGAAGAAAATCTTGCGGCAAAGATTATGGCAGAACAGGGCAACAGTATGGATTTGACAGCTTAAGAAAGGAGATTTCTATGGCAGTTACAGTACCAGTACAAAATGGTGAAATTGTAAATGGCTATGACCCTGCGAAAGAAGCAGAGGAAGCCAAGAAAGAGCGAAGCGGCGGCGCATTGGGCAAAGAGGCATTTCTGCAGCTTTTGGTGGCGCAGATGAAGTATCAGGACCCTCTGGAACCAACTTCCAATACAGAGTATATTTCCCAGCTTGCTACGTTTTCATCCTTAGAGGAAATGCAGAATATGCGCGCTTCTCTGGAGGCAAATCAGGCAACCAGTCTGGTGGGTAAAACCGTAATTATGGCAATTGACGTCAGCGGCCAGACACAATATATATCAGGAAGAGTAGATCAGGTAAGGAAAGAAGGAAGTAAAATCTATCTGTCCATTGATGATTCCTGGTACAACATTGATGATTTGGACACGGTAGTAGATGATGAATATCTGGAGGCAACTCTGATTGCAGAAGATTTTGCAGAAGAAATCGGCAAGATGCCAGATCCCAGTAAGCTGCTTATTTCAGATAAAGAAAAGCTGGCAGCGATTACGGCGGCATATAACAGTCTTACTGCGTATCAGCAGGCGCATATTAAACGATATTGCAAAGACGCCTATGCGAAATTTGAGAGTCTGGTAAAGAAAATGAACGAACTGAGTCCGCCAGCAACAGACAAACCAGACGGCTCCGAAGACAAGGATGATACCACTACCGAGGGAACCGGAGGCACAGAAGGCGGCGGTACCGAAGGTGGCAGCACCGAGGGCACAGAAGGCGGCAGCACAAAATAATCAGTCAGCAGTTCAGGCAGCACGAAGGACGGCAGGGAAGCTTAAGAACGGAGAGATACCATGAATAAAATTTCAAATCAATTCTCTTCCATTGAACAGGTTACAGAACAGTACCTGAAAAAAAGCAGTCAGGGATTGACGGCTCCGGAAGGAGAATTGTCCTTTGGTGATATATTAAAACAAAAGCAATCGGTGAGCGGCAGTTCTGCGCTGAAATTTTCCAAGCATGCTTCCATGCGCTTGCAGAGCAGGAACATAGAGCTTTCCACAGAACAGAAGGAACGCTTAGAGACAGGGGCAGAAAAAGCAGAAGCTAAGGGAATGCGGGAATCCCTTGTGATTGTAGATTCCTATTCTTTTATTGTGAATGTGCCCAATAAGACAGTAGTTACAGCAATGGATCAGACAGAGTCTGAAGACAATGTATATACAAATATCGACGGAGCCGTAATTATCTAGCCGGACCGAAGCAGGAGGCAGAAGGCCCTGGAATGACAGAAGGGGTCTCGCGGCAGTCAAGAATCAGGAGGTCATTTCGTTATGATGAGAGCATTGTATTCTGGTGTGTCAGGATTAAAGACACATCAGCAGAAGATGGATGTAATTGGTAATAATATTGCAAACGTAAATACCGTTGCTTTTAAATCATCCAGTACAACATTCAGTGAGATTATGTATCAGAATATGTCCGGTGCGTCCGGCGCAACCGCTACCAAAGGCGGCGTCAATGCCAAGCAGATCGGTCTTGGCGTTACCACAGGTTCCACATCTATCAATATCAGTTCTCCCGGAGCAACTCAGACAACCGGAGACGGCTGGGACCTGAAAATCACCGGAGACAGTTTCTTTATTGTAAATAACGGTTCTGAGAACCTCTTCACCAAGGCAGGAGCGTTCTACATTGACGGAGCAGGCAACCTTGCCACCAAAGCGACAGGATATACAGTAATGGGATGGCAGGTAGATCCAGCGACTGGAACCATCCGTAAGGATACCGTATCCGCATTGAAGATTATGACAGAAGAGAATATGACTTCTCCGCCTGAGGCAACTACAGAGGCAACCTGCAGCGGTGTTCTGGATTCCACCAATAAGCAGGCTAATTCTGACGGCGGATATGTATTGTCCCTGAATTTCTATGATGCTTTGGGATATAACTATACAGCTAAATTTGCTGTAAAAACGATTGATCCGGATGCAAAGACATATTCTGTTGAATTGTCGGATATTGTGGATTCCACCAACCGTTCTATTCTGAATGAATATGCTGCGCGGAATAATCTGGATTTAAACACGGCAAAAGCAAATCTTTTTGGAGATGCAGCCGCAGGCGGAACAGGTACGGCGGTGACCAGAACCTTTAAGCTGCAGCCGGGATTTACCTATGAGAACGGCGTAATTCGGGATAAAGATAACGTTGAATTAAACTATGATGCTGCTACCGGCACCTATACCAATGGCGGCGCCATCAGCTATTCTGTTACAGATGTATTTGGGCTTACCGGCAGTCAGCTGGACAATTTTAATCCTGCAAATATCCAACAGGTAGGTACTTCTGCAGAATATACCTATACAGAAAACATTGTAGGATATCAGTTAGCTTTTAATCCGGGCGGAACCAATGCCGGTACCTTCAACTATATCGGCTCACAGGGAAACAACAGCGTATCCTTTAATATGGGCGCTCTTGGCACACAATTCCAGAATATCAATGTTGATTTTAGCCAGACAACATGTTACGATAATGCAGGAAGCTGTACCATGGATCTGTTAAAGGGAGCAACCGATAAGACTACCGGCACCGGTAAGAAGCTGGGAGACCTGACCGGACTGGAGGTACGTCAGGACGGACAGATCTTCGGAAGCTATGACAACGGCAACACCGTATTGCTGGGACAGATTGCAGTGGCAGTGTTTGCCAATCCTTCCGGTTTGGAGAAACTGGGAGACAACTGCTACCGTACCACACTGAACTCCGGTGAGTTCGATGGAATCGGTCAGGATATCACCGCAGACGGCGGTAAGATGGACAGCTGTGTTCTGGAAATGTCCAATGTAGACCTTTCTACAGAATTTACAGAGATGATTACCACTCAGAGGGGATTCCAGGCAAATTCCAGAATTATCACAACTTCCGATACTCTGTTGGAAGAACTGGTAAACCTGAAACGGTAATTGAATCTGCAGACTGAATGAGCAGTCATCAGAATTAAGATGCCGAATATGGAAAACGGCGGTCAGAATTGAGACGCCGGGGACGATGCGGCATAAAATAATATTGGGGGACTGTATTATATAGTTCCCCAATCTACTGTGAGGTGAAGCTCCATGATAGAAGTTACAAAACTAAATGGTTCAACGGTGCTTGTCAATGCGGAATTAATTGAAAGCGTGGAGGAAACACCGGATACTGTCCTTTCTTTTGTAACTGGGAAGAAATTAATTGTAAAAGAAAGTAGACAAGAGATAAAAAATTTAGTAATATTATACAAGAGAGAATTTGTAACGACCGGTCTTCCCTGGTTGGAGAAAGAATAGCTTATGAAATCTTATTCCATAAGCATGAATTACGGATAGAATATATTTCATGGATGAAAAGGGCAGGTGGCTAAAGTGGATATAGCGTCTATATTGGGAATTATACTTGGAATTGTGTTGTTTGTGTATGGAGTAATCGTTGGTGGAGGTGACCTCCTCAGAGACTTCTGGGATGTGCCTTCCGTTGTCATTACTATCGGAGGTTCTCTGGCTGGTGTGCTTGCATCCCACAAACTTTCGGATTTTATTAATGGTTTGAAATCCATTACGCTGACGTTTAAAGATGCCAAGTCAGATGTGAGCGAAGTAATTAAGAATATTATTGATTTGTCAAATATTGCGAGGAAGGAAGGCCTTCTGGCATTGGAAGAAGCGGCCAACGGCATTGAGGATGAATTCCTGAAAAAAGGCGTTATGCTTGTCGTTGACGGCACAGACCCGGAATTAGTCCGGGGGATTATGGAAGCTGATTTAATCAGTGTGGAGGAACGCCACAATGTGAATATCGGGTTCTGGAAAGCCTGGGAAGGTTTAGGCCCTGCCTGGGGTATGATCGGAACGCTGGTTGGTTTGATTAACATGTTGGCAAAGTTGGATGACCCTTCAACCGTAGGACCGTCCATGTCAGTTGCATTGATTACCACATTATATGGTTCTCTGATTGCGAACTGGCTCTGTAACCCTACAGCGGCGAAGCTGAAGGTGAATAATGACGAAGAAATCAGAATCAAGGAAATTACCGTGGAAGGGCTGCTGTCGATTCAGGCAGGCGAGAACCCCCGTGTAATCGAAGAAAAGTTAAAATCTTTCCTGTCTCCGAAGATGCGTGAAGGCATGACGGATCAGGGCGGAGGTGAAGAATAGTGGCAAAGAAGAAGAAAAAGGATTCCGGCGGCGGAGCAGCCAACTGGATGAATACCTTCGCGGACTTGATGAATCTCCTGCTTTGCTTTTTCGTGCTTCTGTTCTCCATGTCTTCTGTGGATGCAGATAAATTCGAAGCGTTGGTCCAGTCTTTGGAGCACAGCTTCAGCATTCTGCCCCAGGGAGGTTCTTCCATTGGAGACGGACAGATGGTGGCGGCCGGCGTGAATCAGCTCCAGTTGTTGGATCAGTATTATCTGGAAGCTGCCAACTCCAAAAGCGAAGAAGAGGGAGAGGACAACGAGTCAGAAGAACAGAATCCGGAAGAGGCATTGAAACAGGAAATGGCAGAAGCCGGTTTGAAAGAATCGGAAGAAATGGCCGAGCAGATTGAGAAGATGTTGGAAGAGCAGAGAATTGGCGATCAGGTGGAAATAGATTCCAACGCTCAGTTTGTGCGTGTCACCTTGAATGGTGCGCTGTTGTTTGATTCCGGCCAGTCAAAGATACGGGAAGATGCGCTTCCGCTTGTGGATAAATTATCATTAATTTTGGAAAATTATGACAGCAGTCTGATTGATATAGAGGGGCATACCGATAATGTGCCCATAAGCAACGAACAGTATGAAAATAATGATGTATTATCTGCTTACCGCGCATTTGCGGTGAAGAATTATGTTTTAGAAAAGACTGCTCTGGAAGCGGGGAAAATCAATGCAACCGGATGCGGCGAATATAATCCTGTGGCAGATAATGGGACGCCTGAGGGACGGGCAAGGAACCGGAGGGTGGAAATTAAAATATACAATTCGTATAATTCAAATTAGAAAGGAAAGACAGCAATGAAAAAAAATCTAATGAGTGTTTTAATTTTGGCACTGGTACTTGCGAATCTGGTTTTAACGGCGATCCTGATGATTTCCGTTGTGCCTCAGACAAAGAAAGCAAATGAACTGATTACAAAAGTATGTTCCGCCATTGACCTGGAATTAGAAGGCGGCAAAGATAATTCTGCTTTGAATATTCCCATGGAGCGGATAGAAACGGTCAGTCTTAACGAAGGTCAGACTATGACCATTAATTTAAAAACAGGAGATGACGGAGAAGCGCATCATGCAGTGATTTCCGTGTCTCTTGCGTTAGATAATAAAAGCGACGGATATAAAACTTACGGGGCGGCGGGAATTTCCGCCAAGGCCGATTTGATTAAAGATGAAGTTAATAAGATTGTGGGAAGCCATACCATTGAAGAAATGAGAGAGAGCCAGTCAGATGTGCAGGATGAGATATTAGGCCGTCTTCGCCGGATGTTTGATTCTGATTTTATTGTAAGTGTAGCATTTCCTACTTATACTTATGAATAAAAACAGCTTATACAAATCAGAGAATTACAAGATAAATGTCAGGTGGTGAGAGAGGATGGGCGAGGTCTTATCGCAAAATGAGATAGACAGTCTGCTGAGTGCCTTAAGTAATGGCGAACTGGATGCGGATGAGATTAAGGACACGGGAGAGAAACAGGTAAAGGATTATGATTTTGCGCGGCCTGCGAAGTTTTCCAAAGAACATCTCAGAACGATGGAGATTATATTTGAACATTATGGACGGCTTTTGTCAACGAATCTTCCGGCGTATCTGAGAAAGAACATACAAATCGAAGTAATGAATTCGGAGGCAGTTACATATTCGGAATTTTCTAATTCCCTGACAAATCCGGTGCTTCTGGGAATCGTAAACTTTGCGCCGATGCCGGGCAGCATCATTATAGACCTGGCATCGAATCTGGGTTATGCCATGGTGGATCGTATGTTGGGCGGTGAAGGCGTTCCTCTGGAGCGGAGCCGTGATTTTTCAGAAATTGAACTGCTGATTATTGAACGTATTATGAATGTATGTATCAATCTGCTCAGAGAACCCTGGGAGAATGTAACTGAGATTCATCCGAGGCTGGAGCGGATTGAGACGAATTCTCAGTTTGCACAGTTTATTTCTCCCGGTGAGATGATTGCTATTATTACAATCAATATGAAAATCGGTGATGTGGAAGGTATGATGAATATTTGTCTGCCGTATATGACATTGGAAGATGTCATGGACAAATTAAATACGAAATACTGGTTTTCTACCATGCAGGCACGGGGAGAACAGGAATATACGGAAATTATTGAATCAGTTATTTCCAAAGCTCCTATGCCGATTAAGGCAGTGTTAGGCAAAAGCGTAATTTCTGTCAATGATTTTATAAATCTTCAGGTTGGAGATATCATTCGTTTAGATAGAAAAGTAGAAGATGAACTGGATGTATATATTGGAAATATCAAAAAGTTTACTGCTTTGCCTGGTGCATCTGGCGATCTGTATGCAGTAAGAGTTACATCAGTAATCAGAGAGGAGCAGTGACGTTATGGATGGAATGGATGGAGTTTTATCACAGGAAGAGATTAGCGCTCTGTTGAATGATGATTCCGGAATGGACGCAATCAACGGAGCCGATGGCTTGGATGACCTGACGCCGGATGAAATTGACGCGATAGGCGAGATTTCCAATATCAGTATGGGAACGGCAGCCACAACGCTGTTTTCACTGGTTAACCGGAAAGTGGATATTTCCACACCAGTGGTAACATTTGCTAATTGGGACGATATTGTCGAATCCTATGAAAGACCCTGCGTGTTTATCAGAATTGCCTACACCGTAGGTTTGGACGGAAGCAATCTTTTGGTTTTGAAAGAGCAGGATGTTAAGATTATCACAGATTTGATGATGGGCGGAGACGGCACAAATCTGGAGGGAGAACTGGGAGAACTTCACTTAAGCGCAATCAGTGAAGCAATGAACCAGATGATGGGAAGTGCAGCTACCTCCCTGTCGTCAATGCTGAATAAAATGATTGATATCAGCCCTCCTTCCGCTGATTTGGTGGATTTAAAAGATACCATAAACGGAGAAGAGATTGATGAATTTTTAGCCGGGCGATTTGTCAAGATTTCATTTAAAATGGAAATCGGAGATTTGATAAACAGTGAGATTATGCAGCTGTATCCGTTTTCCTTTGCCAAGGAAATGTGTTCCAGTGTGGCAACTAACATGGAAGCGGACGTTTCCGCTGCGCCGGCAGATACAGCGCCGGCTCCTCAGCCTGCACCGATGCCTCAGCCTGCGCCTGCGCCGCAGATGGGCGGTCAGCCGATGATGCAGCAGCCAATGATGGGTCAGCCGATGATGCAGCAGCCGATGATGGGTCAGCCAATGATGGGAATGCCCATGGGGGATATGTCTCAAATGTATGCCCAACAGCCCGTAAATGTGCAGCCAGCCCAATTCCAGGCATTTGCAGGTGATTTTAATCCCATTACGCAGCAGGAAAATATTGGGTTAATTATGGATGTTCCGCTTGATGTTACAGTGGAACTTGGAAGAACCAGTAAATCAATTCATGATATTCTGGAATTTGCTCCAGGCACAATCATTGAGTTAAACAAGATTGCCGGGGAGCCCATTGACGTGTTGGTTAATGGTAAATATGTAGCCAAAGGCGAAGTCGTAGTACTGGAAGAAAGCTTTGGTGTGCGTATTACCGAAATAATAAATAACTAAGAAAACAAATAATTTAAAGTGATATCAAGGAGAAGAAGACATGGCAAAGAATATTTTAATTTGTGATGATGCAGCTTTTATGAGAATGATGATCAAGGACATTCTTACCAAGAATGGCTACAATATTGCAGGAGAAGCTGAGAACGGACTGAAAGCAGTAGAGAAGTACAATGAAACAAAACCGGATCTGGTATTGATGGATATTACCATGCCGGAAATGGATGGAATTCAGGCGTTAAAGCAGATTAAATCTACCGACCCTTCTGCATGTGTGATTATGTGTTCTGCAATGGGACAGCAGGCAATGGTAATTGAAGCAATTCAGTCCGGAGCAAAAGACTTTATCGTGAAGCCTTTCCAGGCAGAACGTGTGTTAGAGGCTGTAAAAAAAGTAGTTGGATAATATGGTTTTACTGGAAATTTCCTCAGGATGGGAGAGTTTTTTCCAACTGATTGGTGTATTGTTGATTTTCCTGTTTGTGCTGGTGCTTACGTATCTGGCTACAAAATGGATTGCAGGCTACCAGCAGGGGATCACCTTTCAAAAAAACATACAGGTTATTGAGACATTTCGGGTAAACAATAATAAGTTTATTCAGATTATTCAGGTTGGAAGAAAATATCTGGTTATTTCCGTGTGCAAAGATACAATAAATGTCTTAACGGAATTAACGGAAGAGCAATTGACGTACTTTCCTTCTGCAGAAGATCGGAAAGAAGTTAATTTGAATGAGAGTTTTCAGGAGATATTAGAGAACTTGAAGAAAAAAATTCCCAGGAAGTAGGAAAGCGCAATGAAAAAACTGAAAAAAATATACTGCAGGACTTCCTTTGCCTTTGGAACAATGACGTTGATAATTGCCCTGTTTCTGATGTTCGGTCAAAGTGCATATGCAACTGGGACGAATACCAACCAGGATGAGACAGACGAGACACGACGAGAGATAGGCGAACTGAATCCGCCGAATACGCAGCCGGCGCAGCGGGGCACAACGAACGGCCTTACTTTCAGTTGGAATAATGAAGAAGGCAATTTGTCTGCCAATATTCGGATTCTGCTGGTGCTGACTGTGATTTCACTGGCGCCGTCTATTCTGGTTATGCTCACGTCCTTCACAAGAATTATTATTGTCTTGCATTTTGTAAGGACTGCTGTTGGAACCCAGACGGTACCGCCGAATCAGGTGATGGTGGGGCTTGCGTTGTTTTTAACAATGTTTATTATGAATCCGGTATTTTCTGAAATTAACGAAACTGTGATTCAGCCTTTGGAAGCCAATGAGATTAATCAGGAAGAAGCGCTGGAGAGGGTTGAAGCTCCAATCCGGAGATTTATGTATAAGGAAATGCAGCGAAAGGATTTAAAGCTGTTTTGCGATATTGCAGAGATTGATATGACGGGAATGGATTTAAGTGAACCGGAGACGTTGGAGCCGATTCCCATGAATGTGGTAATTCCGGCTTTTATTATCAGTGAACTGCGGACGGCTTTTATTATTGGTTTCCTGATTTATATTCCATTTATTGTGATTGATATGGTGGTTGCGTCCGTATTGATGTCTATGGGTATGATGATGCTGCCGCCTACGACAATTTCCATGCCTTTTAAAATCCTGCTTTTTGTGTTGGCAGATGGATGGGATCTTTTGATCGGCAGTCTGGTTAAAACATTTCATTGAGTAACAACCACTTGTGGAAACAAGTGGTTGCAGAGTGTAGAGGTAAGAACAGATGATTACAGAAGGACAGGTATTGGATATTGCGAGAGAAGCATTGTTTTTGATTATCAAGGTATCCACGCCTTTGCTATTGATTTCATTGATTATAGGTCTGATTATCAGTATTTTTCAGACAGTTACTTCCATTCAGGAACAGACGCTTACGTTTGTGCCCAAGATTCTTGTGGTCTTTTTGGGTATGATGCTGTTAGGCGGATGGATTTTGGAAAATCTGACAGGCTTTATGACTGAATTGTGGAGTAATTTTGGCCTGTATCTGCGTTAGGTTGAGACAGTATGATAAACTATGAGTTTACATTATATACATTTGAATATTTTTTGATGATATTGGTAAGGGTTGCGTCATTTGTCTTTATTGCTCCGTTTTTTGGAATGAATAATACCCCGGCTCGGGTAAAGATTGGAGTATCAGCATTTCTTGCGCTGATTTTGTACCAGATTATTTTACCCAAAGAAGTTTTGGAATATTCCGGAGTAATTGAATTTGCCATCATCGTTCTGAAAGAAGGAATTACAGGTCTGCTCATTGGTTTTGCGGCAAATATTTGTAATTCCATTATTGTGTTTTCAGGCAAAGTGATCGATATGGAAATCGGGCTTGCCATGGCGAACATTTACGATCCTACTACCCATTCTCAGTCAGGACTTACCGGAACCATGTATAATTATTTTATAATGATGCTTCTGATTGCAACGGATATGCATCATTATATTTTACGGGCGCTTGTTGATACTTACCAGATTATTCCGGTAAATGAGACGGTGTTTGATTGGAACCATCTGATGGGAACCATGACCATGTATGTGTCAGATTTGATGGTAATTGGATTTCGTATTGTACTTCCCATTTTTGCAACCAGTATGATACTGAACTGCATTCTGGGAATTATGGCAAAAGTGGCTCCCCAGATGAATATGTTTGCAGTGGGAATGCAGCTTAAGATTCTGATTGGTTTTTCCATTATGTTTATAACGATTGTGCTGCTCCCGGATATTTCGAATTTTATATTCAGGGAAATGAAGAGAATGATTGTTTCTGTTATTGAAGGAATGTATTGAAATTGAGAGAAAAGTCTTGTTTTTATATGGAATATAATCTGCAGTGGTTTGCGAAAGAAGGAAACGGCGGAGAAAAGACAGAACCTGCCACATCCAAGAAGCTGCAGGATGCCAGAAATGAAGGACAGGTAGCCAAAAGCCAGGAATTAAACAGCGCTTTGAGCCTGATTGCGTTATTTGTAACTTTGAAACTGTTTATTTCCTATATTGGGGAAAGTTTGCTTCAAAGTTTTCCGGCATTGTACCGCAAAATTCCGGATGTAATAGATGAAAGCATCGGAGGCATGTCAGTAAAACTGGCGGTGACAGTGATAAATAATACCCTTGGAACCATTGTGAAGATTTTGCTGCCGGTATTTTTAATTGGGTATTCTGTTGCATTGCTGACGAATATTGTCCAGGTTGGATGGAAGGTGACGGCCAAGCCCATGAAGCCCAAGTTCAGCAAACTGAATCCTTTAAGCGGCTTTAAAAGAATTTTTTCCAAGGATTCCCTGTTTGAATTGCTGAAATCTATTGCTAAAATAAGCTTGATTATTTATGTGGCGTATACGGCCATCAGAGATCATCAGAATGAACTGTTTCTGGTCTATGATATTCCTCTGCTGCAGGTGATTTTACTGGTAGGCTCCATCGCAATTGATGCAGGGCTGAAAATCAGCCTGGTATATCTGCTGGTGGCAATTGCAGACTGGTTTTATCAGAAGCACAAGTTCAAAGAAGACATGAAGATGACCAAGCAGGAAGTAAAAGATGAATATAAGAATACAGAAGGAAATCCCGAGATTAAGGGACGTCAGCGTTCCAGAATGAGAGAAGCCTCTCAGCGGCGCATGATGCAGAGCCTTCCCAGTGCAGATGTGGTAATTACCAACCCTACCCATTATGCAGTGGCAATCAAATACGATGCCAGCCAGTATTCCGCTCCTGTTGTAGTTGCAAAGGGAGAAGATTATCTTGCCATGAAGATTAAGGAAGCGGCAAAAGAGCATCAGATAGAAATTGTAGAAAATAAGCCTCTGGCGCGAATGCTTTATGCCAACGTAGATGTTGGGGAAGAAGTGCCGCCGGAATTGTATCAGGCAGTGGCGGAAGTGCTTGCTTTTGTATACAGCCTGAGAGAAAATAGATAAATTGCAGGAGTAAACAACGAAAGGAGAAATCAGCATGAAGAAGGCAGATATGGGAATTGCGCTGTATTTACTGGCGGCAATTATATTCTTTATTGTTCCAATTCCTTCTATTCTATTAGATATCATGCTGGCATTTAACATATCCATTGCGTTGGTGATATTGATGAATGCCTTGTTTGTAAAAGAAGTACTGGATATGTCATTTTTCCCAACTTTGCTTTTGTTTACTACAATTTTCCGAATTTCATTGAACGTTTCTTCCACACGTTTGATTTTGAATACAGGAGATCCGGGAAACGTAGTGCGTACCTTTGGACAGTTCGTAGGCGGAAATGATCTGATTATCGGCGCTATTATTTTCGTAGTTATGATTTTAATCCAGTTAATTGTAATCAACAAAGGTTCTGAGCGTGTATCGGAAGTAACCGCAAGGTTTACCTTAGACGCCATGCCCGGAAAACAGATGGCAATTGATGCGGATTTGAATACAGGAACCATCAATGAGAAGCAGGCAAGAGAACGGCGGGAGAAGATTCAGCAGGAATCCAGCTTTTTCGGCGCCATGGACGGTGCTACCAAGTATGTAAAGGGAGATGCTACGGTAGGTATTGTCGTCACATTGATTAACCTGGTAGGCGGTATTGCCATGGGAATGACCCGTCAGAGCCTTGAAATCGGAGACGCCCTGAATCAATACGGAATTCTTACCATTGGTGACGGCCTTGTCAGCCAGATTCCGTCGCTGCTGATTTCACTGGCAACCGGTATTCTGGTAACGAAAGCATCTAAAGAAGCAGATTTCAGCGATTTGCTGATCCGGCAGTTGTTTGGAATTCCCAAGGTATTGTATATTGTGGGCGCAGTTTTAATTTTCCTGGGACTGGCGACGCCTTTGGACTGGCGACTCTTTGTTCCCCTTGGAATTGCATTTCTGATTGCAGGCAGAAGCATGGAAACCAGTCTTGGCGTGGAAGCCATTGAAGAAGAAGTGGATATGGCAGAGGAGCAGGCGGAGGAGATCCGAAGGCCGGAGAATGTGGTATCTCTGCTGCAGGTAGATCCCATTGAGCTGGAATTTGGATACGGTATTATTCCCCTGGCGGATGTGAACCAGGGCGGCGACCTGTTGGATCGTGTGGTTATGATCCGAAGGCAGATTGCGCTGGAGCTTGGTACTGTGGTGCCGATTATCCGTCTCAGGGATAACATACAGCTGAACCCCAATCAGTACATCATTAAGATCAAGGGGATTCAGGTAACAGAAGGAGAGATTTTATTTGACCACTATATGGCAATGAATCCCGGATTTGTGGAAGAAGAGATTTCCGGTATCCCGACCTTTGAGCCTTCCTTCCATCTGCCGGCCCTCTGGATTACGGAGAGTCAGCGGGAACGTGCGGAAAGCCTGGGATATACGGTAGTTGATCCGCCGTCCATCATTGCAACCCATTTGACGGAAGTAATCCGGATGCATATTGATGAGCTGCTGTCCCGTCAGGATGTACAGAATCTTGTCAATAATATCAAAGAGACTAACCCAACCCTTGTGGATGAGCTGATACCGAAGCTGCTTGGAATCGGAGAGATTCAGAAAGTGCTGCAGAATTTGCTGCGGGAGGGAATTTCCATTCGGGATTTGCTTACAATTTTTGAAACTATGGCGGATCATGCAGCCACCACCAGGGATACGGATGTGCTGACAGAATATGCAAGGCAGAGTCTGAAGCGGGCGATTTCCAGCAAATATTTTCCGGCAAATGAGGTTACCAGCGTAATTACCTTAGATCCTAAACTGGAGCAGGAGATCATGGGATCTGTCAAACAGACGGAACAGGGCGCATATCTGACTCTGGACCCGGAGAAAACCAAAGCCATTATGGCGTCGTTGGAAACAGAAATTGCCAAGCTGGAAAATCTCGGCAAAAATGCGATTATTATCACATCGCCGATTGTGCGTATGTATTTTAAGAAATTGACAGAAGATTATTTCAGAGACTTAATCGTTGTTTCTTATAATGAAGTTGAATCCAACGTAGAATTACAATCAGTAGGGATGGTGAGCCTTTCATGACGATAAAGAAATTTCAGGGAAGAACAGAAGAAGAAGCCACTGCAAAGGCAAAAGAAGAATTCGGCCCCCAGACAGTGATTATGAATGTGAAGGAAGTGAAACCCAAAGGGTTTCTCCGTTCTTTTAAAACTTCTGTTTTTGAAGTGACGGCGGCGATTGAGGAAATGGAACAGCCCTCAGCAGCCAAGATTCCGGCGCCTTTGCCGCCGGCGCCGGGAAATATCAATATAGCGGCGGATGAGCCTATTGCCATCCCAAAGCCGGAACCGGTGAAAGAAATGTTTGCTTCGGTGGAAAATACCTGGGCCTCCTCGATGGGAGTGCAGCCACAGATACCGAATACGGAAGAGAAGAAAAAAGAAAATGCGGTGGAGAATAATCTGGAAGAAAAGTTAGAAAGCCTGCAGTCGCTGTTAGAGGAAAAATTGTCGCCCCAGCAGCCGGAGGAACTGCCGAAGGAGGCTCCTGTGGATGAGAATTTTAAGTTTATAAAAATGATTTACAGTATTTTGTTAGATAACGAAGTAGATGAAAAGTATGTCAACCAGATTATGGATGAAGTGGAAAAAGTAATGAAAGGAGGCGCCAGTGTAGACCTGATTCTGTCCAGTATTTATCAGAAAATGATTTTGAAGTTTGGACAGCCTCAGCCAGTGGAACTGTCGGAACGCAAGCCAAAGGTAGTCTTTTTTATCGGTCCTACCGGAGTGGGCAAAACCACAACAATTGCCAAAATTGCGTCGCGGTTCAAGATGGAAAAAGGGAAAAAAGTTGCGCTTTTTACTGCGGATACTTACCGTATTGCGGCGGCAGAACAGCTTAGGACTTATGCGAATATCATGGATACTCCATTAAATATCGTGTATTCTTCGGAAGAATTAAACGAAGAAATTAAGAAATCAGAAGAATATGATTTGGTGTTGATTGATACGGCAGGGTTTTCCCATAAAAATGAGGAACAGCGAAATGAAACAAAAGAATTGATTGACAGGATACCGGGAGAATATCAGAAAGAAGTATATCTGGTCTTGAGTGCAACTACCAAATACCGGGATCTGATTGATATTGCAGATATTTACAAAAAGAACTTCCAGTTTAAGTTAATATTTACCAAGCTGGATGAAACCAGTTGTTATGGAAATATCCTGAACATGAAGCTTTATACCGGGGCAGACTTGTCTTATTCTACTTATGGCCAGAACGTTCCGGAGGATATTGAAATCTTTAATACGCAGAAAATTGTAAAGCATCTGCTTGGAGGAAAATAAGTATGGACCAGGCAGAACAGTTAAGGAACATTGTGAAGAAAAATCAGCAGTCCGCACCAAAGGCGCGCATTTTTACTGTTACCAGTGGAAAAGGCGGTGTGGGCAAATCGAATGTAGTGGTAAATCTGGCAGTGCATATGCAGAGACTTGGAAAAAAAGTCATTATCTTTGATGCCGATTTAGGGCTTGCAAATGTGGAAATCATGTTTGGCGCAATTCCGAAATATAATTTAAGTGATTTGATTTACCGCGGAAAGACCATACAGGAGATTATTACCCCGGGACCTATGGATATTGGATTTATATCCGGCGGTTCAGGAATTACGGGCGTTAACAATTTGTCGAAAGAAAAATTAAAATTTCTGGTGCATAACTTATCAGAATTAGATGATCTTGCTGATATTATTCTGATAGATACCGGCGCCGGAATCTCAGATCATGTGTTGGAATTTGTGATGGCCAGTCCTGAAATCCTGCTGCTTGCCACCTCAGAACCAAGTTCTCTGACGGATGCATATTCTCTGCTGAAAGCGCTGCACAGGAATCCGGAATTCCGTCAGGCACAGACTAAAATTAAAGTAATCTCTAACCGTGTGGTGTCAGAAGAAGAAGGAATGGGAATTTATGAGAAGCTTAATGCTGTGGTGGGACAATTCCTGAAGGGAAATTTAGAATACCTTGGAATGATTCCCCAGGATTCGGCAATGGAAAAGGCGGTACGTCAGCAGCAGCCGGTAAGTATTCTTTATCCTGAAGCAAAGTCCAGCCGGGCTTTTGAAGTATTGACAGGCAATCTCCTGGATGGGAATACGGTTCCTTTACATGCAAAAAAAGGAATTATGCAGCTGTTTTCCCGCTTTATTTATAGGAGAGGTTAGCATATGAGAGCCAATGTTGTCAAAACAGGAGACAGAGTTGAAATAAGAATTTTACAACAGGTAGAACAAGGAAAAAAGCTGGGGGAATATCCGCCGGCTTATCGCAGTATGGTGGAACATGTACAGGAGGATGGTTCCCTGGAACTGCTGGTTCCCATTGTGAAGGGGAAGATTGACGCTCCTCCCAGCGGCGTCAGACTGGAAGCTTTGATTTATACAAGGGCGGGAATGTACCGCTGCGTCGCCCATATCAAGAATCGTTACCTGAAAGAAAATGTCTATCTGATGCTGATGGAACTGAAAAGTCCTCTGGAAAAATTTCAGAGACGGGAATTCTATCGGTTTGAATGCGTGATGGATATCCAGTATATGACTATTACCGAAGAGGAAGTTGGAATAGATGATATCACAGAATTAAAGGAACATCATAGATTAACATATCCGGAGGATCTGGTAGAAAGCGCTGTTGCAGTAGATATCAGCGGAGGAGGCATCCGCTTTGTCTCTGACTTGCCGGCAGAAGAAGGCAGTTTTATTCTGATTGCCATTCGCCTGGTAAACGAAAGCATGGATTATCCTCTGGAACTGATAGGAAAAGTTGTGATTTGCCAGAAAGTAGAACCCGGGCAAAGCAAAGAGAAGTACGAATATCGTGTCAATTTTATCATGAAAGATGAAAAGAAGCGGGAACTGATCATAAAATATATTTTTGAACAAGAACGCAGAAGCAGACAAAAAGGGTGATATTATGAAAAAAAATATTTTAGTGGTTGATGACTCTGCACTTATGAGAAGGCTACTTTGTGATATAATCAACGCAGATAGTACATTTCAAGCAACAGATGTTTGCAGAGACGGCCTGGAGGCATATGAAAGACTGAAAACAACCAGTTATGACGCAGTGATTCTGGATGTGAATATGCCTCGTATGGACGGCCTGGAATTACTGGAAAGACTACAGCAGGAGAAAATTAAAGCCACCATAATTATGGTAAGCACCCTGACCGTGAAGGATGCGGATATTACAATCCGTGCCATGGAACTGGGAGCGATTGATTTTGTCACAAAACCCGGCAATATCATTGAAGCAAAGGGAGACGATTTCAAGGGCAGCTTATTGCGTGTACTGAAAGCAGTGGTCAGATCTGACAATGCCAAGAATATCCTTTCGTCCAATGTCAGAACGGCGGAGAAGCCGGCAGCGGTAAAGGCTGTCCAATTGCCCCGGAAAACATCAGGAAAGGCAGGAAGCAGACTGGTTGCCCTTGCATGCTCCACGGGAGGTCCCAAGGCATTGCAGAGCGTTATACCCTATTTGCCGGAGAATATGGACGCGCCTATGGTTCTGGTTCAGCATATGCCGGTGGGCTTTACAAAGTCCATGGCAGACCGATTGAATGAAGTCAGCAAAATTGCAGTTAAAGAGGCAGAAGAAGGTGAAGTTCTGGGCAAAGGATGCGTCTATATCGCCCCTGGCGGAAAGCACATGGAGATCCAGAAGAAACCGGACGGCAGACATGTGGTCCATTTAAATGACGCGCCGGCAATCGGCGGACTTCGCCCCTGTGCCAATGTGACTTATGAATCTTTACGGAACAGCGGATATGATGAGATTGTATGCGTGGTTCTTACCGGAATGGGCGCGGACGGGACAGGAGGAATCCTTTCCCTGAAGCAGAAAAAGAAAATCCATGTAATTGCCCAGGATGCCAAATCCTGTGTAGTATACGGAATGCCGAAGGCAATTGCCGAAGCCGGCGCTGTAGATGAGGTAGTTCCCTTAACAGAAGTTGCGCAAACGATAATAAAGAATGTGGGGGTACAGTAGTATGGATGTAAGCCAATACCTTGAGATTTTTATTGATGAAACCAATGGACATCTGCAGAACCTTTCGGATTGTATCATGAGTCTGGAGAAAGATCCGGAGAATATGGATACCATCAATGAGATTTTCCGGGCGGCCCATTCCCTGAAAGGAATGGCGGGTACCATGGGATTTAAGCGCATGCAGCGTTTGACTCATGATATGGAAAATGTATTCCAGGAAGTCCGCAGCAATAATATGAGCGTTACCAGCGGTCTTGTGGATGTATTGTTTCAATGTCTGGACGCCATTGACGCATATTTGGAAAATGTAAAAGAAAGCTCAGAAGAAGGCACAGATGACAACGAGGCAATCATTCAGGAATTGAATGATATTCTGGCAGCCGGAACCGGAAATGCGCCGGCGAAGGAAGAGAAGCCGGCAGTGAAAGAAGAACCGGCCCAAAATGAAGGCGAGGACAGATTTCAGAAGAAGTATCTGGACATTGAATTTTCTGAAAAAGAAAAAGAAGAACTTCGGGTATCGGAAGAAAAGGGTATGAAACTGTACGGCATGACAGTTTACATCCAGGAAGACTGCCTGCTGAAAGCCGCAAGGGCATTCCTTGTGTTTAAGGCAGTAGAAGATTTTGGAAATATCATTGTATATAATCCCACGTCTCAGGATATTGAAGATGAGAAGTTCGGATTTGATTTCAGTTTTTACTTTGCAAGCGAAACGGAGCTGGATAAGATTCTGGAAGTTTCCAAAGCTGTTTCTGAAATTGAAGAAGTAGTGGGAGAAAAGGTTGAATATAAAGAGCTGACCGCTGCAGCGGCAAAGAAGGAAGAAGAGGCAGCCGCAGCAGCCAGGGAGCAGGAACAGAAGAAAGAAGCTGCCGCGCCGGTTCCGGCTGCCGGGGCAAAGCCGCAGACACAGCCCCAGGCGCAGAACGGGAAAAAACCGAACGCCGGCAAGCCGGTGACAAACCGGACAGTCCGTGTGGATATTGAAAAACTGGACGCATTGATGAATCAGGTCAGCGAGCTGATCATTGCCAAGAACTCTCTGGTATCCATCGGCTCCACCTCAGATGGAGGCGTGGGCAGCTCCAATTCCCAAGCCTTCCATGAACAGATTGAATATCTGGAACGGATAACCACAGGCCTTCATGAATCCGTTATGAAAGTCCGGATGGTTCCCATTGAAAGCGTAGTTCAGAAATTCCCGCGGATGATCCGTGATTTATCCAAGAAGCTGGATAAAAAGATGGAACTGCATATGACCGGTGAAGATACAGAACTGGATCGTACCGTGGTGGATCAGATTGGAGATCCGCTGCAGCATTTACTGCGTAACTCGGCCGATCATGGTCTGGAAAATACAGAATTGCGTAAGAAACGGGGCAAACCGGAGACAGGTTCCATTCACCTGAATGCATTCCAGGAAGGAAATAACGTTATTATCGAAGTAAGTGACGATGGTAATGGAATTGATACGGAAAATGTAAAAAATAAAGCCATTGAACGGGGACTGATCACACCGGAGCAGGGCGCTGCTCTGAGTCAGAAAGAAATCATTGATTTCCTGTTTATGCCCAGCTTTTCCATGGCAAAACAGATTTCTGACGTTTCCGGCCGGGGCGTGGGACTGGATGTTGTGAAATCCAACATTGAAGCGTTAGGCGGAGATGTGGAAGTAAAAAGCATTCTGGGAGAAGGCTCCAAATTTACCGTTCGCCTGCCTCTGACACTGGCAATTATTCAGGCTCTTATGGTAGAGGTGCGGGGAGAAAAATATGCTATTTCCCTTGGCTCCATTGAGACAATTGAAGAAATTATGGCAGACGAAATCAAGTTTGTCCAGGCAAAAGAAGTGATACATATCCGCGGAATGGTAATTCCGCTGATCCGTTTGGATCAGCTTCTGGATTGCGAACCGGAAGAAGAGGAAAAAGAAAGCCTCACGGTAATTATTGTCCGCAAGGGCGATAAATTTGCCGGGCTTATTGTAGATGAATTGAACGGCCAGCAGGAAATTGTTATCAAATCCCTGGGCAAATACATTAACAACAGTACCAAGATTATCAGCGGAGCCACCGTTCTCGGTGACGGCGAAGTGGCATTAATCCTGGATGTTAATACATTATTTTAGGGGGTGTTACTATGGCTAACAATATATCTGTGGTAGAAAATGGCAAGAAACAGTTCATCGTAGTAAAAATCGGCAGTGAACAATACGGAATAGACATCAGTTATGTTGATAATATTGTCCGGATGCAGAAGATTACCAGGGTGCCGAAAGCACAGTCTTATTTTAAAGGAATCATCAATCTGCGCGGAGAAATTGTACCGGTAATGAGCATTCGCACCAAGATGGATCTGGAACCGGACGTTTTTACGGATGTTACCAGGATCATTATACTGAAGCTGGAAGAGCATGGCGTTCTCGGGCTTATTGTGGATGAAGTGAAAGAGGTGGTAACCCTTGGCCCGGATGAAATTGATAAAGTGGCTTATGATGCTAAGAACAGTAAAAGCAACTTTATCAACGGCGTTGGCAAACACGGTGACGAGCTGATTTCCCTGTTTGACACCAACAGTATCATTGATGAAACGGAAACTGTGTAGTTAGAGTGTAAAAGGCTGCTGCAGCAAAATAGGAGTTTGGGCAGCAGCTTGTTCGTAATTTAAGGAGAAAAGAGCCATGGCGAAGTTTAGTTTGGATCAGGTTAATGAAATGTATTTCGATGTTCTTAAGGAGATTGGCAACATCGGAGCCGGAAACGCTACCACCGCAATTTCCAATATGCTGAACCTGAAGGTGAATATGGAGGTGCCCAAGATAGAATTTCTGACGTTTCAGGAGCTGCCTACTGCCATATCGGCAGAAGAAGAAACGATTGTCGGGATTTTTCTGGAGGTGGAAAGCGATATCAGCGGAAGCATGATGTTTTTGCTGAAAATGGACTCCGCGCATTATCTGGTAAATCATCTGATGGGCAGGCCGGACGACTACGCAGAAGAATTTAATGATATGGATTTGTCTGCAATCAGGGAGATTGGAAATATTATCTCCGGTTCCTACTTGTCTGCATTATCAACGATGACAAATATGGTGATTACCGCATCGGTGCCGTATCTTGCCATTGACATGGCAGCGGCTATTTTAAGTGTGCCGGCAATTCAGTTTGGACAATATGGGGATAACGCGCTTTTGATACAGACAGAATTTGGAGATGATGTCAAAATACAGGGATTCTTTATATTAATGCCGGATGTAGATTCCTATGATAAGATTTTAACTTCATTGGGGATTGCACTATAAGAGGAGCAAGGAGTTATGGCTACAATTAAGGTTGGAATGGCAGATTTGAATATCTGCAAAGGCGATGATATGATTACTACTCTTGGACTTGGGTCCTGTATCGGGATTGCCGTTTATGATCCGGTCGTAAAAATCGGAGGTTTGGCGCACATCATGCTTCCGGACAGTACACAGATGAGGAATAATTCGAATATTGCCAAATTTGCAGATACAGGAATTGAAGAATTAGTTCGCAGGGTACTGGCAGCGGGCGCCAATAAAAGACGTCTTGTTGCAAAGATTGCCGGAGGAGCGAAAATGTTTGAAGTCAGCGGGCTTTCCACCATTGGAAATGTAGGAGAACGCAACGCGCAGGCTTCCAGGAAAAAATTAAAGCAGCTTGGAATTCCCTTATTGGCGGAGGATACCGGACTGAACTATGGACGGACCGTGGAACTGTATACGGCAACGGGGGAATTTCGGATTAAAGCAGTAGGCAAAACCATTAAATCTATTTAAAAGGGTGACAGGATATGAAAACAAAACAGGTGCCGATTATTATTACATTGATTGCAGGACTGGCAATTTGTATTATAGGATTTCTCACACGTATGGAAACGAAGCAGTTTGTAAAAACATGGGTCATCGTTTTAATTATATTTTATATCCTGGGATGTGTTGCGAAACTGTTGTTAGATAAAAATTTCAAGGAAGAACCAGAAGAAGCCACGGAAGAGGCAGCGGAGGAGGAAGAAGGAGGAGAGAATGCCGAAGAAGCTGAAGGCCAGGCAGAACTTCCAAAAGACCAGAATGACTCCGCAAAAGAAGAAAAAAATAATGCAGGCGGCCGGTAGGCAGTTCCTGCTAGTCTTGGGGGCTTTGGATGAACGCAGCAGAGAGAGAACGATTGTGGGCAGATTTCTTAAAGAAACCTACAGCAGAATTGAGAGAACGAATTATTGTAGAGTATGCGCCGCTTGTCAGAATTGTGGCAGGCCGGCTGAGCATGTATCTTGGATATAATGTGGAATACGACGATCTGGTGGGATATGGAATTTTTGGTTTAATTGATGCCATTGATAAGTTTGATATCAACAAGGATGTAAAGTTTGAAACATATGCCAGTCTCAGAATCAGAGGTTCCATTCTGGATCAGATACGGAAGATGGACTGGATTCCCAGAACCGTACGCCAGAAACAGAAAAAAATTGACGAAGCAATTAAAAAGATAGAGACAAGAACCGGAAGGACTGCATTGGATGAAGAAATTGCCAGTGAACTGGAGGTAAGCAGCGATGAACTGCTGAACTGGCAGACTCAGCTTAAGATTACGAATGTGGTGTCTCTGAATGAATATGTGGAACAGGGAATGGAGCCTACCATGGACGCCAGAGGCAATTCACACTTTATTCAGCCGGAGGACGCTGTTGCAGAAGAAGAATTAAAGAAGGTATTGGGAGAATCCCTTCAGGTTCTGACAGAAAAGGAACGAAAAGTAATTACTCTGTATTATTATGAGGATTTAACATTAAAAGAAATTAGTAACGTACTGGAGGTGTCGGAATCCCGTATATCACAGCTTCATACAAAAGCTTTGATGAAGATGAAAAAAACAATGGGACCCTACATGAATATATTAACGGATTAGGTGGTTGATGCTATGGAGAGCAAAAATGGGTATTTCAAACTAGATATAAGAGATGCGGGAGTATTCCTTCAGGTATATCCGCCGAAAGAGGGAGGAAAACCGCCAGAGTACAAAGAAGTAGTAGCTTATCTGGACGCAAAGGGTTACGGCATGTATGACGTAAAGGAGTTAAACTATGCCTTAACTGCTGCAGGAGGGGTTCAGGAAGTTTACGTGGGCGCATGGAACGGAACTTATGAAAACGAACAGATGGAGGTAAACATTTCCATTGATAAAATGTTGGTTTTCTGCCGGTTTTATCCACCTTCCAACAAAGGAAAACTGATGACAGCAGAAGATATTGTTTCGGATCTGTCCTTCCGTAAGGTTACTGTAGGGCTCAAGCAGGATGAAATTCAGAAATTTCTTCAGGATCGCCATTACTGTACGAATTATATTATGGCAAAA
The DNA here is from genome assembly GCA_910575555.1 of Lachnospiraceae bacterium. Lineage (GTDB taxonomy): Bacteria > Bacillota > Clostridia > Lachnospirales > Lachnospiraceae > Petralouisia. Next base: position 26,984 of record CAJTFX010000024.1, on the reverse strand, counting down.
GGCGTTCCGCCAATTAATGGAAAAGATGCCAGAATTGAATATTTCTTTAATACAAACCATAATCTAAAACCGAAAAAAAATGAAGACGGCACGGTAAATTATTACGAGTTAAATACGATCAGCCGGGTGGAAAAAGGGCAGGTGCTTGCAAAACTTCACAAAGAAGTCATTGGAAAACCCGGAAAAGACGTTTTCGGAGGTGAAATTCAGGGACGGCAGGCCAAAACCCTGAAACTGGAATTTGGAAATAATATTACCCTTTCCGAAGATATGACGGAGATTTATTCCGGCGTCACCGGCCATGCCAGTCTGGTAAACGGCAAGGTATTTGTGGAGGATGTGTTTGAGGTTCCGGCGGATGTGGACACTTCGACAGGAAATATTGTCTATGACGGCAATGTGACCGTAAAAGGAAATATAAAGAGCGGATTTTCTGTGACTGCCAAAGGAGATATTGTTATAGAAGGCGTGGTAGAAGCTGCTTTTCTTTCTGCCGGAGGCCAGATTATTGTAAAACGGGGCATTCACGGCATGGGAAAGGGCAAAGTCCAGGCGAAAGACAATATTATCACTAAATTTATTGAAAATGCCACGGTAATTTCAGGCGGCTATATTGAGACAGACTCTATTCTGCACAGCCAGGTGTCGGCTGGCACAGATATCCGTGTCAGCGGAAAAAAAGGCTTTGTAAACGGCGGGGTGATTCGGGCAGGCAATTTGATTGAGGCGCAGACCATCGGTTCCACCATGGGAACTCTTACCAAATTGGAAGTAGGCGTAGATCCTATGGTGAAGGAGCATTACGGAGAACTGCAGAAAAGCATTATTCAAATCAGCAAAGAGTTGGAACAGTTACGGCCTATTCTGGTTAACTTTAATGAAAAAATGCAGAAAAAGGAGGCTTTAAGCGCCGATCGGATTCAGCAGGTTCAGTCCGTGGCCCGCTCTTTTAAAGAAAAACAGCAGTTATTGAATACCCAGCGTAAAGAACTGAAGGAACTTCATGAACAGATTCAAATGTCCCACAATGCCAAAATAAAAGTAAAAGGCAGCATTTATCCGGGGGTAACCGTAAATATTTCTGAGGTGAGCATGAATATCAAGAGCGAAAGGACATTTTCGAAGTTCTTAAAGGAGCATGGCGAAGTGGTGGTCCGTACGTTGTAAAAGGAGGGTAAAGCATGTCAATCAGGCCAGTGGAATTCAGCGGTGTGGTTCAAAGAAGCCAGGATGTCAGCACTTTAAAGCAGAATGAGGATAATAAAGCCATGCTGCAGCAGCAAAATGTGCAGACGCAGTTTGCAAAAGATACTGTACATCATATGAAACAGGTCAACCACGCCAATGACGCTGATAATCCGAAGAAAAAATTTGACGCCCGGGAGAAGGGAAGCAATGAATACGAGGATCGGCGGAACAAAAAGAAAAAGGCGGGGGAAAAAAATAATGGAAAGGTAAGCGTTAAAACCTCAGGCGGTTTTGATATGAAAATATAGGTAGGTACAAGTATGACAGCAGTAGAAATTGTTTTATTGATTATTGGCGTCGTGATGATGGTCGCGAGTTTTTTCATTGCAGAAAAATTGTCAAATCAGGATTTGGACAAGGTTGCCGAACTGAGTACAGAGGAAATGCAGCGCATTCTGGAACGGAGCCTGAATGACGCCCAGGTAAAGGTAGATAACATGGTGGATCAGGTGATCGATCATTCTATTGAGAAATCCATGGAAGTGGTGGAACGGGCATTAGATAAAGAAACCAATGAGAAAATGCGGGCAATTACAGAATATTCTGATACGGTGTTGGAATCTATTCATAAGACCCATAATGAAGTTATGTTTCTCTACAGTATGCTGAACGATAAGCATTCTGAACTTACAAAATATGCAGGAAACCTTGCACAGCTTGCCATTCATTTAGAGGAGCTGCAGGAACAAATTCAAAATACGGTGGATCATTCCGACGAGATTTTAAGCAGAAGCCAGGAGCCGGCAGAGCCGGTCCGCAGAACAGAACCGGTTCTGCCGGAAAAACTCCAGATGCCGGAAGCTGAATTCTTTACTGAGGAGCAGGCGGCAGAAAAATCTAACCATAATCAGAAGATTCTGGATATGTACCGAAACGGAACAGACGCCGTGGAGATTGCAAAAGAATTAGGACTTGGTGTAGGTGAGGTAAAACTTGTAATCGGGTTATTCAGAGAGGAAGAATTATAATCTATGAAACTGAAATATTATTTGCGGGGATTAGGAGTTGGTATTATATGTACTGCCATTATCATGGGAATTGCTTTGTCCGGAAATAAAAAGGAAACACTGACAGATGCAGAAATCATAGAACGGGCCAGGCTCCTTGGCATGGTGATGGAAGAAGAAACTTCTGACCAGGAAAAACCGGAAGATGGAACAACGCCTGAAAATCAAGATACCGGAGAAGAACAGCCAGACAGTGACAAAACAGAAGATACAAAAAGTGACGGGACAGAAGCAGGCAATCCGAATGCAGGAGAAAATCCGGACACAGAAGAGAATGGTTCTGAAGATCCTGAGGAGCCTGCCGTCAGCCAGGGGGACATCGAAGTGGAAATCAGAGAAGGAGAGTTTTCGGATGTAGTCAGCCGGAAGCTTTTTGAGGCGGGATTGGTGCCGGATGCAGAAGAGTTTAATGCCTATATGACTCAAAAAGGCGTGGACGATTCCCTGCGGATCGGGGTTCACTTGATTCCTGCCGGTTCTACGCCAGATGAAATTATTGCAATTTTGCAGGAAAAACCTCAATAGGACTTGCAAGTAAAATTTTCCTGTGATATAATTGCAAAGATAATATAAATCACATATGTGGATTTCAGAGCCGGTGCCCTGTCGGTGGCTTTGGAAGAGGAAGCATGTGGAAGAATCTAACCAATGGAGGTAAAAACATGGGCGTTATTTCAATGAAACAGTTATTAGAAGCAGGTGTTCATTTCGGACATCAGACAAGAAGATGGAACCCTAAGATGGCTCCTTACATCTACACAGAGAGAAATGGCATTTACATCATCGACCTGCAGAAATCAGTAGGCAAAGTAGACGAGGCTTACAAGGCAGTGGCTGATATTACCGCTGAAGGCGGCACCATTCTTTTTGTAGGTACCAAGAAGCAGGCGCAGGATGCCATTAAGGCAGAAGCAGAGCGCTGCGGCATGTTCTATGTGAACGAGAGATGGCTGGGCGGAATGCTGACGAACTTCAAGACCATTCAGAGCCGTATTGCAAGACTGAAAGCAATTGAAACAATGGCAGAGGATGGAACTTTCGATGTTCTCCCCAAGAAAGAAGTAATTGCACTGAAGAAGGAATGGGAGAAATTAGAGAAGAACTTGGGCGGAATTAAAGACATGAAGAGAATTCCGGATGCAATTTTCATTGTAGATCCCAAGAAAGAGAGAATCTGTGTACAGGAAGCGCATACGTTAGGTATTCCATTAATTGGTATTTGTGATACAAACTGTGATCCGGAAGAGCTGGATTACGTTATTCCAGGTAATGATGACGCCATCAGAGCCGTTAAATTGATTGTTTCTAAGATGGCAGACGCGGTTGTGGAAGCAAATCAGGGAACCATTGAAGAAGAAGCTGCAGAAGAACCGGACGAGGCTGTAGAGGAATAAGTAGCAGTATTTTTCAGGATTGAGAGAATAGTTGCGTTCAATGAGAGGACAGACAGTATTGCCTGTCCTCAATTATGGATAAATGGAGGGAATAAAGATGGCTATTACAGCAGCAATGGTAAAAGAGTTAAGAGAAATGACCGGTGCAGGCATGATGGACTGCAAGAAGGCTTTGAATGAGACAAATGGCGATATGGATGCCGCTGTGGAATTTTTAAGGAAAAATGGACAGGCAAAGGCAGAGAAGAAAGCAGGAAGAATCGCAGCAGAAGGTCTTTGCACCGTTGTAGTAAAAGATGATAAGACCGCAGCAGTGGTTGAAGTAAATTCTGAGACAGACTTTGTTGCAAAGAACGACACATTTAAAGCATTTGTGGAAGCAGTGGCTGCTCAGGCAGTAAACTCAGACGCTGCAGACCTGGATGCTTTTATGGCAGAAGCCTGGAATGAAGATTCCAGTAAAACTGTAAAAGACGCGCTGGTAGAGAAAATTGCAGTAATTGGTGAGAACTTAAATATCCGCAGATTTGAGAAAGTTACCGCAGAAAACGGATGTGTGGTTTCTTATATTCACGGCGGCGGAAGAATCGGCGTTATCGTAGAAGCAGAGACTTCTGCAGTTAATGACACTGTTAAAGAAGCATTAACTAATCTGGCAATGCAGATTGCGGCTCTTTCTCCCAAATATGTTTCCAGAGACGAGATCAGCGAAGAATATATCGCCCATGAGAAAGAAATCCTTCGGGCTCAGATTATGAATGATCCGAAAGAATCACAGAAACCAGAGAAGGTAATCAATGGCATGATCGAAGGCCGTGTTAACAAAGAGCTGAAAGAAATTTGCCTGGTAGATCAGGTATACGTTAAAGCAGAGGATGGAAAGCAGACAGTAGGAAAGTACCTGGAAGCTGTTTCCAAAGAAGTTGGAGCGGAAGTGTCCGTGAAGAGATTTGTCCGTTTCGAGACTGGAGAAGGTCTGGAGAAGAAGCAGGAAGATTTTGCGGCTGAGGTTGCGGCTCAGATGGGCAAATAAGCGAAGTTTTCAGTCCAAATTTCATAATTTGTTTTATAGGCTCCAAAAGCCTTATAAACACAGTGTTTTCTAGTGGTTATAAGGTTTTTGGGGCTTTTTTCATTCATGGAAAGGCAATCGTTCAAGTATCGCTGAACACCGCCAAACACCGTCTAAAATCACTTCAAATTGAGTATTACTCAAGTCACAAGTTGAGTAAAATGAGTATCCGCAATCTTTAGCGAAGTTTACTCAAGTCATCAGAGTTCTTGAAATCATCTTACTTCATAATTAAATTTCACAGGTTACTATGGGAAGCATAGTCTTAGAGAAATAGGAAATGGGATTTTCTCTGGGACAGACAAAATTCGAGTTGCCAGTTAGCCGCTTTTTGGGTAACTGGCAGCACGAATCCACAAGGGTTTGGGGGTGTAGCTCCCAAGTATTAAAAAATGGAGGACAGGATATGGTAACGAATACAGCGGTAGGTGCAGGAAACAAAGATACTCGCACAATTACTTTCAAGAACAATGAACATAAAGATTTTTATAAAGAGTATCTGCAGAAATGCAGATACCAGGATGTGTACCATAAGGCATTGGTGTATTGCCTTGGGATTGACCGGGATACAAGGGTAAATGTAGACAGGATTTATGATTTTAGAACAGGGTGCGTAAAAACAGAGTGTCTGCATGAAGGGTGGCAGACCAGCGGTAGCGCAAGGATTGTACGGATGGCATTTAATCTCTATTGCAATGGAACGCCAAGCGTCGATGACAGTGAGGATGCAGAGGAACAGTTGAAGGAGTGCCGTTGTTATACGGTGGAAGATTTATTCTGCTGCGGCTATGCCAGATATTTTTGGGAGGCTGTGAAGATTCGTTATCCGGAATACTGTTTTTACGTGGATATGGAGGATTTGTATGCTTAAGATTAGGATGCAGGGGACAAAGAAAGACCTTCACTGGTTCCGGAGGATTTTGGAGCGACAGGAGGATGTGGATGTGAAGTCGGTATCGGAACCGTTTGCAAACAAGGGAACAAAGAAATATTTCCGTGTGTATGCGGAAGTGGAGAAAACAGAGAAATAGATTGAAGAATCAGGAGGAAAGTAATATGTGCAGAGTGATCGCAGTGGCAAACCAGAAAGGCGGAGTCGGAAAAACAACGACGTGTGTGAATTTAGGGATCGGGCTTGCAAGGGCAGGCAAGAAAGTATTGTTGGTGGAGGCAGACGCACAGGGGAGTATGGCGGTGAGTTTGGGGATTGCGGAGCCGGACGAGCTGGATGTGACATTGGTGAATATCATGGAAAAGGTCATCAATGATGAAGATGTTGAGCCTGGTGAGGGGGTTATCCATCATACAGAGGGGATTGATTTTATTCCGGCAAATATCGAACTGGCAGGCTTGGAAACGGCTCTGGTAAATGTTATGAGCCGGGAAACGATACTTCGGCAGTATCTGAACAGCGTAAAAGAGAAGTATGATTTTGCAATCATTGATTGTATGCCATCGCTTGGCATGATTACGATAAACGCCCTAGTAGCCGCAGACAGCGTATTGATCCCGGTTGAGGCGGCGTATCTTCCGGTCAAGGGGCTTCAACAGCTTATAAAGACAATCGGAAGGGTACACAGGAAGCTGAACCCGGCACTTGATATTATGGGGATTTTACTGACAAAGGTAGACCGCAGGACAAACTTCGCAAGGGATATTTCAGCGCAGATCCGGGAGGTATATGGAAATCGGGTACATATTTTTGAGAACTGCATCCCGTTGTCTGTAAAGGCTGCGGAAACCACGGCGGAGGGGAAAAGCATCTATCTTCATGACCCGAAGGGGATCGTGGCAGGCGGCTATCACTCACTGACACAGGAGGTGCTTGCGGATGAAAAATAGGAGCGCAGAGAAGGTAAGGCTGACATCCTTTGATGATCTGTTCGGCACAGGTGAAGCGGCGGCAGGGGAAACGGTGACATCTGTTCCCCTCAGCCAGTTACATACATTTAAAGGCCATCCGTTCCGGGTATTGGATGATGAAAAGATGCAGGAAACGGTGGAAAGTGTTAAGAGATACGGTGTGTTGATGCCTGGGATTGTGCGCCCACATCCCGCAGGCGGTTACGAAGTCATTGCAGGGCATAGAAGGTGGCGGGCATGTGAGCTTGCAGGGCTTACGGAAATGCCTGTGATCATCCGGGAAATGGATGATGATACAGCGGTAGTCCTGATGGTCGATACGAATATCCAAAGGGAAGATATTCTGCCGAGTGAGAAGGCGAAGGCATACCGGATGAAATATGAGGCGATGAAGCACCAGGGAAGCAAAGGGGAGAAATATACTGCTGATGCCATTGGGGAAGCTGCCGGGGACAGCGGGAGGACAGTGCAGCGTTATATCCGGCTGTCAGAACTGGCAGAAGAATTGCTGGGTTATGTGGATGAAAATAAAATCCCAATGATGGCGGGTGAAAAGCTGTCCTATCTAAAAGCGGAAGAACAGGCATGGGTTGTGGATGCCATCGGCAACAGCGGCATATTCCCATCGAAAGCGCAGGCAGAATTGTGGAAGGAAAGCAGCGAGGCAGGGGAATTGACGGAAGGGAAGGTATATGCGGTTTTAGTGCGTAAGGAGAAGGAAAATGTGAATGTGACGATTTCCGCAAAGAAGATCCGCAATTATTTCCCTACGGAATATTCCAAGGAACAGATTGAGGATGTGATCTATACGCTTCTGGAGGAATGGAAGCAGAAGGAGGGAGGGACAACGGATGCAGGAATTACAGTTTGATTATTATCGCGGCATGGAAGCGGAGCAGTATACGTTTTACCGGATTCCGAAGGTTCTATTCACAGCGGAATGCTTCAAGTCCCTCTCCTGTGAAGCGAAGGTTTTATACGGTCTTTTATTAGACCGTATGAGCCTTAGCATAAAGAACCGTTGGTTTGATGAAGAAGATCGGGTGTATATTATCTTTACGGTGGAAGAGATTGCGGAACTTATGAACTGCGGCACACAGAAAGCTGTAAAGCTGCTGAAAGAACTGGACGCTGATAAGGGAATCGGTCTGGTGGAAAAGAAGCGCCTGGGGCTTGGAAAGCCGAATGTCATTTATGTGAAAAATTTTATTATTCGGCAGATAGAGGACAAAGGCAGGGAAGAAAAACAGGGGGAGATGCCTGTAAATACACAGAATAGTGAAAATCACAATTCAAGAGTTGTGAAAGCCACAATTCAAGAACTTCCAGAATCACAATTCAAGAATGGTGAAAATCACAATTCAGGAATGATGAAAACCACAATTCAGGAATTTCCAGAATCACAATTCAAGAATGGTGAAAATCATACTTCTGGAATGGTGGGAATCACAATTCAAGAATTTCCAAAATCACAATCTAATGATACTGATATTAACAAGACTGATCTAAGTGATACTGAATTTAGTGAGACAGAGTATAGCAAGACTGATCTTAACGATACTGATTTTGGTGTGTCAGCTATCCATCCCAATCCTATCCCATCCAATCCATCCATCCCAGGCACAGTGCCGGATGTGATGAAGGAGATGGATGCATACCGTGATATCATCCGGAAACACATTTCTTACGAGTGTTTCCAGGACGGGCGTTACCACCGGAGGGAGGACGTGGATGAGCTTGTTGAGCTGATGGTGGAAGTGATGATGCTGCCAGACAATGGAACGGTGCGGATCGCAGGGGTGGATAAACCAGTGGCGGTTGTCAAAAACCAGTTTATGAAGCTGAACCATGAGCATATCGAGTATATCCTTACCTGCCTGGGCGCGAACACAACGAAGGTAGGGAATATCAAGGCGTATCTTTTGACAACGCTGTATAATGCCCCGATGACCATAAGCAATTATTACACGGCGGAAGTGAACCATGACCTGTATGGGAGTGGGTGAGGAAAGTAGGAGATACAGTTATGGAATGATTTTATAGACAGGGCGTGGCATACGGAAACCACGCACAGATTGGAGGAAGGCATGAAAGTAAGTGGATTTGTAAAACAGGCAGTGATCCCGGTTGTATCAGCACTGTTTTTGGCGGCATTGTTCCGTCCGCTGTGCATGGAGGGCGGTAAGTACAATTATTTGAGACTGTGGTGGTTTATGGGCATTCCATTTGGCATCCATAGGATGTTCTTCTGGATTGTTCCGAAAGGTTACGATATTGGTGGGACAATGGGGATACTGTTTCTTAATGTCCTTGTGGGTGGCATGATCGGAGGAATCATTCTTGCATGGAGGCTGTTGAAGGCAGCAGTATATTTTGTGAAGGCAGCTGTGACAGTAGTTAGCTGGACAATGGGAAAGCTGGCCAGAAAGCCTTGCAGGGCATGACAGGCCAATGAAAGAAACAAAAAAGCAGGCAATACAGGCTAAATTGAATATTAATCCGTAAAAACAGCTTGATCTACAGCTGTTTTTTTGTTGCCAGGCTTTACGACACGATGTCGCAAAGTAAGCGGGATAACAGGATTTAACGGAAGGGAGGATGTAAAGTGGGCTACACACTTTACGACATGATGCCGCAAAGTCCCGGATAAATTCAGACCAGGAAGGAGGTGCATATTGGGAAATCGTGCAGGGTCGCAGGACTTGATCAGATTGGGCAACCGTATCCGTGACCGGAGGAACGAGATCAGCATGTCACAGGAGAAGGTTGCGGAACAGGCGGGGATCAGCGCCAACACGGTCAGCCGCATTGAGGGCGGCCAGTCTGCGATGTCCATAGAGATATTTATCAAGATGGTGCAGATACTCGGCGTGGATGCGAACGAGCTTCTCGGCGTAAGCAGCCAGACGAAAGAAGATGGGCAGTGCCGGAAGATGTTCTGCCGCATCCGGCATTTAAAGCAGAGTGAGCAGACGGTGGTCTTACAGACGATGGAGGCGTTGGTTGATGGACTGCGGCAATGTAAATACAGGACAAACGCATGAATGAACAATTTGTTAATAATGGGTTCTGAGCGCTTTTATTTCCAAAATATAATTGAATTATTTTGAAAAATAATTTAAAATCAGATTAAAATAATCTAAAATCTTAAAGAAGTTCATAATTTATTCATTCATGCGTTTGTCCTGATGTAAATAAAGGAAGTATATAATTTGATACTAATAGCTGATATGATGTAATATTAGGCTGATAAATAGCTTGCTTGGATGAAGAGGATAAATTACAATAATAATATAATTAGAATATTGTGGAAACCGTAGAACTATTGGTTTATAATTTAGTATTTTAAAAGGTTATGAATTTTAGGAAATATGAAATGGTGGTGAAAAAATGGGAGACAATAAACTTGATGGGATAGGAGATGCATACTGGTATGAATGGTATGTGGGGTTAGAGAAGGTACTTGATTTGATAAATCCCGATTCTGGTGTTGTAGGAGTGACATTGCAGGCGTCTCAGCAGCAGGGGCTGGATGATGTTGTAGTAAGATATGGTGATAAAAAATTGGAATGCATCCAGGTAAAACATACCAGGACAGATGCCCCATTAACATATACCTTTCTGTTTTGCGAACATACAGAAAATGGAAAAACAAAGCCGGCGTGTATTAGAGAATATAGCGATGATTGGAAAAGCGTCAAAGATACATATAGACAATGTGTTCCGATTATATATACAAATAGAAAAATTGGAAATAAAAATTATACACCCGCAAAAGGAAAAGGTTATAAAAGACCGCCATTAAAAGATTTTTGGTCAGCTCTAAAAGACGAATTGAATGCTGCTGCTTCTATTTCAGATGTTCGGTTTTCTGCAATGGTCAACGATTCTAAGGCATCAGAGCGTGAAAAAGGAAAAATGTATAAAGTTGCTTTTGACAATATCTTACGACAGATACCATCATTATCTAATGACGAGAAGTTAATTTTTTTAAAAGAATTTCAAATTCATTTTGATGAAGAAAACGATCTTGAAAAGTTAAAAAAATTTGTTGGTAAAAAATTATCCTGCATTTTAAATATTGATGAACGGCAATGTGAAAAGTATCATGACCGCTTGGTGAGGGAACTCTCGGAGTGGACGGTTTCTACCCGCTCAGAAGAGGAAATTACAAAAGAACAGGTTTTATCGGTATTGGGACTTAAAAAAGATGAACTTATTGGAGAACATAATTTTGCAACAGAAGAACCTTTTTTCCAGTCGCGGGCGCGATGGATAAAAGACTTGAAGGATGAGATTTTAGAAATAAACAAAGGAGTGTTTTTTATATCTGGGGAGCCGGGAACTGGCAAGAGTAACATTATTAACTATATGGCAAATGAAGAAAATAGCATTATTACTACAAGATTCCATTCATTTAAGCCGATAAATGTGGAATATGATGTGATGCCAGCGGATGAGGGGATATATTCGTCAGAGGATTTTTGGAAAAATACTTTAATACAAATAAAAGATAAATTTGAAGGGCGCATGGAAAAATATAATGTTCCCGTAGCAGTTGAGGCCATTAAATCTGTTGATAAAAAAATGAAAGAAGTACTGCGTTTGGCGAATTGCCTGTATAAAGAAACGGGAAAAACAACGGTTATTGCAGTTGATGGAATAGATCATGCGGCGCGTGCAGGAAAGAAAAATACATTTTTGAAAACTTTACCGTCCCCAAGCCGTCTGCCGGAAGGAGTCGTTTTTGTGCTTGCAGGGCAGCCATATTCAAATAATCCTGAATATCCGTTATGGTTAGATGGAAATGATGTGATAACAAAAATAGTGCCGACATTAGGGTGTGATGATATTAAACAGTTATTAACGAATGATAATATATGCTATGAAGATGCTACGATTGAGGAAATTGCAGAATATATTCTTTTCGTAACAAAAGGAAATACTTTGTCGGTCATGTATGCAGTTTATGATGCTAAGGGGCATGACTCTATCTGTGATTATGAAAAATATATCACAGATAGAAAGCTTGCGAATGGCATAGATGCTTATTATGATTATATCTGGCAAAGCGCAATGGATAAGTGGGGTATTCCATATAAGCATGTCGAGATAGTATTATCCGGGACTATGACATTGTTAAATAGAGGGATTACTTTAGATCTGCTCCAGGCATTGCTTCAGGATCTAATTAAGATAACGGACATTCAGCTTGTATGCTGGATGCAGAGCATAGAACCACTGATTATTGAAAATAATAAGGGGGCTTATTCAGCATATGTAAATGACGTCCGGTTATTTTTAAGGAGAAAATTTGAAAAATCTGGTGAGAGCAAGCGAATAGTGGCTGATAAAATTTGTGAGTATATATTAAAAGAGAATACTAATGTTGCGCTAAAACATGATTCTCTGTTTAGAAGTTTGATTATGGCCGGCCGCAGAAAAGAAATTCCACGATACTTTGATGCAAAATATGCTTATGAGGCAGTAATTGAAAATCGCCCATTAATCGAATTAGAGGATCAAACATATACGGTACTTGAAGTATTGGCAGAGAATGGAGAACTGGATTGTTTGGTTGATGTGTCATGTGCAATAAGTACAATAACACAATATCAAAATTCTATTTTTCCGGATGAAGAGTTTTTTGGTAATGTTGAAGAAGCGCTTTCTTGTGAGAAACAGGCGCTTAGCAAAAAAACTATAACGGCAGAGGGATTGCTCCGGGCTTTGCTACAGATAAAGCAATTAGCAGAGGCGGGATATGAGGATAGAGCAAAAGGCACATTTAAGAGATGGATTGGAAATCGAACTCCTGGGCAAATTGGAAATAAGTATGCATCTGAAGATGAAAGGCAGCGCCATTATAATTTTAATGATACATTGAAGAATGTTTTACGGATGTCTGGGAAATTATGCTTTATATTTGGAGAAAGATTATTTGAAGATGAAAGTTTAAAAAAGGGAGAGGAAGATGCCGAGGCATTCTTTGCGGAAGGAGTTTTTGAAGCTTGTGAAGATAGTATAGACACAGCAGGGATTGATAAAGTGTATCAGCTTATCAAATGCTACTATCCGGATGATAATAACAAGTTTATGGATAAGATTCTTCTTACCGGGAAAAAGGAAATAATAGAATACTTTGTGAACCATTACACAAAAGGGGTAACAGATAATTTGCAAGGCATAATATTGTATGTTTATACTTTGGTAATAGGATGTGCTATAACAGAGTGTCCGGATTTAACAGGGATTACTAATCAGGAGAATAAATATCTTGAATTCTTATACAAAGTATGGGCGTATTCCTATTTTGATATTCATAAGTGCATGGATTTTGCTGCGGCAGGAGTTGCACAATGGAAAGAGAATCAAGGGAATAAATATTTATGGAGACTTTTAGTAAATCAAATTCTTTTCGTAAGTGATTTAAACAGAGTAGCTTGTGGAGAAGAAATTATAATTTCTGATGATGAATTCTGCCAATATGTCTATGATGTTCTTCGTGGGGATTCTCGCATGGATGTAGGAGTGCAATTAAAAATAAGGGAATTTCAGCAGCATCTGATAGTTGTAATGCTGATTACCTTAGACAAAATGGATGAGAAACATAAAAAATTAGCGTTGCCTATTATTGAGAAACGTATGGAAAAGTCCTGCTGGCTCATAGAAAATTTATGGGAATATGTTTTTAAGAACGAAAAAGAAGTCAATGTATTAGAGCGGATATTTGATTTATGGATGACTCCCAAAGGAATGGTATGGAAAATGCCACAGGAAGACATAAAAGAATGTGCTGTAACATTCATAAAAATGGGAAAAAGAATGGGGTGGACTGAAAAAGTTCAGGCGACCGAAAATCTATTAAAAGCAAAAAGAATTTTAGGATATTCTGGACATAAAGAATATGGCGGCTATAATTTGTTGAGGTGGTATGAAAATATATCTTCTGACAAACCGCAAGTATGGAAGTCATTAGGTATTCAGCTATTCAATATATCGGGTGTGATTAGTGAAACAGGGGATAACAGGGCAGATGTATATGTGGATGCCACTATTGCTTCATCTGCAGGCAGATGTGGAATAAATGATATAATTCGATTTAGCTATATACCTAACGGCAGAGATGCACAATGGCGTCAAACCGTTTTTGACGCAGTAATTGCATACTTGGAAAATGGTAAAGAGGGGAAAAACAGTCTTCTTAGCCTTTGGAAATGTGTTTGCAGGGTATTTCCGGTATTGGAAGGAAGTTCGGAATATTCATATCAAAATAATATAAATGCAGTTTATAGAGAGGATTTGAAAAAGGCTATATTAGCTAACGCAGAAAAGAATGAAATAGTAATTGCAGAAGAAATGAAAGAAATCGAACCAGATGGATTTGAAAAAACATGTAAATTACGTGATACATACAAGATACCAACCAGGTGGTTTGAAATGGATGATACTATTACTTTTGAGGATTCGTTGCGAAATTATCTTGTTAAAATTTCTCAAAAAAGAGGCATTGGCAGTGACGAGTGGAAAATTATTCTGCCATTGTTAAAGCAGTCAGTCCAAAAGGAAGAGAATACCTATGCAGAGGAGATTTTTTCTCTTATTATACAAAGACCGAAAGATTATGCGAATTGGGAATGGGATGGTGTGCAAGATTTACTTGTGGAATTGATTCCTTTATTAGATGAAAAGGATATTCGACGGTTGATACAGGATATTATAGTTAGAAACAAAGAATACCAACAGAGATTTGATAGACCGTTGAGTTTTTTCTATCCTAATATGGATATAGAGTACCTTGCATATGCTTATAATCAGGGTGCAAGTGTAGAAGAACGCATTAGATTGTACACAAAAATCTTAGATATGCATGAAATGTGGATTACGGCGGATGGAATGATTGAATTGCCATGTATATTTACTTTGAAGAAAGCAACAAAAGGAAAAAATTCTATGAAAGCGTTATTAGAGCGTATATCAGATTTTATCTAAATGATTGAGATTTTTCTATGATCTTAGGTGTACTACATTTATTGGTGAAAATTGAGAGGAAAGTCTTTTGAAACAGATATGAGTATAAACACAAAATGATAAGAAAGGGAACTGTAGATAGAAGGAAATAATGATTAAAAAAACAGCTTGATACACGGCTGTTTTTTTGTTGCCCAGCTTTACGGCACGGTGTCGCAAAGCCAGGGGGCAGGGCTTGGCGGAATGGCGGATGTAAAGTGGGCTGCACACTTTACGGCATGATGCCGCAAAGTCCCGGATAAATTCAGACTAGGAAGGAGGTGCATATTGGGCAATCGTGCAGGGTCGCAGGACTTGATCAGATTGGGCAACCGTATCCGTGACCGGAGGAACGAGATCAGCATGTCACAGGAGAAGGTTGCGGAACAGGCGGGGATCAGCGCCAACACGGTCAGCCGCATTGAGGGCGGCCAGTCTGCGATGTCCATAGAGATATTTATCAAGATGGTGCAGATACTCGGCGTGGATGCGAACGAGCTTCTCGGCGTAAGCAGCCAGACGAAAGAAGATGGGCAGTGCCGGAAGATGTTCTGCCGCATCCGGCATTTAAAGCAGAGTGAGCAGACGGTGGTCTTGCAGACGATGGAGGCGTTGGTCGATGGACTGCGGCAATGCAGGTGATGTGATCTACCACAGTTCTTTAAGTTCCACAAATATGGTGTCTTTTCCGGGAATCCCCACATATATGTTGGGGTAAATGGAGGGCAGGGCTGTTACACTGGAAGCATCAGAGGAAAACAGCCACAGGAGAAAATGGTGATGGAAGGAGGGTAGCAGACAGGCAGATAAATAAGCCAGGATCATCAGGGAAATGCAGGGATGAAGATATGGACTGGCAAAGGCAGTAAAAGGGGTTTTTGGCTCCCGTTAAAAAAAACGGGCGAGCCGGGAGCTTTATTTTACTGCCTTCCTGCTGTATCGGACAGTTCCTGTGATGCCGGCTTTCCAGGCCGCCCGCAGCCTTCGGGCAGAAAGGCGGTCATATATGCTGACATTGCAGGAATTGAAACAGTTTGTAGGTGAGATGGGGGATAGGGGGAAACTTCCGACTGCACGGCAGCTCCGGGAATCCGGGTCAGTGGTTGCGAGGGAACGGCTTGGCGGGGAGGCGGAAGTGTCCGTTTACCAGGATGGCTGTGTGCTTTACCAGGTAGGAAGCCGCGCTACAGTCTTCCCACTTCATTCATGCGGGGATTATTTTTATATCTCGGATGGGGGTACGGTCCATTTGCCAGGGCAGTATTTCGACAGGGAGAGATGGTATCTGCGGCTCGTACTGGAGGGTGAGGACAGGCTGGAGCGGAACCGTGAGGAAAAGGAACGGAGCTGGAAAGTTTCTTACAGCGCTGAGTCTGAGGAATGGGCAGTGATGGGGGATGCGGCGGAACCTGCCATAGAGCAGCTGTTGAGGGAAGAAGCAGTGGAGGAAATGCTGCAGACGCTTACGGAAACGCAGAGAACAGTCGTATGCAGCTATTATCTGCAGGAAAAAACGCAGGTGCAGATTGCCGGGGAATTAGGGATCAGCCACCCTGCAGTGAGGGAGTCCCTTCTCCGTGCAGTCAATAAGATCCGAAAAAAATATCCGCTGTCCAGCCACGGCTTCCAGTGTGGCATGGCAGGAAGCGGGGCGGCGCAATGAGGGGGCGCAGGCCAAAGGAGCGGGACTGTTATGTGCTGCGGATGGACGATGGGACGCTTGTTGAGGTGGGCCGGGAAGTTTATCTGGAATGGCACCAGTCCCGGAGGCGGGAGCGTTACCAGAAAGAGAAAAGCAAAAAACATGGCGTTTACAGCCTGGAGGGGCTGGAGGAAAAGGCATACTGCCGGAAGATGCCATTTTGCGTCCATGACGGGACAGAGGAAACGGCCCTGCGGAACATCTGCCGGGATAAAGTAAGGGAGGCGTTAGGAAAACTGCCAAAGCAGGATGCCGGGCTGATCGACCTGATATATTTTAAAGAAGTCACCGTGACAGATGCGGCAAAGATGTGTGGCTGCAGCAGGAAGACCATACAGAACCGCCGCAGACGGATATTAAAGGAATTACGGTGTATCCTGCAGGGGCAGGGCATACAGGGGGGATATTTTTAAATAAAAATGGCTGTTCCTGCTTTACGACACCGTGTCGCAAAGTGGGGACAGCCAATGCAAATTGCTTTTCATGATTTCTTTTCAAGGAGCGGTTCTGGACTGTCTTCCATGTATTCAAGCACATCAGACACGCCGCAGTGGAGGATGGAGCAGAGCTGGTTCACGGAGTTTGTAGTGATGCCTTTCCCATGTTTGATCGCATAATAAGTAGAACGTGGGAAGCCACGTTTCTCCAACTCATAAGAACTGACCTGTTTTTCTTTCATAGTCCGGAATAATGGCCCATAGCTGATCATGCTGAATACCTCTTACTGCCATCATACCAGTATGCTCGGATATTGGATATGTACGAAAAAGCATACATATCTAAGAGGAAGCCCCATCCCCATCTTCAATATATTCCATCACATCTGAAACGCGGCATCCCAGCAAACGGCACAAATGGTCGATCGTGTTTGTGCTGACGCTGTTCCCCTGGCGCATGGAATAATAAGTGGCTTTTGGGAAGCCCTGCTTGAACAGCGCGTATGACGTGGTGTTTTTCTCTTTCATTGTCCTGAAAAGCGGCTCATAGCTGATCATTTCCTTTACTCCTGTCATTTTCTTTCAGTGTAATCTTATGGTCGGATATTGAAAATGTACGAATATCCGAGTATAATCTATATGTACGGAAAACCGAGTATATCGAGAAAGGAAGGTTGCTTATGAAGATTGCAGCGAAAATATTTGAGAAAGCCACGGTAAGGGGGCTGGCGGATTATTTGATCTACGGCCTGCCCCCGGAGCCGGATGAAAGGGATTACAATGAGCGTCTGGATGCAACTTATAATGAATTTGAGAAGATTGCTTTGGAGCATGACCCTGACAGGGCTTCCGCTTTATTGTCCTCCGCAAATGACATGGCCTGTGAGAATGCATGTGTATACCTGGAGATCGGCATACAGGCAGGATTCCTCCTGATCGCCGATATGATGAAAAACATACAGGATGAATGCCGTGGGTATCACGATGATGAAGATTCCTTTACCAGCCGTGTCATGGCGAAAGACATAAGGAAGGCGCTGGATATTTTAATGGACAAAGACGGGGATAAGCAGAAGGCGTATGAGATTTTGGAAAGATGGGGGAAACCGCAGGCGGAGGACGACGGCTAGCTCCTGGGAAATGTTTGCTGTATGCCGGATTGTTTCTGCAATATATATGCTGTATAAGAACTAAAAAGGAAGCGTACAGGCGTTTTAAAGATGCCAGGCGCTTCCTTTGCTATCCTATTTTTTGTTTTTCTTTCCCACTATCCTGTGTCCGGAATAAATACATACCAATGCACTGACAAGCATGATGATGGAGCTGTATTTATGCCATTTCATATCATCCATCCTACTCACCTCTTTTCTTTCTGAGGACAGGGCAAAAAATCTCCCCTCTTTTGTTCTTATGGCTATTTTTCAAGAAAACGCCATCAATATGCCTGCTGTGGGGCAGTTTTTCTATGGGTTATTCT
Organism: Lachnospiraceae bacterium; assembly: GCA_910575555.1. Taxonomy (GTDB): domain Bacteria; phylum Bacillota; class Clostridia; order Lachnospirales; family Lachnospiraceae; genus Petralouisia. Next base: position 8,774 of record CAJTFX010000024.1, on the reverse strand, counting down.
ACCACAATCTGTCCCAAATTTCTATTTCAAATGATTTCCCATACATTTCTTAAAAAAATTTCCAAAACCCCTTACATTTTGCCCTCTCCAGTCTGCGATTAGTGAAAGGGCAGCATTTCTGAAAAATTTCCAACTATTACAATCCAAAGATCTCCCCTTTCACCGGACCTTGAAAATTTCATATCCTGCCCAGATTGATACCTGGCATTGAGTGTGCATTTTCGCGCGCCTTGCCGGAGGAAACGCCCCAGGAAAGAGAAGCCGGGGCAGGGAACGGGTCTGGGAGGGACACAGGAAAATGCTCAATATAAAAAAACAGTCCGGGGAACCGGGCTGGATAACAGCAGATGCCATGCAGGGAAGCCTTTTTGAACCGACGTGTTTTAATGTGCCGGGGCAGGGGGCTTTCCTGTATTGATGTGCTGTTATCGGCTGGCAGCGCAAATAAAAGCAGGAAGGGGGACGGGCGTTTATGGGAATGTAGGGAAGAAAACAAGCGGAAAGACAGAATGACAGCAGCCTTAGAGCTGCACAGGAAAGAAAGAGAGGGACAAAATATATTGAAAGGAAACGTAAAGAGGATCATATCCGGCCTGCTGTCGGTGGCCACGGTCCTGTCAGCCTTCTTACAGCCATTGGGGGCTTATGCGGCAGGGCCGGAGCCTGCGGCTTATGAAGCAGAGTACCCGGCTTTGGAGAAGGTAAAGGGAAAACTGGATGCGGATGAAATTGTGGCTGCGGGAAACCATACCGTAGACATTGGCAGCGGCTTTGACGTGGAACATGACCTATCCGGCATAGAGTTCTCGCCGGATAAAGTAAAGGTCACATTCCATGAGGCAAAGGATAAAGGCGGGGAAAAGTTTGACATTGGGAAGGCGGGGACTTACAAAGCGGTTTATTTTGTAGAGCCGGCCAGTAAGAACCCATTTTACCATATCAGCCGGGACATCATTGTCAGACAGAAAATGGACAGGGTGTCTGTGAATGGCAGCCAGCCCAGGGAGCCTGCGGAAACCGGGGGCAGCGCAGCAGACACGCAGGAGGAAACCGGGGAAGAGGAGGAACCGGGGCTGACGGCGGAAGGAGCCATCCGTCAGGCAGAGGAACAGGGGATCGACCTGATGGCTATGGAGGAAGGGGAAAGCATCACCTTTTATGCATCAGCGGCGGCAAGGTCTGTGGAGCAGGTGACGGTGACGAGGGGCGACTGTTACCGCTATGCCGATTATGGGTACGGCAGCTACCTGACCTATAAGTATACCGTGCAGTTCGGCGGCATCTCGGCAACTGCCTACTGCATACAGCCATCCGTCAATTCGCCGGGGAGCGGGACATACAGCATTTCCAAGCTGAAGGATAAGAAGGCGCTTGCGAAAGTCTGCTATTATGGCACGAAAGCCAGCGGGGAGGAAGGTTTTTTCGCAGAAAAGCATCCGGATTTTTCGGCAGGGCAGCGTTTCATCCTTACCCATATGGCGGCGAGCCACGCGAACGGAAGCAGCGACGCATTTTCCGGCGCAAACGATACCGGGCGGGCGCTTGCGATGGAGCTTTATGATTACTGCATGGGGCAGCCTGAGATCCCGGACGTTGAGATGGAATTTTCTGATGCGGATGCAACAGCTTATGTGGACGGGAACATCCAGAGGACGAAGGAGATCAGATTTAAAGCGGACGAGCTGCAGATGGTCACGATGAAGCTGCCGGACGGCGTGAAGTTCCATAACGTGACGACAGGCAAGACAAGCAAGGCGGGCGCTGACGTCGAGGTTGCAGGAGGGACAAAGTTCTACCTTTCCGCACCCCTTACCCAGGCATCCGATGTGGCGGCCTCCTGGTCGTCCAGGATGAAGGGGAAGGTCACAAAGGATTATTCTGCCTACAAGATCACGACTGGGGCAGCCAGCCAGGATCTGGCGCTTGTGTTCGGGGAGGGCGTCACGGATGAAAAATATGTGGAGTTCTCTGTGAAATGGGTAGAGACCGCAAAGGTGAAGGTGGTCAAAGTGGATGCGCAGAAGGGGAGCGTGAAGCTGGCCGGGGCAGTGTTCGGGATCTATAAGGACAAAGCCTGCACACAGCTCATCACACGGATGCCGGCAACGGACAGCAATGGCGCTTCCACCGTGGAGGTAATCAAGACGCAGGACACTGTATATTTAAAGGAGATCACAGCCCCGGCAGGATACCGTTACAATGCGACGGCTTATAACGTCACGCTGAAAGCCGGGCAGACAGCTTCCACGACCGTGCCGGATGTGGAACAGCTTGGGAATCTGACCGTATATAAGGAGGGGGAAGTTTTAGCAGGCGCAGATTCCAATGAAAACGGCGTGGCGTTCCACTATGAGGGGCGCAGGCAGAAAGGCGCTGTATTCAATGTCTATGCGGCAAAAGACATTACCACGCCTTACGGCTCTGTTGTCTACAAAGCCGGGGAGCTGGTGGCGGAAAACCTTACGACCGGGGACAATGGCTCTGTGACGCTGAAAAACCTGCATCTCGGCACATACCGGGTAAAAGAAATGCAGGCCCCGAAGAATTTCTACAACAAAGGGGAAAGCAAAGATGTGGCGGTCACTTATGCCGGGCAGATGGCGGAGGCGGCATTTTCTGACACTACATTCTTAAATGACAGGCAGAAAGCAGAAGTGCGTGTGGTAAAGAAGGATAAGGATACGGGAAATGGACTTGCAGGGGGAATCTTCGGGCTGTATACCGCAGAAAATATCACCAATGCAGATGGGAATGTTGTTGTATCCAAAGGGACGCTGCTTGACAAGGCAACGACAGACAATGACGGCAATGCATTATTTTCTGCAGATATTCCGATTGAATTTGAATATGAGATAAAGGAGATCCAGGCTCCGGAAGGATATGTCAGGAATACGGAAGATATATATTCTTTCCGGTTCAGCTATACCAATGACACGGAGGCGAAAGTGACCTTCTCACATATCTTTGCCAATGAGCGTGTCAATGCCACGATCCGCCTGCAGAAGAAGGATAAGGAAACCAACAAAAATATCCCGCAGGGGGACGCAACGCTGGAACATGCCGTTTACGGACTGTATGCAAGGAATGACATCCTGCACCCGGATAAAAAAACAGGCATCCTTTATAAAGCCGGGGAACAGGTGGGAACACTGACTACAGATAAAGAGGGCAGGGCGGAGATTACAGATTTATACCTTGGGGAGTATTTTGTGAAAGAGATCACGCCGCCTACGGGTTATCTGGCGGATGAAACGGAATATGGCCTGGCCTGCAGCTATGAGGGGGATTTGGTGGCTACGGTAGAACGTGACTGCACATCCCCGGAACAGGTGAAAAAGCAGCCGTTCCAGATCATCAAGGCAGCGGACAATGGGAAGACCGATGCAGACCTATTATCCGGCGCAGGGTTTACGGCATGGCTGGTATCTTCCCTGGACACAAAGGAAAATGGCGGATATGATCTTGATTCCGCTGAACCTGTGGCAATCGGGGAGAATGGGGCAACGGAGATATTCACCGATGAAAGCGGCTACGCCTGCAGCATCCCGCTCCCGTTCGGAACGTACATTGTGAAGGAAACAACCACGCCGCATAATTACACGCCGGTCAGGGATTTCCTTGTGCATGTCACAGAGCATAAGCCGGCAACGCCGCAGGTGTGGCGGGTGCTTCTGGACGATGAATTTGAAGCGAAGCTGAGGATCGTGAAGCAGGACGATGAAACGAAAAAGGCCGTGCTTGCAGAAAATACAGAGTTCAAGGTATATGACCTGGACAATGAAAAATACGTGGAGCAGGTGACGACCTACCCGACCGTGGTAACGCATAAATCCTATTTTACAGACAGCGAGGGTTATCTGATCCTGCCGCAGAACCTGAAGATCGGGCATTACCGCATTGAAGAAGTCAATGCCCCGCCCGGATATACATTGAATGAGAATTATTATGAAGTATCCGTGGATTCCGATACGCTGTACCAGATGGACGATGTGTCGGGGGACGTTATCATTGATGTTGTCTATGAAAACCATCCGGTCAAGGGCGAACTGCATATCGTGAAGAAAGGCGGAGTGCTGGACCGGTATGATGATAAAGATTTCCGATATGAAACAGAGAACCTGGAGGGCGCAGAGTTCAAAGTCTATGCGGCAGAGGATATTTATACCGCTGATTTCCAGAAAGATGAAAACGGGAACCGTATCTTAGAATATGCTTCCGGCACGCTGGTGGATACGCTGATGACAGATAAAGATGGGAAAGCATTGATTGAAAACCTTCCGCTTGGCGCATACCGGGTGGAGGAAACAAAAGCCCCGGAAGGGTTTGTGCTGAATGGAGAGGCGCAGACGATTACTTTTGCTTACGCAGACCAGAATACGCCGATCATCGAACAGGCAGCCACATTTGAGAATGACCGCCAGAGGGTGGAGATTGCAGTGGTGAAGAAAGACGCAGAGAATGGAGCAACAGTAGAAGGCGCAGTCTTTGGGCTGTATGCCAAAGCTGACATTCTGGCACATGGGGAAGTGATCGTAAAGGCGGATACGCTGCTTGGGGAAGCCATGACCGGGGAAGATGGACGGGTAGTCTTTGACTTGGATCTGCCTTTCGGGGAATATTACATCCGGGAGGAACAGGCTCCTGCAGGCTATGTATCTTCCGATGAAACCATTGAAGTATCTGCAGCTTATCAAGGGCAGGATGTGAAGGTAGCGGAATACATTTCTGAATTTGAGAATGAGCCGACAACCGTTTCCGTTAAAAAGACAGACCTTGCAACAGGCGTGGAACTGGAAGGGGCAACGCTGACTGTCTTTGACAAAGATGGGAATACCGTAGATACATGGAAATCCGTCAAAGGAGAGGAACATATCATTGAGCGGCTGACCGTCGGGGAAACTTATACGCTCCGGGAGGAATTAGCGCCTTATGGATATTTAAAGGCAGAAGAGATCACGTTTACGGTGGAAGATACGGCTGAGATCCAGAAAGTGGAGATGAAGGACGGTGTGCCGACAGGCACGCTCCTGATCAACAAAGAAGGGGAATTTTTAGAGAATGTATCGTTGCTTGACAGCATCGGCGGCTGGATCACGCATCTGTTTGGATATGTCACCGGCTCACTGAAAGACGTTACCTTTGAAGTGTATGCTTTGGAGGATATAAAGGCGGCAGACGGGGAGAGTGACGATCACTATAAAAAGGATGAACTGGTAGACACGATCATTACGGACGATACCGGGATTGCGAAACTGGAAAACCTGCCTCTTGGGAAATATTATGTGAAGGAGAAGGAAACGGCAGAGGGCTATGTCCTGGACGGAGAGATCCGGGAGATCGACCTGACTTACCGTGACCAGGACACCGCAGTTGTCACCTTCTCTACGGACTGGCAGAATAAGCGTCAGAAAGCGGAAGTGAATGTAATGAAAACCGAGAAGGATTCTGACCGCGCGGTGGAAGGGACGGTATTTGCGCTTTGTGCGAAAGAGGACATCACCAATAAAGACGGCAAGGTGATCATCGACGCAGATACGGTAATTGAGGAAAAAGCCACGGATAAAGACGGCAAGCTGTCATTTGCGGCTGACCTGCCGATTGGGTTCCCCTATTACGTGAAGGAAACCGCTCCGGCCCCGGGATTTACCAGTGAGGGCGAGGTGCAGGAATTTGACTTCACTTATGGAGGGGCGGAACAGGAAAGCATTCCCTATGAATTTGCCTTTGAAAATGTGCCTACGGTATTTGAGTTTACCAAAACATCCCTTACGGATGGCAAAGAGATAGAGGGTGCGAAGCTTAAGGTAACGGATGAGGACGGCAATCTTGTGGATGAATGGGTTTCCGGAAAGGAACCGCACATCATCAGGGAATTAGTAGTTGGTAAGAAATATACCATGACAGAGACACAGCCTGCAGACGGGTATGTGACTGCAGAAAGCATTGAGTTTACCGTGGAGAATACAGGCGAAGTGCAGAAAGTGGAGATGAAGGATGATGTGACGAAAGTGGAGATCTCCAAGACAGACATAACCGGGAAGGAGCTGCCGGGGGCAAAACTTACCATCCTGGACAAAAACGGGAAAGCAGTGGAAAGCTGGACTTCCAAAAAGAAACCGCATTATATAGAAATGCTTCCGGTTGGGAAATATACGCTGCATGAGGAAAGTGCGCCGGACGGCTACCTTGTGGCGGAGGATGTGAAGTTTGAAGTCAAAGACACCAGGGAGATCCAGAAGGTTGTGATGAAGGATGAGGCGGAGCCGGACAAGCCGGATCAGCCGAAGGAAACGCCGAAACCGGAAACACCGCCTGCCGGGACGCCAAAAACCGGGGATGAAAGGCCGTTCTGGTTATGGATTGCCTTGGCCGGGATCGCAGCCTGCGGCATTGGAAGCTCTATCATCTTATTTTACAGAAAAAGGAAGGGGGACTGACAGCATTTGGAGGGAGCCGGGCAGTTGCCCGTGACAGAAAAAAATAGTACGGCATACGGGCGTTTACAGAAAAAACTGTAAGCGCTTTTTCATGCCGTTTTATATGGGAAAGCGGCTGACAGCTGACCCCAACATTTATTTATGGGGCTGTCAGCGGCAAATCCCATATGGAAAGGGGGAGAGGCATATGGAAGAAATAAAACAGAAAGGGGAATGGGATGCAGGCAGGAAAAGCAGACAGCCGGAACCCGGCGGGGGATAGCAGGAAGTATGCGGAAGACAGGCCGGGTGACTGTAAGCACTGTTATTTCTGGAAAGGGAAACGGAAAGGGTGCGGCCAGGAGGAATGTTATTACCTTCTGCCGGAAGAAATCCCGATACCGGGGACTGTGCCGGAAAAGACATTCCAACAGAAACAGGATAAAGACAGCCCTGGCGTCTGCCAAAGCTGCCCTTACGGCAGGCATTCCCCCTGCATCGGCTACTGCATACAGAAGATTTTGTGGGAGATGAGGGAGAAAAAACAAACCGCAGGAAAGGAGGGGGAACATTTTGCAGGACGAGGTAAATGAGAAAACCGTATCGCTGTGCGTCAATGGCGGAAAGATTTCCGCAAGGATACTGAAAGCCGCCCTGCAAAAAGCGCTGGCAAAAATGGAGCAGGAAAAGCGGGAGGATAAACAGAGAAAGACGGAGAAAAATGTCGGAAAAGGAGATGTGATCTACCGTGGGAAACAGAGCATGGAAAAACTGATGCGGCAGGACTGCCAGCTGTCCAACATCGAGGTGACGGATGGGAATATCAAGTCATTTGAGAAATGCGCCCGGAAATACGGCATTGATTTCAGCCTGAAAAAAGACACGTCCATCTCCCCGCCCCGCTATTTTGTCTTCTTCAAGGCGAAAGATGTGGACGTTATGACGGCGGCGTTTAAGGAATACACCGGGAAGTCGCTGGCAAAAAGCAAAAAGCCGTCAATCCGGAAGAAACTGGAGCAGGCAAAGGAGCGGACGGCGAAGCACAGGGAACTGGAAAAGACAAAACAGAAGGAACGGGGGCCGGAGCATTGAGTGGGAAACAGAAAAAGAAACCTGCCGCAGGGAAAAGATCCGTGCCATTGTCCGGGAAAATAAAAAGCATGATCCGGGAGAAAATGCCTCCCGTAGATATGAAACGCCTGGTAATGCTGAATATCCCTTATGGGATTGTGTTTTATCTGGTGGATAAATCAGCATGGCTGTACCGCCATTGCATAGGGGATTCCCTGATGGATAAGGCAATGGCGCTGTTCTTAAATTTCCAACTGGCGTTTGAAAATCCATTTCCGAGTACCCACGGCATTGATTTACTGGCCGGAGCAACCGGGGCGGTGGCGGTGAAGCTCATGGTATATCTGAAAGGCAAAAATGCGAAGAAGTACCGGCAGGGAGTGGAGTACGGCTCTGCAAGATGGGGGACGCCGAAAGACATTGCCCCATACATAGACCCGGTATTTGAGAATAACATCCTCCTGACGCAGACGGAACGCCTTACCATGAACAGCAGGCCGAAGCAGCCAAAGTATGCGAGAAATAAAAATGTAATCATTATCGGCGGGAGTGGGAGCGGCAAGACACGGTTCTATGTCAAGCCGCAGCTCATGCAGATGACGCCAAATGTCAGCTATTGTGTTACCGATCCGAAAGGCACGATCTTAGTCGAATGCGGGGAGATGTTAAAGCGCGGCACACCGAAGATGAAAGATGGGAAAGCGGTACGGGATAAAAATGGGAAGGTTGTTTATGAACCGTATAAAATCAAGGTTTTAAATACCATCAATTTCAAAAAAAGTATGCACTACAATCCGTTCCAGTATATCCGCTCGGAAAAAGATATTTTGAAACTGGTGAATACCATCATCGCAAATACGAAAGGGGAAGGAGAGAAATCTTCCGAGGATTTCTGGACGAAAGCAGAGCGGCTCCTGTACTGTGCATTGATCGGCTATATCTATTATGAAGCGCCGGAGGAAGAACAGAATTTCTCTACGCTGTTAGAGTTTATCAATGCTTCGGAGACACGGGAGGACGATGAAGAATTTAAAAATGCCGTGGATGAATTATTTGAGGAATTGGAAAAAGAGAAGCCGGAACACTTTGCAGTGCGGCAATATAAGAAATTTAAACTGGCGGCGGGCAAAACCTCAAAATCTATCTTAATTAGCTGTGGAGCCAGGTTAGCGCCATTTGACAGTGCAGCGACACGTTGTCGCATATAAACTCTGCGTGGGATTTTCCTGCAAAGAGGTAAAAGTGACGGAAAGGCTATAGCCTTTCTAACTGATATTCCGAGAAGTG
>CAJTFX010000023.1 GCA_910575555.1 Lachnospiraceae bacterium | reverse complement strand
GCTCACACGCAGGAGCTGGGGAGTAAGCAACGCATATAAAGTGCAAAAGTTGAACCGGCTTATCCGGGGATGGGTAAACTATTTCAAAATCGGAAGCATGAAAAGGTTGAGCAGACGTCTTGACGAAAACATCCGATACAGACTTCGTATGTGTATTTGGAAGCATTGGAAAACGCCACAGAACAGAGCGAAGAGCCTGATAAAACTGGGGATAAGCCGCAAATATGCGTGGTCTACGGCATACACAGGGGCAAGGATTGCCTACATATGCCAAAGAGGGGCTATGAACATAGCGGTAACAAAAGAGAAACTAACCCGATTTGGATTAGTTTCAATGTTAGACTACTATACCGAAAGGTGTGTTACTTGTTAAGTTGATTGAACCGCCGTATACCGAACGGTACGTGCGGTGGTGTGAGAGGTCGGAATTTCTCATTTAAGAGAAATTCCTCCTACTCGATTAGTCCATTCAGACACTAAAATACGCAAAATAAACAAAATATATGGTAAAATAGGAGAATTTGATTAAAATTGTTCTTAGTATATTAAAGAAAGGGGCAGATAAATATGTATAGTTTTACGTTATATATGACAACCGATTGTAATTTTAAATGCCAGTACTGTTATGAAGATTATCACAACCATTATCAGTTAAATGAGAAAACATTAGTAGACTCTTTGGAATTTATCATGAACTACGGAGATAAAGGAAAAGTTTCAATTGATTTTCTGGGCGGTGAGCCTTTGCTGAAGAAAGATTTAATTTACAAGGCAGTAGCTTATATCAAAGATAATTATCCGGAAAGGGAAGTAAAGTATTATATTACTACCAACTGTTCCCTGATGGATGCTCGGTTCATTGCATTTATGAAAGAAAATCATTTTACAGTACGCCTTAGCTTTGATGGGAATAAGGAAACCCATGATTTGAACAGAGTTGCGAAAGATGAGGTTTCTTGCTATGACAAAATTTTTGAGAATATCATGAAGGTAAAGGATAGTGGATTGAATTTTTCTGTAAGAATGACAGTCACAGAAAATACCATTCCGCATATGTTCGAAAACATCTGTTACCTGCATGAGCATGGCTTGGATAACATCTGTATGATTATGGATGTATATTTAATAATATCTGATGAGCTGAAAGTAGAATTTGAAAAACAGGTGGGACAAATTTTGCAGTACTATTTGGCTGAGGCAGCAGCGGGCAGAGTTTTTACCATAGATCAATTTGATGGAAAAATGTTTAATATGTTGTGCGATTTTGGGAATTGTTTTGGTATGTGCGATGCTGGAATTGGAAATTTCAAGATCTTTCCGAATGGTCAGATATATCCATGTGGATTTCTTACAAGTAATGAAAAATATTGTATAGGCAATATCAAGGAAGGTGCTAATATAAGAAAGGCAAAATTAATAGCAATGTCTAACTTTGATAAAACCGATCCGAAGTGCAAGGGATGCACAATCCGAGATTTTTGTCATGGTATGAAATGCGGATATATGAATTTTATCAATACAGGGAAGATTAATGTACCATCGGATGCGGAGTGTATTTTTGAACGTATCTTTTATAAGGCAATGGTGCAGATTCTTGAATATTATTTACAACAGCCGATTGAAATAGTTAGAGAAAAATTAGGAGTGTATATAGACTATATCCAGGAGGAACATTTAAAATTAAGTGAGTTGGGTGAGAAGATTGCCAAGAGGTTAAGCGATGAAAAGTAAAAAAAAACGCCCATACCTTGGATTTTTAAGAGAATATGCTTTTAGGAAAAAGCTACTACCCTCCTACATTTTAACGATAGTGATAATTGTGTTAACAGCGGGGGTTTCTTTGGTGCGTCCGGAGCTGCAGGGAAAAGTGATAGATGATTTGGGAAATCCGCATAGTACTAGTTTACCAGCGTTCATGCTCCTTCTGTCGGTGTTCCTGGGAATGTTGCTGCTGAACTATCTTATGAATTATGTACAGCGTTATATTGTGGCTGTCATATCAGAAGAGATAGCAGCAAATATGCGACAAAAGGTAGAAGATAAATTATCAACAGTAAGCGTGAATTTTTTTGAGAAGATAAAGCTAAGTGATATTTTGCTGAAAGTAGATAAAGATGTTTCAGCAGTGAAACAATGTGGAATTACAAGTATTATCACATTAGTTTCCAATAGTGTTATCCTGGTGGTTGTTCCTCCATATATGTTTTCTATCCATAAGGGAATTGCCGTATCCAATATTATCTTACTTGTCAGCGTTCCTTTTATTAGTAGAATCCTGGGGAAATTGATACAGAAAACCAGTGGTCAAGTTTTGGAAGGATATAACAGCATTACCAATGTTTTGACAAACACCTATGATAATTGGTTTATTACAAGACTCTTTCAATGTGGGCAATATGTGCATGATATGTACTTTGAGAAAAATCAGAAATACAAAAAAGAGACAAATCGCCAGAATTTGTTGTACATATTGAATACATCTACGATACTTGTGATTCAGTTTATAGGAACAGTCATCATTTGGGTAGTCGGTGCACAAGAAGTATTTAAAGGAAATATGACCATAGGTACAATTATGGCCTTGATGAATTACCAGACAATTATTATGAATCCTATTATTGGAATTGCACAGTTTGCTAACGAGTATCATACAGCCGTAGTTTCCTTAAAGGATATCAATGGTCTGCTTCAGTATCCAGATCAGAAACAAGGAGACGGAAAGAAAGTAACAACAATTAACAACATTTCCTTAGAAGAGATGAGCTTTTCTTATCCAGAATCAAATAAGAAGGTATTTGACCGGCTCAATATGAATTTCGAAAAAGGCATTCTTTATGGAGTTCATGGAAAAAGTGGACAAGGTAAAAGTACTCTGTTTAAAATTATAACAGGTGTGTATCAACCGACAGAAGGAAAAGTAGTTGTGAATAACACAGATTTGCAGGAATTAGATATTAACAGCTATTGGGAAAATACAGGATATGTTATGCAGCGTACACAGTTCTTCAATGATACGGTAAGACGGAATATGGGATTACTACATATTGTTTCGGAGGAAGAAATGGATACAGTGGCAAAGTGCTTGGATTTGTATGATGAAATACATACTTTAGAAAGGGTATGGGATACCGAGATAAAGGTAGAACCATGCAATTTCTCAGAGGGACAAATGCGGCGTTTGGATATTATGAGGAATATTTTGAAAAATTCAAAAATTCTGATTTTTGATGAAGCCACAGCAAATATCGATGAAAAACGAAGAGGACATTTTTATCAATTATTGCATGTGTTATCAAGGGAGAAAATTATTATTTTTTCTACGCACAATCTGGAAGAATTGCGAGAAGCGGATATTATTGTGGATTTGGAGAAGCTACATAATAAGGCAGGTGAGTGAAAAGTGAGGATAGGTGTTTTGGATTCCAATGGAGCTTTTGATAATCCTTTTTTTCAGGATAAGAAAATTGTAAAAATAGACTGCAAATGGAAAGACCAGGAATACAATAAAGATGCCTTTGGATTTACCCATGCGGAATATGTCTGTTCTTTTATTTTAAAGGAAAACCCAGAAGCTGAAATTGTTTTGGTACCTATTGTAAGGAAGAACAAAAAGAGTACAGTTCTGGATATGATAGAAGGTCTTGAATTACTGATAGAGGAACAGGTAGACATAATTAATATGAGTATGGGAGATGAGTACAAATATCACAAAGAAGTAGAGGAAGTATGTAGAGCAGCTACAGAAAAGGGGATTTTGATTGTGGCAGCATATTCTAATCAGCAAGCAGAAGCAACCTATCCAGCTTCCTTTCCCTTTGTAATGGGGGTAAGATGCTTGGATATGGAGAAACCGGTACAAGTGTTTCAATATGATGAAAAGAAAAATGATGTAATTTTTTCTTGTGGGCTTTTCTTTTTATACCACTTGGGAATACCGGTACTCCATCCAGGAAATAGCCTTGCCTGTGCTGTAGTAACAGGATATTTGAGTAATTATAAGCAGTATCAACAGGAAATTTTACAGTTTACTCTTAACACTTTGAATAAGTATTATCCATATCAAACATTGAAGCAGAAACAGTGTTATTTTCTAACGAACCGTATAGAAGAACCTTTAGAGCAGCGTTTCATACGGGAAGTTACGAGAACAGAGAGATGCGATACTTTTGAAAGTGGAATGGAAAAATTGAGAAATACAAAAACAGCAGAGCAGTATCCGGTGCTTTTTATTGATCATAACAATTATCAGGAAATATGTGAGTATAAAGAAAGAATCAAGATATATGCCATGGAGCATCCGGAGACAGAAATTGTTTTGCGATACCCCTTATTTAATATAATGGAAAGATTGGATTTCCAGAAGAAAACAAATAGAAATCTGAACCAATTTACAGTTTAGGAGGCGAGAAAATGTATACATTGTCATTAGAGATCATAAATAAGTGCAATTTGAATTGTACTTACTGCTATCTGGGCGAGAAGAAAAATACATACATGAGTTTAGAAACGGCTCAAAAGGCAATCGATATTGCTGTCCATGAAGCAAATAAGCAGCATGATCGGACACTTATGGTTTACTTTATTGGAGGGGAACCTCTTATGGCATTTAATCTGATGAAAGATGTGGTAGATTATACGAAGAAAAAATGCCAGGAAACAAACTTAATATGCAAGTTCAGTACTACGATAAATGGAACGTTGGTTACGGATGAGATAATAGCCTTTTTTGTAGAAAATCCATTTGAGTTGAAGGTGAGTTTAGATGGTCCTGAGCATGTCCAAAATTTGAACAGGAGGGACTATGCAGGAAATGGAAGTTTTGAAAAAATTATGAAGAATCTTCCACTGTTGAGAAAATATGAACAGGAAACGGGAAATCAAATTTCCATAGCCAGTGTCATAACAAGAAATAACTATCAATATTATGCTGAAAGTTTCCAATTTTTGCTTGACTTAGGAATAAGAAACCTAGAATCAGGAATTGACCATTATTGCGTGTGGAATGAAAATGACTTGTATGGTTTGAAGGAACAATTGGAACAGGCATTTTATTTATATAAAAATTATATTATTCAAACTAGACAAATGCTTTTTTGGAATTTATGGGAACAGCATGTAAAATCGTATTTATTTCCGTGTATGTTTTATGCCTGTAAAGCAGGGCTGGCAACTTGTTATGTAGTGACAGATGGGGGGATTTATACTTGTAGCGAGTTACCAGAATTTAAAATTGGTACAGTAGAAATAGGATTCGATGTACCAAGGATTAGAGAAATTGTTTATTTGAATGATAAGGTCGATTCGATGTGTGAAGGATGTGAATACATAAATCATTGTAAAACAAGAGGATGCCAGACTTCTAATTATGAAATTAATAAGGATGTATATAGACCAATAGAGGTTAATTGCAAAGTAACAAAATGGATGTATAATTTGATAAAAGAAAATTTATCCGAAAAGCAACTAAATAATATGAAAGAGGAATACGAAAGGAAATATATTCGCCATGGAAAATAGAATGAATGATTTTATTAAGATTACAGAAGGAGAAAAAGTTGCTTTAATTGATCCGATAGGAAAAGTCTGCCTGGGGGTAAGTAAAAGATTTGCAGATAATTTAGATAAACCAGAATTCCAGGAAAAACTATATCCTATATGGAAGCAGGAAACTGAATTTATAAAAAAAATAGAAGATAATCATGAGAAAATCAATACTGTGTATTTGATGGTAACCAGAAAATGTAATATGAATTGTGATTTTTGTGCAATTAGCGCAAATGACAAAATGCATCCAGAAAAAGAATTTAAGTTGGAAGATATACAGAATAAGGTGATTCCATTCTTTCAAGAAAACAAACCACATAAAATGATTCTTACAGGTGGAGAGCCATTGATAAAAGATCAAATTGTGGAAATTACAAAAGCATTAAGAAATGGTTTGTCTTGTCCTGTCACCTTGCAGAGTAATGGTCTTGCCATTACTCTGGAATTAACAGAACAGTTGAAAGAATATATAGATGAAATAGATTTTAGTACCATGCACATGTTTGAAACGCCTGAAAAGGAGAGAATGTTAGTTGAACATATAGAGATGTGCCAACAAGCAGGAATAAAAGTGGTGCTCAGTTTTATTTACGAAAAAAAGAATGAAGCAGATTTGTATAAGCTGATTGACATTGCAGCGAAGTATGATACAGATGTTCTTTTCAATATTGTTTCCCCGGTAGGACGAGCAAAGGATAATTCTGAAATATTGACAGATATGGAACGTGTCGATATGAATTTAAAAATAGTAAATTATATACTTGGGAAGGGATATGAGAACAAAAAAATTGCGAGAGGTTTCCACCAGAGAATACAGGTAAGAGATTCTTGTGGAGGATATGGAAAAGTTATGGCTATTTATCCTGAAGGGGATGTCTATATGTGTCAGTGTATGGAAAAATGCCAATTCAAAATGGGAAATATTATCAAAGATATTCCTCAGAAGATTTTAGCCAGATTGGAAGAAATGCTGAATACAGAAGAAATAAAGAAGACATTCTGTGTGACTTATAAGGAAATCTGTAGAGAATGTGATTATAGATATATATGTGGTGGTAAGTGTTTAGCTTCTGATGAACCATATGATTATCGTTGCATTTTTATAAAATCATTACTGAAATATGTATTATTCTATTACAATGCTAAAGAAGATGAAAGAAAACAACTGGAACATTATAAACAGTATTTAGAGCATGTAAAAGGGGTTATAAATCAAGAAAAAAAAGAGTAAAATCCACATAGATAAAAAAAAGTGCAAAATAAACATAAAATATGGAAAACAATTATTAAAAATAATACTCTGAAAGAAAATATAACGACGTGGGAGGTGAATATTATGGAAGAAAGATATGAACTAAAGGAAGAGGAGGTTAATGTTTACACTACTGAATGTGGTAAGATACAAGAGTTTTGCTTACAGGATTGTATAGACGGAAGTGCATGGTTAAGTATTGAATCTTGATTATTATATGGGAAATTAGTGAAATTGAGCCTTCTGATTGAAAAATTAGAAGGCTTTAAAAGACAAATTGTGAAAATCCATATTATTTGAAGGAAAGGATATAAATAGAATGAAGATTTTAGAGACAAGCAAATTAAATAAATATTACGGTCAAGAACCAAATGTTACCCGTGCATTGGATGGGATCAATTTTTCAGTAGAAGATGGAGAGTTTGTAGCGGTGGTAGGAACTTCTGGATCTGGTAAGTCCACCCTGCTTCACATGATGGGTGGGCTGGACACCCCCACCAGCGGAACTGTGATTGTTCGGGACAAAGAGCTGTCGAAAATGAACGATGAACAGCTTACTATATTCCGCCGCCGCAACATCGGCTTTATCTTCCAGAACTATAACTTAGTTCCTATCCTGAATGTGTATGAGAATATTGTCCTGCCGGTGGAGTTGGACGGGGACACGGTGGATCAAAAGTTTTTGGAAGAAATCGTTCACCTTCTGGGACTGGAAGATAAACTGAAAAATATGCCGAACAATCTTTCTGGCGGACAACAACAGCGTGTGGCGATTGCACGTGCCCTAATTAGCAAACCGGCTATTGTGCTGGCCGATGAGCCGACTGGAAACCTTGATAGCAAGACCAGTGCCGAGGTGCTAGAACTAATCAAGCGTACAAGTTCGGAGTTCCACCAGACCGTGGTCATGATTACCCACAATAATGACATTGCCCGGCTTGCAGATCGGATTGTCCGAATTGAGGATGGCAAGATTGTGGAATAAGGAGGTGGCAGGATATGACATGGCCTTTTAAGAAAGATAACAGCACCACAGTAAAACGTATATCAAATCGAAATATATCAGCAAATCAAAAAAGAAATATCTTTATTGTTTTGACCATTGCGCTTGCGAGTGCATTACTGTCTGCCATTGTCCTCTATGGTTTTGGGGTTATGCAGGAAACGCAAAACCGCAACCAAAAAACAGCACAGATTATGTATCATGCGATTTCTGAACAACAGGGACAGGTAATATACAAGCAAGAAGAAGTTGCTTGGGTTGGGGAATTTTTTAACGCATTTTCTGAACAGGTAAAACATTCAACTGTTAATTTTATTTATGCAAATGTAGATATGCTAAAATCCCAAAATATGTCATATTCGGGAGATTTACCAACTTTGGAAGATGAAATTGTAGTACAGGAATCCCTTTTGGATAGTCTGGGCTATTCAAATGAATTGGAACAGACAATTCAAATCCCCTTTTCTGATGGAACTACCCATGATTTCAAACTGACAGGAATCTTAAATGTAAAAACTGGCGATATTGGACGCTATACAGCCATTATATCGAAAGAATTAGTAAGACAGCAGTATGGCGACGAGGGTATGATTGACTATTATATTGGGCTGAGAGGCGCTCAAAATATGAGCGAGGAAGAAGCCACCAGCTATGCAAACACTCTGGCACAGCAATTAAAAATTTCCGATGATAATGTGATTGTCCGTTCCACATATTTTAACTTAAAGGACGAAAATCACGGAAGTGATATGATGTTCTATTTCTTGATCGGTTTTATAACTTTCATTGGCTCCGGCATTGTGATCTATTCGATTTTTTATATTTCAGTAGCAAGCAGTATCCGTAACTATGGACAGCTTCGCACAATCGGAACAACAAAACGGCAGATCAAAAAGATGGTTTACCGTGAGGGAAAATTACTTGCTGCCATTGCTATTCCTATTGGTTTGGTTATTGGAAATGTGATTGCATACTTTTTGGTTCCTGCCGGTTGGTACTGGCTGACTACTCTATGTGTGACGGTCGGGGTTGGTCTTTTTTCATTTATTATTGTGATGATTGCTGTTCATACTCCTGTAAAAAGAGCCGCGGCAGTATCTCCGCTGGAAGCATTGCGATATTCTGATTATCAAGGGAAGATGAAAGAAAGTTCCGTGTTGCACCGTAAAATAACATCTGCTTCACTTGCCAAAATGAATCTGTCCAGACAAAAGGCAAAATCCACTTTAACAATACTTTCTCTTTCACTCGGCGGAGTATTGGTTGTATTGATTTCGACAATGTTAGTTTCTTATGATGGCGTTGCAGAGGCGCGAGGCAGAGCTTTCCCTGTCGGTGAATTTAACATTCAGCTCAACACAAATCAATCGTGGGAGACCGCTGATATTTCTTTGTCTGGATTACAGCAAAAGAATTTTCTAAATCCCGATTTTGTAAATGCAGTAAAATCTATTGATGGCGTTGCAGGAATCAAACGCTGGTATTACACGGACGCAGAATATCGTGTAAATGGTAATTCTGGAAATTGGATTCAGGGCTTTTGCCGAGATGAGCAGCAGAATTTAAAGAAAGAACGAATTGCAGGCACGATTGATTACGATGAACTGGTTGCAGGCAATGGAATTGTTTTGTTTCAAGAGCGTGCCGAACTTTATGACATAGAGGCTGCGTTGGGTGATACTGTAGAAGTGGACTATGAAACCGAATCTGGCCAAATTCAAACAAAAACCTATACAGTTATGGGCATTGTAGACGACTATTCTTACTCCGGTTTCTCAAAATGCTTTACGCTTCCAGAGCAGCTTATGAATGAAGCAACCGGGATAGATTGCACAGGTACGATTTCCATAATTACCGACATGGAAAAATTCGATACGGTTGAAGCTGCATTGAATCAACTGATAGACGGAAATAGCGATTTGGTTATGGAAACCATAAAAGAAAGTATCGCTTATTATAGCGGACTTCAACAACTTTCTTTCGGGGTGTTGTTGCTCGTGGCTGTTATTGTTGTGTGCTTTTCTTTAATCAACCTTGTCAATACGACAATCACAAACTTTCTGTCTCGGAGACAGGAAATTGGAATGTTACAGGCGATTGGTTTGAGTAAAAAGCAACTTATCAAAATGCTGTGTTATGAGGGGTTGATTTATTCAGTTTTTGCTACGCTTGTAACATTGGTTTTGGGAACTGGACTGGGCTTTCTATCCGTACAGGTAGTCATGAAAACGATGAATCCATACTTTTATTATTCATTTCCATGGCTGATCGTATTGATATATTTGGCAATCTTGCTGATTGTACAGTTTATCTTGATTTCTTATACAACTGGAAATCTGAAAAAGCGATCTCTTGTTGAGCAAATCAGAGTGATGGAATAACTGTATGGAAATGGCGGGGCAGTGTGTGCTGCCCTGTTTTTCGTCATTTCTTAAAAAAATCTTTAGAATGCCTGAGTGGTGTGATAAGTCAGTCTGCTTTTCTGTCGAAATCAAAGTCGCCTTGGATATTTATAACTTAACCTGTTGCAGTCTGTAAGTTTGGGCGGGCCCGGTATTGCCGTTCTTTCCGTACAGATGGTGCAAATTATGGCAGGCGTCCTTCCAAAAAAGAGACCTATTTTGGCTTCAAGGTCCATGCCCTGGTTACCTTGGAGGGCTATATCACAGCTTTTGAGAGCACCCCGGCCTCAGTGGATGACCGGGAGGGGCTCCGGGAGCTTGCACAAAACTGCCTTGGTCTGGTAATCCTTGGAGATAAAGGATATACTGGGGAAGCCCTTTTTGATGAAATCCAGTAAAAAGGGATCTGCCTGATGTCACTGAAGCCCTTTAAATAATAAGAAGAACTGGTCTATGCAGATACGGCAGCTGATTTTTCGCTTCCGCCGAAGAGTGGAAACGGTATTCTCACAGCTTAACGGGCAGTTAAATGCGGAAAGAGTACTGGCGAAAAGTTTCCGGGGATTTTGCATCCGGTTGCAGAATAAAGTATTGGGGCATCATCTGTGCAGGCATTCAACAATATATTTCAGACAACTTGTGACATTGCAAAAATCAAGCAGTTCATTTTCTGAAAATTAAGTTTTTAGCATTTTGAAGGGACTTTTTGGGATTTTTTGTCCTTTCGGTGATCTATGCGGTTTTGGCTATATAAGTAGTACAACGAGTTGACTTATGCTTGTAGTATTACTCCGGCGGTTAAAATTCGTCGACATTTAACCGCCGGAGTAATATATCAATATTGGTGAGGACATATGAAAAAGATCCTGCTAAATGACGATAGTGAGACCTATATATAGTGCCCGCAAACATATTTACAGCACTGGAGTTATCCAGTGAAAATGGCTTGCATTCTGAAAGAAATTTGGATCACAGACAGGGAGCTGTCTTTTATTCTGGCGTCCTGATATGACAAGCATGATTACGAACGGGACGTCAAATGCTGGAGGGCAATGGTGTGCATGACAAAATGCAATGGTTGCTGTGTAATAGTGTAATATACACTATTAGTTCCACCGTATTTACAATTGTCTTTGAAACAGTTTTAGGGGTAGCTGCTGTGTTTGATAAAGAGATCAAATAAATAGTATTATCATAAAATTCTATTGGTGCTATTATATTGTATAACAGTATTTATTACATACGTTGGAATTTTAATATTCATGATACATAATCTGAAAAGCATTAATTGGGCAGGGGATAGCAGAAAATGAGAGATATTAAAAGGTAATGTCCAATTAGTAAATAAAAAGTGCGATTTATACAAGAAATATGGAAATAAATATATAAGTGCGATACGATAAACAAACAAAGGATAGCAAAGAAATTTGCATTCAATGTAGTTATTAATTATGTTTGCCTAGAGAGGAGGCTTATTTATGACAGAAAACAATGTAAACAACTTGTCAGAAGAAGAAGTTAATGTTTATGGTGACATAGATTATGGATGCGGAAAAGTACAGTTAAAATGCGTTACTGATTGTCCGTTTTCAACGCCGTGGATGACTGAAGACCATTAAAAGTCCTTTAAAGTCGCAGAGCTTGAATTAAATTTGTTAAGGAGGTGTAAACATGGAAGAACGTAAAACAAAAGAACTTACAACTGAAGAAGTAAATGTATATATCAAGGATTGTGGTGACATTAAGGTTCATTGCATGAATGATTGTCCAATTAATTCACCATGGCTTTCAGAAGAGTATTAATATTGTAGGTGAGAATAGATATCACCTTAAATATTACGGGAAGGTAAAATAGGGCATAATATAGTTAATAATGAAGATAAGGAGACTATTCAATGCATAGTCAATAGTCTCCTTAATTTTAGAAGAAAAGATGAAAGATAAGAAAGTGGTATACAACCAAGAGAAATAATAAAATAAGTAAGATATGTGACGAAATGATTAGGAACAAATATTATATGTATAAAAAGTACGAGGAGGTGTTATGAATGGAAGAAAAAAGAACAAATAAAGAAGAACTGACTGTAGAGGAAATTAATGTGTATGTTGCAGATTGTGGAAATGTGAGATATGAATGCATGCATGACTGCTATCTTGCAATGAATTGCTGGCTCAGTTGTACACAGTAATATCGAAATGTTAACAGCACCATCCTTAATGGATGGTGCAATTTATTTTATGATGGAAAAGTCCACATATATCCAATTCCATATATTGTTTTAATATTATGATGATTTTCGGTATTAATTTTTTGAAGTATACTGCAGATCATACTATTCAGAGAAGTTTCTTCTACACGATTTTCATTTCGAGCCCATAGAATGGTAATACTACGGTACATAGTAGTATTACTCTTGATTAAAGTAAAATGTGGGTGTATTTAAGTGTAAAATGAGTGTATCAGGAGGTGTACGCTTGTGAATCGAATATCTGAATTAAGAAAAAAATTAGGCCTGACTCAGACAAGGTTAGGGGAAGAAATAGGAGTCAGTCAGCAGACAATTAGTAAGTATGAAAATGTAGATGAAAATATTTCTGGTGATATGTTGCTTGCATTATCCAAATTCTTTAAAGTCCCAGTTGATTATATATTGAGAAAAGATGAAGAGGAACATCAGAGAGAGCAGGATAATAAAAGAGAAATTATGGAATTGTATAGGGATATGGATCAGTATAATAGAGATACTTGGATTATTATAGGAAAGCGCTTATTGGGCGGTCAGTTACACAAATACAATGAACATAGTATCGTAGAAAAAAGGCTAAAGGAATAATTTAATAAGATTTCTGTAATAATTCGGATGTAATCTTAAAGTATAATGATAAATGATATGAGGAGATAGAGGATGGGAGAATTATTATACTTTAAGAATTGTGAGGAAAGAAAAAAGCAGAAGAATTATTAAAGAAATGTTGGCCGGAAGTATCTTTTGTAGTCATGCGATTAGATATGCAAAATATATTAGAAGAAAGAATTCATTTTGGAAAATGGGATATTGAATTGGATGCTCTTATGGAGATGGAGCCGATGAGCAGAGTGGCTTGTGGACTGCAATTACAACGGGTATGGTATTAGTGATGGGAGAAATTACGACCAATGCGTATATAGATATGCAGCAGGTGGTAAGAGAAACAATCAAAGATATTGGTTAGAATAATGGAGAATATGGATTTGATGGCATACCTGTGCCGTCTTAACGGCAATTGATGAGTAGTCAGCAGATATTGCTTTGGGCGTGAATAAGGCATTGGAAGCAAAAGAACACAAAATGTCAGAAAAAGGTCTTGATGCAATTGGTGCTGGGGATCAGGGAATGATGTTTGGTTACGCATGTGACAAAACAAATAAATTTATGCCATGTCCAATTTCCTTGGCACATAAATTGACTCGTCAGCTTACCCAAGTCCGTAAAGATGGTTTGCTAAATTATTTAAGACCGGACGGTAAGAGTCACGTTACCGTAGAATATGATAAAGCAGGTATTTCGAACCGGCTGGATGTAGTAGTTCTGTCAACACAGCATGATCCAGATGTGATACAGGATCAGCTCCACGAAAATATAAAAAAATATGTATTGGAACCGATTATTACAACAGAACTGGTAGATGAGAATACAAAATTTTTCATCAACCCAACAGGGCGTTTTGTTATCGGCGGTCCTCACGGTGATTGTGGTGTAACAGGACGTAAGATTATTGTAGATACCTATGGTGGTATGGCACGGCATGGCGGGGCAGCTTTTTCTGGAAAAGACTGTACGAAAGTAGATCATTCTGCATCTTATGCTGCTCGTTATGTTGCGAAGAATATTGTGGCTGCGGATCTGGAAAAAATTTGAAATTCAGTTGTCTTACGCAATTGGGGTGGCTCATCCGTTCTCTATTTTGGTAGACATCTTTGGAATTGGGAAGATTTCAGATGAAAGTCTGGTAGATATGATAAGAAAAGAATTTGCTCTGCGACCAGCAGGAATTATTAAGATGTTGGCTCTTCGCCGTCCAATCTATAAACAGACGGCAACCTATGGACATTTTGGAAGAAATGATCTCAACCTTCCATGGGAAAGATTCGACAAGGTAGAAGAACTGAAAAAATATTTGAAATAATTTACATAGAGGGAAGCGTATGAGAAGATACAAAAAGAGAATCTCAAGAATTATGATGCTTGCGATGCTGTTTGCATTTCTGGTAGGAAATTCTAATATGGTACATGCTATGGAAACAACACAAGTTGGATATGCGAGTAAATATATCACAGTGAAAGGGAATAATATGCATCTATGATCGAATGGGAAGTCATCTGTTTCCGGTAAAAGAATCATCTTAACAAAGTCCAAAACGAGATTATTTATTAAAGTACGCCAAAAATCAGGAGAATATCCACAAACAAAAGGATACTCCACTGATTTTTCCATAAACAGAGCGAGGATGCCGTTCCATTATCTGATTTGATGATTTTGCGACACTCTCTTTCATTGAAGTTATGATAGTTTATTTTGGGGTACTATTAATGAGAGTTTTTCAAAGAATTCATTTCTTTTGAAAAAAGAAAATTATTCATACGTTAACAACTTCGGAGTAGGGGGAGCGTATTTGGATATCGGATATAGAATAAATACATTTTTTAGATTGAAAGGTATATATGGTCCAATTAGAAAAGAAAAAAGTTAATTTAAACAATAATGATAGATAAAAATGCTTTGAATGATTATATTATAAATGTCGAAGATATCTTGGATGAATCTATTAAGGAGGTAACGCAATGAAAGAACAGGAAATTAGAACAGAACTTTTGGAGGAAGAGGTTAATGTCTATCTTGGCGGATGTGGTGACGTAAGAATAGGCTGTCTGATTGATTGCATTGGTGGCGGAGCATTGTTAACTACCGATGTATAGGGAGGAGAAGATTATGGATATTAAAAATGTAGCAAGTGAGTCAAAAGAAGAGCTGTCTGTAGAAGAAGTTAATGTATATGGTTGGTATGAGAAATGTGATTTATTGAAAGTACATTGTATGACAGATTGTTTTGGAAATGGTTCGTTCCTCTCAACCGATAGCTGATAGGAGCAGAAATAGCTGTTTGAAAAATTAGGGCCACCAAATCAGCATAGTTTATAACTGATTTGGTGGATTCTATGTGAACAAAACAAGAAAACTGCAAAAACAAAGTGAAGATTTACTTAATACTTAACAGCTACATTAATACGAGGAGGATAACATATGTTTTTTCTTTTTGGTAAAAGTGCTAATAATGCTATAAGGAAATTAGCAATCAGAAGCATACATGCAGATAAACGGAGAAATAAATTTGTTATAACAACAATTCTCCTTGCTGTAGCACTAATGGTTTTTTTGGCGTTAAATAATTTTGGTGTCAGTAGAGAAACGAAGCTATATTTGCAAGGCCGTTATCAGGCATCATTTATTAAAAGTACAGATGAAATTTTTACAGCATTAGAAAATAATGATCAAATTGAAATGATTGGTAAAGAGGCTTCTTTTGGAACAGAGAGAGTGGGAGACTATACGCTTGATATATATTATAGAGATAGTAATGCGCTTAAATTGAAAGGAATATCGAGTTTATTGGGTAGGATGCCAGAGAAAAAAAATGAAGTTGTAGTGGAACAGGCATATTTGGAGAACCTTAATATGCCTGTTAAACTTAATCAAAAAATTTCATTGAATATACCAGTTGGAGAAAAACAGGAATATACTGTTTGTGGAATTATACCCGATAGCAATACTACCAAAATATATAGAATTTTGATATCGGAGACATTATATAATCAATATGCTAAAAATAGTAATTTTGATGTGTTAATCTCTTTAAAAAATGCTACTAAAATAGATAGTGAGTCATTAAAAATGACGATAGAAATAATTGCAGAGCAGAGTAATGTACCTAGTCAGTATGTTATGTATAGTTCTACTTATTTTGGATTATCAGAAGAGAAATCTACAGTAGAAGTAATAGTAATTGTAATGGCAAGTATTTTTATTATATTTGCATGTTCGCTAGTTATTTATAGTATATTTTATATTTCATCTATTGAAAAAACGCAAAAATATGGTAGATTAAAGGTAATTGGTACAACTCAAAAACAAATTAAATGTATTGTTCAAAAAGAATGTTTACGATTATCAGTAATAGCAATCCCTGTAGGAATTGTGATTGGGTGTAGTTTGGGATATTTTACAGTTCCAAATGGATGGAACTGGACTACAACATGTAAGTGTGTTGTAATAATTTCTGTGGTTACAGAAATTGCTTTATTAATTGCCATTCATGCTCCAGCGAAAAAAGCTTCAAAAATATCGCCAATTGAGGCATTAAGAATAAACGTAGTTGATACAATATTATATGTAGACACGAAAAGAGAACGGCGAAAGATAACACCATATTCCCTTGCAAAAATGAATTTTAATAGAAATAAAAGAAAAGCCTTATTAACATTAATATCTTTGGGAGTTTCTGGAATACTGCTTATGTGTGTTGCTGCATATACGAATTCATTTGATGTAAAAAGTATGGCGAAACAGCAATTTCCAAAAGGTGATATTATGATTTCTCTGAATCCGTTAAATGTACAGGCGAAAGATAGGGCGAATGATTTTAACAATTTGCAAGTTGAAAATCCGATAAATGATAATATGGAAAAGAGTATTCTTGGGATAGAGGGTGTGAAGAAAATAGAATATGTGCGAGGCTGTATTTCTAATATGAAATTTCCGGTTGCATTTAATGATGGCAATAACCATTTTTTTTCAAATATAGGAATACCTGAAAGTCAATATACTTATTTTTTGCGAGGATTGGTAGAGGGAACTGCAGATCATCAAAAACTGATTCAAGGAAAAGGCATTATTGTTGATAATTCGGAAAAGTTGTTAACTAATTATTATCAATATACTCCGAAAATAGGTGATATAATAGAAGTTCAGACAGACACAGGTGCTTGGCAAAAATTTACAGTGATGGGCATTTGTGAGGCACCTACTCTTGGGGTAGCAACCCCTATTTTCTTTTTTCCAGAGGAATTATTATGTGAAATAAAAGGAAATGTAAAAAATTTTAATATGAACTGTTTTATAGATGTAGAAGAAGATAAACTGCCAGATGTAGAAAAGCAAATTTTTGATTTAATGGAAAGTAATGGGGAAGTAGAAATTTCGAGTATTAGTGATGTAATGATACAGTTGAAAAATGAATTGAATAAGATTAAAATCCCCTTATATTGTCTGGTTTTATTTGTGGCTGTTTTTGGTGTTATTAATATGGTTAATACCTTAATGACAAATATTATATCAAGGCAACAGGAATTTGCTATTTTACAAGCAGTTGGCTTAACTAATAAACAGTTTGCCAAAATACTCCAAGCAGAATGTTTATTTTATATCGTAGGAACTGCGATAATAACATTGACAGTAGGAAGTTTTGCAGGTTATATTTTATGTACAGTATTTAATCAAGTTGGAACATTGGGGACGTTGCATTTTAGCTTTCCTATTTTGCAAATATTATTTTATTTCATAGTACTTGTATTTATGGGAGGAGTATATTCTCTTTATGTGATTCATTACGTGAAGAAAGGAACGTTGGTAGAGCGCATTAAAACAATTGAATAA
Organism: Lachnospiraceae bacterium; assembly: GCA_910575555.1. Classification (GTDB taxonomy): domain Bacteria; phylum Bacillota; class Clostridia; order Lachnospirales; family Lachnospiraceae; genus Petralouisia. Next base: position 59,694 of record CAJTFX010000023.1, on the reverse strand, counting down.
TTATTCTGAAATATTTGTAGTTTTCATCATAGAAAATGATATTATTAAGATGGGAATTGCAGTTATGTGTAAAGTAATGGAAGATATGAGAAAAGATTCTTTAAAAGAAGTAGCACGTCGTATACTGGGAAATATACTTTAGAAGAAATTGCAAACATTTCCGGCCTTTCTCTTGAAGAAGTAAAAAACTAAAAGAAAAACGAATAGTGTAAAAGAGTGAGTAGATAAAAAGTATAATAGAAGGGGCTGTCGCACTAAGCAAAACATATACAAGATATAGTATAGAAGAATGTTTCAAACTAGCTATATCTTGTATCATTTTTCTTAATGCGACAGCCCCTTCTGATATATTTAGAAAAATTTAAGGGTTCTTCGAGGAAAGATTTTTATTTAGGGAGGATAATTCCTCATACGCAACTAAATCTGGGGTAATCTTTTCTTCACCCGAAAGGTTTGCTACATACCGAAAATATAGGCAATAATAATGTCCAGATAAAAGGATGATATTTTTATCGAATGTAAAGTGATATTCTGTCTGGTCAGCGGACTGGAAAATAATTTTCTGTTTCTTGGTAAGTGGGCTGACTTCACGTTTTGTACAGGCTCCAGTTAATTCGGCATAGTCATGCATCTTGATGGTATGCAGAAGACTCACAATTCGTATGACGGTTCCGACACCGATGCAAAGATTCATGAGGAGAAATATTTGCTCATCTGTAACAAATTCGTAAATATATCCAAATAGGACACAGAAAAAGCCGATTGCCCCATGGACAAATGCTTCTTTTGCAAAGTAGAGTCCATATGATGATGGCACACAGACCATCGATGGACTTTTTCATGTCTGTTCTGCCGCAGACAGAGTAGATCCCATCGACATTCGAGATGTTCGCTAGCAGGTGGACACCTTAAGAACATCCATCAGAGTCTTTAATAAAACTGGCTGAACATCATTGCTCATGCGGAGCTGCAATCCATTTGCTTCGCTTTCAATTGTATGTGGATTGTCAGGGCACAGCGAACGGTTTCTTTCCATTATAGCCAGTTCTGCCGGAGTATGTTCCGGCTCTATAGCAATTCGGACCACATCCTGTTTACTGTGAAGGATGAAAGAAGAATTGAAGGAAAAGTATAAGAGGACATTTCGTGAGTGTAAAGCCAAAAAAATTTCTATTCTAGTATTTGTGATGATATATGGCGTTTTATTGGGAGTGGCGTTATCTCCTGCTAAAAATGTCATCAATGATATTGGTGCAGGTATAGAAATGGGGATGGTTACAATGGTTGTTGTCTTTGTAAGTTGGAATAAAATAAAAAAAATAAGTTAACGAAAAGGAAGAATAATAGAACAAGAAAAAATTGATGTAGAAAGGGGATTATAAGGCATCAAGGTAAGTGTAAAACAATGTGTTGAATTATTTTACGCTTACCTTGCAAATAAGAAATTTTGTATTTAAGGATTATTTTGGATATCCCCTTATTGGTAGAGAATATTTAATATTAGTTTTTATTTTTATGTAGTAAGTGTATTAAAAGTGTACCTATCATAACTAAAATTACATAAATAGTTAAAATTATAAAAGGAAGGCTGAGAGAAATTTCAATGGTTTTTATTAGTGTTATAATAGTTGTTGCAAATACACTTAAAACTAAGGTGACAATAAATAGATATTGATTCTTTTTATAACTGCTTATAGTACAAAAAAAGACTAAAAGTTGCATGAAAATCATGGATAATACTATGTCAATAGTTTTAAGTTGAAATAGATTCAAAAAAGTTAAAATCTCTGTGAAGAGTGCAATTGTAATGACATAACAGGTATTAAGTAAGTATTTTGCCAACCATAGTTTTGAGTTTATTTGTGTGATTGCTCCTATAATAGTAATACCATCGAATTTATCTTCAAAATAGGAAATACTGTTATATATCAAAAAAAATAAAAAAATCATATATGTTATTCCCATAGTAGGGAGTTTGATAGAAATAATGCAACATATACATGTAAATACTAAAAGAGATAATAAAACTTTGCTCCTTTTTAGTAGAATTAAATCTTTGTAAAATAAACTGTTCATAGTGTTTGTCTCCTAATCTACATCGCGTAAAAATTTAAACTGTATTCCTAAATAGCAGAAAATCCCAGATAAAATAATGTTCGCTACAAAGTCGTATTTGTATTTTAATAACTGGAAATATTCGGGGAAAAAACTTATTACCAATAGTAGCATTATTAAGCAATTAAATATTCGCTCAAACCGGAAATTTCCTAAAATTAGCCATAATGCAAATAGGATACTATATCCGAGAAGGGAATAACTTAGTTGTATTATCATATCTAAGAATGAAAAACAATCAAATACTATTAGCTTTATTCCATGAATAAGTATCAAGGTAAGACAAATATAAAAGATAAAGCTTGCATACATCTTAAAATACAAATATTTTTTTTGATCTGTCGTGCAAATAATGAAATATTCTGCTGAATATTTATCATTATAGCTAGATATAATTTGCATAAAATAGCCTATAACTGATATACAGCCTATAGAGGGGCTTATTGTAAAACCTGGTATTAAAAAAATAGGAAATAGGATAAACGCTTTATTTTTAATTAAAAGTTTTCCAATCAAATAAAACATATTTTATTCCTCATCTTCTGCCATAAAACAGATAATATCGTCTAAAGTTGCTTTTGAAAAAGATAAATTCTTATAATTTGATAAGTTATCAAGTTGTGAAGAATTAACTACAGTTTCCCAATCATCTCCATGCTTAAATAGAAAAATATTGTTTTGTTTTAAATCTTGAACGACATTAAAATCGTTAGTTTTTATAGAGGTATATTTTTTACCAATCATTGCGATATCAATAAAATCAACAAGTTTTCCACTCTTTAAATAAATTATTTTATTAGCAATCTGTTCAATATCGGATGAGATATGTGAGGTGAACAGTATTGACATATTATGTAAATTGGCCATAGAATGCAATTCTTCTAGAAGTTTATAACGGGCGCTAGGGTCTAATCCGGAGGTTGGTTCATCTAAAATTAAAAGTTGAGCTTGATGACTAAGAGCACACGCTAATGAAAATTTTACTTTCATCCCTTTCGAGAGTTCTTCTATTTTTTGTTTAAGGGGAAGTGAAAATGTTTGTATATATTTTTTGAAATCATCCCAGTTCCATTTTTTATAAAAATGTGACAGAATTTTGGCCATTTCTATGCAAGATAGACTTTCATAATATACATGTTCTCCAATAACAACTCCAATATCTTGCTTAGGGATAGTATTTATACTACCATTGTCCTTGGTGAGTATTTCTAAAACTAATTTAAGTAAAGTCGTTTTACCTGCACCATTTTTACCAATTATTCCTATTATTTGTCCCCTTTCTAAAGTGAAAGATATATTTTCAAGAGAGAAATTTCCTAATTTTTTGGATATGTTATTAACTTCTAATACATTAGTCATAAAGAACCTCCTTTAAATTTCGAATAATAATGATTCATAAAGAGCTTTGGTATAATCACATAGTTCATCCAAAGATTGAGTGCTATTGTAATCTAATAAAGCTTTGCAACCACCTAAACATAGAAAATAGTAAGAGCATGTAGAACAATCACTTTTGTCGTGTTTAAATGTAACAATCTTTTTTGAATCTATATACATATAACAAGGATAAGGCTTGCCGGTAGGATCAAAAGCAATTATGTTATGGTTACAACCACAGTCTTTCTTAACACAGATTCTATGGGGGGCATTTTGACATAGAAACCGCATTGGAAAAACGGAAGTGACAGGAGAGGATATCTTTTTGTTTTGCCAAAATCGTAAGATGATTTCCTTTTTAAGGAGTTGTTGCTCAAAACTTAGGTAGTCTTTCATTGTATAAGTATCGTTACTACAAAGTGGGTTTTCAATATATAACTTTTTAGCATTTATCTTGCTTAAAAAATCAACTATTGTATTCCCGCTAAAAATATTTATTTTAGAGGGTTTTATGAAAGCTGAAAATGGAAAACCGTTGTTATAACAATATTTAAGAATAGGAAAATCTGGTGATTGTTCAAATGCATTCATCTTATATTTGAAAGTAAATATAAATTCATCCAACTTTCCTTTAAGGGCGGCGATATTTTCTTTCTGAGAAACAGTTTCTGTTGACCAAAGAATTAGTTTACATTTAGATTTACTGGCATTTAAAATCAATTCTTCCAATTGAGGGTGAACTAAGGGATCTGTTCCAAACAAAAAAATGGATGTTACATTTGGAATTATTTTATCTTTTAATGTTAATAGTATTCTATTAAAATTTTCCTCAGACATAATATCATGATTATTTATTATATTTAAGAAAATGTGTTGGTAGTAGGTGATACAATTTGGTGGCTGTATTCCTATTAGCCCGTTTTTTTTCATATTATTACAAAAATTGTCTATATCTTTTAGGATAATATCATAAGGTATGTTATACTTTTTTGATAAAATTTGTGCAATTTCATTTGTGCAATTTGAACCGTTGAGAAGCTCTAAAATGCGCATACCTGATTCGGTTGTAGCGAACCAATTAAAATACTTATTAGAAAGAAAAAATTTCTTTTCATTTATTTCCCTGATTAAATAAGCATTATAATCAAAAAATAATTTTTCATTCATGATAATTTCCTCATTTCTCTTGTGCCCATATAATAATATTGGCGAATCTGGTCCAAAGTAAGATGGCGTGTTGAAATATTAGGATTATCTAACCTATATTCATTCCAATCGGTATTGTATATTGTTATTCCTAATTGATTGAGTAAGGAATATTGCGGGGTGCCAGGAAAAGGAGTGTTCACACTAATTGCCGGGGCAGCACCATATTTCTCTTTTGCTTGAATAGCGAAGTCTATAGTTTTTTTTATTGTGGAAGTAGTATCATCAGCATGTCCTACAATAAACGATAATGTGATAAAAAATCCTTGCTCACTTAATATTTTAAGTGCGTTTTCAATTTGTTCTATAGTGACATATTTGTTTAAACTCTTTAGAATTTGGTTGTCAGCACTTTCTAAACCAATTTGTATTTTGTTACAACCTGCTTTTTTTAGTAATCTTGCAAAATCTTCTGTAATTACATCAGCTCTTGATTCGCATCCCCAAATAAATTGTATGCCCGAGTTTATTAAAGCAGAACATACATCAATAGCTCTATTTTTAGATGCGGTGAAAGTATCATCTGATATTTGAAACACATTAGATTTATATTTAGTATAAATTTCCATTATCTCTGCTACAATGTTAGAGGCAGAACGCATATAAATTTTTGAACCCCAAAAACTCTTAGAGGAACAAAAAATACATCCACCTGGACAACCACGGGAAGTAGAAATTGTATATGGAATGTTGTATTTGCTTGCATCAACTAATTCTCTATTAACGAATGGAAGCGAATCTAAGTCGGTTATTCTTTTGCTAATGCTGGTACAGATAACTTTCTTTTCGGGTGTTTTTATAATTAAACCAGGAATAGATGGTATTGCTCCTTGTTTATGTATAACTGAATTGCAGAGTGCCAAAATAGAAAGCTCCCCCTCGCCAGTTGATATGATATCTACATGACTTTTACTTAGAACATCTCTGTAAGTAAAAGTTGCAAAAGCACCTCCTGCACATATTAGACATGTAGGTAGTAGAGATTTTATATGAGCACTTATAACTTTTAAGGCTAACCAAGATTCGGCGTAAGTAGAAATTCCTACTATTTTTGGTTTTTCAGACAATATATAATTAGTAAATTCATGTTCTTTCATATTAGTAACTGAAAAATCTATAAGATCTACATCAAAATGATTATTTTGCAGAACAGTAGCTATATACATAAGCCCAAGGGGTGGCATAGCATTATTTTTGGAAAATTCTTTTTTGTACCACGCATTTGTTGGTAAATTAATTAATATAATATCTTTCATATTTTTCGCCCTCTTTTGCAGTTAAGAAAAAATTGAGTTAAAAAGATTATCAGCAGACCAAATCTTAATAAAACCATTGGAGTGTAAATCGACAAGACTTTGTTTTATTATCTCATAAGACATGAATGAACTTGCAAGTTTATATATATCTTCTTCGTTTGTATTTAAGCTGATAATCTCAAATAGGTCGCCAAGCGATCCAAATAATTTTACAACGGAATTCTGATATGTCAGTAATTCGATGTATGTATCAGTACGATACCACGCTATTACAGAAGTTTTTATAATATTATCCATAAATATCCCTCCATAGGTGATTGGTTGTAAAGTAAATAATAAAAAGTAGCCAGGACTTTAAATGTTGTATAGAAATCCTAGCTACTTTTTCTGCTTTTATCCAAATACTGCGGATGCAATTCCTCCAGATACACCGGATAAAACGGAACCAATTACTGTTGCAGCTATTAAGCCCATTTCATGAACATTAGCTGAACTACTGGTGCTGATTTCAGGAACGGTATAAGCCATAATCTCACCTCCTCTTCGTATAAATATTATGATTACTTAATTAATTAAGTTCTGTGTTAACATACAATTCGTAAGATTTTACTTTTTTGATATAACTACGTTGCCATTTGAATCAAGTAAAGGTGTAAGACCTCCGTTGTAGAATAGATAATTTATACCGGTTATTTTGTCAAACAATATGCAAGTCATGGCACCTTGAGTATAGATTACTTTAAAGCGTTTTTCATCTTTCTTCATGTTACCCCTCCTTATTTTGGTGATGCGAAAATACTGTGGAAATAGCTTTGTTTTATGATTAAATTGTAATATAAATTTTAGTAAATACAATAAATATTGCGTAGATTGCTATTTTTTTGCCTTAGTTGGACGATTATTGAATGATATAGTCATCTGGTTTATTAAAACTGTTTTGGGAAAATATATTTAAAGTTTCAGTGTCCCTTTTGCAGAAAATCCCCATAGTATGCTGCTAAGAGCGTTAATAGCAGCCTGCCTCCTTCGGTAGTACGTCCGGTAGGAGATACTGGGAACGTGCTTTTCCAAATCTTCCAGGATTTTCTCTGTGTTTTTCAGTTCATGGGGAGACAGAAAGGCGTAATATAATATCCAGTAATATTCTTCCCCATGTTTATGATTTTTCCGGAGCAGATCCACAGAAGAGAGGAACAGCTTTATCATTTTATTACTGCGGGCAATACTTTTGCCCATTCTTCAATCTGGCTGTCTCCCAGATCTGCTCCTGCAGCATAGATGGAATCCAGAAATTCGTCTACACCGGTGTTGTATTCCAGTTAAAACTGAATTTCTACCTGCCGGACAGCAACCATCAGGCTATCAGTAGAATCCCGGTAACAACGAAGTAGTTTATAGATATCATGGTACAGCGGATTATTTTCTACTTCAGCAAGAAACAGGGGGGTGATTTTTCTTTGCCATTATACAACCCCTCTTTTCAACAGAACTTCTGGAATTTCAGGAGAAGGCAGGTAAGGTATGCTGCAGAGGAGGAGTATGCTCTGGGACGTTGGTGACAGCGGGATTTTCTGGTTTTAGTTTTAATTGTGATAGGTAAGGTTTTGATATTGTCTCCACCTTTTCCCCCACTTAGCACCGTACGTGAGAGTTTCCTGCTCATACGGCGCCCCAACGAATCCTTACTCTGTTAAATTGGTAGATTTTCCACTAATAACCTCAAAGAATTAAGCTTTTTCTTAGCCTTGTCGTCCAGTTCCACACCTACTAAATCTTTTTCAGAAATTTCCACTTTGGTAATCAGTTCTTGTTCTTTTACGGTAATCCACACAAGATTCTCATAGTCGTCTGTACCGCCTTTATTCTTTGGCAGCTTCCTACAACAGACCATGTTTCCTGTCTCCAGTTTCATACCCGATATAAAACTTTTCCCATTCTGCCCTGCTAATTTTGAGATACGGTTATCATTAAATTTGACTGTTTCATGCTCGTCACGATTTTCCAGTAAATACTCAATCAGCACTTGCAGACTGTCATTCAGATTGCTGTGGATTAGGTTTCTTCCCTCTTTCGTGTAGTTGCAGATTTCCTGTTTAAAACTCAATGTCTTTTTCAGCACTACACCGTACAGCGGAAATACATCTATTCCTGCAATGTTATAAATGTTGGTTGTGTAATTCCCATATAGTTTCAGATAAATCGCATTGGTAGGGTGTCCTCTTGTGTAATTCTTTTTCAGCCTGTTCATGGTCGGTTTGACTAAGAAATATACCCTGTGAAAGTCAATGTTACACATGGTAGCCATTGAATAGTAGTTATGCACTCCTAAGATGATTGAGTTGAGCTTCACTACTTCATTCTTCACAGTGTGGTGTTGTATTGCTGCTATCTGTTTCTTGATGTTTTCAGCAACCTTGTTGATATTTTTGTCTGTCATGTGGCTTCTGGCTATATATTTCCTGCCTTTCGGCACAGCCTTAAATTTAATTCCGAGAAATTCGCTTGAGTTTTTCTTTAAGTAAGTTATCTTTGTCTTTTCCCCGCTTACTTCCAAACCCAGTCTCTCTTTCAGCCACATCTTTGTCGCCGCCAGCACTTTCTCTGCTGTTTTGGGATTACTGCAAAATATTTTAAAATCATCAGCGTAACGTACGATGTGCATTTCTTTCAGTGCTGTCTTTCTGATAGCTGTATACTTGTGGTTTGTGCCTTTATATTCGTGCTTCGTTGGAAGATTCTCCCATTGTCCTGCAACCCACCAGTCCAGTTCATTCAGTACAACATTTGCAAGCAAAGGACTGATAACTCCGCCCTGTGGGACACCTCTTTCCGCAATTCCGATACCCTCTATTTCTGATTTCAGTATCTTGCCGATGACACTCAGGACGCATTTATCCCTTATGCCGATTGCCCACAACTGCTTCATTAGCTTTGCATGGTTTACATTATCGAAAAATCCTTTTATATCAACATCAACCACATAGTACAGCCGCATGATGTTTACAAGATAAGAATATCTTGCTACTGCGTGCCTTGTGGAACGGTTTGGTCTGAACCCATAGCTATGCTTATAAAACTTTGCTTCGCATATCGGTTCAAGCACCTGCTATAGGCACTGCTGTATGATTCTGTCCTCCATGCACGGAATACCCAGAGGTCTCATTTTCCCATTCGGTTTTGGTATCTCTACCCGTCTGACGCTTTTCGGATTATAATTCATCATTTTGGACTGAAAGTATGCAATCATTTCTTCCTCATTCATGCTTTCATAATCCCTTATTGTCTTGCCGTCAGTACCTTTGGTTGCTGAACCCTTGTTTTTCTTGATATTCCTATATGCAAGTTTGATGTTTTCCGCACTCATTACGATTTGCATTAAATGTGTGAATTTTGCATTATTCCCTGCGTTTGCATACAGTTGGTCAAAGACCTCCTGCATATCGTAATACTCATTATTTCTTAGCTGTTCTCTCTTTTTGGCTTTCGTGTCCAAGTCTGCTAACCTCCCTTTCGGAATTTCAGCATCTCTTAGTCATACCCGAACCTTGAACAAATCTACCTCTCTTTCCATTGTAATTTTCCGTCTGGTGGCTATCGCTCCATTTCCATTACAGAAACTTCATAGCTTGGTGCCACCACTATCACCTGAATTAAAGTAAGTTATAGCCTCTGCCTTTCCTTACTAAGATTTCACAGAAGATAATTTCTCCATCTTCCAGGCTTTCCTTGTTCCGTTACCGCTATCCTTCCATCTATACCCTTAGGTCGTGAGTATGAACCTGCAACCTTGATAGTGCCTGTAACACTATATGGTATTTCATATCGAAAATTTTTACTCTACCACAGTTGCCACACTTACGTGTCCCTCTACGCATTTCTACGCAGTCCAATTTTAGATTCGTACATTCCCCACTTCGTCAGCTAATTCAATAACATCCTAACCATAGGTATTTTATAGACTCTAGCCCTATACCGCTCGACCACCTCTGGTTCGGTTTTCCTCAACATTACTTGTTAGGGCGGACACTGGACATCTTAACGCACTTCATACAGCGGGGGCATTATCTCCCCTTTTGCATGGCGTTTCTTTGAGCAGGCGTTTCAAGGCGTTACCCTCTCATTTCACCTATCGCAATAACAGTTATGGATAAAAATAATCCACGCTAGTTTTGTACGCAGTACCTACGCACTGCCTTTGTCTAGCAACAAGTCGTACTTTCAAATTGGTAGGATGCTTTCCCCAGGGGCGGATAATACGTAATGAATATAGATATACTGTATTCTTACAGGCTGATAAAGGAGATAATATATACTTTGTTTTAGGGCATCTACAACAAGAAAGGCCTTGTATTTCCAGTATTTCAGTGACTTTTCGAATAGTGGCTTTGATGTGTGATTCTGGGGCGCAGGAGCCTTTCTGTGAAACGATGATTTGTTCGTTAGTACTAGATTCTGAAACGCATTCAGAATTGTTTTTAACAGGCAAGGTGTCTTCGGGTATATGTATTGCTAGTTGCTTTTTCATGGCAATTTCCTACTTATCAATCATGACATCACTGAGATTAAACATAACGGGCAGATAATTACGTAGATATACCATGCTGCCATGTTTCCCGGAATAGGGAATCAGTGTGATTATGCAGGTATGTTTAAGTTTTTTAGCAGACGGGATATAGAAAATTTCGCCTGTTTCCAACGTCTGGCAAGTTCTTGATAATTGAACAAGGGATTTCTGGTCTGATTACGAAAATATACTACCGGACCGGAATCAGAGCCTTGTACAGATGGAGCATTATAGACTGCATGAATCCAAAGCTCCAAAAGAGCATCCATTTCCGAATATTTTCCTAGTCCGATTAGTTTATGTACATCTGCGATTGGAAAAAAGAAAAACCCAATGTCTTTTTTGCATGGGTAATTATAGAAAAGGGCAGCATTATCTTTTGACCAGTCTTTGATCTTGTATTGAATAATCTTATTTTTTTCATGCAGTGAGTAGGTTAAAAGATTTTGCTCGACCAAGGTATCCAGTATGGATATGACCTGGTGCTTGAATTTTTGGCGGAAGTGAATCTGGAGTTCTTTAAGAGAATAGATCCATTCGTCAGGAACAACTTTGTAAGTAAGGTGTTCGATGTTCCGATAAGAGAAGCTGTAATTTGCATAAGAACATAAAATGAGAAAATAAAAAAGACAGGAACCTCCGTTGGTACGGATGCTTCTGTCTTTCAAAAGGGGGTGTATAAATACCCGGTAAATCCGGTAGCGTGGAAAATCCACAATTTGTTTTAACTCTAATTGATAAGTCAAGATAAACCTTCATATAATATTGTAGACGAAAGATACCAAAATGTTTATAATATGCCCATAGGGGTGCTAAGTGGCATAGATTTTGCACAGTAAAATACCTGATATGGCATGAAAGCAACATGAAAATTAGGGTAGATATAGGGTGGACAGATTGGAAAACCTTAGAGTTTTAGCGGGCTCCAAGGTTTTCTTCTGGGGTCTGCAACACCCTGATTCACCGGTTCAAATCCGGTCTGCGCCTCTTTGAAGAAGCCTGGGAATTCAAGTTCCCAAGGCTTTTTTCTTTGCGTTCTGTCACAGATTCTATCCCCTGCTGGCTGCAGGCGCTTGATAAAAACAGAAAATAAGCACAAAAATGAGCGTGTAGTGCTATTAATAGATGTATCATCCGTATCGGAAATTTTTTTTGTCCCTTATAATAGTAAAATAGATACCATTAATGAGATTCGCAGGATTTAGAAAGGAGAGCGGCACAATGATATTTGATTCCCTGAAAAACAAGGAGAACTATAAGGGAGATGCGGAAATTTACCAGGCGCTGTGCTATCTGGATAAGATAGGAAAATGGGAGGAACTGCTTCCGAATACGGTGATTCAGGAGGACTGCAGTTTTGCAAACCCGGTTTCATTTGTCAGCAAAGAAGAAAAAGAATGTGCTTACGAGGCGCACAGAAAGTACATTGACCTTCACTACATTATGGAAGGCGCGGAAAGAATCGCAACGGCGGATGTATGCGGCCTTCAGGTTAAAACGCCCTTCAGCGAGGAAAAGGACATTGGATTCTACACAGGCCAGGAATCGGGAAGATATCTGCTGAAGCCGGGTGATTTCATGGTATGCTACCCAAGCGACGCCCATAAAGTGGCTATGATGAATGAGAAGCCTGAGACAGTTAAAAAAATAGTTGTTAAAATTAAAGTGAAAACCGCACAATAATATTACTCCGGCGGTTAAATATCACAGTATCTTACTTGCTCAAACCTCCATCTGCTGCGTTGTGCCCGATAAAGCGGGGCAGACCCTCATCAATCGCTGTAGCACTCGCTACAGATCAATCTTCCGCCTTGCATATGAAGATTTGTTCTGCGTAATCTACTGCGATATTTAACCGCCGGAGTAATAGAAAGCAGCTCAACACATAATCAAACCGGATTGGTGGTCAGAGCTGCTTTTCCTTTATAAATGGTAGTTTATGGAATGCTTAAAAAGGAAAAAATATAAAAATGAGTGTCTAATGCTATTTTTGAGAGTGTATTTAGTAGACATGCACAAAAAATAACAATAAAATGTACATACAATAAACGATTTGATGTGGCCACACGAATCAGGAGTAACTAGTTAACAGCATTATGTATAAGTGAGGACGAGATTATGAGAAGAAAATTGGCCATTTTACTGGCAGGAACTATGATTGCCACGACGATACTTGCTGGTTGCGGTTCCAAAGACAAAGGTTCAGCATCGCAGGAGGCATCCAACGGGACAACTGAGGAGGAATCGGGAAAATTAGAAGGCGATATCACATTCTGGCATTCTTTCACCCAGGGTCCGAGACTGGAAGTGATTCAGGAAACAGCAGATCAGTTTATGAAGGATAATCTGGATGTAAAAATTACGATTGAAACATTTTCATGGGGAGATTTTTATACAAAGTGGACCACAGGGCTTGCCTCTGGAAACGTGCCGGATATGAGTACGGCCCTTCCGGGACATGTGGTGGAAATGATGGATTCCGAAGCATTAGTGCCGGTGGATGATTTGATTGACGACATCGGAAGAGATAAATTCTCCGAAGCTGCATTGTCCGAAGGTGAGAAAGACGGCGCATGTTATTCCCTTCCTCTGTATTCCCATGCACAGGTTATGTGGTACAGAAAGGATTTATTAGAGGCGGCAGGGCTTTCCGTACCAACCACTTGGGCTGAATTTGCAGAAGCTGCAAAAGCCCTTACCAAAGACGGCGTGTATGGATGTTCATTCCCATGCGGCTCCAATGACCTGATGGGAACAAGATTTTTGAACTTCTATGTAAGACGGGGCGGCGGAAGCCTTCTGACCGATGACCTGAAGGCAGATTTGACCAGTGACCTGGCAATTGAAGGCATCAACTACTGGTTAGACATTTATGAGAACTGCTCACCGAAAGATTCTGTGAACTATGCGGTACTGGATCAGGCGAACCTGTTCTATCAGGGTAAAACAGCCTTTGACTTTAACTCTGGATTCCAGATTGGCGGAGTGGAGACAAACTCACCGGATTTAGTAGACCAGATTGACTGTGCGCCGCTGCCGAAGATCAATGCGGATGACCCGGATCATGGAGCAGAGACCTCCAACATTCCTATGGTTGTTTGGAATAATTCCGAGCATCAGGATATCTGTAAGGCATTTATCAAAAAACTTTATGAGAAAGATACTTATATCAAATTCCTGGATGCAACTCCGGTAGGTATGCTTCCTTCCATCACCGGAATTTCCGATACACCGGAATATCAGAAGAATGAAACTGTTCAGAAATTCTCTAATGCAGTGGAAGTAATTACAGATGCAATGAACAAAGGAACTGCAATTGGATACGAGCACGGACCCAGCGTTCAGGCAGGCTTCCTTACTTCACAGGGAATTATTGAGAGCATGTTCCAGGACATCATTACCAACGGAACAGATGTGGAAGAGGCGGCAAAAGCTGCGGAGGACAAATTAAATGAATTGTTCCTTACTGTACAGTAGTTTGCAGTAGAGAGGCGGCCGCGTGAAAAGGGAAACAGGAAGGCGGATGCAGTATCAATGACTGCCGGATGTTTCCTGCGGCGGCCGCAGATTAAGAAAGGCATATGGTAATGAAATGAAAAGAAAAGTAAAATTTGATTATGCCCGATGGATTTTTGTCCTTCCCGCGCTGGTGATTGTAGGCGCATTGCTGATATATCCGATTTTTTCCAGTCTGTATTACAGCATGACAACAAAACATCTGATTCGGGCGTCGTATGATTTTATAGGGGTGGATAACTATAAGGCGGTACTTTCAGACTCGAATTTTTACAAAGCGTTTTTTACTTCTATTCTATGGACGGTAGGTTCTCTGTTTGGACAGTTGTTTATCGGTTTTACTGCAGCTCTTGCAATCAATCGTGTCAACATGGGTAAAGGAGTATACAGGACACTGATGATTATTCCCTGGGCATTTCCCTCAATTGTTATCGCGCTTTCCTGGAAATGGATTTTAAACGGAGTTTCAGGTTTTGTTCCCAATCTGTTGGTGCAGTTGGGCATCTGCAGCGAACTGCCGCAGTTCCTCAGTGACAGCGGCCTGGTATTTTTGACTCTGATTTTTATCAATGTATGGTTTGGCGCTCCGATGATTATGGTAAATGTGCTGTCTGCCCTGCAGACAATCCCTCAGGAACAGTATGAGGCGGCACAGATTGACGGGGCTTCTAAGGTGCAGCAGTTCTGGTATATTACAGTTCCCCATATTAAGATTGTGGTGGGTCTGTTGGTAGTGCTCCGTACCATTTGGGTATTTAATAACTTTGATATTATTTACCTGCTGACAGGAGGCGGCCCTGCAAATGCAACCACCACCATGCCGATCTATGCTTATAACATGGGATGGAATACTAAATTGTTAGGAAGATCTTCTGCAGTTACCATGCTGTTGCTGGCATTCTTACTGATGATTTGCGTGGTATACTTTACGATTATCGGAAAATGGGAAAAGGAGGATAAGTAATGACAACGAGAAGAGATAAAATCGGAAATGTTTTCTGTCATATCTATCTGATTATTTTAGCAGTGGTGGCCTTTTTCCCATTGGTGTGGGTGCTGTTATGCTCTGTGAAAACATCCGGGGATCTGACGGCGAACCCCACAAGGATTTTGCCGAAGCATTTTACCCTGGAGAATTTCCTGCATGTAATCAACGAGCTTGGGTTTGCGGAAAATATTGCAAACAGCTTACTCATAGCTATTTCGACTACATGTATCGCCATTGTGATTTCATCCATGGCGGCATACGGAATTGTAAGGTTTTTCCCGAAGCTTGGTTCAATTATGTCCAAAGTGCTTGTGACCACCTATATGTTTCCGCCGATTCTGCTTGCAATTCCATATTCCATGGTAATGGCAAAGGCAGGACTGGTAAATACGAGAATCGGACTGGTGATTGTCTATCTGTCTTTCAGCGTACCGTATGCGGTATGGATGCTGGTGGGCTTCTTTAAGACGGTGCCCATTGGAATTGAAGAGGCGGCAAGAGTGGACGGAGCCAACAAGCTTCAGACGTTTGTACAGATTGTGCTTCCTCTGGTAATGCCGGGAATCGTGGCAACGGCCATTTATACATTTATCAATGCCTGGAATGAATTTTTATATTCCTTAATACTGATTAACAGTACAGAGAAAATGACAGTTTCGGTGGCATTGAAATCATTACAGGGAGCCGAAATTTTAAATTGGGGAGATATGATGGCAGCATCAGCTCTCGTAGTTGTCCCCTCGGTGGTATTCTTTATGTTTATTCAGAATAAGATTGCAGGCGGTATGACAGAAGGCGCAGTGAAATAATAAATTTGGAGGTAAATATAAAATGAAAACAATAGGATATGCAGTAGTAGGAACAGGATATTTTGGCGCAGAGCTTGGCAGAATTATGAAGGAAGAGGAAGGAGCGAAAATCGTTGCAGTCCTTGACCCGGAAAATGCCCAGTCTGTGGCAGAGGAGCTGGGGTGTGATGTGGAAACAGATCTGGATACTTTGTACAGCAGGGAAGATGTGGATGCAGTTATTATAGCAACGCCCAATTATTTACATAAAGAACCAGTAATCAAAGCGGCTGAACATGGGGTAAATGTTTTCTGTGAAAAACCAATTGCCCTTTCCTACCAGGATTGCGACGAGATGGTAAGAGCCTGCCAGGAGCACGGTGTGGTGTTTATGGCCGGCCATGTAATGAATTTCTTCCATGGGGTGCGTCATGCGAAGAAGCTGATCAACGACGGAGTGATTGGTAAAATTCTGTACTGCCATTCTGCAAGAAACGGCTGGGAGGAAGAACAGCCCACCATTTCCTGGAAAAAAATCCGGGAGAAATCAGGCGGTCATCTGTACCACCACATTCATGAGTTGGATTGTGTACAGTTTTTGATGGGAGGAATGCCCGAACAGGTTACTATGACAGGCGGAAATGTTGCCCATCAGGGCGACGCATTCGGGGACGAGGACGATATGCTGTTTGTAAACATGGAATTCTCGGATAACCGCTATGCTGTGCTGGAATGGGGCTCTGCGTTCCATTGGCCGGAGCACTATGTGTTGATTCAGGGAACAGAAGGAGCCATCCGAATTGATATGTGCAACTGCGGAGGAACTCTGAAAGTAAATGGAAAGGAGGAACATTTTTTAGTGCATGAATCCCAGGAAGAGGATGATGACCGTACCAGGATTTATCATGGTACAGAGATGGACGGCGCAATCATGTATGGAAAGCCAGGGAAGAAACCGCCCATGTGGCTGCACAGCATTATGAAAAATGAAATGAAATACCTGAATGGAATTTTACACGGAAAAGAGGTGGATGATGAATTCCGGCCGCTGCTGACCGGTGAAGCAGCAAGAGCGGCAATCGCAACGGCGGATGCCTGCACAAAATCAAGATTTGAGGATCGAAAAGTGAAGTTAAATGAAATCATCGGAAAGTGAAATGAGGTAAAATGAGGTAGAGTTATCAGATAGGAGGAGTATTATGTATAACTATAAAAAAGTCATTTCTGTAGCGACGGCTGCTGCATTATGTATTATGCCCATGAGCGTATCTGCGCAGGAACCGCAAACTGACGCGGCGGCAGGTATGAGCGAATTAATCAGTGAAACTTCAGGGGCTCCTGTTTTTCAAAAAGAAGGGATTGAGATTCAGGAGGGCGCCGGGTTCAGCTTAAACGGAGAGTCGGGCATAGATGCGGTAAAAGCATTGGAACAGGGCACCATCCTTATTTCTTACAAGACTACAAGTGAGAATGGGATTCAATCTCTTTTCAGTGTTGGGAATAGTACAGCCGGAAACCAGAACAGGCATTTCCATTTATATGTGACCAATACCGGCACAGTTGGAATGGAGCTGCGGAATAACGACAATGTGTTTAAATATACGCTGTCCCGGCCGGCAGCCGTACGCGGCAGTTACAAGGGGGAAAGAGTGCCGAATACCATTGCGTTGAAGGCCGACAGAGAAAATAGCCAGTACAAGCTGTTTGCGAATGGAGAGTTGATTGCCTCACTCGACCAGACGGCATTTAAGTTCATCAGTGATATTACCGGAGTAGACAATGCCATGTTGGGCGGAACCGTGCGTCAGGGTGCAGTTTCGTATCCTTTTGGGGGAACAATCAATAGTATCCAGGTATATCAGGATGCACTTTCCGATGAAGAGCTGATTGCAGCAACGGGAGAGACGACCTATGCAAAGAATATCTTTTATGCAGGAGACGCCACAAAATCCAATTATTTCCGTATCCCGTCCCTTCTTACTTTGAAGTCCGGCACTGTGATTGCAGCGGCAGACGCAAGGTATGGCGGAACGCATGATTCCAAGAGCAAGATTAATATTGCATTTGCGAAGAGTACAGACGGAGGAGAGACCTGGGGGCAGCCTACCTTACCGCTGAAATTCGATGATTACGTAGATAAGAACATTGACTGGCCGCGGGATGATGTCGGAAAGAACGTTCAGATTCAGGGAAGCGCTTCTTATATCGATCCGGTTCTTTTGGAAGATAAAGAGACAAGCCGCATATTCCTTTTTGCGGATTTGATGCCTGCCGGAATCGGAAGCTCTAATGCATCAGTAGGCTCCGGGTTCAAGGAAATTGATGGTCAGAAGTATCTGAAACTGCGTTGGAAAGACGATGCAGCAGGTACATACGGATATACAATCAGAGAAAACGGCGTGATTTACAATGACGCGGCAAATACAGCAACAGAATACAGTGTGGATGCAGAGTATAACATCTATAAGAACGGAACGGCATTGACCTGTAAACAGTATGACTATAACTTCCAGGGAACCACTTTACTGGAAACAAAAACAGATACCGACGTAAATATGAATGTATTCTACAAAGATGCAGATTTTAAGGCATTCCCCACCAATTATCTGGCAATGAGATATTCTGATGATGAGGGAACTACCTGGTCCGATTTACAGATTGTAAGTACATTTAAGCCAGAAGTATCCAAGTTCCTGGTGGTAGGCCCTGGCGTTGGAATTCAGATATCTAAGGGCGAACATGCCGGACGGCTGCTTGTGCCTCTGTATTCCAAATCATCTGCAGAGTTAGGATTTATGTACAGCGACGACCATGGAACCACCTGGACTTATGTGGAAGCGGACAATTTCACAGGCGGAGCTACAGCAGAAGCGCAGATCGTGGAAATGCCGGACGGCTCATTGAAAACATATTTAAGAACCGGTTCAGGGTATATTGCGGAAGTCAGCAGCGCTGACGGCGGAGAAACCTGGAGCCAGCGTGTTCCTCTTTCGGGAATTGCAACAACATCATACGGCACACAGTTGTCTGTCATCAACTATTCACAGCCGATTGACGGCAAGCCGGCAATTTTACTGTCAGCTCCAAACGCAACAAACGGAAGAAAGAACGGAAAAATCTGGATTGGATTAATCAATGATACTGGAAATTCCGGCACAGATAAGTATTCTGTGGAATGGAAATACTGCTATTCCGTTGACACACCGCAGATGGGATATTCCTATTCCTGTTTAACCGAGCTTCCCAATGGCGAGATCGGAGTGTTATACGAGAAATATGATTCCTGGTCCAGAAATGAATTGCATTTGAAAAATATCCTGAAGTATGAGACATTCACCATAGATGAACTGAAAGTTTCATTATAAGGCGACGCCTGAACTCCCGGCGGTTTAGCGGAAAGAGCGGTTACCTTTAAGGGGTAGCCGCTCTTTTAGAAAGAGTAATGTTTGAAAGAAAAGGAGAAAGAAAAAATGAGAAATCTTGAAAAATATAAAGGAATAATCCCGGCATTTTATGCCTGTTATGATAAAGACGGAAAGATCAGCCCGGAGGGTGTTAAAGCGCTGACAAAGTATTTTGTAGAAAAAGGCGTAAAAGGCGTATATGTCAACGGTTCTTCCGGAGAGTGCATTTACCAGAGCGTTCAGGAACGGCAGCTTGTACTGGAAAGCGTTATGAAGGCTGCAGAGGGAAAACTGACCGTAATTGCCCATGTGGCCTGCAACAACACACAGGACAGCCAGACCCTTGCAAAACATGCGGAATCTTTGGGAGTAGACGCTATTGCGGCAATTCCGCCTATTTATTTTCATCTGCCGGAGCATGCAATGGCAAAGTACTGGAATGATATCAGTGAGGCGGCGCCCAATACAGATTTTGTAATTTACAACATTCCGCAGCTTGCCGGAGTTGCGCTTACGCCCGGGCTATTTGCAGAGATGAGGAAAAATCCCAATGTCATCGGCGTTAAGAATTCTTCGATGCCGGTACAGGATATTCAGGTGTTCAAACAGGAGGCAGGCGCGGATTATATTGTGTTCAACGGCCCGGACGAGCAGTTTATCAGCGGACGCGTGATAGGGGCAGAGGGCGCAATCGGCGGCACTTACGGCGTTATGCCGGAATTGTTCCTGAAAATGGATGCGTGCATCAAAGAAAATAACATGGAACTGGCAAAAGAGATCCAGTATGCCTGCAATGAGATTATTTACAAAATGTGTTCTGCCCATGGAAACCTGTACGCAGTAATGAAAGCCATTCTGAAATTGAATGAAGGGCTTGACATTGGCAGCGTTCGAGCGCCCCTTCCGGCTTTGGCTGACACAGATATGGAGATTGTGAATGAAGCGGCAAAGATGATTTGTGAAGCAAAGAAGAAATATTTATAAAGGCGGCTTGGGTGATTTGCCAGGCCGGGAAGAAATATTTGTAAAAGCGGCTCGGGTGATTTGCCGGGCCGGAAAATTAATAAATACATATATAGAAAAATGCCCGGTCTATCAGAGTGGCCGGGCATTTTTTACACAGTGTATGATAAAGCATGTGTCAATTCGGATCTAATCTAAACTTCATTTTGGCGGCAATGGCAAGAAATTGGGCAGTTTTTTCCATGCCCATGGCGCTGCTGTTAATCAGGATACTCAAACTTCCCACATTAAAAATGGGATTTGCACTTTGAAAAATCAATACGTTAACTCACAAAATAGTAATCAGGCAGTTATGGAACCTCTCTCCGATGCTTTTTGCATGTACTTTAGCAGTCTTTGAACAAAGCCGGACGTAAATTCTTCCAGCTGCTGCTCAGTGATATGGAAGTATTCCGTAACAGATTCTATAAGTGCGTCTATAACAATCCTCATAGATTGGCTGAAAGTGATATCATCCAGTTCGTCCATAAGGCGGAAATACAGTTCGCATATCGTTTTGTCATCAGTATTGCACCGCTGCGTAACAGACAGCATCATATATCGTGCAAAAACAATGGATACATGGGCTGTCAATGCATCATAGGAGAGACTCCTGCACTCCTTTACCAGATGCAGACAGGATTTGTATGCTTTGAAAAACACCTCAATGTCCCGGTGTTTTCCATAAATACGGATGATTTCTTCTTCTGAAATGGTTGTATCCGTGCTGATAATGGCAAGCCAGTCCTTTTTCCTGCTTTTATTCCGGACACAGACAATCTTTGCCGGAGTAATATATACAGCTTCCAGAATTACAATGGTGAACCGCAATATCACGGAAGATGTTCTGCGGCTGTTCTGCGTATGCAGCCTGCTGCCTTTTTTTGGGGGCTAAAATCCTCAGAATGCTTGGAGCAGATGTGAGGACGGGGTGGAACAGATATCTTCAGAACCATCGGAAAAGGAGGGAGAGGACGGGACGGAGCAGATATCTGCGGAACAGCAGGCAGAAGAGGAAGAGACGGATATTCCCATGGAAACAACGGATTCTCTTGCGTCTGGCGATGATTACTCCAAATTCTATCTGTTTTGCCATGAATACCAGTTTACGGTACGGGAGCAGAATATTTTCAGGCTTCTTCTGAAAAATAAGAATTACAGTGAAATCAGCGAGGAACTCTATATTTCCATCGGCACAGCCAAAGCGCATATGCATAATATTTTTATAAAGGCCGAGGTGAAGAAGAGAAGCCGGTTGATTGCCCTGTTTGAAAAATTTTAAGAAAAAAGAGTTATAATTTCCAGGCATCAATCAGTGAAAAGCGGCAGGATTTTATTGTGAAAAGTCTCAAGATAGGATATGATTAAAGAAAACAGCAGGAGGCGGAAACGTATGGATTTAACCAAGTTTACATGGACCAGGGAGCCAAAACAGTATACAGTCAATGAGGATACTATAGAAATTACCACAAAACCCCATACAGATTTATGGCAGAGAACCTATTACCATTTCAGGAACGACAATGCGCCTGTTTTCCAGATGGAGACAAGTGAAAAATATTTCAGCTTTGTGGTGAAAACCGAATTTCAGGAAAGCTGCTGCAGATTTGACCAGTGCGGCATTGTCATGTATTTAGACAGCGAGAACTGGCTGAAAGCTTCCGTGGAGTATGAGAATGAAACGTTTCAGCATTTGGGAAGCGTGGTAACCAACCACGGATATTCTGACTGGGCCACCACCGAGATAGACGCGTCTGTGAAAACCATGTGGTATCGTTTCAGCAGACGGGAGGATGATTACTGCATTGAGTGCTCTTATGACGGGATTACATTTCATCAGATGCGTATCTGCCATATGTATTGGGGCGGCGGGAAGGTAAAGTTCGGCGTTTATGCGTGTTCACCGGAGGATTCCTCTTTCCGGGCGGCGTTTTCCAACCTGGAGATGACAGAATGCCGGTGGAAAGTCCATGAGGGACAGCAGCCGGATTGAGGAGGGTAGCGGCCTTTGCATTCAAATATAGAAAGTTCATTGTGCACTAGATATGTGCACATTGCACAAATATTAATTAATAAAATTAATCAAAATAGAGAAACAGAATTGATTTCATCAAATCGGTTGACGGATACCTGGATGAGAAGTATAATTTACTTATCAAAAGCGAAATAAATTACACAGCAGAATAGTAAATTACGAAAAAGACCTGCCGTGAAAATTTTTTTAGCACAATTAATTAATAAAATTAATCAAATGGAGGAACAACATATGAAGTATTTTTTAGACAGCGCTAAAATTGAAGAAATTAAGGAAGCTTATCACAGTTTCGGTATTGACGGGGTTACCACAAATCCAAGGCACATTATGGTAAGCGGGAAGCCGTTTTTGACGGTAATCCAGGAGATGGGAGACTGGGTAAAAGAAGAGGGGCTCGAAGGTTATGATAAGTTCCCCATTTCTGTGGAAATCAATCCCCATCTGGCTGATGCGGATGCAATGGCAGCGGAAGGAAAGAAGATTGCCGCAGTCTGCAGTAATTTTGTCATCAAAATTCCCTGTACGGAAGCGGGAGTGGAAGCAGCCAGACGGCTGGAAGCAGAAGGAGTGCGCACAAATCTGACGCTGGTATTTTCACCGGCGCAGGCTATCTGGGCCGGCAGGAACCATTCTTTATTCGTATCTCCATTCATCGGTTGGAAAGAAGCCAACGGAGAGGACTGCAGAGCTTATATCCAGAATATCGTGGACATTTATAAAAATTATGGATATTATGGAAAAACACAGATTATCTGTGCCGCTCTGCGTACGCCGAAACAGATTGTGGACTGTGCAGTGGCAGGGGCGGATATTGTAACTACGGGCCTTGCAGTATATAAAGACAGCATCAAGCATGCGTTTACCAATCAGGGGCTTGGAATTTTTACAGACGCATGGGATCAGACGGCTGCAGAATAGGAGGGGAGTTATGAAAATCGGATTTATCGGACTTGGCATCATGGGGGAATCCATGAGCGAGAACATTGTAAAGAAGCATGACGATACAGTATATGTGTTTGATTTTGTAAAAGAAAAGAGAGAACTTCTGGCATCCAAAGGGGCGGCGGCCTGCGAAAGTTCTTTGGAAGTTGCGAAAAAGGCGGATGTGATTATTTCTATGGTTCCCAAGTCAGAGCATTCCATGGCAGTTTATCAGGAAGTAAAGGAAGCTATGGACAGCAGTAAGATCTGCATTGATATGAGCACCATAGAGCCCTCTGTTTCTGTGGAAATTTCTAAAATGATCAAAGCAGCCGGCGCGCAGTTTGCGGACGCGCCTGTGGTGAAATCAAAGCCGGCGGCAGTTGCGGGAAAACTGGGAATCTATGTGGGGTGTGAAGAAGCGCTGTTTGAAAAGATTCTGCCAATTCTTTCTTATATGGGTGAAAATGTTATACGAATGGGAGAAAACGGAAAAGGACTGGTGATGAAAATCTGCCACAATGCCCTGGTATCCCAGATTCAAAACGGTGTAAATGAAACATTGACACTGGCAGGTACATACGGGATCGGCGTGGATATGTTTACAAAAGCTGTTTCTTACGGCGGCGGCCAGAATTTCTATTTGGACGGCAAAGCGGCTCCTATTCGGGACGGGGATTATACAACGGCTTTTTCCGTAGAAAATATGTATAAGGATGTCAATATCTGTATGACCATGGCAAAAGAGCAGGGTGTGGATATGCCGGGAGAAGCGGTTGCCAAAAAGGTATATGACAAAGCGATGGAGGCCGGCTATGGCAAAGAGGATTTCTGCGCGACAATAAAAGCGGTGAGAGGATGAAAAATTTATGATAGAACGATTGCGGGCCAGGAACCAGGCGGCGGTTTATCCGGTTACAGATAAAAGATTTCTGACTTACGGACGAATTGTGGAAGGGTATGATTTCCATGAATGGATCGGATATATGGAAAAAGAGACGCAGATTCCGCCGGAGGGAAATGTGTATCTGGCATCCGTGAAGGAACTGGAGGACATGGAAGTCTTTCAGGCAATTCAAAACAGATTTTATGGCGGAATGCCTGTGCAGGCGGGATACTGCAATGGGAGAAATACAACCTATAACGGATTTGAGTATCATAAGGGAAGCGAAATTAATATTGCCGTAACAGATTTTATGCTTGTGCTGGGGCATGTCTGGGACATTCGCGATAATACTTACAGGACAGAAGACGCGGAAGTGTTTTTTGTGGAGCAGGGAACGGCGATTGAGATGTACCAGACAACGCTCCATTTGTCACCCTGCAGAGTGTGCGATCAGGGATTTAAGGATATTGTTGTGCTTCCCCGGGGAACTAATACGCCGCTGCGGGATGCGGGCAAAAGGGTGGAAAAGGAGGAACGGCTTCTGCTTATGATGAATAAGTGGGTGCTGGCACACCCGGAGCGAGAGCCGCTGATTCGCCAAGGCGCCTATCCGGGAATGCTTGGGGAGAACAGGGAGCTGTTCTACTAGAGCGTGTTTGAAAAATGCTCTAAACGAACAGGGCAGTAATTTGATTAATTGACATGCGGGTATAAAAACGGCAATATGCAAAGATGATAAATACTGGACATATTTCATACAGTCTCTGCCTATTGCCGATTGAAATAAGATATTTCGGATTCATTCTATCACAAACGAAGAATTCGAGAAATAGGCAAATGACACAAAGATTTAAAGTTTGGGAGGATGAAATATGGAGCATTTGGTATTTACGCTTGTAACATTTGTGTTTTTTACGGCATTGGTTGCCGTGATCTCCGCCAAAATTGTAAGCGGGGATGATCAGTCTACCGCGAAAGGATATTTTCTGGCAGGAAGCGGCCTTGGAGGCACGTTTATCGCAGGGTCGATGCTGCTTACCAATTTGTCTGCGGAGAATCTGGTAGGCCTTTCGGGGCAGTCTTATGAAGCCAATATGTCAGGAATGGCCTGGGAAGCCACGGCTGTCATTGCGACGATTGTAATGGCCTTTATTTTTCTTCCGCTGTATCTGAAAAAAGGATACACAACGCTTCCGGAATTTATGGAGGAACGTTACGGTGTCGGCGTGCGGAGAATGGTGTCCATCCTGTTTCTGATTGGCTATCTGGTAATTGGTATTCCGGTCTGTTTGTATGCAGGAGCCATTGCCTTTAATCAGATATTTGACGTAGGCTCTATTTTTGGAATCAGTTCAAGAATGGCGCTGACAATTCTGATTGTACTGGTGGGCGTTATCGGTGCGGTGTATGCGGTATGCGGAGGCATGAAAGCTGTGGCGGTGTCAGATACCATCAACGGCATACTTCTGATTGTGGGATCTGTTTTTGTGGTAGTATTTGGATTTATTGCCCTTGGGAAAGCCAACGGGGGCGGATTTACAGCAGGCGTCGCAGATGTTTTGAACCATGCGCCGGAAAAATTAAATGCCATTGGCGGCAAGGCAGATCCGGTGCCCTTTGCATGTATCTTTACCGGAATGCTTCTGGCCAACCTGTTCTACTGGGGTACGAACCAGGTGCTGATTCAGCGTGCTCTTGGCGCAAAGAACTTGAAAGAAGGGCAGAAAGGGGTACTGTTATCCGGTTTTTTAAAGATGTTGGTTCCGTTTCTTTTGGTGCTTCCGGGAGTCATTGCCGCAAGGCTGGTTCCGGGACTGGAAAGCAAGGATTTTGCATATCCGACGCTGGTTGCAAAAACTCTCCCCTGGCCGGTGGTGGGATTGTTCTGCGCGGCATTGTTCGGTTCCATTATTTCCACCTATAATTCGTTCCTGAATGCGGCAAGCACCGTATTCATGATAGATATCTATAAGCCGGTTTTCCGGCCGGATCTTTCCGAAGAAGCCACGGTAAAGCTGGCAAAGAAAATCGGTTGGGGATTTGCGGCCTTTGCCATTGTTTTTACGCCGTTTTTAGACGTACTGAGCAGCGGGCTGTATGATTTTGGGCGGAGTTTTACCGGATTTTATAATATTCCGATTATTACCATTGTTTTAATCGGCATGTTTTCCAAAAGAGGCTCTGCCTTAGGGGCGGTATGCGCTACCGTCTGGCACATTTTTTTTTATTCCGGGTATAAATTCTGGTTCCGGCATATCAATCTGCCGATTACAAAAGCCATATGCGGAATCAACTATATGCATATTTATGCCATTTCATTTGTGGTCATGCTGGCGATTATTTTTGTCTGCAGTAAGATTTCGCCGAATCAGAAGGAATTTAACAGTGATTTTACAAGAACGGACGACTATGACATGACTCCGTGGAAACATAAAAACGCAATAGCAGTCTGGCTGGTGTCCTTTTTGCTCTATGAATATTTTATGTTCTCTCCTCTGGGATTAGCCGCAAAAGACAAGAATCAGGCGCTGATTCTCTGCGTAACGGCGGTTTTGGCGGCTGAGACGGCAGTATTGGCTTTTCGGGAGAAAAAGAAGCGTGGTGCTGAAGCGGCAAAATAGGCAGGTGTTTCAGGGGATAGAAAAGGCGGATCATAGAAAGGATGGTTGGCGGACAGCCAGCTGCGTGAAAAGGGAACAGGAGGTATGGAAATGAAGATTCATGTTGGGGACGGAAGATTTCAGTTGGAATATCAGGGACAGGTAATTTTGGAGCATAGCCAGGAGCGCCCTATGATATACGTGGGATTTGGAAAAGAGACGGTGGATATGTACCGGGGCAATTTTAAGATTGAAGATTATGTGGAGGAAAGATATCCTCTGAAATTAACGGCTGTAAAAGAGACGCAGGACGGCTGCAGACTGGAATTTGAGGATAAAATCACGGCGGAAGCAGTGTGTGGAGATGATTTATGCACCCTCTCTTTTGAGCAGGAGGATCAAAGAGTCAACCGTTTCTGGCTGCGGACTTCTGCGGACGCTGGAGAAAAGTGTTACGGCTGCGGAGAGCAGATGTCATATTTTAATCTGAGGGGAAGGCATTTTCCCATCTGGACCTCTGAACCGGGCGTGGGCAGGGATAAAACCACCTATGTAACCTGGCGGTCGGATGTGGAGAACAAGGCCGGCGGAGATTATTACAACACCAACTATCCTCAGCCTACGTATGTATCTACGAAGCATTATTACCTGCATGTGGACTCTACTGCATACGCTGATTTTGATTTCAGAAATGAGACGTTTCACGAGCTTCAAATATGGGAAATACCCAGAACCGTTCGGATTGAAGCAGCGCAGACCTTTGAATTACTGATGGAAAAGCTGACGGCATTTTTCGGAAGGCAGCCGGAGCTTCCGGATTGGGTTTATAACGGGTTGGTAATCGGCGTTCAGGGCGGCAGCGGGCGTTCTTTCGGAATTTTGGATAAGACACTGGAAAAGGGAATTAAAGTGTCGGGGGTCTGGTGCCAGGACTGGGTCGGCAAGCGTGAGACTTCTTTCGGAAAACGGCTGCAGTGGGACTGGAGATACAATGCTGATATGTATCCCGGCCTGCCGGAAAAAATCAAAGAGATAAAGGAGGAAAATATCCGTTTCCTGAATTATATCAATCCATATCTGGTGGAGGACGGCGTTTTGTATCAGGAAGGAAAAGAGAAAGGATATTTTGCGAAAAAGAGTGACGGAAGCGATTATCTGGTGGATTTCGGCGAATTCTACTGCGGTGTGGTGGATTTAAGCAATCCTGAGGCTTATGAATGGTTTAAGAATATTATTAAAACTTACATGTTGGACATTGGAGCGGACGGATGGATGGCTGATTTTGGAGAATATCTGCCTACAGATGATATTGTTCTGTTCAGCGGAATGTCTCCCATGATTGAGCATAACCGCTGGCCGGCGCTCTGGGCGAAATGCAATTATGAGGCGGTAAAAGAAAGCGGGAAGCTTGGAGAGGCCGTGTATTTCATGCGGGCAGGCGGCGCGGGAAGCCAGAAATATTGCACTTTGCTGTGGGCAGGGGATCAGTCGGTGGACTTTACCGTTCATGACGGGCTTGCATCCGTAATCTGTGCGGCGTTAAGCGCCGGCATGACGGGATGCGGACTGACCCACAGCGATATCGGCGGATATACTTCTTTGTTCGGCAATACCAGGACAAAAGAAGTGTTCCTGCGCTGGGCGGAGATGGCAATGTTTACGCCCTTTATGAGAACCCATGAAGGTAACCGTCCGGATACGAATTTCCAATATTATGAGGATGAAGATGCCATGGAACGGCTGGCAAGGCTTACGGATATTTATACCATGCTGGCTCCTTATACCAGAGATATGGTAAAAATCAACGCCCAGAGGGGAATTCCGGTGCAGCGTCCATTGTTTATGCAGTATGAAGAAGATGAAAAATCTTATGATATCCAATATGAGTACCTGTTTGGCAGTGAGATGCTGATTGCTCCGGTGTACCTGGCGGAACAGACAGAATGGAACTTATATCTGCCCAAGGATGCATGGATTCATCTCTGGACCGGCCGGGAGTACAGGGGCGGGGATATTACTGTGCCGGCAAAGCTTGGCTTTCCCCCTGCATTTTACCGGAAAGGTTCTGCTTATACAGAAATTTTTGAAAAGATCAGAAGAAAATATGGGGTGAATTAAATGAAGTATCCGATTTTTTTCCTCATTATTTTTCTGACCAATATTATTCAGGGAATTACAGGCTTTGCGGGGACCATCCTCGCAATGCCTCCTGGCCTGATGCTAGTGGGATATGAGACGGCAAAGCCCATTTTGAATGTGCTTGGATTATTGTCCGGCGTATATGTATGGATAACAAACGGAAAACAGGCGGACAAAAAGGAACTGAAAAAGGTGGTTCTTGTGATGGCGGCCGGCATGGCGGCCGGGTTTGGGCTGAAAGCGCTGTTTGCCGGAAAAGAAGAAATTCTGTACAAATGTCTGGGGATTTTTGTTATGGGTCTTGCTGTTTCGGGCCTGCACATTTCTTTTAAAGCCAGAGGGAAATCAAAACAGGAAGAGATACAGCCAGAGGGAAACGGCGGCAAAGGATATGCTCTTCTGATTAGTTCCGGTGTGGTTCACGGAATGTTTGTCTGCGGCGGGCCGCTGCTGATTGGCTATCTGTCCGGGGCGGTGAAAGATAAAGTGAGTTTCCGCGCCACCATATCAACTGTTTGGATTATCTTAAATTCCGTGATTTTAATCGATGATATCCGGGTCGGGCTGTGGACTCCGGGCCTGGTGCAGACACAAGTAACTGCGGTTCCCTTTATGATTGCGGGCATGGCTCTGGGAACCAGGCTCTATCAACGCATGAGCCAGGAACTGTTTATGAAAATAACATATATTCTGCTGTTTATCTCAGGAATCAGCCTGCTTGTGAAATAGCGGCAGAAGATGAATTTTCCTGCGAAACAGCAGAGATTGAGAAAAAGGATGGGATGAAAAATGAAAGAATTTCAGATAGCGTATCTTCCGATTGGGGTTCCTACCTTTCATCTGGAAAGCGCGCAGACAGAATTTGAAAAATCAGTGAAACTTATTTCCGGAATAACGGAAGATGGAAAATACCCGGAGAAGATGCTTTTGTCTATTGAGGATTTGAACCGGTTTCTGGAGGAAATTTCACCGGACGCTGTGATTGTCCAGAATGTTACGTTTGCCAATTCTGCATATATCAGCGAAGTGTTAAAGGGGTTTGACTGCCCTCTTCTTTTGTGGACCTTGCGGGAGCCTGTCATTGACGGCGGGCGTCTGCGCCTGAATTCTCTGACAGGGGCCTATTCGGCTGCAAATGCGCTGATGCATGTCCGAGGCGGGAACTTTGAATATATTTTCGGCGCGCCGGATGAGGAAGCTGTAAAGAAAAAGATTGAGGCGTTTACAAAAGCTGCGAAGCTGAAGAAATCATTGGGGGAATTAAAGCTGGCGGCTGTTGGCCATACGCCTCAGGGGTTCGGTTTCGGCAGGGCAATGGATATCGATATGCTCAAAAGTTTCGGCGTGACCCTGGAATCTGTGGAGGCCAGAGAGCTGATACAGAAGGCAAAATCTTATCAGCCTCAAGAGTGTGTTTCCTATCTGGAAGAACTGAAGGCGGCATCTTCAGGGCTTGAGGCAATGCCGGAACAGAACCAGAATGATTTTGCAAGATTGTACAGAGCTTACCAGGAGTATGTAAAGGAACATCGCATTGGAGCGCTGTCCTCCCGCTGCTGGCCGGATTTCTTTACAGAATTCGGCACGCCGGTCTGCGGGGTTCTGGCAATGCTCAATGACATGGGAGTAGCTGCAAGCTGTGAATCGGACGTATACGGCGCGCTGTCCATGTATCTGGGGATGGATCTGACCAAACAGGCAGTGTTCTTCGGAGATCCGGTTTCTATGGATGAACAGGAGAATACCATTACATTCTGGCATTGCGGAACGGCTGCCTGCTCTCTGGCGCATCCCGATACCGGAGCGCAGATTGGCGTGCACCCCAACCGGAAGATTGGGCCGGTGATGGAATTTGGCTGCAGGGCGTGTGAGGCAGTTACCGTATTCAGGATCGGGAAAAGGGCCGACGGAAATTTCCGGTTCTTTCTGGCTTTGGGAGAAGCTTTGGACAAGCCAAAGCAGTTCTGCGGAACCTCTGTTGTAGTAAAAACCAGGCATTCGGCTCAGGAAATTGTAAACAAAAGCGTTCTGGACGGATGGGAACCCCATTTTATTGTTATTTATGGTGATGTGAGAGAAGAACTTAAGATTTTAGGACATATACTCGGCCTGGATGTTTGCGAATATTAAGATTTATTCGCAAAAGCAGGCATATCTATTGTATAATAGAAGGGCGATGTATGATACAAATGCTTTATATATGATACGATAGAACAGGAAATGGTGAGATATGGGACGAACAGGAATGAATCTTGAGAATGTGAAGGTGAGAAACCGCTCTGTGATTCTGTCATTGCTAAACAGCCAGGGGGCGATGTCCAGAAAAGACATTGCGAAACAGGTGGGTCTGACTCCGGCGGCCGTGACCCTTTTGTGCACAGAGATGATGGAAGAGGGAAAGATCGTTGAAAAGGGAGAGGTGCAGGAAGAAAGAAGGGCCGGGCGCAAGAAAGTGCTGGTTGATATCAATGAGGAATATAAATGTGTGATAGCGGTAAGCGTGGAGACTGCTTTTACCTGGATTGCCATCACAAATATCCGAGGCGTAGAATTGGCGCATAAAAGACTCAGGACAGATGTCCGGGTGAACCCAAAGGAGTATTTAAGCGAGATAGCAAAGGAAAGCAAGGTTCTTCTCTGGGAAAATCACAGAAGCAGGGATGATATTCTGGGAATGGGAATATGCGTTCCTGGAATCGTGGACAGAAAGCGGGGGCTCAGCCTGCATGCTTACGGAATCTGGAAAGAAAAAGTTCCTGTTCAGAGTATTATGGAGGAACTGATGCATTGCCCTGTTATCGTGGAGAACAATGTGAAGGCTTTTGCGGAGGGGGAGCTGACGTACGGCCTGGGAAAAACGGATAAGGATCTTCTGTTTGTCAAATGGGGGCCGGGCGTTGGCTCCGCAATTGTCATCAATAACAGGATTTATGAGGGGAGAGAAAACAGGGCCGCCGAAATCGGCCACTATATCATTGAGCCTGACGGAATTCAGTGCCGGTGCGGACGAAAGGGATGCCTGGAGACAAGGGTTTCCACAAAAGCCATTGTGGATAAAATTAAATCTGCTTTTTCAGAGGAAAATACCCCTTACCTGTATCAGGCGCTGGAAGGCGACGGCAGCAGGATTACAGAAGATTTATTTATCCAATGGGTCAAAGAGTGTACAGAGGAACATGGCCTGATGCGTGAACCTGTCCTGAAGGAGATTTTATGCAGCAGTATTGAACGGATGGCTAGGGCAGTGGTAAATGTTATGACAATTCTTGCGCCGGATAATACTGTTTTGTACGGCACTATGTTGGAAAATAAAGAAATACGGGATATATTTATGTCTTATTGCAAAAGATATGATGCGGGATATACCGAAGAATGCATCAAAAAATCAGATCTCAGCAATGGGATTTCTTATATCGGAGCGGCTGCGATTGTTGCCAAGAAATATTTCTTTGAACCGGAACGGACTATTGAGTAATTACTTGATGCCGGATAAGGATAATTTTTTTCTGACAAGCATATTGAAAAAAGATTTTTGCGTATGATATAATGCCAATGAGCAAAAAGAGATAAAAAGTCCATGTGGGCGAAAGAAACGAATCCCCAGACCGGTATGGCAGTACCGTCTGAGGATTCTTCTTTTCTTTTATAGCGGCAAAGCGCCCACAGGGCACCAGATATAAGTGAATTTAAATTCGGTTTATTGAAAATGACTATTTCACATCCCAAATCAGAACACATCTTTGTACGTGTTAAGCGGAAATAGAAAATCCACTGTAATTATTCAGCACCCCGTTTAGGGCATATTGATTTTTGGTCAAAACAGAGAAAATAAAATTTCTGTTTTACCATTGCTTTATCACGAAAAGTGGATAACTTTTCAATATAACTGCCAAGTGCTTTTGGCCTGTGGATTATGGGATCATCAATCCTTGATCACAGCCTAATAATGGACTATTTCTCAATTTTATCCGAGAGTTATCGGCAGTTAATCTCTGATTTTTTCTGGTTATCCACCGTCATTTTGACAGTACACCAAAACGATACGATTTGCTTTTTGGCTTATTTTCCGTTAAAATAGAGGTATCAAATTTTATCGGAAGAAGGTGCCAGAGATTATCTGAAAATCATGTCCTACGTTGGTACGCACATAAGCAGGGATACAATGCTTACGAAGCAATCAAAAATGCAATTTCAGGCCACCCTGATTTCATCTTTGAATAGTGTTGGCTCTGAATAGTTACGAAAATTTTAAGAAAAAAGAGTTGTGAGGAACCAGTTCTTAAGAAAGACCTGACAGGCTGAAAGTGCCGTAGACTGCACTTTCAGCCTGTCGGCTTATTTTATGGCGTCTCTGTGGTCTGAAACATATGGCAGAGGAGGGCGTTTATAAGTGTTGTCTCCAGTGTTTGAAAAATTAAATGCAGAATTATTTTTTACTTCTTATATTCAGAAAGCCTTATACAACCGCTTCAATGATTAATTTATCACCGAGGAGGATTTCTTTTACTCCGATTTCTTTCTGCTTATTAAAATTGAAACTGAGCATATACCCCTTTTTCAGATGAAAATAATCGAGATAGCCTATAAGCTGTTCTTCACCCCGTTCATGATAGGTATTTCCGCGCCAGACTTTCATTTCAATAATACTCTGTTCTCCAAGGTAATCAATCACCAAATCCATTCGCTGCTGATTTCTTGTCCGGGCTTCTACGTAACAGTTGCCTGTGCCATTGATGATAGGACGTAAAAACAGCATAAAATATTTTCTGCCGGTTTCTTCCAGAAATGATTCATTTTCATCACCAAATAAATAGTCGAATACCTCTGTGAACTTTTCCAGTATTTTTCTGACATCTAAATGTCCGTTTGTTATAAACTGATTTTTATTTCGCATACTTTCTGTATATATCCCGGTATTTTGTTCATTAAAATCCAAAAGGAACTTGTTGTACAGCCGCATTTCGAAAATCCTGTTTGCAAGCAAAATCGTGGAGTTTTCAGTTTTTACAAAGCCGAACATTTTTGCATTCTGAACGGCTGTATCATCCGGGTTATATGCAATGCTCTTGCCCTGAAATAATAATTGTGAAATGACATGGTTCAGCTCAGGAAAATCATTAAATTTATTCATTAAAGACTGAAACAGCGGATTGTCATCTTCCAGAAGCATTTTTACCGCGGACAGAAACCCCTCCTTTGTCCAGGGATTGGCGGTAAGCCTTTCATCCATAAACATGCAGAGTCTTGATACCAGATAAGGATATCCGGAAGTATAGTCATAGAGAAGCTGTGCCATTTGGCTAAGCTTCATTTTGGTGTTATGCTCTGCGTCATATTCCTGAAGCATACCGGCAATTTCTTCAGCGGAAAAACTCATATCCACCAGGAAATCGGCAGCAATGTTCCAGGGGCTGTTTTCCCGGCAGTGTTCGGCCGCCTGAATTTTTCTGGGAATATTCCTCACATCATAAACACCGGCCAGAATCACAGACTGGAACGTGGGGACTTTCAGCCGCAGCATGTAATAGGCCCGAAGCTGGGCAAGGAAATCTATGAATACTTGATTGTTGGCGGCAGAATCCGCTTCGTCAATGATCAGGACAATTTGCCGCCGGTTTTTTTGGCACATCTGTGTCAGTGTCCGGAACAAGGCAGAAAGAGTGGCAGTTTGAGGCTGTTGGGATGCGTATCTTTCCAATAGTTCTCTTGTTTCTGAGGGGATATGTTCAGCATGGGCGGATAATTCGCCGGCAAAAGCAGCCACAAAACGCTGTTCAGATTCAAAATCAGCATAACTGATGGTCTGGAAGTCCAGACTGATAACATCATAATCTTCTGCCAGAAAATCAGCCAGGGCGGTCAGTATTGTGGTCTTACCGTACTGTCTGGCCCTGGTGATAGTAAAGTATTTTCCGTCGTCTATCATGTTTTTTATTTCATGCAGACGGCTGTCCAGATTTACCATGTAATGCAGCTTCGGATCACAGTATCCGTTGGTATTGAATGTTTTGGACATAACTCATAAGTCTCCTTTCTGCTCTGGCATATATGTTGAAATAAATGTCTGCGGATAGCATGGCATTTTTATGGACTTATATTAGCATAAGCCATAAGGGATTTCAAGAAATGAAAAATATGATGAAACCAGGCATTGAGTGTGGTACAATTAAAAAATGCAGTGAGGATGCTATGTTTCTTCTATATTATTATGAAAGTGGAGGTTATAATTAATGAAAGCGGAATCAGACAGAACATGGTGGAAAGAAAGCGTAGTATATCAGATTTACCCCCGCAGCTTTAAAGACAGCAACGGGGACGGAATCGGAGATTTGAATGGAATTACAGAAAAACTGGATTACCTGAAGGAGCTTGGGATTGACGTAATCTGGCTGTCTCCGGTTTATCAGTCCCCCAATGATGACAACGGCTATGACATCAGCGATTACCAGAGCATAATGGAAGAATTCGGAACCATGGAGGATTTCGATGAAATGCTTGCCGCCGCCCATGACAGGGGAATAAAAATTGTGATGGATCTTGTGGTAAACCACACCTCCGATGAACATCCCTGGTTTGTGGAAAGCAGGAAATCCAAAGACAACCCTTACCGGGATTATTACATCTGGAGAGAAGGGAAGGACGGGAAAGAGCCCAATAACTGGGGTTCCTGCTTTTCCGGTTCCGCCTGGATGTATGACGATAAAACACAGATGTATTACCTGCATCTGTTTTCCAAAAAACAGCCGGATTTGAACTGGGACAACGAGACGGTGAGAAATGAAGTTTTTGCAATGATGAACTGGTGGATTGACAAAGGCATTGACGGCTTCCGCATGGATGTCATAAGCCTGATTTCCAAGCCTGCTGAGTTTGTGGACGGAAAAGCCGGAATAGAAGGCTACGCCAGTTTTTCAGATACAGCCAACGGCCCCCATGTCCATGAGTATCTTCAGGAAATGAGGCAGAAGGTACTGAACCGGGCGGATACCCTGACCGTTGGAGAATGCTCCGGGGTCACCTTGGAAGAAGCCAAAAAGTATGCCCGCAGCGATGGAAAAGAGCTGAATATGGTGTTCCAGTTTGAACACATGGATGTGGACGCCGACCAGGGAAATAAATGGACAGACAAGAAAATTGATTTAAGAGAAATGAAAGAAGTGCTGACCCGGTGGCAGAAAGGGTTAGAAGGCGTAGCGTGGAACAGCCTGTTCTGGGAAAATCACGATCAGCCGCGATCCGTCAGCCGCTATGGGAATGACAGTGAAGCATATCAGGAATTATCCGCCAAAATGCTTGCAGCCTGCCTGCATCTGATGCAGGGGACGCCGTATATCTACCAGGGCCAGGAGCTTGGAATGACCAACGTACCCTTTGGAGGCATTGAAGATTTCAGAGATCTGGAGAGTGTGAATGCCTATCGGGAACTGACGGAGCGGGGCGTGTACAGCCAGGAGGAAATGCTGAAATACTTAAGATATAAGAGCCGGGACAATGCCAGAACTCCCTTCCAGTGGGACGACAGTGAAAATGCCGGATTTACAGAAGGCAAGCCCTGGATTATGGTAAATCCCAATTACAAATGGATTAATGCCAAAGATCAGACAGCCAGAGAAGATTCTGTATTTTCCTATTATAAAGAGCTGATCCGCCTGAGAAAGACCCATGAGATTATCGTTTATGGAAGCTATGATCTGCTGCTTCCGGATGATCCGGATCTTTATGTATATACGAGAACCCTGGGGGCAGAGAAACTGCTGGTTATTTGCAATTTTTCCGAAAACACAAGGGACTTTGTTTTGCCGGAATGGTGCAGCCAACCAGAGAATACCATAAAGCTCACAGGTAACTACAGTGATGCTGCAATAGACAGCAGTATGCAGATCAGGCCCTATGAAGCGGTTGCTTTGCTGTGTAAATTATAAATGGGATGCCGGTTTATTTTCCAAAATGAAAAATACCGGCAGAAGGAGCATATTTTCCTGCCCGTTTTGAAAGAATAAAAGGAAAAGCCCAACATGTATACCTTTGAAAAAATGAGTAAAAAGCCCCTGGGCGCCCAGACGGAGGACAAGCTGATGAAATATATCCTCCAGAAACCAGTGGAGCCGGGACAGAAAATTCCCAATGAATTTGAACTTGCCAAACAGTTCGGCGTTGGCCGCAGCACCATAAGAGAAGCGGTGAAAGGGCTGGTGTCCAGGGGCATCTTAGAAGTGCGCAGAGGCTCCGGCACCTATGTGATTAATACCAATACCTATGAAGAAGATCCCCTGGGTTTAAGCAAGACAGAGGACAAATACAAGATGGCCCTTGATTTATTTGAAATGCGTCTTATGATCGAGCCTGAGCTTGCCGCCCTGGCCTGCAAAAATGCGTCCCGGGAGGAGCTGCAGAAGTTAAAAATGCTGTGCGACGCCACAGAACAGCTTTACCGGGGCGGCCATAACCATATCGGCAAGGATATTGAGTTTCACACCTGGATTGCCCGCTGCAGCAAAAACCAGGTGGCGGAAACGCTGATTCCTGCGATGAATACGGCAGACTATACCTTTGCCAGCTTAACTCATCGCCTGCTGATTGAGGAAACTCTGAAAACCCACCGGGCAGTGACGGAAGCCATGCTCAAACGGGATGCGGTGGGCGCCAGATGCGCCATGATGATGCATTTGACCTATAATCGCCAGGCGATTGTGAAACTGTTGGAGGAACGGGATCAGGAAATGTAATACATCAGATGTATCGAAGATCTTTCAAACGGCTTTTCTAATAAAATAGGTATTTTATACAAAAAGATGGCTTTTACGTTCAAATAAATGCCATCTTTTTTGTGCAAAAAAGAGAAAGAAAAATAAATACATCAGATGTATTGAAAAAAGAAACGCAAGACTTTATGATGAACTTACCTTAACAAAAGACGTCAGATGTCAGGAGGAATGTCCATGGATCATGCAAACCCGTTATGGAAGGAAAACCGCAGTTCCCACAAATTTATCACCATCGGAGAGATTATGCTCCGTCTGACGCCGCCCAATTATGAGAAAATCAGAATGGCTTCCAGTTTTGAAGCAAGTTACGGCGGCAGTGAGGCGAATATCGCATTGGCTCTGGCAAACCTTGGAATTGACAGTACATTTTTCACTGTGGTTCCCAATAACAGTCTGGGAAAAAGCGCCGTCCGGCTGTTAAGAAGCAATGATGTGCACTGTACGCCGGTGATTTTAAGCACTCCGGAAGAGACGCCTTCCCACCGTCTGGGCACTTACTATTTAGAAACAGGATACGGAATCCGCGCCAGCAAGGTAATTTACGACCGCAGGCACAGCGCCATCACAGAATATGATTTCAGCAATTATGATTTTGGCAGGCTGCTGGAAGGATTTACCTGGCTTCACTTAAGCGGCATTACGCCGGCTTTGGGGAATAACTGCCGGGAAATGATTCTGAAGTGCCTGAAAGCTGCCAGGGAACAGGAAATTACCATCAGCTTTGACGGAAACTTCCGCAGCACTCTCTGGACCTGGGAGGAAGCAAGGGAATTCTGTACCCAGTGCCTGCCTTATGTGGACGTGCTGTTTGGAATTGAGCCCTATCATTTATGGAAAGACGAAGAGGATCACAGCAAAGGCGACTGGAAAGACGGCCTTCCCCTTCAGCCGGATTTTATGCAGCAGGATGAAATTTTCTGCAGATTTACAGAGAAATATCCCAATCTGAAATGTATTGCAAGACATGTCCGTTATGCCCACAGCGGCAGTGAGAACAGCCTGAAAGCCTATATGTGGTATGAAGGGCATACGTATGAGAGCAGGCTGTTTACCTTTAATATTCTGGATCGGGTGGGAGGCGGCGATGCATTTGCCAGCGGCCTGATTTACGCTATGATGAATCAGAACAAACCTATGGATATGGTGAATTTCGCCGTAGCCAGCAGCGCATTGAAGCATACAATTCGTGGAGACGCCAATATCACAGACGATGCGGCGGCCATCCGGAATCTGATGAATATGAATTATGATATTAAAAGATAAGGAGAATGATTATGAAAACAATTGAAGAACAATTCCGTGAGTATGCAGTAGTTCCGGTGGTAGTGCTGGATGACGCCAGGGACGCGGTTCCTCTGGCAGAAGCGTTGACAGAAGGCGGCCTTCCCTGCGCGGAAGTGACCTTCCGTACAGAAGCGGCAGAAGAATCCATCCGGCTGATGAGTGAGAAATATCCTGAGATGCTGGTAGGCGCGGGAACCGTCCTTACCATAGAACAGGTGGATCGGGCAGTTGCGGCAGGGGCAAAATTCATTGTCAGCCCGGGATTTGATCCGGAAATCGTAGATTACTGTCTGGAAAAGAAGATTCCGGTATTTCCAGGCTGCGTTACGCCTTCCGAGGTGGCTCAGGCAGCAAAGCGGGGCATGAAAGTCATCAAATTCTTCCCGGCAGAGCAGGCAGGGGGCATTGCCAGAATCAAGGCAATGGCAGCGCCTTATACCATGATGAAATTTATGCCTACAGGCGGAATCGGAGTGAATAACCTGAAGGATTACCTTTCCTTTGATAAAATTCTCTGCTGCGGCGGAAGCTGGATGGTAAAGGGCGATTTGATTAAAAACGGGGAATTTGACAAGATCCGCGCACTGACTAAGGAAGCCGTAGAACTTGCAGCTTCGATCCGTAAATAAGGAGGAAATCATGGAATTAAACTTAAGACCAGAAAATGAATGCAAATATGACGCGTTATCCTTAGGCGAAGTCATGCTCCGTCTTGACCCGGGCGAAGGCCGAATCCGCACGGCAAGAAGCTTCCGGGCCTGGGAAGGCGGCGGAGAATACAACGTAGTCCGGGGCCTGCGCAGATGCTTCGGCATGAAAACCGGAGTTATCACCGCTTTTGCGGATAATGAAGTGGGTATGTTGATGGAGGACTTTATTCTTCAGGGCGGCGTGGATACTTCCCTGATTCGATGGATGAAAACCGACGGCATCGGAAGAATCTGCAGAAACGGGCTGAACTTTACTGAACGGGGCTTCGGCATCCGGGGCGCAGTGGGATGCTCTGACCGGGCCAACACAGCCATTTCCAAAGCGACGCCGGAAGATTTTGACTTTGATTATATTTTCGGAACTTTGGGAGCCCGGTGGCTTCATACCGGCGGAATCTATGCGGCATTGTCTGAACAGGCCTGCGAGACAGTTCTTGCAGCCATTAAAACCGCCAAAAAATACGGCACCGTGATTTCCTATGATTTGAATTACCGTCCTTCCATGTGGAGCGCCATCGGCGGACGTTCCAAAGCTCAGGAGGTAAATAAGGAAATCGCCAAATATGTGGACGTTATGATTGGAAATGAAGAGGACTTTACTGCCTGTCTGGGATTTGAAATCGAGGGAAATGACAAGAACCTGAAGGAGCTGAATCTGGAGGGCTACAAGAAAATGATCAACCATGCGGCAGAAACCTATCCTAATTTTAAGGTGGTGGCAACAACATTGCGTGAGGTGAAAACCGCTACTGTCAACGACTGGAGCGCCATCTGCTGGGCAGACGGGGAAATCTATAAAGCCAAAGACTACAAAGGACTGGAAATTATGGACCGGGTAGGCGGCGGAGATTCCTTTGCTTCCGGCTTAATCTACGGCCTGATGACCACAGCAGATGCAGAGACGGCAGTAAATTACGGCGCAGCCCACGGCGCGCTGGCAATGACAACGCCGGGCGACACCACCATGGCAAGCAAAAAAGAAGTAGAAGCCATTATGGGCGGCGCAGGAGCAAGAGTGCAGCGGTAATGATGCCTGAATTTGTTTTAAAGAGGATGCTGACTCAGAGAGCCTTTCCGGACAGCCGAGGGCGTGCACCCATAAATTTCTTTAAATGTTTTATTGAATAATTTCTGATTGGTAAACCCATTTGCCTCCATAATTTCGGTTATGGAGGCATCTGTATTCTGAAGCTCCTGATAAATATGGGTAATCCGTATCTCATTGAGATACTGCAGGAACGAAAGCCCCATATGTTTTTTAAAAAAGCGGCAGAAATATTCCTTGTTCAGCCCAAGCAAATCAGCGCCGTCCTGTAAAGATACAGGTTCACGGAAATGTTCTCCCACGTAAGTGATAATGTCCCGGAGCCTCTGACGGGCCTGTATATCTGCAGAGGACACCTCCGGCGCAGAACGGATGGAAAAGTAACGGATCAGCCGGGCTAAAATCTGCAGAATAATCCCCTCAGATTCCAGAAATCCAGCGGCAGCCTCTTCTATATAAAGCCGTGTCAGTGTTTCCGCCATCTGGCACAGGTTCAGATATTCAGGAAACTGCTGATCGGTAATTTCATCGGGAATGCAATAAAGCCGAAACAATTCAATATCCGGCAGATACCGTTCCATCAGCCGCTTGGAAATATGGATGCACAGAAGCATCAGCTGGTCGCTGTAAGTGTTGGTACTGTGCACCTGTCCGGATTCAATGGCCAGAAGCTGCCTGCGTCTTAATTGATAAGTGCTTCCGTCTATGGTGACCGTGGCGTCTCCGTTCAGCGGGAACAAAAGCTCCAGTTCCTCATGCCAGTGCAGGGGGTGATATCCGCCGGGGGTGGTGCGGTATGCAAGCTGTATCCCCAGTTCGTTGACGTCTCTGAAAACTTCATAATAGGGCTGTTTCAAATAATCATTCCTTTCCGTTGCCGCGCGTGCTTCAAACATCTGAAATAAAGCTCCTGTGTTTGTTAAATTATAAGAAATAAAAACAATAAAGTCAATATCGACTTGAAATAAGTCAAAATACCCCCTATATTTTCCGGCTTCAGGATAGTATGATAGTCAATGTAAAGAACAACAGCAAACATAAAGGAGAGATGATATTATGAAGAAAATTACGAATGCAATTAAAAGCTACTTTGAAAAATACGGCGCTCAGATTACCGCATCCTGCATGATGATGAACGGAAACCTGAATGCAGAAGTACTCAAGAGCCTGGCAAAAAGCATGTAGGTATTGAGCATGGAATTACAGAAGAATAAGAGAAAAACAAGGATAATTTGTGGACTGCAGCCATGAATTATCCTTGTTTTTATATACTGATTTTTGGAACAGCCGATAGATGGAACGCGGTTCAAATCCCCAATTGCAATCTCTACTCATCGTGCTATAATGATATTAATGAAAAATTGAAACCAAGGAGTGAAGCGTATGATTATTACAATTGGCAGAGAATTCGGAAGCTACGGCCATGTCATTGGAAGGGAACTGGCCAAAAAGTTAGGTGTGAAATATTATGATAAAGAATCAATGGCGGAAGAAGCGAAAAAGACAGGTAAATACGATGAGCTGCGTGACTTTTACCAGGAGCAGCCGGTAAACAGCCTGCTGTATGTGATTGCAACAGACAACAGCGCCCACGGGCAGCGGAAGGTGCCCTTTGAATTTATCCGAAACCTGGCCCAAAAGGAGGACTGCGTGATTGTGGGAAGGTGCGGGAACTTTATTTTGAAAGATCATCCGGATATGACAAGCGTATTTATCCACGCGCCCCTGGAATACCGCATTGACAAAACCGCTGCAAGCCGCAAAATCAGCACAGAGAAAGCCAGAAAGCTGGTGGAGAAGGAAGATAAGGCAAGAGCCGGTTTCCATACATATTATGCAGATGAGAAATGGAATGAAGCGGACGGCTATCAGCTTACCATTGACAGCAGCGTCATAAGCATAGAGGATGCTGTGGATTTAATCATTGATTTTGTAAATAAAAAGCAGAACAGCAGAAATTAAAGAAAAAGCAAATTTTATTGTTTTATGGGGACAACCGTGCTATAATGTCAACAGATGTTATAGTGCGGTTTTTTATATTACAAAAGGTATATCTGATCAGGTATGCGAAGGAATCTGCAATACTATGGAATTGCCTGAAATTGCCGGGAAAAGGAGAAAAATGCCATGGAAATATTAGATTTAATTGACAAAGAGAAGCTTCAGAAGCTTCAGGATTTATTTTCGACAGCTACAGGGGTGGCCGTCAGCATGATTGACAGGGAAGGCAGGCATGTGACAGAAGTCAGTAATTTCCTGGATTTTTGTATGAAATATACAAGAGGAAGCGAAATTGGATTAAAACGCTGCCAGAAATGCGACATGGAAGGTGTAGGCACTTATTTCTGCCATGCAGGACTGATGGATTTTGCAGCGGATATTGTAGTGGAAGGCGAGAAGCTGGGGGCAATTCTGGGCGGTCAGGTATTGCCGGCGCCTCCTGATTTTGATAAATTCCGCAAGGTGGCGGAGGAAATCGGCGTTGATCCGGATGAATATATTGAAGCATTGAAGCAGGTGCCCATTAAGACGGAAGAATCTATCCGTGCGTCGGCAGACTTAATGGGAGAGATGATCAATATGCTGATCAATTCAGAATACACCCGTTACCGGGAGAAGAAAAAGATCGGCACCATAGATCAGGAGATTGAAGTTACAACCAAGAATGTGAAACAGATTGAAGGCATGGTGCAGGATTTAACCAAGGTTTCCAGGAAGCAGAATATCCTTGCCCTGAATGCCTCCATAGAGGCGGCGAGAGCCGGAGAAGCCGGACGGGGATTCAATATCGTAGCAGGAGAGATGGGGAAATTGTCCTCCATGGCTACAGAGAAATATTCTGCCATTATTGCAAAGGCAGGAGAGATTGACGAATCTCTCAGCAGGCTCAATGAGGAATTCAATAAGAGTATGGAAGAAGACAATGGGGAAGAGCTGTAGGCAGAATCCCCATAGCCCGGGAGTCGGAATGAATGCGATTCCCGGGTTTTTTAGAGAATCAGTACCATATTCAGAAAAAATATGATATGATAGGAAAGAAATTAAGGTTCATCAGAAGGAGAAAATCAATGGATTACAGAACATATTTGAGAAACTATCCTGACAGGGAAGGCCGCTTCGGTGCGTACGGCGGCGCCTATCTTTCCCAGGAATTGATTCCGGCTTTTGAGGAGATTACAGAGGCGTATCAGACTATTTGCCATTCCTCCCAGTTTATTCACGAGCTGCGGAGAATCCGGCGGGAATTTCAGGGACGGCCTACGCCGGTGTACCACTGCGAACGGCTTTCCAGGCAGATCGGCAACTGTCAGATTTATTTAAAAAGAGAAGATCTGAACCATACAGGCGCCCATAAACTGAACCACTGTATGGGAGAAGGGCTTCTTGCCAAGTTTATGGGCAAAAAGAGGCTGATTGCAGAGACGGGCGCAGGACAGCACGGGGTAGCCCTGGCAACGGCTGCCGCTTATTTCGGACTGGAGTGCGAGATTCATATGGGAGAGGTGGATATTGCAAAGCAGGCCCCCAATGTAACCCGCATGAAAATATTAGGGGCGAAAGTAGTGCCGGTGAGCCATGGATTAAAGACCTTGAAAGAAGCAGTGG
Source organism: Lachnospiraceae bacterium (assembly GCA_910575555.1). Taxonomy (GTDB): domain Bacteria; phylum Bacillota; class Clostridia; order Lachnospirales; family Lachnospiraceae; genus Petralouisia. The sequence goes on along the minus strand of CAJTFX010000023.1, from coordinate 15,487 downwards.
ATTCCGCATTTGAATCTTATGCCAGAAATTATAAAGATTCCATTTACTGTATCGGTTCTGCGTTAGGCCCCCATCCGTTTCCATTGATGGTGCGTGATTTCCAGTCCGTTGTAGGGTATGAGGCCAGAGATCAGTTCCGCGAAATGATGGGAATCGACCCGGACGTGGTATGCGCCTGTGTGGGAGGCGGAAGCAATTCCATTGGAATGTTTATTCCCTTTTTAAATGATCCCGTAGATATTGTGGGCGTAGAACCTTTGGGCCGGGGAGAAAAACTGGGGGATCATGCAGCTTCCATGAAATATGGAGAGAAGGGCGTTATGCATGGATTTGAAAGCATTATGCTCAAAGACCAGCAGGGAGAACCGGCTCCGGTTTATTCCATCGCCAGCGGCCTGGACTACCCTTCGGTGGGCCCGGAACACGCATTTTTGCACGATATCGGAAGAGTTCAGTATGAGACAGTGGGAGATGAGGAAGCCATGGAAGCCTTCTTTAAGCTTTCCAGGTATGAAGGCATTATTCCTGCCATTGAAAGCTCCCATGCCGTTGCTTATGCCATGAAGAAGGCAAAAGAAATGGGGCAGGGTTCTATTCTGGTGTGCTTAAGCGGCAGAGGAGATAAAGATATTGATTATGTAGTGGAGCATTATGGATACGGAGAGCAATTTCTGTAAAATTTAGAAACGGCGGTGAAAGATGATTTCAGATAAATTGTACGAATTGGCATTTGCATACAAGAAAACAAAATTATGGAAAATCTTGTGGGAATCCGAATTATTTGCAGTGAAATTTTCAGACGGCAGAATCGGATATATCAGTATTATGGGAAATTTAGGGGAATATTGCGCCCTGGGACTCTATATCGGGGAAGAAGGGCTGAACAGTCTGCGGAATCTGATGAATGCCAATGAACTTTATCTGTCTCCCTTTGAATTTCAGGAAAGAGTGGTGGGGCAGAACTGCCTGCAATGCGTTTTTGAGGGAAAAGATGAACTGTCCGAGGAGCAGCGGGAGGAGACGAAAGCCTATGCCCGCGCCCACGGAATCAGAATATCCGGCAAAAATGCATATCCCAATTTTGTAAAATATCAGCCTGGAAGCTATCCCTGGCGTCTGACTTCTGAGAAAGAACAGGAGGATTTGTGCCAGGCGTTGGCAGCGGCAATCAGGATGGCGCAGCTTTTGGAGGAGAACAGCCCCTCAGAGCTTGGTTTGGGCAGAGTTGAGTATGATATGCAGGAGATTCCAATGTTGGAGCTGCAGAAGGACGGATATGTACTGAAAAAGACAGCGCTGCCGGAAGAAAAACCGGATTCCTGGCCAACGCCCTTAAGCTGTAATGAAATCGGCATTGCGGCCTTAAAGAAATTGAAGAAAGCAGATACCTGGGAATGCGAAATTATCCAGTATACAGAGCCGGTGCAGAACAATCAGGAAGAAGCTCCCTATTTCCCCATTATTTTTATGGCAGTGAATGGAGACCGGGATTATATTCTGCCGGTAGAACCAACAGGAAGCTATCGGCAGAATCCGGAAGAACTTCTGAATAGTTTTATTGATTCCCTTTTGCGGGAACAACTGTGCCCGAAGAAGATGAAGGTAAGAGATGAACGCACCTATGTTTTTGCAGAGATGTTCTGCAGCAAGCTGAAGATCCCCATCAGCATCGAAGAAGATCTGCCTGCGTTAGACCAGGTGGAGGATGAATTTTTCAGGCATTTTTCCATGAGCGAGGAAGAGCAGGTGGGAGAACTTCTGGATTTTCTGGGAAGTTTGGTGGAAGATGGAGAACTGAATCTGGGCGATTTGCCTCCGGAGCTGGTGGGAGAGCTGGAAAAAGTACTGCAGTTTGGAGCGCTTCCCCAGGAGGTGGCAGACAAAGTCGGGCAATTTCTTTATCCTTCAGGAAAAAAGGGCGGACTTAAGAAATCAGATTTTAAAATGGTGAAAAAGAAACCTGACTAACAGATGCTTTGGATATAGGAGGTTTTTCATAATGACGCACAACGAGAAATTAGTATTTTTAATTCAGGAATTATTGTCAGAATCCTCCCAATACAAAGGGATGAAAATTCCGTCTGACACAGGGAAACAGAAACGGCTGCTGCGTACGCTTATGAATATTCGGGAACCTTTTCCCATCGGAGAAGAATTTCAGCAGGTGCAGGATCAATATTTAAGGGAAGAAGCAGAGGAAAAAGGCATTGTAAACTGTGAAGATTTGCCGGTTTCCCGGCTGGACAGCCGCCTTGCGCTCTTTAAGGGAGACATTACAATCCTTAAAGCGGATGCTATCGTAAATGCAGCCAACAGCGCTTTGCGGGGCTGCTTTGTGCCCTGTCACGGATGCATTGACAATGCGATACACAGCGCCAGCGGCATACAGCTTCGTCTGGCCTGTGATAAGCTCATAAAAGAGCAGGGGCATGAGGAGCCTGCAGGCCGCGCCAAGATTACCCCGGCGTTCAACCTGCCCTGCAGCTATGTCCTGCATACGGTGGGCCCCATTGTTTCCGGCAGCCTGAAAGAAACCCACTGCGCGCAGCTAAAGAGCTGTTACCGTTCCTGCCTGGAGCTTGCTTCTGAAAAAGGTTTAAAGAGCGTGGCTTTCTGCTGTATTTCCACAGGGGAATTTCATTTTCCCCATGAGCGGGCGGCGGAGCTGGCGGTAGAAACGGTACAGGAATTCCTAAAGACGGATTCCCGGATTGAGAAAGTAATTTTCAATGTGTTTCAGGAAGAAGATGAGAGAATATACCGGAATATTCTGGAATGATTTGTGCAGAACCAAAAACGTATGCGTATATCTCAGGGGGAATCCTGTCCTGTCAAGGCGTTTCTGACGTTGGACACAGACATAATAAAATATAAATTCTCCGCAGCCTAATTTTATATCATTTTAGTTAAATAGCAATATTTCTAAAATCAAAAGCAAGATATGCCTTGAAAAGAACTTTCCTATCCGATATGCTTAATTAACATGAAACAGTAGAAGGTTTGGTAAGTTTTGAATTGTAACGGAGGGTTTTTATGAGCAACACCAAAGGCAGGGTGACGATACCCACAGATTTAGATGTAATACCCCAGACGTTGGAATTGATGGAACAATGGGGCGCAGACGCAGTAAGGGACTGCGACGGAACAGATTTTCCCAGGGAACTTCAGAATGTGGACGGCAAAATATACTCCACTTATTATACCACCAGAAAAGACAATGAATGGGCTATGGCCCATCCGGAAGAAATTCAGCAGATGTATGTAATGACGCCTTTTTATATGTCAGAGACCAATCAGCTCAGCATTCCTCTGATGAAAGGGCTGTATCCGGATATGTTAAAGCCCAACAGCCGGGATGATATTACCCGCTGGTGGGAAGTGATTGACCGTACCACCGGGCAGGTTGTGCCTCCCGAAGCGTGGAGTTATGAAGAGAGCGCAGGAGAAGTGAGGCTGACCTCCATTCCGTTCCATGATTATACAGTCAGCTTTTTGGCATATATTATCTGGGACCCGGTACATATGTACAATGCAGTTACCAATGGGTGGAAGGATGTGGAGCATCAGATTACCTTTGATGTCCGTCAGCCCAAAACCCATGAATTTACCATGAAGCGTCTGCGGAAATTTATAGAAGAGCATCCCTATGTGAATGTGCTGCGGTTTACCACATTTTTTCATCAGTTTACATTGATTTTTGATGAACTGGCCAGGGAAAAATACGTGGACTGGTACGGATATTCCGCTTCTGTCAGCCCCTATATTCTGGAGCAGTTTGAACAGGAATGCGGCTACAAATTCCGTCCGGAATATATTATTGATCAGGGCTATTATAACGGGCAGTACCGGATTCCCACCAAAGAATTCAAGGATTTTCAGGCGTTTCAGCGCAGAGAAGTAGCCAAAATTGCCAGAGAAATGGTGGATATTACCCATGAATGCGGCAAGGAAGCCATGATGTTTCTGGGAGATCACTGGATCGGCACAGAACCTTTCTTAGAGGAATTTGCCTCCATCGGACTGGACGCTGTAGTGGGAAGCGTAGGAAACGGCTCTACCCTGCGTCTGATCAGCGACATAGAAGGAGTGGAATATACCGAGGGACGGCTTTTGCCCTATTTCTTCCCGGATACCTTCTGTGAAGGCGGCGATCCGGTGAAAGAAGCAAAAGTCAACTGGGTTACCGCAAGAAGGGCTATTTTAAGGAAACCCATTGATCGGATTGGCTACGGCGGATATCTGAAACTGGCGCTGGATTTTCCGGAATTTGTGGAGTATGTAAAGAGTGTCTGCGAAGAATTCCGGGAACTGTATGAGAACGTGAAGGGCTGCGTTCCTTATTGTGAGAAAAAAGTCGCTGTTTTAAACTGCTGGGGGAAAATGCGTGCCTGGGGCTGCCATATGGTACATCATGCACTGTACCAGAAGCAGAATTATTCCTATGCAGGAGTAATTGAAGCTTTGTCCGGCGCGCCCTTCGAGGTGGTATTTATCAGCTTTGAAGATATAAAGGAAGATCCGTCTGTTTTAGACGATATTGATGTCCTGCTGAATATAGGCGGCGCAGATACAGCCCATACCGGCGGAGAATGGTGGTGCGATGAAGCAATCGTTACGGCAGTTAAGAAATTCGTATACGAAGGCGGCGGAATCATCGGGGTGGGAGAACCTAGCGGGCATCAGGCCAACGGGCGGTTTTTCCAGCTTGCCAGCGTATTCGGCGTAGAGGAAGAGAAAGGCTTTACCCTGGGCTATGACAAATACAACTGGGACAGCCACACCCATTTTATCACCGAGGACTGCAAAGGAGAAATCGACTTCGGAGAAGGGCAGAAGAATGTATATGCCTTAGAAGGGACCCGGATTCTGGCAGAGAAAGAAAAAGAAGTTCAGCTGGCAGTGAACGATTTTGGAAAAGGCCGGGCGGTTTATTTCAGCGGCCTGCCCTACAGTTTCGAAAACAACCGTCTGCTGTACCGTTCTATTCTCTGGAGCGCCCATGAAGAGAGAAATCTTCATCGTTGGTACAGCAGCAACTTTAATGCAGAGGTTCATGCATATCCGGCAAACGGTAAATTCTGCGTGGTGAATAATACCTATGAACCCCAGGAGACCATTGTCTATAAAGGAAACGGGGAAAGTTTTTCCCTGTCATTAAAAGAAAATGAAATCATCTGGTATCAGATATAAAGAAAACCGGTGAAGCAGGAACCTTTTTTCTATTTGCTGTCATATAGAAAAAAGGTTCCTTTTTGCCGATAAATCTGATAGAATATTATTTATCAGAAAAAGTTGAAAAAGCAAGCGGTTCTTTCAGAATTTCAGCGGGCATATGATAAAACAGGACAAAAATATTCTTGAGAATCGCAGGAATCATTAGGCGGCAGGAGAAGGTTTCATGAAAAAAACAATTTTAGTAGTCGATGACAGCAGACTCAATCTTGCAATTGCACGGGATCTTTTGTCAGGAGAATACTGCGTGGAAACGGTGGATTCCGGTGAAAATGTCTTCATTTACCTGGAGGAAAATGAACCGGATTTGGTGCTGTTGGACATCCAGATGCCTGGTATGGATGGTTTTGAAGTGATGCGCAGACTGAAGGAAAGCCGGAAGTGGAAGGGAATTCCTGTTATTTTTCTGACTGCAGACCGTACGGAGAAAACGGAAGAGACATGTTTCCAGATGGGAGCGGTGGATTATATCGGCAAGCCCTTTGTGCCGGCGATTATGCTGCAGCGGGTGCGGAGAACAATAGAACTGGAAGAATACAAGAAGAATCTGGAACATATGGTGGAGCAGCAGCTTCAGAGAATTACCCAATTGCAGCAGGACATTATTATTACCATGGCGAATTTGATTGAAAGCCGGGACGGAACTACGGGAGAGCATGTAAAGCGGACAAGTGCCTATGTGAATCTTCTGATTGAAAAAATGCATGAAAAGGGCCTGTACAAAGAAATTCTGACCCCTGAATACATAAATTATATGCAGAAGGCGTCGCCTTTGCATGATATCGGTAAAATTACGGTTCCTGACCGGATTTTGCAGAAACCAGGGGCATTGACAAAGGAAGAATATGAATTGATTCAGCTTCACGCGGAAGCAGGAGGAAGACTGATTCAGGAAAATATGAATCGGATTGTAAACCAGGAATTTGTAGAAATTGCAAGAGATATGGCAGCATTTCACCATGAGAAATGGAACGGCGGCGGTTATCCCAGGAATTTAAAAGGAGAAGAGATTCCCCTTTCCGCCAGAATCCTGGCAATTGCAGACGTATTTGACGCGCTGGTATCCGAGCGTCAGTATAAAAAGGGCATGCCCTTAGAACAGGCCTTTGAAATTATGGAAAAAGAAAGAGGCAGAAGCTTTGAGCCGGAACTGCTGGACGTATTTTTTGAAGCGGAAGGAGAATTGCGGGAATTGATGCAGGAACTGTAAAGCAGGCCTTGTTCCATTCTGATATGTTTCAGTGTAATGAAAACGTCAGGTATATTTGTATGGATGCGGAAGCATAGGTCTCAGTTTCATACGTTTCAGTGTAATGAAAAAGGGGCTGTCGGAAAACAGCCCCTGAAGCAGACAACCTGCAGTTCTATACCATTCCAAATAAGAAAAGCTCGCTGCAGAGCGTTTCTTTCTTCTATACAGTGATAATTTATTTCAGAATCTTTCGGAAATTTTTCTTTCCTTTTTTCAGTACCACGCCTTCCGTAAACAGATCGGCATTGTATACCGTTTTAATATCTGTCACTTTTTCCCCGTCTACGGAGACGCCTCCCTGCTCCACGGCCCGGCGGGCTTCCGAACGGGAAGGAGTAAGCGTAGATTTCACCAGAAGTCCTAAAATATCTATAACGCCCTCTGTAAAATCGTCGTCAGTCAAAGTCACGGAAGGCATATCTGCCGCATTTCCGCTGGAAAATAAAGTTTTTGCCGCATTTCTGGCTTTATCAGCCTCTTCTTCCCCATGCACCATTTTCGTAAGTTCAAAGGCCAGAATTTCTTTGGCGGTATTTAGCTGCGCGCCTTCCCAGGCGTCCATTTTATCAATTTCTTCCAGAGGAAGGAAGGTCAGCATACGGATGCATTTTAACACATCATCATCGGCTACGTTCCGCCAGTACTGGTAAAAATCAAAAGGCGAGGTTTTCTTAGGATCAAGCCAGACTGCCCCGGACTGGGTTTTGCCCATTTTCTTGCCTTCGGAATTCAAAAGCAGGTTGATGGTCATGGCATAGGCGTCTTTGCCCAGTTTACGTCGGATTAATTCCGTGCCGCCTAACATGTTGCTCCACTGATCGTCGCCACCGAACTGCATGTTGCAGCCGTATTTCTGGAATAATGCATAAAAATCATAACTCTGCATGATCATGTAATTGAATTCCAGGAAGCTAAGCCCTTTTTCCATCCGCTGTTTATAGCATTCTGCAGTGAGCATCCGGTTGACAGAGAAATGCGCTCCCACTTCCCGCAGCACTTCAACATAGTTCAGATCCAACAGCCAGTCTGCATTGTTTACCATCATGGCTTTTCCCTCTGAAAAGTCAATAAACTTGCTCATCTGGGCCTTAAAGCAGTCGCAGTTATGCTGAATGGTTTCTTTTGTCATCATCTGGCGCATATCGCTTCTGCCGGAGGGGTCTCCGATCATTGCAGTGCCGCCGCCGATCAGCGCAATCGGTTTATTTCCGGCCATCTGCAGACGCTTCATCAGGCACAGAGCCATAAAATGTCCCACATGGAGACTGTCTGCGGTGGGATCGAAGCCGATGTAAAACACAGCCTTGCCGGTGTTTACCAGTTCTTTGATTTCCTCTTCGTCTGTTACCTGGGCAATCAGCCCTCTGGCAACCAGTTCTTCATATACTGTCATAAAGTAACCTCCTGAATATTAAATAAAATTGTTTCGCAGTAATCCGCAAAATAAAAAATCCCCGTCCATAAAAGGACGAGGTTCTTTCTGCGCCTCTCAGATTCCGGCAGCCCTCTGTAGGATTCTGGTATGCTGCTCTTTCCCGTCATAGCTTTTGCATGCAGTTATTTATGCCATTATAGGGGGGAGAGGGGGATTTGTCAAGACAGAAAATCAGTTTCTTTTTTTAGTGTGTTGCGGAAACCATTCTTCCTGTGGTATGATACATATTACTCCGGCGGCTAAATATCGCGACAGCTTCCCTGGCAGAATTCTGTCTGCTGCGATATTTAACCGCCGGAGTAATACCAATTATATCATAACGAAAGGAAGAAAGAATGGATTTCAATAAGAATAACATAAAGAAAATACTGGGTATCATAACATTTACACTGGTTTTATTGGCATTGCTGATGAATATGGGAAAAGTATGGTCGTTTCTGGCCTTTTTATGGGGAATTCTGTTTCCCTTTATTTTAGGCTTTGCAATGGCGTTTATCCTGAACATCCCCATGACGGCCATAGAACAGAAATTGTTTCCCAAAGGCGGAAAGCCGGCCCGCCCGGTAAGTCTGGTTTTATCCCTTGTGGGCGTACTGGCAGTTCTTGCAATTGTGATTGTAGTGGTGATTCCCCAGCTTGGCAAAACCTTTGACAGCATCAGCGCAGGCATGGCCACGTTTCTGCCTCAAATGCAGAAATGGTTGGAGGATATATTCCGTGACTGGGATATGATAGAAGCTTATATTAAATCCCTGAAATTTGACTGGGTGAACTGGCTCAACGGCGTGAAGGATTTTGCCCTGAGCGGTGCAGGCAGCGTGGTTTCCTATACAATGTCTGCCACTATGACTGTGATCAATGGGGTTATGACATTTTTTATCGCATTTGTTTTTTCAATTTATATTTTAATTCAGAAAGAAACCCTGGGCAGACAGTGCCATAAAGTAATCCGTGCCTTCCTGAAACCGGCAGCGGTGGAGAAAGTATGTTACATCTGCAGTCTGTCCCACAGAATTTTTTCTAAATTTATAACCGGCCAGTGCCTGGAAGCGCTGATTCTGGGCATGATGTTTTTGGTCAGCATGACGATCTTCCGTATGCCCTATGCGTTGCTGGTGGGAGTGCTGATTGCGTTTACAGCCCTGATTCCCATGGTGGGAGCGTTTATCGGATGCTGCGTGGGAGCGTTTTTGATACTTATGGTAAATCCTATGCAGGCAGTATTTTTTATCATACTGTTTCTGGTGCTGCAGCAGATTGAAGGCAATCTGATTTATCCTCATGTGGTGGGAAATTCCGTGGGCCTGCCTTCTATCTGGGTGCTGTTTGCAGTAACCGTGGGCGGCAAGCTGATGGGAATTGCCGGAATGCTGATTTTCATTCCGCTGATGTCTGTGATTTATGCGTTGTTCCGTGACTGGGTGAATCAAAGAGTGTAATTTTACACAGATTTTACACAGATTATGTATTCCATTTACAGAAACCGTGTAGAATATTCTCAGATGTAAACCATAAATATTTGAATACACTGGAGGATAAAAATGGATATATTTGGATTTTTGTCGCTGATTGGCGGACTGGCCCTGTTTCTTTATGGGATGCATGTGATGGGAGGCGGCTTGGAAAAACTTTCCGGCGGCAAACTGGAACGGATTTTGGAAAAATTAACCTCAAACCCGCTGAAAGCAGTTTTGCTTGGAGCAGGAGTAACCGCCGTGATACAGTCGTCGTCAGCCACTACGGTAATGCTGGTGGGATTTGTCAATTCCGGCATTATGAAGCTGTCTCAGGCCATTGGGATTATTATGGGGGCAAATATCGGCACTACCTTAACCTCCTGGCTTTTAAGCCTGACTGGGATTGAAGGGGGCAATTTCTTTGTCCGTATGCTGAAGCCTTCGTCTTTTTCTCCTATTCTGGCGATTCTGGGAATTATTTTCCTGATGGGGGCCAAAAGCAGCCGCAAAAAAGATATTTCAGAGATTTTGCTGGGATTTACAGTGCTGATGTATGGCATGGAGGCCATGAGCGGCGCAGTGAAGCCTTTGGCAGACGTACCGGAATTTACCGGAATACTTACCAAATTCAGCAATCCGCTGCTGGGAATCCTGGTGGGAGCTTTGCTGACGGCAGTGATACAGAGCTCCTCCGCGTCGGTGGGTATTCTGCAGGCATTGTCGGTAACCGGCGCGTTTACTTATGGATCGGTGATTCCGATTATCATGGGACAGAATATCGGCACCTGTGTGACGGCAATGATTTCTGCAGTGGGGGCCAATAAAGGCGCAAGACGGACGGCTTTTGTACATCTTTACTTTAATGTGATTGGCTCTGTGGTGTTTCTGGCAGCCTACAGTATTGCTGATGCCGTGTTCCAGTTCAGTTTTGCCGGTGAGACGGTAGGAGCGGCCGGAATTGCTGCAATTCACAGCGTGTTTAACATATTTGCAACCCTGGTGCTGCTTCCATTTACCAAAGGGTTGGAGAAGCTGGCCTACCTTACCATTCCGGTATCGGAAGAAGAGCTGAAAAGCTCCGGCAGAGAAGATGAATTCAAGGTATTGGATGAACGTTTTCTTTCTACCCCGGGTTATGCCATTGAGCAGTGCATTTCCCTTACAAAGAAAATGGCGGAGCTGTCGGGAGCGGCTGTTTGGGAGGCTATGGGACTGTTCGAAAGTTTTTCCCCGGAACAGGCAAAGCTTGTGCAGGAACAGGAGGACATACTGGACAAATATGAAGATAAGCTCAGCGCATATCTGACCAGGCTGAGCAGCCAGGATTTGTCGGAAAAAGACGGACAGAACGTGTCTGTTTTGCTGCAGAGTATCAGCGATTTGGAGCGGCTCGGCGATCATGCCCTGAATTTAACGGAAATTGCCGGCTCCATGAAGAAAAAAGAACTGGAATTTTCGAAAAAGGCAAAACACGAAATGGAAATTTTCGGCGGCGCGGTGCAGGATATTTTAAACCGCTCCATACAGGCGTTTATTCAGAACGACACGAAAATGGCGTTGACCGTGGAGCCTTTGGAAGAAGTAATTGATAAATTAAACAAAGAAGTGAAAAAACGCCATATTAAGCGTCTGAAAAAAGGAAAATGTACCATTGAACTGGGACTGGTGCTGTCTGAGATTGCCATCAATTATGAAAGGGTGGCGGATCACTGCTCCAATCTTGCGGTGTACATGATTCAGATGGAGGACAATACGGTGGAAGCTCATGGTTACGTGAACCATCTTTCAGGAACCACCAGAATGCGCTTTGATGAGATGAAGGAATTTTTCCAGAGCAAATATTCGCTTGGAGGGAAAGAATAGAGATGCCCCTGATATATATTGTAGAAGATGATGAAAATATCCGCGAAATCCAACGCTATGCCCTGAAAAACAGCGGGTTTGACGTGCAGGAGTTTTCATGCGGCAAAGAACTCTGCAGAGCTTTGGAGGAGACTCTTCCAAGCCTGATTCTTCTGGATATTATGCTGCCGGAGGAGGATGGATTGGATATTCTGCTAAAGCTGCGGAAAAACAATGCCACTTCCCGGATTCCTATTATTATGGTAACGGCCAAATCTTCAGAGCTGGACAAGGTCAAAGGCCTTGATTTGGGCGCAGACGACTACATGACCAAACCTTTCGGCATTATGGAGCTGATTTCCCGGGTAAAAGCGCTGCTGCGGCGGACAAAAGACATGGTGGAAACGCCTGTTCTCACCAGCGGCGGCATTGAGGTGGACACCGAGAAACGGATTGTAACCGTAAACGGCGCAGTCTGTGAGCTGACCTTCAAAGAATTTGAATTGCTGAAAATGCTTTTGATTAATCAGGGAATCGTTCTGTCCCGGAACAAAATCATGGATCAGGTCTGGGGATTCGATTATGAGGGAGAGAGCCGCACGGTGGATATGCACATCAAGACTCTGCGGCAGAAACTGGGAGAAGGCGGCGGTGCAATCAAAACCGTTCGGAATGTAGGATATGTGATGGGCAGATAAATATGAAAAAAAAGATAAATTTTCAGTTTCTTATGGTGTCGTCTTTTGCCGTTGTGGCCGCTTCAGTTACTTCCATGATATTATTTTATAATATTTTCAAAAATCAGGTATATGATGACCTGAAAGATGATACTCATATAATACAGGCATTAATCCAGGAAAAGCAGAAGTTAGAGGAAAACCGTGTCCTTCTGGAAAAAGACGGACTGAGAATTACATTGATCAGAAAAGACGGAAGCGTGGAATATGACAGCAGCGCCGATCAGCAGAACATGGAAAACCATAAAGACCGTCCGGAAATCAAAGCCGCAGGAAAATCCGGCCAGGGAACAGCGGTGCGCCGGTCTGCCACCAGTTCTGTGCATACCTTTTATTATGCAAAACGTCTGGAAAACGGCGGGATTTTGAGAATCGGGAAGGATTCGGAAAATATTTTTCAGATTCTGAAACATACGGCGGCGCTGATTGCCGTACTGTCTTTGTTCAGCGTACTGCTGTGCGGAATCCTGTCCCGGTATCTGACCAGGCGGCTGCTGTCGCCCATCGAAAAACTGGCCTCCAACTTAGACGGCAAAAGCCAGGAGCCGGTGTATGAAGAAATCCTGCCCTTGATCCAGACCATCCGCAGGCAGCATGTGAATATTCTGGATCATGCCAGGCTGCGCCAGGAATTTACCGCCAATGTTTCCCATGAGCTGAAAACTCCGCTGACAGCCATTTCAGGATATGCGGAGCTGATTGAGAGCGGGATGGCCAAAGAACAGGACGCGAAACGTTTCGGCGGAGAGATACACAGATGCTCCGACCGCCTTCTGTCTCTGATCAATGATATCCTGAAATTGTCAGAACTGGATGTGGGAGAGCAGGAATTTGAGTTTCAGCAGATGGATTTATATAAGGCGGCGGAGCACTGCCTGGACATGATGGATATACAGGCGTCCAAACAGGAGATAACACTGGAGCTGAAGGGAGAATCCCGGATGATCTTTGCCAACAGGGAATTGATAGATGAGCTTTTGTACAATCTCTGCAGCAACGGGATACGCTATAATAACCGGGGCGGCAGAGTAACCGTAACGGTGGCTTCAGAAGCCGGCAGAACCCTTCTGTCGGTGCGGGATACAGGAATCGGTATTTCAAGAGAGCACCAGGAGAGAATTTTTGAACGGTTTTACCGGGTGGATAAAGGCCGTTCCAGACAAAACGGAGGAACAGGCCTGGGGCTTGCCATTGTAAAACATATCGTCGCGCAGCATAAAGCGGAGATTTCACTGGAAAGCGAACCGGGGCAGGGAACAGAGGTAAAAGTGCTGTTTTAATATTTGATTTTTGGAAATGGAGCAGCAGGCTTACTGGATTGGAATTATTTATGAGAGGCAGGTTTTTGCCGGATTCAGATTTTGGAGGGAAAGATGCTGGATTATGTATTTCTTATCGTAGGATTTGCACTGCTGATAAAGGGCGCGGATTTTTTTGTGGACGGCAGCGCCAGTGTTGCAAGGAAGCTCAGGATTCCCGGAATGATTATCGGAATGACCATTGTGGCAATGGGAACCAGCGCGCCGGAATGTGCAGTCAGCGTGGCGGCTGCATTAAAAGGAAGCAATACCATGGCGATCAGCAATGTGGTGGGGTCTAATATTTTTAACCTGATGGTTGTCTGCGGCGCCTGTGCGGTATTTGCGCCTTTGCCGGTGAAAGAATCCACAATGAAACAGGAATTCCCCCTGTCAATTCTGGCAGCCGTACTGCTCTGGGTGATGGGAAATCAAAGTATGATGATAGGCAGAGCAGATGGGCTGATTCTGCTTGCGGTATTTGCCGCATTTCTGGCATGGATGGTGATGGAGGCAAAAAAGGCCAGAAATCAGAGCGGGGAAGAAGAAATTGCCGCACTGAATGGGTGGCAGTGCATACTTTATATTATGGTGGGCCTGGGAGCCATTGTGGCAGGCGGGGACTTTGTGGTGGATTCCGCTTCCGCTATAGCAGAGAGCTTTGGGTTAAGTCCCACGCTGATCGGCCTTACTATTGTGGCCTTCGGCACATCGCTGCCGGAACTGGTGACCTCTTTAGTGGCCGCAAAAAAAGGGGAAACCGATATGGCCATTGGAAATGTCATCGGTTCCAATATTTTCAATATCTTATTGGTTCTTGGGGTGGCGGGAGCAGTTAGTCCCATGGAAGTCTTGATGGAAAATCTGATTGATGATATAATTTTAATTGGAATGAGCGCTGTTGTGTGGATATTTGCATGGCGCAAAAAACAAATCAGCCGCTTACATGGAGCGATTATGCTTGCAATGTATGCCGGATATGTGGGATATATTTGTACACGTTAAGGTGCAGCGGCAGCCTAAGGAGGAAAAGCTATGACATTTTTTACAAAGTTAGGAGAAACAATTTCGGCAACCGGAAAAGATGTATCTCAGAAAGCAAAAGAACTGACGGAGCTTGCAAGGCTGAATCTGGATATGAAAGCAAAAGAAGATTTCATTGAAAAGCAGTATACAGAAATCGGAAAACAGTATTTTGAACTTCATAAAGAAGATGAAGAGCCGTTATTTGAAGAAATCAATCTGATATCAGAGTCTTTGATGGAGATTGAGCGGTTGAAATCAGAGATAGCCGAGATAAAAGGCAAGAAAAAATGCCCCGCCTGCGGAACAGTGGTGGAACAGGATGCAGTGTTCTGCAATAAATGCGGCGCAAAATGCGAGTCCATTTTTGAAGAAGAGGCTGTAACGCCTGGAAATGAAAACGAAGAGATAGACGAAGAGACTGTGGAAGAAGAGACAATTGATTTTACTGAGCAGGAACTTCATAAAGAAGAGGAATAATTTTACAAAAACGGGGAAAGCTGTTGTTATAGATGATACCAACTGGAAAATGTATCTGCCGGACGAGAGACTGCCATAACTGGCGCTGCAGTAAAGGATTTAAGCTTTAATCTGTAAAAACGGCCGGCTTCCAGGTATCAGAACCAACAGCTTTCTTCTATTTATAGACACTATAAGCCCGGGAATGCCTCAATTTTACAGGAATTTACCTGCATTAAGAAAGGTTCTGGAAAATTTTTGAAAAAAGTTGTAAAAAAGTGTTGACATATGAAAAAGAACGTGATATTATTTAATTCCACTCGCGTGATAAACGGTGGAAACAAACAGAAATAAATTATAAAAAAGTTTTAAAAAGTTATTGACAAACGCGAAAGACTGTGATAAGATATAGAAGTTGTCGCGCAAGAGAGATAACAGACAACCTTGACAACTGAACAGTGGAATAACCTTGAAAGATTCAAACGAGTTTCCGCTTGAACGAGCGGAGAAGTCAGCCGAAAGCAATGGAGGCTGGCAGAAGATTCAAGAGAACAGGCATTGAAAGATGCAACCTAAAAACAGTAAGCCAGACAAACCGGACTTAAGGGAATCCATTTGTAAGGATGGCGAAGTTAAGGAAGGGACTGGCCGGAAAGAACTTTTTATGAGAGTTTGATCCTGGCTCAGGATGAACGCTGGCGGCGTGCCTAACACATGCAAGTCGAACGAAGCGTGCGGATGGAATTTCTTCG
>CAJTFX010000022.1 GCA_910575555.1 Lachnospiraceae bacterium | reverse complement strand
GTGAAAAGTAAAAAAGAAAAAAGCAGGGCACAGGGATTTTATGGTTCAAAATAGGAACGTATTGACAGTTTAGTCTATAAGATTGAATCCAAGCTGCCCTAAGAGAGCAAATATTAATTTAAGCGTCAGAGCTGCTGGCTTATAGTGTCCCTTGCAAATGTGTGGCTCTGCCGTTTCGCTTCGATTTGCACATTTCGGACTGCCGCAGAGATTTCCCTTAACGCCATCTCGGAAATGTCGCTCGTGGCAATGCCGATGGCGTTTAAGGTGGCAGGCGTGTTAAAATTTGTAATGTCCGAAAAATCCTCACGCTCAAAATACCCGTTCGCATCCAGACCGCAGCGGCTCAACAGCATATAGGCGACGCTGTTTGCGGCAAGCCGCTTGTAAATCACTTCTATATTAAAATCATCCAGTTCCTCTAAAAAGCTGTCTTTCGTACAGTCTTTAAGCTGTGCAAGGTAATCGGGCAGGTTATCCTCCACGGCGTTCTCCGCCGTCTGCATTAGGAAATCGACAAGGTCGCCGCCCTCCGTGCCGCCGAACCTGCCCGCAAGCCGTTCCATGACGGGCTGCTCGTACCGCTTATCCATCCGCCATATCGGGACGGGTCGGCTGCCATAATAGCCCTCATGGGTGTCGGAAACGTCAAAATAATATTTCAGCGTGTTCCTGCGTCCTTTCGGGTCAAAGACCGCTATGCCTTTGCTGTCCTTGTTTACCCACCTTTTAAAAAGCCTGTTCCATGTGCCAATCTCGGCAACTGCGACAGCGTCTGGGCGTTGGGCGTAGATTAAGAGCTGCTCGTCAAAGCGGCACTTATAATTGCGGCAGGCAGAGGATAAAAAGCCCTGCCACGCCTGCGGGTTTCTCGTGACGTCCCTCCCCGTGCGGCGGTACAGCTCCGTGATAAGCTGGTACTTTGCAGCCATAGGCTCACACCTCCTTATCGTTCCAAATCTTTGTTTTTCTGCTTCCTGTCGTATTCCCCGCACCTCTCAGCGATTTCGGAATACATCTTTTCCCGCATCTCACGCTCATAGGCTCGGTATTCCTTTGCCTTTTCCGTGGGCTTGTACCAGACGCTTTTCTGATCAGCTTCGTCCATCTGCCCATAACAATCGTCTATTTTATCCATATATTTCTGATAGACGGCATGGGCGGCGGGAGTATCCTTTGCGTAGCGGTAACGGGCAAGGCTCTTATGCGTCCCACGAAGCTCTGCATATTCATAGAGCATACGGATAACCTCACGGTCAAGCCCTTTCTGCCCCTCGGCATCGTAGATTTCTGACAGTCCCTTGCATCTCCATGAATGGTAGGGAGAAGTGTCATTCGAGCTGTGAGAGGACAGGTAAACGCCGTCTTTCTTTACCGTGATGCGGTTGATTAGCTCGGTACTCACTCCTTACCACCGCCCGACAAAATAATCTGTTCCATAAAATATCAATCCTCCTCTTATCCATGCCCCGCCTTTAAGCAGGGGCATAGCTGATTCTGTTTCGTTCCATCCTCCCTGCAAACTCCCGAACGGCATACCTTACGCCGTCAATCTCTGCATGGGTTTTATCCAGATAGCGGCAGACGGCAAAATAATCCTCCCCGTTCCCATAAAACATACGGATGATGCCGCCATCAGGGACAGAAAAAAGTGCCTTTCCTACGCTGTCCGTCATGCAGATTTTCCGTCCTCCGCTCATTCCATGCCACCTCCCAGAAAGGAGATGACCTTGTTCCCTTTGATGCTCTTTTGCAGCTCATTGATGAGCGTGATGTCCGCCACCGTGATGCCCTGCATGGAGAGAATGTCGTCCATTGTCATGGCGGCGATGGCTTTTTCTTCGGTAAAGCCTGCTTCAAAGACTTAATTTAATACTCTGACCGCTTTCTGGTTTACAGCCATTTCAAATCCCTCCTATCGTTCATGGTCTTTATGCTTCGGGGCTTTCTGTACGGATGGCGGCTCTTGCGGCTTCGGCTCATAGGTGTGTCCGTTACTCTCCATACGCTCGGCAAACTCGCAGATGTGGTAGAGGCTGCTGCCCACTTCGGTATGGCACTCATCAATGAAACGGCAGCTCTTTTCCGCCTTTTCTCCCCAATCATAAGTGATGATGATTTTGCCGCCGTCTGAGATGCGGAACAGCTCTTTGTAATGGGGGTCGATAAAGCGGATTCCCTGTTCTGCTTTTACCATGTGCTTATCAAGCCATTCTTTCACATAGCAGTAGCAGTAAAAATCATAGTCGCCCTTTGTCGGGTTGCAGCGGAGCAGGAAAGCGTGTTTCTCCGTATCCACACGGAATCCGTACTCGGTACAGTAATTCCCTTTGAACGCACTTTCGGGGGATTTTTTTACATATGCACCCATATCATAGCGGTTATGCAAAAGCCCCTTATCTTCACGCATGGCATTGATAACCCTGTCCAGACCTGCCTTAAATTCATCGGTTTTCCATTGCTCCCTCGTATCATTCCAAGAAGTATAAAAGCCATATCCAGAGGGAGCAAAATCACCTCGGAGATGACCGATACATCCCGTCTGCCCCTCAAGCTGCATACTCTGGTCGTAGGTGTATTTCTGTTCTGGCTGTGTCAAAGCCCGTATCTCCATCAGCGTTCCTCCCTGCTCTTTGATTTTTTCGCTTTTTCCTGTTCCTTGATTTTTGTGAGGGCTTCTTTTGCCCAATCGGGCATTTTTTCTGGCTTAATTTCCCCAATCACATCGTACCTTTCCCATCGGGCGTGCTTGCCGTCTGCAAGGGAAGTCCCAAACACCGCCTGCCCCCTGCCGCCCCTTGCACCGTGTCCGCCGTCCACCAATACAAGCTGATAGGCGGAATGCCTGTACTCATAGCGGTTGACCTCGGCATTGATGACAACGACCTTTCCCACAATGCTGTCATTTTTATTGTCTGGGATGCAGTCGTCTATGGTAAACGGGGTCATGTCAAACTTAAACTGTTCCTGCTCTGCCCGCACAAGCCCTATCTGCTCCTGCACCCTGTCGGTAAAAATCTGCATGGCTTCCAGATAGTCATCCGAGCCGACCGCATCTGTTACCCACTCTGCGGACAGCGGGTTATCGTAACTGCAATAACAGACAAGATACGGGTATTCCTCTTTCTCGTCTATGCCGAACACCATTCCTTTTTTCCGATGTGGATGCTCTGTATGACCTCATAAGAGCTAATCATCCGTTTTTCTTCATTCTCCATCGGGCTTCTCCTTTCCCTGCTTTTTCTCCCTCTGCCAGTCTAAAACCTTTCGGATGCAGACATCGCAGAAGATAACACGGCTGTCCTTATATCGGGGGTAAGGACAGGTCGTGCAGTCATTTATTGGACTGTTGATTGTACGGCATCTGGCACTCTGACTGGTAGCGTTCGTTCAGCTTCTCTCTTGCGGCTTCAAGGGTATTGCAGTAGCAGCCCCAGAAATAGTTGTCACCGCCCTTACAGTACCAGCATACATAAGGGTTCGGGGCTTTCGGGTGATGCCCGATGACAAGCTCCGTGTTCCCGATAGTGCAGCTCTCTATGATTTCGTAGCCCTGATTGGAGCGTGTTTCACCGTTCATAGGCGTTCCTCCTTTCCTTTTTCTGCCCACGCTCTCTGGGCATCGTGGTATGCCCTTGTGGTATCTCTTTTTGTTTCCCGTCCATATATTGCTGCAATTCATACTGGCAGGGGACGTACAGCCTGCCGTTCTCCACGCAGCGGAAAATATCGCATTTCTTATCCGTGGATGCAGCATAAAAATCATCATAAGAATAAGGGAATTTCTGGCTTCCCCTGCCGTAATAGTCAGCGGCAAAAAATCCTAACTCCGTATCACTCCGAAGCCTGCGTGTAATCTTGAAAAAATCATCTTCCCGCTTTGTGAACCGCCGCTCTGGGATAAAATGATGCCCTCCGTATTCAAAAGACTTATCCTGCATCTTTCACCTCACGATTCTTTCGCATATCTACGGTATGCCTTTTCGCCTTTGGCTCTGATTTTCTGCATCCGCACACTCCCTAAAAGCTCTGGGCATTTTTCCTGCAATTTGCGGCGTGTCCTGCCCACGCTCTCAAAGCTCGGCAAGCCAAGCTCCTTATGGTTCAAAAGTATCTGGGCAAGCGGCATATCTCCCGCATCTTTCAGATAAAGGTTGCAGAGGGCAAGGTACAGCACCATGTCGTCATTTCTGGCGTCCTCATTCTCTTGCAGGACGGCTCTGACTTTGCCCTCAATGGTTTTCAGACTGTCCATAATTACCTCCATACATGGAAAGAGGACGGTCGCTGAAAACCGCCCCAATCCACAACTGTAAAATTTCTCTCAACTTATTTCCTGCGGATATGCAGCCACGCAGCCGCACCGCCGATAAACGCCATAAGCACAATGGCGATGATGGTTTTTCCCCTCATCCTGCTTAGTCCTCCTTTGTCTTTCTTCCGCACTGATAGCCTGCAAACCCGAAGATTCCTGCACCGACTGTAAATGCAGCCGCAAGGCTCACCCACAAGCCAAGGCTGAAGTCGTCGCCTGTTTTCGGTGTGTCACGCAGCTCATTGTGCATGGTTACAACCGCCGTTTCGTCCGTCTTGATGGTCACTTTCTGGTCGGCGGGCAGGATATATCCAGAAGATGCCTTATCGCTGACCTCGGACACGGTGTATTCGCCGATACGCAAGCCGTCAATGGCGATTTCGCCGTTTTTGTCCGTCTTGAATGTCTGGTCGTAATCTTTGCCGATGACACGGAAAGAGAAGCCCTCCACCTTGCCATCAGAAGATGTCTTGACGATTTTAAGGCTTCCTTTCTGTGCTTCATTTAAGAATCCTTTGCCCGCTTCGTTCTCTACGTTATAGGTCTTGCCGTTTTCCTCAATGGATACGGGATAGACATTCTCGTCCAGAACAAAGCCTGTCGGGGCGGTTTTCTCACGGACAAGGTACTTGCCGTAACGCAGGTCGTCCATCTGGTACACGCCTTTTTCCACCTCGCCCATCTCGCCGAGCAGCTTATCTTTCTTATCCAGTTTTCCATCTTCGTTTGTATCCGAGTAAACCTCAAATACCGCACCTGTCAGCTTGTTTTCTGGGTAGTCCTTGTCTACTTTAGTCAGAGTGATATTGCCCGTGATGAAGTAATTGACAAGCTCAATCTCTACAACTTCATCAACCTCGCTGATTGTCACGCTGATTTCTTCCTCGGAGAGTACATATCCTTTCGGGCTTTCAATTTCACGGATTACCCATGTGCCATACGGTACTTCCTCAAAAGAAAAACTGCCGTCATCCTCGGATGTGGCAGTTGCGATTGCATTTTCCTTTGTATATTCTGTTGTCCCTATCTGAAAGATGCCGATGAACGCACCGCCTAAATCCTCGCCGTCCTCATTGGATTTCTTACCGCTGACAGAGCCGTAAATCAGTTCGTTTTCAATGGCTTCTCCCTCGTTGGCTGTGATATGCACAACGGCGGTTTCCTGCCCTGCGTACTCGAAGTCAACAGGGTATTTCTCGTCGCTGACAAGGTAAGCGGAGTTTGTTGATATTTCCTGCACATAGTAGCTGCCCATCGGTAAATCGCTGATTGCCTTTCCGTGACCGTTCTCATCAAGGAAAATAACCTCAATCAGTCCATCCGCAGGGATAGAAGAACCATCGGCGGCGGTCAGTTCCTCGGCGGCATACAGACCAAACGTAACGTCTTTGATTTCTCCGTTATTGCCTACGCCGTATGCTTCATCCACCTCAAGGCTCTTGATTACGTCGATTTCCACACGCTGACGCTCGTTGTAAAAATCCGTGCCTGCTTCTGTCACTTCAATTTCCTGTCCCGCATACACAAGCTCGACCGCATGGATTTCATCGTTTAATACCATGCCATACGGGGCTGTGATTTCCTTAACCTCATACTTTCCGAGATAAAGCTCCTTAGATTCTGCCATTCCGTCCTCGCCTGTGGTAATTGTATCTACAACCTCGCCTTTCTCGGCTCTTACTGTTCCATCCGTTGTAATGATGTCCTCGGCTGCGGTAATCTCATAAACTGCGCCCTCCAAATTATCCACGGCAAAAATTGGCTGATATAATCCCTTGTTTCCTGATACCCTGCTGAATACCTCCCCAGATTTTCCTACCGTGATTTTCCCTTTCTGTGCCATGTTGGAGCGTTCCACCTTGACAATGGTGATGCCGCTTTCCTCCTCGGAATTTTCCTGCTCCACGTCAAAATAGACTGGCTCGGAGTCGAGGACATAGCCATATGGGGCTTGCACTTCCACAAGCGAATATCCTTTGCCGTATTCTAAGGTCTGCGGCGTGATAAGCCCGCCGTCCGCCGTGGTGTAGAACGTGTCAATCTCCGTCACTTCGGGATAAGTGAACGTCATCGTCACAAGCTCGCCGTTCGGGTCGTAAATCTGGAAGCCTGCGCCTGCATAGGGGATGACTTTGCCTGTTTCCACGTCTTTCTTAACGATTTTGATATAGCTCTCAAAGTTGGCGTTGTTGATAAGGTAGCGGTAGGTCTGGCTGTCCTTGCAGATGAATACATCAAAATCTTTCATCAGCTCACGCCCATCCCATCCAGAGGTCTGATGCACGGTATAAATGCCGTATGGCATATCCTTTGTCTGGGCAAATCCGTTCTCATCGCAGATAAGCGTGTCACGCTCGGTTTCCTCCGCCGCATCGAAGCTGCCTGCGGATTTCAAATATACCTCAAAAACAGCACCCTCCTCTGGCGTTTCAATCTGGGTTTCTCCGTTGTCGGTGTGCTTGATGATGGCAATATTTCCTTTAATAACCTGCTCGTTTACGTCGTTCTTTGCAGAATTGTATTCCACGGTGTAAAGCTCTGGCTCTGCGCCTACATGGTGTACGGTTGTATCTAAGAGATAGCCCTCGGACGGGGTAATCTCACGGACGCTCCAATCGTTTCCGCAGATATAATATTTCGTTGTGAACTGCCCGTTTTCATCGGTGGTGTAGGTGTCAACCAGTTCCTCCCCCTTATAGATGCCGTAAACCGCACCTGCAAGGGAAGCGTCGCCCTGCGGCTTCTTTCCCGTTTCCACGTCGGTCTTTAATGCCGTGACATTGAACTTCTTCAAAATGTTGTGGAAGCTGCGGTTTGTAACTTTCTTCCACTCAATCGGGGCGGTCTGGGATGCAGGCACGACATAGCGGATTGCCGTGTCCACTTCCTCAAGGGTATATGGCGTGCTGCCGTTGATAAGGACGTTCTCAAACTTTGCCAGTCCGTTCTTGTCGGTTATGGCATATTCATCAACTGCCAATCCGCTTAAAGAAGTGCCGTAAAGGTGGAACTTCACGCCCTCCACAAGATTATCCTCGGATGTTTTCACAACCTCAAGGCTTCCACGCTTTAAGGCATTGCTGAACGTCACCGTAGAGGTTTTCCCGCCGATAATTGTTACGGTCTGGGTTTTCTGCGGCTCATAGCGGTCAATGGACTGCTCTGTGACAGTATAAGTGCCAGGGAATAACCCCTCCACCGTGATGTTTCCGTCCTTGTCTGTTTTTACGGTCTTGTTGAAACCGTCGCCTTTGATGGTAAAAGAAATCCCCGCAACAACGCCGTCCTCGGAAGTCTTTTTCAGTGCGACCGTGCCTGTCGGCGTTTCCACGTTGATATACGCCGTCATGGTATCTACGTTTTCCACGCCCGTAATGACGTCCTGCAAGTTGGGGTCGCCGTAAGCAATCATCATCGCCCCGCTGCTGACCGTCGGCGTGTTGTTCCTTGTCGCCGTAATCCTCGCCTTGCCGTCAATGGCTTTCTTTGACGTGATGGTGAGCTTGTTCCCAGACTTGGATACCTTTACATTGCTGTCGGAGCTGGTAAAGGAATACTCGGAAAGGGAATTGTTCTTATCCGTCAGCGTTAAGCTGTACTTCCCGTCCTTATAGGCAAGCTCCTTTGTAATGTCTTTCTTCCCTGCCGACATGAAGCTCGGAATTGTGCTGTGCCTTGTCATCAGCGACACAATCTGGTCGTAAGCCGCCACCGCCCCGCTGTTGGCATAGTTTGAGCCAAAGTGCAGGCTGTAAACGGTCGTGCTTGTCTGGCTGTACGGGCTTGTGGAATTGCGGCATCCCGTGACGAACTCCCACACAAGGGTCTGGGTGGCAAGCCATTTCTCATCATCGCTCCCAGATAAATTCCCGCTGTTCCCCTGATACCCATACAAAAGTGCAAGCCCCACCGCCTTCCTCTGTTCTGCGGAGAGAGCGTTCCAAGCGTTGGAAGAAGCCTTTGCCAGCGTGTTCCCTGTTTTCAGCGGCACTCCTGGCTGAAGGCAGAACGCCGTTTCCCCGTCCACATACATGCGGTACTTGTATTCCCCCGTGCCGCCTGCGGTATGACCTCCAATGTTGGCACTGGAATTATACCTCATGGCGTTCCCTGCACCGTCGTAGGTGTGGGTAAAGGAAATCGTGCCGATGTCGCCCGCTGCAAACGCTGTCGTGGCAGGGATGACGGACAATGCCGTGACCGCAGCCAATGCTAACGCCGCAGCCCTCTTGAATAATTTACGAATCTTCATCGTTACCTCCTGTTCGTTCTCATGTTGATAGTTGACTTTCTGGCAGAAAATAAGCCGCCCATGTGGACAGCATTAATAATTCTTTTCTCGGATAGTTACTGGCAGTATCTAGGGGGAGAGGTGTGGAGAGGGGGAAGCCGAAAAAAATTTGCTGTCCCCCAAAGGGCAGACTTCTCCCCAAGTGTGCGGTTATCTTTCCTGCCCCCGCTGCCTTTGCAGGTGTCGGTTATAAAACTCCAACGCCTTTACGACAAAATCCGTTTCCTGCCCTCTGGGGATGGATTTCGGTATGAGCTTGGTTATCCGCTCGTCCTTAAAGGCAGGCTTCTCTTTCTGGTTTGGCTTATCCTCCTGCATGATGGACTGGATAACCTCGTCCGTGAGTTTTCCCTCCTGCATAAACTTTTTCATTTTGATAGCCTGTGCAAGTGAGGGGGTGGCATCGTTGTAGCCCATCGCTTCTAAAAGCGTGTACTGCTGTTCCTCGGAAAGATAGGAGATTTCCACCGCAGGACGGAAAGCAATCTGGCGTTCATCTACCATTTGCAGGATTTCGGGCACAAGCTCGGTTAAACGGATAAATCGGCGTATCTGGTCTTTACTTTCTCCAACAAGTTCGCCTAATTCTTCATCAGAACGCCCCTTTGATAAATTAGTCGCCAATGGCGACGCATTTTCTTTCGGGGGTCTGCCTGCCTGTCTTTTCATTGCTTCTAACCGCATTTTATAAGCAAAGGCTTTTTCACTCGGCAGAATAACAGAGCGTTGGAGATTACTCTCAACCATGACAATAATCGCTTCATCATGGGTCAGCTCCTTAACCTCACATTTCAGCGTTTCAAGACCTGCAAGCTCACAAGCCTTTTTCCGCCTGTGACCGCTGATAAGCTCGTACCGTCCGTCCTCTTTTTGCCGAACTGTCGCAGGGGTCATTACGCCGCTCCGACTGACACTTTCCACAAGCTGCTCCATATCCTCATTCATCAAAACCTTGAATGGGTGGTCTGGGAACTCGTCAATCTCGGAAATGGGTATTTCCCTTATCCTGCTTAGATTTGCTTCTGCACGGCTCTCGTCCGTTTCAAAGAGGTCATCGTATGCGGTCAGCTCGATTTCTGTTCTTTTGTTTCTCGCCAATCTCTGCCACCTCCTTTCCAAACTGCTCATAAGCTGCGGCTACCTTGCCGCCTTTGTCGTAGGCAAAAATGCTCTTGCCTTCTGCGGTGGCTTCTACCGCACGGATGGAATGGGGTATTTGGGCATCAAAAACTTTAATCCTCTGCCCGTAGGCACTCTTTACCGTTGCGGTAATCTCTTTAGAGATATTCGTGCGTGGCATTACCATCGTCATTAAAATACCGTCAATCCGCAGATGGGGATTGATTTGCCGTTTGACCTTAGAAACGGAGCGAAGCAACAGCTCTAAGCCTTTGGCAGAAAGATAGTGGGGCTGTGTCGGGATAACCACGCTGTCAGCAGCCGCAAGCGCATTGATTGTCAGCATACCCAAGCTCGGCATACAATCCACGAGGACAGTATCATAATTCTTTTTCACCTCATTGATGCAGGTTTTCAGCACGCTTTCACGGCTTATGGCGTTAATCAGCCTTACTTCCAGTCCCGACAGTTCAATGTTGGACGGGAGCAGGTCAACGCCCTCGTCATGGTGTAGGATGCTTCTGGAAACATCGACGGGTTTATCATCAATGATGTCCTGCATGATGGTGGAGAGCGTATCGGGCAAGTCGTCTGGTCGGCTGTAACCGAGCGACATGGTTAGATTTGCCTGTGCGTCGGCATCAATGAGCAGTACCTTTTTGCCCTGCTGTGCCAGAGTTACGCCCAGATTGACCGCCGTGGTGGTCTTTCCGACGCCGCCTTTCTGGTTGGTTAAAGCAATCACTTTGCAATTTGACATAGGGTGCGTCCTCCTTTCGCATAGATTTAGCCACTTTGTCAAGGTGGCTATGTAACAATATCAGAGAACGACAGAACGCAAAAAAGCCGCTTACTCTTAAAAATCAATAAGAATAAACGGCTCTGTGATGTGCCTTAGACATATTCAATTTTCATTCTCTTTACTGGTGCGTTTACGACCTTGAATATCAGTTCGTCAACGCAGTCTGTATATCTGCCCTGCTGTATGAGTTGGTTTTTCAGTTCTACAAGGCTATGTAATAAAATACTCCTTTCTTGGCTGTCCACATACAAATGGTTCTTCTTTTCTCTCATAAGGTATCAACCTCCTTTATAGCTTCATTATAAGCTCAAATTCATTCTTGTACAAAGCTATAAAAATACTTGATTCCTTAGTTTTATAAACATCTTCCATCTAAATACTCAATTGCTGTTGAAATTAATGTCAAGCATCTCTTATAAAAATATTCAAAGTGCCTTTTATCTTGAATATCAACCTTTGTTGTTTCATGGTGTCTAATTCTAAAATCATTTCCGAGAGATGTAAGTGCATGAAATTCTCTATCAAATAATTCCATAAACGCTTGTTGATTATTTCCCATGTCCTTTACAATCTTATTTACAGATTTCTTTTTGTCTATGGATGGGGAACAGTAATACGTTTTTAATCTTTCAAATGCATCCCAAAGTTTTTCTACTGCAATTTGCATATTATTTGCATCATAATATTTAGATGCCTCTTGCAACAATTCTTTCAATCCAGCTTCTTCCACTACTCCTAGTGAGTTTTGGGTTATTTGAACATCAAATGAATTTACTATTTTCCCATTACTAAGCTGAAACGCAATATCATTCAACTTTAGTATTGTATTAATTTGGGCTTCAAAATCATCCAACATACTATGTCTGGCAAAAAGCTCTATTGCGTCCAAAACACAAAATGGCAAATTAGAGATTATAAAATCTTGCAAATTATCAGTTTCAACATATTCCTTTTGATTATTAAAGCACTTTGGCACATAAAACTGTCTTATGTCATAAAATACATCTGCCGCTATATTGGTACTGTAATTATATCCTGTATCATCAGTTGCTTGATATTCTATATTGCATCGTTCCAAAAATTGATAAATTTGATTCCTGGCTTTTCGATTTATGGACAAAACTATCCTTTTTTCTTTTATATCTTTCTCATTCCTTTGAGAATATGGAACAAACAATGCACTTTCCTCTCGCTGAAATATTCTCCATCTATAAACCTCACGGTTAGATACTTTTTCCGCTGGATAAAGCTCATATCCATCATTTTGCAATAATTTATTGATTTCTGTTAAAAATTCTTTCCAGTAACCTTTTTCATATCTGACAGCAGGGTGGAACACTTCACATAAAAATTTTAAATATGTTTCATCATCACCATTTTGCAAATAAAATCTTTCATCTTCAAAAACCCAACAATCAGAATAATCATCGTTATTAACTGTATGTTGCCAAATATCCTGTTCTGCATTTTCATATCTTGAATCATTGCTTGGCATATCTTTCAACTTATATAACCTTTTAAGGAAGTCTAATTCTTCAAGCCTACCAAAATAGGGATACGGAACAGTTCTAGTTGCAAAAAAATCATCTATTTCCAATCCATTTTTAAATAAATCCAAAATGTCACGTTTTGTTATTTCTGTGATGCGATTCACTTTCTTTTCCTCCTCCCAAATATATCTAAGTATTTTTATATTACTACTTCTAACAAATTCTTTCAAGAAAAGCGTACCACTATCTCTAATGATACGCTTATGATTATCAGATAACTTCAAAATGCTTCAACGCATCCTTTATCGCTTCCACTTTCTCCGCTGTCGGATGTTTCCTCGGCTGTTTCAATTTCTCTACCGCATTAGGGGCATCATACATCGGCAAACCTAAATCTCGTTTTACCTCTGCGATATATGCGGTATGTACTTTGAAGCCATACTTCGCTTCTATGTACCCCTTAATCATCTTGTATGTAACTCGCTCTTTCGGCTTATACGCTTCAGCTCTCTTGGCAATATTATCAAGTGGCACTTTGCCCTCACCCTCGCCAAACTCCACTTTTACGTTGATTACGCTATCGGGTTTTTTGTGGGAAAGCATTACAACCGTCTCAACATGCACATTCCATCAAAACATATCCACTCATACTTTCAAAAGACAACTTCTATTTGTTCTATATCAAATCTACCTTATAATAAATTTATTAAGACATTAAAACACGACATTACAAATTTGTCATATTCTAATTAACATTAGATTTTAATATTTAATATAGGCTCAAACCTATTACTAACACAGCCCAACTTATGTCTCGTACAACAAACATCTATAATATCTTTTCTATATTCAAAAGGAAATAGTTCAATATATCTAGTAAAAACCTTCGCTTCATTTTCATATTGCAATGAAAAAATATTTGGTATATCTGTAAGTTGAGCCATGCAATCTGTTGCTAATTTATATCCTGCTCCATGCGGCAAACAATAATAATTTTGATTTTTTATTGAAATGACACTTTTGGGAGTTTCTACTTCATATAGTGGCATATCTGGGGAGACCATAATTGGACATGTAATTGGATTTTTTGAAAAATATCCTCCTAACAATATAGTATTAATATCATAAAATCCTTGATGTGTTCCTTCAAAAATCAACTCATTATTAGGAAACAGATTATCAATAATTTGTTTTCTAAGCTTTGTAGATAGATTTTCATATTTCTTATAGTATTGATAATATTCAACTGCTTCTTCTCCAATTAAATAAACTAATTCTAAATTCTCATTTGTATATTTTTTTAATTTATTATCCCAATAGTGTTCTTTATCATAATATAATCCGGGTATTCCATTTACACCCGATTTAATTTTACTAAAAGACCCATGTAAAATAATATAGAACTCATCATTTTTTTTGTAGATTCCAACAAAATGATTTTTTCTACCAAAATCATCACTATTTATATCCGAATTCTCATCTATTATCTCTTTAAATTGCTTCAAAAAATTATTGCCATCGCCATTCCATCCTTCTATTTTAGCAAAAGTAACTCCACAACTATTTGGTCTAAATCCAATCGGAATAAATGGTGTATCTTTAGTGTCAAGGAACATAATGCAACCATTTGAAAACCCTGAATTCCATCTTTCTGCATTTTTAGAATAAGTAAAATCTGGGAGTTCTATAAATTTAGATTCTGATCCCAATATACCGTTAGATTCCATACAAGAAAATATTGCTTTCATTCCAGAAAATGCATTATATCTGGCAATCTCGGTTGCTGCATCATTACTAGAAAAATTCACTTCGCACGACTCAATATGATTAATTAATTTAAAAGTTTCCATTACCTGCTCCTCTTTTATTATTTAAAGATAATAAAATCTTATCTATCTCTTGTAAAATTTCTTTTGTTTCTCCATCATTATATAAATTATAAAATTTATGTATCCTTTTTTCATTTTGGAAATATTTATTCTTACGTATCATCTCAATATCTTCAATTAATTTTTCTTGTTTAACTCGAATATTTTTTCTGAATTCTTCAATAGAATCTTGATGATGTCCTTCTGTATTACTTGCCCTTCTTCTATTATATCTATCCATATGTTCATCTTCATCTTTCATACAGACATTAATCACTATGTCAAACTTTCTGCTAACTCTACGTTGTTCAAATAATCGCATCGGCGAAATATCAATTCCTTCAATAATCGCACTGTACTTTTTGTGATGCAGTCTATCAACCATAGCAATTATTGGTTCAAATAATAGTTCACTTCTTTTATCAATTTCCATTTGGCTAAGAGAAGATGTATGTTTTGTTAATAAACGCGTTATTTCCGAATTTTCTAATTGTTGGCTCTTAAGCAATCCACCTATTCCATTTCTTAATACATCAACTCCCACTACTGAATCTAAATTATATCTATTTTTTAATCTTAGAGCAATTGTCGATTTCCCTACTGAATCTGCCCCAACTAAATATATTATTGGCTTTTCCTCATTTAAATCTTTTCTTAAGTTTAAAATTTCAGGCACAATGCCTCTTATCCAACCCCTCTGTGGTTCAGTACTTATTTCTTTATTCATAGCTGACTGGAACGTCATGCCCAAATCTGATTTATCCTCCCAATAAGATGAAAGATATCCTTTAGTTAATTCCCGAAATTCTTCTAATTCTTTTCCATATATCCTTTCTCTATATTCTTCTGGCAATTCTTTTATACTTTCTTTGCTCCTTAAAAAAATCAGTATAGGCTTATGTAATTCTCTAGCATATAGAAATTCTTCATGTGTATAACTATTTCCATTTCCTGCTTCTTCACATATGCTTCCATACCTATCAGAAATTATAAGTATATAATAATCACATTCCATTATTTTTTCTTTAATAACTTCCCAAGGAGCCTTGTTTTCTGCATAAAATAATTCCATAGCTATAGGAATATGTCCCATTTTATTTATTTCATTTATAACTATCCCCCTTTCCTTTTTCAAATCTTCAAATGTTGAACTAATGAAAATTTCATATCTACACTTGCATCTCACAATTACTTTCCTCCTCATAGTTTTATATTCTTTTTAAAATATTTTAAAAATAATCCCTTATAATTTTTACCCACTATCCTCTTTCAGATTTTAACAAAGCATGTCCAAACATTATTTTACAATCATTATATTTTTAGTGTACAGCATAAATCTTCAAACATACTCTGCCAAAACTAACATATGTTAATATACTTAAATCTCTCTTCTATTCATTTATATCGTGCTTTTTATTATCAGGGTGTACACTACATAGACACGTTGATTGCGGAAAGCCTTGATTTTTCGTTTGTATCCCCACCCCCCCCCACATCAACCACCGCCGAAACCTCAAAATACTTCTCCAGCCTCTTTTTCCGATTCCCCTCTTCATCTTCCGCAAACACAAAATGCTTATAAAACTGCTTAAAACAAAGGATTTCTAGATATGTTTCCTTTGTATCCACACCACACATTCTGTGTGTGTCGTCTGCGGAAACATATCCACCGGCTGCACCTCCCTCACCTCATATCCTTCCCCGCACAAATACTTCAAATCCCGAGCCAGTGTGGCTGAATCACAGCTCACATAGACCACACGCTTCGGCTGCATTTTCACAATGGTTTCCAGGCACCTGGCATCGCAGCCTTTTCTGGGCGGGTCTACTACAATTACATCCGGATGCAGCATTTCGGCTCCCGGATGTTCTGAAATTCCTTTTTCATAGAACTCCGGAAGCACTTCTTCTGCCTTCCCCACAAAAAACTCCACATTCGTAATTCCATTTATCCTGGCGTTATTTCTGGCGTCTTTTATGGCAGGGCCAACCAGTTCAACACCGTACACCTGCTTCGCCTTTTGGGCCAGAAACAATGAAATCGTCCCGATCCCGCAATAAAGATCCCATACGGTTTCTGTGCCGGTAAGCTCTGCATATTCCAGAGCTTTTTCATATAATTTCTGCGTCTGTACCGGATTGACCTGATAAAAAGACAGGGGAGAAATCTGATATTTTACATTTCCGATGTAATCGGTAATATAGTTCTGCCCCCAGAGCGGAATAATTTCATCGCCCAGAATTACATTGGTATTTTTCTCATTCACATTCAGGGTAATACTGGTCATTCCCGGAATACTCTGCAGTTTTGCTGTTAGTTTATCGGCAAAAGGAAGTTTTCTTCCATTTATCACAAGACAGGCCATCACCTCTCCTGTGGCAAATCCGCACCGAATCAGCACATGCCGCACCAACCCTGTGCCGGTGGTTTCCTGATATGGGGCAATCCCGTTTTCTTCCATAAATTCAATCACAAGATTTAGTATTTCTTCATTGAGTTTCACGCCCAGAAAACAGTTCCGGTTGGGAATGATGGTATGGCTGCGGGCCGCATAGAATCCAGTGACGATATTTCCATTTTTATCCGTTCCGATGGGAAACTGCGCCTTGTTTCTGTAATGGTACGGCTCTTCCATCCCCATTACCGGATGTATTACCGGCAGCCCTTTTCCTGATTCACAGGCAGCTTCCTCCAATTGGAAGCCGCCAATTCGCTTCAGGTTATTCTTTACCTTATTTTCCTTAAATTCCAACTGTTTTCCATAATCCAAAGCCTGAATCTGGCAGCCGCCGCACTGGCGGTACATGGGACACCGCGGCTCTGTCCGGTAAGGAGAGGGCTTCAATACCTGAATGAGACGGGCATATCCGTAATTTTTCTTCATTTTCATGATTTTCACCCATACCAGATCGCCCAATACGGCATCTTTTACAAAAAATGCCACGCCTTCTTTTTTCCCAATCCCCTCTCCTTCCGTCCCCATATCTTCTATCAGAAGTTCCAGCTCCATATCCTTTTGAAAAAAATTTTTATTCTCCTGCCTGGAAAAATCCTGTTTCCCGTTCCGCTGTTTTTTTTCTTTCATCATCCTGATTCCTTACTGTATTTGTTCCAAATTAATCTGCAAATGTTTCCCCTGCTTTGCCCAATTACGAAATTCTTTTTTCATCCATATTTTAAAAAATGCCCATACAGCCATTTTCTGTATATGGGCATTTTTATATTCCTCACGGTTTCAATCATAATGTTCCAAAGCACATATTGTTCAACACTAAAAAATCTCTGTACTGGTTTTCCGTATATTGGACTCAAAGAGCCGGTTGTAACCCAGCCAGCCGTTGTTTTCTCCGGCTGAAGCAAGAGCCTCTTTCATCGTCTGCATCTTAGCATCCGTGTTGTCTGCAAAACTGAGGGCCACCGCTTCCACAAGAGCCGGCTTTTTGGGCGATCCGTATTCCAGTTCTCCGTGATGCGCCAAAATACAGTGTTTCAGTTCATTGGCCAGTTTCACCGGAAATCCGGGAATTTTGCGAATGTGCTCTCCCACCCACTCTTCTCCGATAATAATATGCCCCAGCAACTGTCCGGCGTCTGTATAGTCATTTTCCGGAAAAGACGAAAGCTCCTGAAGTTTTCCGATATCATGAAACATTGCCGCTGTCAGCAACAAGTCTTTATTCAAAAGAGGATACGCCTGAGTATAATAATTGCATAATTTTGTCACGCTTAAAGTATGTTCCAGAAGTCCTCCTACATATCCGTGATGGACATTTTTTGCCGCACTGTGGAACTTGAACTCTTTTTCGAATTTTGTATCCTCCAGAAAAAAGCTGCTGCATAATTTTTTCAGATAGGGATTTTTCATGTCCTGGATAAATTCGATAAGCTCCTGATACATGCCGTCAATATTTTTCTCGCTGACCGGCAGATATTCTTTCGGATCGTATTCTCCTTCCCGGGCTTTGCGGACCCGTTTGATATTCATCTGCAGTGCGCCCTGAAAACTGGTGACGTCTCCCACCACATCAATATAATCCAACGCTTCAAATTCGTCAATTCCCTGAGAATTAGGGTCCCAGATTTTGGCATCCAGCGTTCCTGTCTTATCCTGCAGAATCAATGACTCGTAAGGCTTTCCGGCCTTTGTCAAAGCTGTCTGCTTTGTTTTGCACAGGTAGATGCTCCCAACACGTTCTCCCTCTCTCAATTCCTCTATAAATTTCATAACTCTACTCCTTCTTCCTGTTTCAATGTTCACTGTTATTTCAGTACGCCAATCACCACTGCGCATTCCAAATCCACATATTCTTCTCCGTTCTGCCTCTTCACTGAAACAGTAACCGTATCTTCCGGATTCAGCGCATAAATTTTCTGGTTATACTGCTCTACCGTGGCAACCTCTTCTCCATTGAGTTTTACAATCACATCTGCTTCCTGCAGCCCCGCTGCCATCGCCGGAGAATCCATTTCCACGGATTTAATATAAACGCCCTTGGGAATACTGTATTCCCTGGCAATGCCATCTGTCACGGTACTTAAACGCAGTCCCACATAGGGAACATCCCGGTTATTGGATAAATCTTCTATAATCTGCTTCAGCTCAGAAATCGACAGAGCCGTAATGGTATTCCGATCACTCTGGCTGCTGTAGCTCTGCAGTACCAATCCCACAATTTCACCCTCCAGATTAATCAGCACGCCGCTTCCGTTTGCGCTGCCGACAATGTCCGTAGTGAATATGGTGAAATTTTTATCTATGGTGGAAACTTCATTCTGATATGAAGTGATGGTTCCGCATAAAATAGAGTAATTGGCTCCCAGAGGGCTTCCGATGGCAAGCACAGTCGTTCCCTGCTGAACCATATAGGAATTTCCCAGAGACGCCACTGCCAGATGCTCCATGGTTTCCTCGGGTATTTCATCCAGAGGCACGCTGATAATGGCAATTCCTGTATTCCCGTCGTATTTTTTCAGAGAAGCGGAAACCATTGCCTCATCAATAAAAGTAATGCTGATTGCCTGGGCGTCTTTGATCACCTTTTTCTCTGTCAGAATCAGCAATTCCTGGCCGTTGTTTCCAATCACAATTCCCGCCGCGCTGTTCTCATTTTCATAAGGCGTATTAAACCAGTCCTTGCCGCTGGTCACGCCGGTAACTGTTACGATAGATTTATTGGCCTGCTTTCCGATTTCATACAGTTTATTCTGCAGTTCCTGATAATCTTCAATTTCCAGTTCCGCTTCCACCACAACAGGCTCCGTTTCCGGTTCTGCCGGGACAGGCGTCGGTGTTTCTTCCGGTTCCTTCGGCTCTTCCTCCTGGGGAACATCGTCTTTCGGAATACTAATGGTAGAACTTTCCTCCGGATACAGCCATTCTTCCAGATAAGGTTTCAGCAGCACAAATACAAAACAAGCCACAAGCCCGAAAATCACAGCACAGAGAAGATTAAAGCCCCCGCGAACCAACAGCCGCCGCTTGTTGACCGGTTTGTCTTTTATTTTCTCCTTAATAAAATCAAATTCCTGCCCCTTCTTCTCTTGTTGCTTCATGGTACGCCCTCCTAATAAAATACAGTTCCGTCCACGTCTTTCCCCAAAAATTACCTAACTATGACTATTATACGTTTTTCCCCGCCTTGTTGCAAGAATTTTATTTATAGGGTATAATTTACCCTGAGGAGGGACCCGGTTCTTAACCTACAACTCCCCTCCACCCTGACTACCGGGAGGAGTCCTGAGCCTTACCCTGAGGAGGGACCCAACTATATACCTTTCAACTTCCTCAGCGTTGC
The DNA here is from genome assembly GCA_910575555.1 of Lachnospiraceae bacterium. GTDB lineage: Bacteria > Bacillota > Clostridia > Lachnospirales > Lachnospiraceae > Petralouisia. Next base: position 58,497 of record CAJTFX010000022.1, on the reverse strand, counting down.
TTGTTGGGAGGAGTCCTGAGCCTTACCCTGAGGAGGGACCCAACTATATACCTTTCAACTTCCTCAGCGTTGCTTGTTGGGAGGAGTCCTGAGGGTTCTTCACACATTTACCCTGAGAACCCCTCTCCACTAATATATAAAAAGAAAAGGATCACCCAAATGAACAAAAAAGCACTCCAAACACTAGAATACCATAAAATCATAGATATGCTCGCCGAATGCGCCACCTCTGCCTCCGGCAAAACCCTCTGCCAAAACCTGACCCCTTCCGTCAGTCTGGCAGAGATTCAGCTTGCCCAGCAGCAGACCTCTGACGCACTGACAAGAATTTACCAGAAAGGCTCTCTTTCTTTTTCCGGCATCCACAATTTAGGCGCTTCCCTGAAGCGTCTGGAAGTGGGCGGCGCCCTCAGCATCGGAGAATTTTTAAAGATTGCCTCCCTGCTGGAGGTGGCCAAACGCGCCAAAGCCTACGCCCGCAGCGAACGGGAAGATGCAAAAGCCGATTCCCTGGACAGTTATTTTTCCAGGTTAGAGCCTTTAAGCCCTCTGTTAGACGAAATCCGGCGCTGTATTTTATCCGAGGACGAAATTGCAGACGACGCTTCCTCAACATTGAAAAACATCCGCCGTTCCATCAAAAATACCAATGAAAAAATCCGCAGCCAGATGAACGATCTGTTAAACAGCAACCGCACCCATTTGCAGGATGCCGTTATCACCATGCGGGGCGGCCGCTACTGCCTTCCGGTAAAAGCAGAATCCAAAGGCCAGGTGCCGGGCATGATTCACGATCAGTCCTCCACCGGCTCCACCCTTTTCATTGAACCTATGGCAATTGTGAAGCTAAACAACGAGCTGAAAGAGCTTTATCTGAAGGAGCAGGAAGAAATCGAAGTGATTCTGGCCAATTTAAGCAGTCTCACCGGAGAATATGTCTCCTGTCTGCAGGATGACTATGAGATTTTAACAGAACTGGATTTTATTTTTGCCAAAGGCTCCCTGGCCCGGAATTACAACGGAACTGCGCCGATTTTTAATGAAGAACACCGCATCCGCATCCGCAAGGGACGCCACCCGCTGTTAGACAGCCGCAAGGTCGTACCCATTGACATTCATCTGGGAGAAGAATTTGACCTTTTGATTGTCACAGGCCCTAATACCGGCGGCAAAACCGTTTCTTTAAAAACCGTAGGGCTTTTCACGCTGATGGGCCAGGCTGGTCTCCATATTCCTGCCAATGACCGTTCAGAGCTGTCCATTTTTGAAGAAGTTTTTGCAGATATCGGAGATGAGCAGAGTATTGAACAGAACCTCAGTACCTTTTCCTCCCATATGACAAATATTACTTCTATTTTGAAGCAGGTAAACGGAAATTCACTGGTGCTTTTCGACGAACTGTGCGCCGGAACAGACCCCACAGAGGGCGCCGCACTGGCAATTTCCATTCTGTCCAGGCTCCACGATTACGGCGTCCGCACTATGGCCACAACCCATTACAGCGAGCTGAAAGTATTTGCCCTTTCCACCCCGGGCGTAGAAAATGCCAGCTGCGAATTTTCTGTGGAAACCTTAAGCCCCACTTACCGGCTGCTCATTGGAATTCCCGGCAAGAGCAACGCTTTTGCCATTTCCGGCAAGCTGGGCCTTCCGGCGGATATTATTGAGGACGCCAAAAACCGGATGACAGAACAGGATGAGAATTTCGAGGATTTGATTTCCGATCTGGAGGCAAGCCGGATTACCATAGAAAACGAGCGTCTGGAAGCAGAGCAGTACAAGAAAGAAATCGAAGCGCTGAAGCGCAGACTGGAAGAAAAACGGGAACGGCTGGACAGTCAGCGGGAGAAAATCATCCGCCAGGCCCATGAGGACGCCCATGCCATTCTCCGGGAAGCCAAAGAAGTGGCAGATCAGACCATCAAAAATTTCCATAAATACGGCCAGGGAACTGCTTCCGCCAAAGAAATGGAGCAGGAGCGCAGCAAGCTTCGGGGCAAAATGAACGACCTGGAAAAAAATATGACCATGAAGCAGAAGGAAGTGTCCAACCATAAAATTCCCAAGAATCTGCGGATTGGAGATTCCGTCAAGGTTCTGAGCATGAACTTAAAAGGAACGGTTCACACACTGCCCAACGACAAAGGAGATTTATATGTACAGATGGGAATTCTGCGTTCCCTGGTGAATATCAAAGATCTGGCGCTGATCGAAGACGCCCCTGCCTTTGGAAATAAAAAGAAATCCACCGGAGCCGGCAAGCTGAAAATGTCCAAGTCAGCTTCCATTTCCACTGAAATCAACCTGATTGGAAAAACTACAGACGAAGCTGTCGCCTTACTGGATAAATATCTGGACGATGCGTACCTGGCCCATATGCCTTCTGTGCGCGTGGTGCATGGAAAAGGCACCGGAGCTTTACGTAAAGCCGTTCACGGACATTTAAAACGGCTGAAATACGTGGATTCTTTCCGTCTGGGAGAATTCGGCGAAGGAGATTCCGGCGTCACCATCGTAACCTTTAAGTAAGTAATTTTTAACAGCGAAAGGAGACCCATGGTATCAAAACAGAAAATTCTCATCGTAGATGATGATGTAAATATAGCAGAACTGATTTCCCTTTACCTGACCAAAGAATGCTATGACACCCGGATGGTGCACGACGGTGAAGAAGCCCTGGCTGTCTATGAGCAGTATCAGCCCAACCTGATTTTACTGGATCTGATGCTTCCCGGCATTGACGGTTATCAGGTGTGCAGGGAAATACGCGCCAAATCCAATCTTCCGATTATTATGCTTTCCGCCAAAGGAGAGATTTTTGACAAAGTACTGGGACTGGAGCTGGGCGCAGACGATTATATTATGAAGCCCTTTGATTCCAAGGAACTGGTGGCCCGGGTAAAAGCAGTGCTCCGCCGCTATCAGCCCTCCCGGCAGGAAACTGCCGTTCCCAACATTAAATGCGTGGAATATCCCGATCTGGTCATCAACCAGACCAATTATTCAGTGGTTTACTGCGGAAAACCGGTGGATATGCCTCCCAAGGAACTGGAGCTGCTGTATTTTCTGGCTTCCTCTCCCAATCAGGTGTTTACCAGAGAGCAATTACTGGATCACATCTGGGGATATGAATACATCGGGGACACCCGCACCGTAGACGTCCATGTGAAACGGCTTCGGGAAAAAATCAAGGATCACGGTTCCTGGAGCCTGGCAACCGTTTGGGGCATCGGCTATAAATTCGAGGTGAAACAGTGAAACGGACACTTTATCTGAAAATACTGGCCGGGTATGCGGCATTTGGCATTCTGGGTTTTCTCACAATTGCCACGTTCACCTCCCGGCTGACGCTGAATTACATAACAGAAGATACCGCCTCCCATTTATACCGGGAATCCAATCTCCTGGCTGCCAACTATGCCGCCAATTATTACCGCGGCACCATGACTTTAGACGACGTAACGGCACATTTTAACGCGGTAGCCACCTATTTGGACGCAGACGCCCAGGTGATAAACCCAAACGGCCTGATTTTGATTAACTCCGGCTCTGACTCCTATGAAGGCGCCGTGGAAAACTTTGATATCACAGCTTTCGGCTCCAGTTATTATCAGACAGGCACATTCTTTGATACTTTTTCTGAAGATACGTTATCGGTGTTTTCGCCCATTACCATCAGCTATAAGGTCAGAGGCTATGTTTTAATCCACAAGCCGGTGCGGGATCTGGTTTCACTGAAAGACGGCTTTATCAATATTTCTTATATGACCCTTGCGGTTATTTTCCTCTGCGCTTTTGTGGTTCTTGGGCTTTTTACCTGTACCGTGTATATTCCCATCCGGAAAATTACCCGGGCCGCCAGAGATTATTCCGAGGGAAATTTTGAGTCCCAGATCAATATCCACACCAACGATGAAATCGGTTATCTGGCAGCTTCCCTGAACTATATGGCAACGGAGCTTTCCACTTTAGAAGAGGATCAGCGGAAATTTATCGCCAATGTTTCCCATGATTTCCGTTCCCCCCTGACCTCTATCAAGGGTTATATTGAGGCCATTATGGACGGCACCATTCCTCATGAAATGCAGGATAAGTATCTGAATATCATTCTGTTTGAAACGGAGCGGCTGAACAAACTGACCCAGAGTATGCTGGAGCTGAACAAATACGGCGCCAAAGGCACTATGCTTGATATCAGCAGCTTTGACATTAACAATACCATTAAGTTAGTGGTTCAGTCCTTTGAGGGAACCTGCCAGGAAAAGAAGATTTCCTTTGAACTGATCCTGACAGGGCATACTTCTTTTGTCTGGGCAGACATGAGCAAAATCCAGCAGGTGCTCTACAACCTGATTGACAATGCCATCAAGTTCAGCAACCCGGATTCCACCATCACCATTGAGACCACAGAGAAAAATGAAAAGGTCTTTATCTCTGTGAAAGATACGGGAATCGGCATTCCAAAAGACAGTCTGAAAAAAATCTGGGAGCGGTTCTACAAAACCGACCTGTCCCGGGGAAAAGACAAACGGGGCACCGGCCTGGGCCTTGCCATTGTAAAGGAAATTATTTCCGCCCACAACGAAAATATCAACGTCATCAGCACCGAAGGCGTGGGCACGGAATTTATCTTCACCCTGCCTTTAAAGCAGGATGAAAACGAAGCCATTGTCTGAGAGGGAGGACTTTTATGCCTTTCCTTAAGACAATGGCTTTTATACCATACTCTAAGTCCCGCTATGCTTTCCCGGCACAGCCGCAGACCTTCATCTTTTCCATTACCTGCTCCGTTACCCGCTCCCGTCCTGCTTTTCCAAATATCTTGGGATCGATCAGCTCCGGCTGATTCTCCAGTGTTTCTCTGACTGCGCCGGTGTAGGCGGCCCGCAGCTCCGTGGCATAATTTACCTTGCAGATTCCTCTGCGGATACTTTCAGCAACTGCCTCCGCCGGCACTCCGGAAGCGCCGTGAAGCACCAGAGGCACAGACACTCTCCTTTTAATGTCTGACAATCTCTGCAAATCCAGCTGAGGCTCTCCCTGATAGAAGCCATGGGCTGTTCCAATTGCCACGGCAAGGGAAGAAATACCCGTCTGTTCTACGAAGTATTCCGCCTCCCCGGGATCTGTATAAGCTTCTCCCGGCCCTGCTTCCAAATCATCCTCCTTGCCGCCCACTTTTCCAAGTTCCGCCTCCACCGGTATTCCAATGCTGCTGCAAAGCTCCGTTACCTTTCTGGTAATCTGAATGTTGGATTCCAACGGCATTTTCGAACCGTCTATCATAATGGACGTATACCCCGCCCGGACCGCCTGGACTGCAAGACTGTAGTCTGAGCCGTGATCCAGATGGAGGGCGACGGGTACGCAGGCGTCTTTTGCCGCCGCAAATACATTTCCATAGAAATAATCTGCACCGGCATACTTTATGGCAGAAGGCGTCGTCTGCATAATCACCGGAGCCCTAAGCCTTTCTGCCGCCGCAAGAACTGCCTGGACCATTTCCATATTTTCCACATTAAAGGCGCCCACTGCATAATGCCTGTCCCGGGCATCATTGAGCATCTCTTTTGTTGTTACCAATGACATATTCTGTCCTCCCTTTTGACTTTTTACGCTTCCTCCGTCTGCCGTGCCTGGCCGTTTTCTGAATGTTTCCAGTGATTTTTCATTCGCTCCATCTGCTCTTTTCCATCCTGGAACGCCCCAAGAAGCGCCGCGCCCTGCACCGGAGAAAACAGCGGTTCTGCCAGTATCCCGTTCCATTTGGCAATCCGCTCTTCCAGAACCGGAAGCACAAATTCCCTCCCGTGAAACAGACCGCCGGAATAAGAAACCACAACCTTTTCACCGGCAAAAATCCCGAAAGCAATACTTTTAGCCATCATTCCCAATTCCTCTGCCGCTTCCCGATACAGGGACCTGGCCCCTTCGTCTCCCTGATCTGCCGCCGCAAGCAGCAGCTTCTGCAGGGACGCAGTTTTGCTGCGCACAGGAATATATTCTTTTTCCATATATGCGATAAAATCCATATCCTGTTCTAACTGAAACCTGTCTCTCACCAGATGGTACAGAGGGCCTTTCGGGACTCTCCCGTCCGCCTGTTTGGAAAACAATTCCATAGTCCGCCGCCCCAGCCAGCAGCAGGAGCCCTCATCTCCGAAAAAAGCCGACCATCCGCCGCTTCTCTGGCTGTTTCCGGCCTTATTTCTGCCAAAAGCAATGCTTCCGGTGCCTGAAACCAGATGAATCCCCGGCTCCATTCCCAAAGAGCCTGCCCATCCTGCTTCCACATCATTGACGCAGCAGATGGAAACTCCGGCAAATTTTTCTTTGAGCGTCTCTGTGATACGGACATCCATGGCCCGATTTTCTCCCAGGCCGGGCAGTCCGATTCCCGCTGCTGACAGCATTTCCAGGGAAATACCCGCTTTTTTCAGACAGCTTTCTGCTCCTGTCATCAGACGTTCTATCATACGCTTTGGGCCAAGCTCCGGATAAGAACAGCCTTCTGTCTGCAGCTGTGCAAGAAATGTTCCGTTTTCATCTGTGAGAAGATATGCGGTTTTTGTGCCGCCTCCGTCAATTCCCAAATAATATTTCATCCCTTACCGTCCCTTTCTTCTGTCCGCAACGTCAATTCCCAAATCATACCTCATCCCTTACCGTCCCTTTCTATCCTTTTACGCCGCCTACTGTCAGCCCTTCCACAAAGTTCCTCTGAGCCAGGCAGAAAATCACGACAATGGGCACAATCATCATGGCGGAAGCCGCCATAATCAAATCTGTCTGCGTTCCCCGATCACTGAAAAATGCTCCAATTCCCACCGTCAGCGTAAACAGGTTCCGTTTGCTTACCGAAATCAGCGGCCAGAGATAAGAATTATAGCTTGCCATAAACAGATAGATAAACAAAGCCGACATCATGGGCTTGGCCATGGGCAGCGCAATGGTGAAAAACCGTTTGAAATGACCGCAGCCGTCCATTTCCGCCGCTTCCAGATAATCATCCGCCAAATCCAGGTAAAACTGGCGCATCAGAAAGATTCCGAAAATATTGATAAAATAAGGCACCGTCAGCACAAAGTAACTGTTTGTCAGCTTCATGCCTGCCATCAGCTTGTACAGAGGAATCATCAGGGTATCATAAGGAATCATCATAAATGCCAGAATGCAGAGAAAGATCGCATCTCTTCCCTTAAACCGGTACTTTGCAAACACAAATCCCAGAATCGCGCTTGTGAGCACTCCCGCCGCCGTATTAATTGCGCTTGTGGCAAGACTGTTGGCATAATAACGGAGAAAGGGAATACTCTCCAGCACACGGCTGAAATTAGAAAACACCCATTCATGGGGATACATAGTGGGCGGCATCTGAAGCAGTTCCGACTGGCCTTTAAAAGACGACACCGCCATCCAGTAGAGGGGCAGAGCCATAAAAAATGCCCCGACTGCCAGTACCGCCACTGTCAGATAAAATCCAAACCTGCGTTTTTTCTTCATGACCGGGCCTCCTTTCTGCCGCCGGATACAGGCTTACTTTTCCGCTCTTTGGTAATCACCCACTGTATCATGCTGAAAAACAGGATAATCAGCATAAGGATCACTGACATTGCTGACGCGTAGCCAATATCACTGTTGATGATTCCCTTATTCATAATGTGAAGCAGCATAACCATCGTACTGGTTCCCGGCGTTCCGTCTGTCAGAATTTTTACTGGGGTAAAGAACATAAATGCCACTGTGGTAGTCATAATACACACAAATAAAATATTGTTTTTAATCAGGGGAAGGGTGATTTTGAAGAATTTCGCCATTCCTCCTGCACCGTCTATTTCCGCGGCCTCATAGTAGCTCCGGTCAATCCCCCGCATGGCCGCCAGAAGAATCACTGCATAATAGCCGAACACCGACCAGATCTGAACAATGCACAGGCAGAACAGCGCCTGGGACACTGAGGACAAAAAAGGCTGTTTCTCCAAGCCCAAAGCCTGCAGAATCGCATTAAACAGCCCATAATTCTTACTGTAGAGCCAGTCCCACACCAGGGAAATTGCCACTGCGGAAATAACAGAGGGCAGAAAATAAATAAATGTAAAAAACTGCCGCATCCTCTCTCTGAGCATATTCAGCCCCGCCGCCAGCAGAATCGACAAAACCACTGTGGACGGAACAATCACAAGAGCCGCTGTCACCGTATTTTTTAAAGATATCAAAAACGTAGGGTCTTTGGTAAATGCTTTCTGGTACTGATCCAGCCCTACCCACCGGAACTCAGAATATGCCATATGGGCATTGGTAAAGCTATAAAAGATTACCGATACAAACGGCAGAATAAAAAATAGTAAAAACCATAGAAAGGCAGGCGCCAATACGCAAAGCAGAAACAGATTCCGTCCCCGGTTCCGTTTTGGCCTTTTTCTTCTTCCCATAACAATTCCTCCTTTTCAGGTTCCTCGTCCTTCAGCTTATTTCAGTTCAACGGTATAGTGGAATACATCGCCCCGCACAATGCTCCGGCAATATTCAATAACATCTGTTCCGCAGAAGGTGACCCGGGTCAGATTGATCGCGGCGTCATTGGCCTTCAAATTCATGTCCCCGGCGTCCTCCCTGGAAATGTTCACTGCGGAAAATGTTTCTGTGGCCCGTTCCGGAAATACCTGAAACATCCTGAGCGTTTTATACAATCCGTTATTTTCCACAAGCTCCGCCGTAAGCTCCGGCGCATATTTCACCGGAATAAAAGAGTGCTCTATGGTGTACGCTTTGTCATCCATATACCGAATCCGCTTAATCCAGAATACTTTCTCGTCTGCCTGCAAATGCAGCGGCTCCCGGATATCCGCCGTCGGAACGATCTCCTGAAATATCATTAGTTTTGCTGTTTCCCTGATTCCCAGTTTGCTTAATTCCTCGCTGAAAGAATAGAACTTATACAGTTTGTGTCCAATGGAACGGCTCTGTACAAACGTCCCTTTTCCCTGCTTTTTGGTAATGTAATTTTCTGCCTGAAGCTCATCAATGGCTTTCCGAACCGTAATCCGGCTTACCTCAAACATTCTGCATATTTCATTTTCGGAGGGAAGCCTGCTCCCCTCCGGCCACTCATTCGACAGGATTTTTCTTCGAATTTCTTCCTTTAACTGATAATAAAGCGCAACTGGTATATCTTTTCTGATTGTGTTTTCCTTTGCCATGTCTCCCTCTTCCTTTTTTTCTAATCATGATATACTGAGTATAACATCATTACCTTTTTGTGTAAATTACCGGAAGCCAGCCAAAGGAATTTCACATGCTGCAGTTAGTTCGGGCCTGTATCCGCCTGCTTTTGCCCGGTATGCCAGATACCTGCCGCAGCAGACTGCTTTTGTTTCTGGGGAAGCTGGTAAATCACCACTCCCTGCACCACCCGGTTCACCTCTCCCTTGGGACAGGGATTATCGGTAGTGCAGCCCAGCTCCAGGGATTTTTCCATAGACAAAAGCTGGGAAAATACCAGTGAAAACAAATACGCGCCCATTCCGGAATTTTGAGGCAGGCATTTGGGCAAACGGTACACAGCTTCGTAGTCTCTTCCTGCAAGATTCATACCGTCAGCTTCCGGTCTCACAATTGCCACCAGATTTTGCTGCTTTTCCCTGATAACCTCTCTGGCAAGATCCAGGTCATAGTTTCTGCTGTATTCATTTTCCGACAAAAAGTGCACCGTAAGGGTCTCTTCGTTGATTACGGTTTTGGGCCCGTGACGGAAGGCCGCCGCCCCGTCGTATCCTGCATGCACATATCCATTGGACAATTCCATGGACTTGACAGCTGCTTCCCTTGCCAGACCTTTTAAGGGGCCTGTGCCCAGCCAGATAATCCTGCGGTACGGCTCCTTTGCAATCTGCCTTGCAGATTCCGCCAGGCCGTCTATCTGTTCAGCCACAGATTCCGCCAGCGCATTCACATACCCCGCATACTGCTCCAGTTCCTGATAATGAAACACGCACCAGGTCGCAATGCTCATACAGCTGACGCTGCTTGTCATGGCAAACCCCTTGTCGCAGGATTCCGGCGGCATTCCAATCACAAGGGCCCCCTCCATCCGGTATCCGGCTTTTGCCAGACTGCTTTCTGTATCACAGACAAAAATAATCTGAAAGAGCTTTGAAATCCTTTGTTCTGCAAACTGCACCGCCGCGATGCTTTCCGGGCTCTCCCCGGAGCGGGCATAGGAAATCAGCAGCGTGGGAATATCAAACAACACGCCCTCCGGTGCGCTGATGATATCTGTGGTATGTACATTTTCCGTATAGATTCCAAGCTCCTCCGCCAAAAGAAATTGAAAAGTTTCCCCGATAAACGCAGAGGAACCTGCTCCGGTGGTTACAATTCTCAGTCTCTTTTCCTGAGACACAGTCTCCATAAATGCTTCAATTTCCCTTTTTTGCCCTGTCAGCTCTTTTACCAGGCGTTTCCAGAGAGCCGGCTGCTGAGCGATTTCAGCCGCCGTATTCCTGCATTGACGCTCCTGATAATAGGCCAAGGGCCTTCCAAATAATTCATGTTTCATGTTTCGTTTCTCCCTGTTAATTCAGTTCCCGTTTTTTCTCCCGAAAGCAGTTTTACCATATGGAAGGCGGACTGCATGGCTACATTGTGAATTTCCCGGTCTGCCAGTCCTCCCATATGAGGCGTCAGCACCACATTCTTCAAGTCAAACAATTCACTGGAATATAACGGCTCTTCTTCAAAAACATCCAGTGCAGCCCCGGCAATTTCCTGTTTCCTCAGAGAACGGCACAACGCTTCTGTGTCGATAATTCCCCCTCTTGAAGCATTGACGATCACCGCCTCCTTCTTCATTCTGCCAAGGGATTCCTCATTGATCATATGATAAGTTTCCGGCGCTAACGGACAGGCCGGCACCAGAATATCCGCCTCTTCAAACAGCCGTTCACGCTCTGTATATTCCGCCCGGTACTTTTCTGCCGGCTCCGGCTTTCTGCTGGTACTGCTTACCAGAATCTTCATATCGAACCCTGCGGCCCGTTTTGCCACGGCCTGTCCGATGGCTCCGAATCCGATAATACCGATGGTTTTTCCGGAAACTGCATATCCCCGTTCCACGCCCCGGCACCAGTTTCCTTTGCGGATATTCTCATTGCCTTCTGGTATTTTACGCATCACTGCCAGAATCAGTCCCCAGATAAAATCCGCCACTGCGTCAAAATTCTGCCTGGGCACATTGCAGACTGTAATTCCCCGGGCTTCCATGGCCTGTAAATCCAGATGATCGGCTCCCGCACAATTCAGGGAAATGGCCTTCAGCCCCTCTGCCTGCCGGGCAAAATATTTCCCTAAAGGAAGATCGGCCCCCATAAGAATGCCTTCCGGTTTTTCCTTCAGTCCTGCCCAGTAGCCGGCAAAATCAGCTTCCGTAAATCCCTTCCTGTCTTTCTCTGCCAACAGCACGGGGGTAAACCCTGCATCCTCCAATACCTGAAACGCCTCCGGTTCCTGCTCAAAAGAAAATGACACAATCAATACTTTTTTCTTCATGCTCCTGCCCTCTCTTCCTTTCTGGAACCCATTACCGATACTGAGGAAGGTAGTCTTTGTGCTCCTGAATAAAATCCTCCACCAGTTGTTCGGCCGTCTCTATATCTGTCACTGCTCCATCCAGCATCATGGCGTCCGCCCACAGCTTCCTGTCCCCTTTCAGGGCAGCCTCCACCGTCAAATCCACAGAAGCCAGACGTTTCACAATCATGTCCTTTATGGGGCCTTCAAATCCATTGACATGCATAGAAGAGAATCCGCAGGCCGCAGCCACGCCGGGTATCTCAAGCACTGCATCCTCCGGAATTCCGGACACTGCCCCTTCATTGGGGATATTTACAGAAAATACCTTCCGCTCATCCAGCAGCAGGGATTTGATAATTTCCACCAGCTGTTCATGCTCCCCGTCTGCACGCTGAAACAGCTCCGGCTCCACTTCCCCGTCTCCTTCTCCCTGAGACAGCATATCCCGGTAGGTTTTTTCTCCTCTTGCAATCACATCCTCAATGGGAAATGCGTCTATGCCCAGAGTCGCTCCGTAATAGCTTCCTTTCGGAAAACGTTCCGGGAAAAATTCCACCGCATGACGGTCTACCACTGCCGGGATTGCTCCATACCGCTCAAAAAATTCCCAGGAAAGCGGATTATCCATATGGTTTGGGATTTCCTTATCCTCCAGAAGTGGATTGAAGAAATTGCGCACATGGGGATTTTTTTCATGCTCTTCCTTCTGCTTTTTCACAATATCTAAAAGCTCCTGATGTACATCTTTCCCTTTTACCCGGATATCATACAGCCAGGTCAGATGATTGAGCCCTGCGCCGATGGTGGTCAGCTCCTTCACATCTGCCCCAAGCATCTTCGCCAGGTATTTTTCCCCGTAAATCACGCCGTGGCACAGTCCTATGATTTTCACTTTGGTGACCCGCCGCACTGCCGTTACAATGGCCGTCATGGGGTTGGAATAATTGAAAAAATATGCTTCCGGGCAAAGTCTTTCGATATCCCTTGCGATTTCCACCATGACAGGAATCATTCTCTGGGCCCTGGAAATTCCTCCGGGCATAACAGAATCACCTACCGGCTGATAAATATTGTATTTGCGGGGAATCTTCACATCCTGTTCCCAGGCTCTCCGGCCTCCCACCGCAATGGTGGTCACCACAAAGTCCGCCCCCGGAAGCAGCTGACGCCTGTCGGTGGATGCGGTAATCTGAATATCCGCTCCTTTCTGGGCCACCATCTTTTCCGCCAGTCTGCGGATAGAGGATAAAATTTCCTCATTGATGTCGCACAGCGCAATTTCCCAGCTTCCAAAACCTGACTGGATAAAATCTGCAATCAGCCCTTTGGTAAACACCGCGCTTCCTGCGCCAATCAGCACAATTTTCTTTCTCTCTGCCATCACTGTTCTCCTCCTTGCTCCCATGCCTGCGCCATAGCTTCATTGCATGCCTTTAAAAATCTTTTCAATATCTCTGTCTGCTCTTCATATTCTGCTGCATTCAGCTGTTCTATCTTCTCCCTGGGCAGAAACAGCTTGAGAAATCCCTCCTCCCCGGTGGCTGTCTCATACTCCCCGGAGGGTTTGAAATGGTTAAACACCCGATCGAATTCCTTCTGGTTGCTGAACCGGTCAATCTCTGCAAAGATTCCTGCCGGCTGTTTTTTGTAGCTGTAAATGGCCCCGAAATAGGCGTACAGGGACATCTGTTTCTGATTGGTCAGCGTGTACCGGAAGCCCTGGGCGTACTGGCCGAAATTATCCTTGTCCTGAACATTTATAGCCGCATCACAGATTTCGCTTTCCGCTTCCAGAAGTATTTTCTCAAAAGCCTTTACCAGCCCCAGGGAATCTTTCAGGTTCTGGATATTCAATGTAAATCCTGTCTGGTACGCCGCCTCCACCATGGCTTCCGCCCCGCTCTTTACAAATTTCCCTAAAATTGCCGTCTGTTCCTTTCGCATCTTTCCGGACATATCTTCAAAGACTGCATCCGGCAGAAACAGCTTAAAGTACTCCTGCTCCTCTCTGCTGATTTCAAATTCCGGTGATTCTTTGATCTGTTCCACTACCCATCCATAAGTGTTTCTGTTATTCTGCTCATCCAGTTCTATCATCAGTCCATGCCGGGTTGCGGGATAGTAAATCAGCCCGATATGCAGATACAGTCCTGTTCCGGAACGCCTGCAGGTCACCCGACACCGCAATCCGTACCAGTGAGGGCCGATGCAGTCCCCGGCATCCCGAATTACCTGAAATTCTGCGATTTCACTTTGTATTCCCAGAATCGCCTCCTCCAGAATATCCCCAAACCGGTGCATGGACTCCAGAGCCTTGATATCTACATGCAGTTTCTCCATTTTTATCCTCCTGTTTCTTTTGGTTCTGTGTTTTTTTAATTCCGTCTGCCTATGCCTTTTATTTCTGCTTCCAGGGAAAATCAGGATTCTGCACACAGAGTTTTCCGCCGCTGATTTCGATAAATGTTCCGGTCAGGTAAGAAGCTTCCAGGGAAGCCAGAAATGATACTGCGTTGGCCACATCCTCCGGACTGCCCAGTCTGTGAAGGGCAATGGCTTCCACCAGTTCCTTTCCCTTGCTGTCAATAACGCCTGCGGTCATTCCAGTCTCAATGACTCCCGGAATATATCCGTTCACCCGGATGCGGTAAGGCGCAAGTTCTGCCGCCAGAGTTTTGGTCAGACTGTAAACTGCCGCTTTACTGGCTGCATAAGCCCCGCTTCCGGCAGAGCCTAACAGGGAAGCAAAGCTTGCCGCATTGATAATCACGCCGCCTTTTTCCTGCATGTATTTTTTGCATTCCCTGGAGCAGAGGAATACGGATTTCAGGTTCACGTTCATCACTGTTTCCCATAACTCTTCTCCCATATCACAGATCATTGACTGGGGATAAATCCCTGCATTATTTACGAATACATCTATAGACCCCAATTCCTGTTCTGCTCTTTCAAATACTTTCTCCACAGAATCCGCTCTGGATACATCCATCACATAGGCTTTCACTTCTCCCAGGGGCGCAAGCTGCTCCCTTGCCTTCTCCAACTCCTGTTCCTTCAAATCACAGAGAAAAACTTTTGCCCCGGACTCCAGAAACTTTTTTGCAATGGCAAATCCAATGCCCTGAATTCCAGCTGCTCCGGTAACTCCCACTGTTTTTCCGCTAAAATCAAATGCCATAAAATCTCCTTTCCCTGTATCAAATGTTTCCTTCTGCTAAAACGGCTGCCTGTCCGAATCAGGCAGAGACAGGACTGCGCCCCTGCTTGCAGAGGACGCCATTCTGGAATAAAGCCCCAGATAGCCTCTGGTATATCTGGGGTTCGGCGGGGTGAACTGCTCCATCCGCCGCTTCTGCTCCTGTTCTTCCACATGCAGAGTGATGCTGCCCGCCGGAATATCCACAGTTATTTCGTCCCCGTCTTTTACAATGGCAATGGGGCCCCCTTCCGCCGCTTCCGGTGAAATATGTCCTGCAAAGCAGCCGTTGTTGGTTCCGGAAAACCGCCCGTCTGTAATCAGCGCTGTGCTCTCCGCCAGTCCCATTCCGTACAAATATTTCATGGCTTTGTACATTTCCCGCATGCCGGGGCCTCCTTTGGGTCCTTCATAACGTATGACCACCACCGTTCCCGGCTGTATCTCTCCGCCTAAAATGGCTTCTTCCGCATCTTCTTCACAGTCAAAGACTCTGGCAAAGCCATGGAACACATGCATCTTTTCTTTGATGGCTGAAGGCTTGGTAATGCATCCTTCCGGCGCCAGATTTCCCTCTAATACCGCAATTCCGCCAAAGCTGCTGAAAGGTTCCTCCAATGTTTTGATTATGCTCCGGTTCACGTTCTTTTTTCTGATTTTCTCAAGATTTTTTCCCAGAGTTTTCCCGGTTACCGTCATGGCTTCCAGATGCAGAAGGGAACGCAGCTCCTTCATCACCTGAGGAACGCCGCCGGCCTGGTGCAAATCCTCCATATTATATTCAGAAGCCGGATTGACTTTTACAATCAGCGGCGTTTCCATTCCTGCGGTTTTAAATTTTTCCATCATCACCCGGCTGTCAATTCCTGCTTCCCGGGCAACAGCCAGAAGATGCAGAATGCCGTTGGTGGAGCCTCCTGTGGCATTGAGAAACCGGACGGCGTTCTCCAGTGACTGTTCCGTAATAATCTGTCCTGCGTCTATGTTGTTTTCTACCAGAGATACAATCGCTTCCCCTGTTTCAAAAGCAATTCTTTTGCGTTCTGCATAAACTGCCGGAATCAAAGCTCCGTAAGGCAGAGTCATTCCCATGCACTCTGCCAGACAGCACATGGTATTGGCCGTGCCGTAGAAGGAGCAGGAGCCGCAGCCGGGGCCGCAGGTATCTTCCAGTTCATACAGTTCTTCTTCTGTTAAACTGCCCGCTTTTACCATGCCGCAGCCTTCCGAAAGGGAGGTCAGATCCGACGCCCTCTGGTCGAATACCGGGCCGCCCTGCATGGGCCCGCCGGGAAGGAGGATGGCAGGCAGCTTCAGCCTTGCGGCCGCCATCAAAAGGCCCGGCACAATTTTATCGCAGGAGCCCAGAAGGACTACTCCGTCTAACTGGTGCGCCTGTACCATAATCTCCACGTCATTGGCAATCAAATCCCGGGAGGGAAGAATATAGCGCATCCCTTCATTTCCCTGGGCCGTTCCGTCACAGGCTCCGATCACGCCGAATTCCACCGGCGTTCCTCCCGCTGCATAAACGCCTCTCTTTACGCTGTCTGCCACCTCCCGCAGATTATAGCTTCCCGGCACCAGTTCACTCCAGGTATTGGCAATGCCGATGATAGGCTTTTCCAAATCCCGGTCGGAAAATCCCATGGACTTGTATACAGCCCGGTTAAAACTGAAATCCGGCCTTCTCAAAATCTTCTCGCTTCTTCTCACACTTATTCCTCCTACCGGATTCTTTCTAGCTTCAGGTTGCTTACCACATATTTGTAGCCTGCTTCTTTTAAGAATTTATGCGCCTTCTCGTTGTAATGGTATTCTTCTCCGTACAGCCAGCAGAACACCTCCACTTCCCGGCCGATTTTTTCTTCCAGATACCGCTTGGCTTCCACTATTTCCCGCTGCATATCCTCCTGGGAGGTCTCTTTGGTGATCTCAAAATGATTTCCGGTGTGGCAGCAGATCTCATGCCGCCCGGCAATCTCTCTTACCTCGTCCCAGGTCATTGCCACCCGCTGATCCGGATACAGATTTTTATCTGATACATTCAAGTCATGAGCCTCACTGAAGGCAAGCTGATCCATGACCGGAACATCCATAAAGAAGCTGGGAAGATAGAACCATCCGGTAAAATGATACTTATCCAGAATCGGCAGAATTACGTCATAATGATTGCGGAAGCCTTCAAAAATGGCGGGAATCAGACCAGGCTTGTCATAGGGCCACACTTTCGTCTCAAAAAACTGTCCCAAATCCTTTAACGTAACCGGAACAAAATGCTGGCTGAAGTATTTGATTTCCGCCTCAAACCGCTCAGCGTCCACCGGATTGGTATTGTGGTAATTCACCACCCGAATATAAGAATTGTTCATCAGATAACGAAACATTTCCAGGGTACGTTTATCCCGGGATACCAACTGCAGGAATTCTTTCATCTGAAATTTTTCCAACTTATTTTCCTCCCTTCTGCTGCTGACTTAAAAGCTCTGTTTTGGTTTCACACTGCCGGTCTGCTTCCCCGGCTTTGGGCTGCTGTTTTAAAAAATCTTTTACCACATCCCGGTACGGCACCGCTTCCCCGTCTGTCCCCGGCCGGAAAAACAATTCTGCCAATGCGCTCATGGCCGGCGCAATGCCCGGATAATGCCCCAGTTCCTCCGGCTCCAGTTTTTCATAGAGGCTGGCAAAAATCATTGCCGCTGCCGCCATAGCTCCATGCAGTTCCTTTTCTGCCTCAGGCCCCTGCCAGACAGCGTCCCAGGGCGCCGTCAGATCATCCAGTCCTAAAACCGCCGGAATCCCTTCGTTGGCAGTTACCCTTGTTTTGCAATATTCCATGGTTTCTTTATATTTGTCTAATTCCTGATGTTTTAAATCTTCCCAAACATCCTGCATCTCTTTCATTTCATCTGCTCCTTTCTCAAAGTTCATTTATGGTTGTCCGAAGCATTTTCCCATATGTAACAAGCAGTACAGCTGCTGTGATTCCTTCCACCGCCAGGGAAGCGGCCCACACGCCCGTCACCCCTGCCAGCCAGGCTCCGCCGATGACAGAAGCCACCGGAAGAAACAAGGTTCTCATAAAGGAAAAACAGACGGCTTTTCCAGCTGCCTGAATGGCCTGGAAAAAAGAAATCAATATCATATTTACTGCCGCCATGATATAAGAAACTGCCACAATACGGATGGCCCCGGCCGCCTGCTGCAAAAATCCGGCCTCCGGAACCAGAAAGATCCCCACAAACCATTCTGCCTGCCATTCCAGAACGATTACAAAGGCCGCCGACATGCCAAATGCCCATTTGACCGCCAGATTCGTAAATGCCTTTACCCGGCCGGGCATCCCCGCTCCGCTGTTGGCGCTGACCAAAGGCTGCATGGCATTGGAAACCCCGTTGATGGCTGCCAGTACAATGGTATTGATATTCACTACAATTCCATAGACTGCAATCAGGGCAGTGGCATTGGAAGCTCCGATCTGAATCAATACCGTATTGTACACAAAGGTCACAACTCCGCTGTCGATTTCTGTCAGAAAATTCGACATTCCCACTTTGACAATTGCGGCAATGTCCTGCATCCTCCCGCCCTGTAAGCACAGCTTCATGTCAGACTTTGGCCGGAGGGAGGCCAGAAGGCCCAGAATCACTGTGGAAGTCACCGCAAGGCTTGTGGCAAGAGCCGCTCCCGCCATCTTCCAGTCCAGCACATAGATAAAAAACACATCCAGAAAAATATTCAGTGAACAGGACAGAAGGGTTCCCGCCATGGCCAGCCGCGGCGCATTGTCATTACGGAGCATTGAAGTATAAAAGCATTCTCCCATGTAGGAAACAGCCAGAACCAGCACCCATTTCACATAATCGGAAACTCCCTGCCGCAGCTCTCCGACGCCGCCCAGTCCCGCCACCAGAGGCTCCAGAAAAGCCAGGCCCAACAGGGTAACCGCCGCCGCCAGTATCAGCCAGAGAGCCATGGCTTTGGTATAGATGCTTCTGGCCCTTTTTGTATCGCCTGCCGCCAGAAAGGCGGAAAACAGCGCTCCTCCTCCGGTTCCCAACAACAGCCCTGTGGCATACAGAGCCGTTGTCACCGGCCAGGCCAGATTTAAGGCTGCCAGCCCTTTTTCTCCTAACTTCTGCCCGATACACAGAGTATCAATAAAATAGTTAAAAGAAATCATTATGGTTGCTGATACGCTTGGGAGAAGATACTGCAGAAACGTCTCATTTACCTTCCCCCTCAGCAAATCAATCTGTTTTTTCATAAATCACCAGCTTATCGGTTCAGATTCTCTTCAATCATCTGGTTTCCCTCTTCCTCCATTCCCTTTAAAGCCGCTTCTATGTCTCCGTCTACCAAAAGCTGCCTTAATTTTTCACGGACGATGGTGTAGGTCAGTGTGGACGGCGTCTGCATATAAGCCCCTTCTTCCTCTGCGAAGGGCAGAACGTCTTTTGCAATGGAAATTGCTTTATCCACAGAGCCCTGTTCGGGATCGTATTCCAGATCTTCCAACGCATCTTTTCTTGCAGGAAGCGCGCCTGTGGCATAAGCCCATTTTCCGGTTTGTTCTGCAGATGTCATAAACTCCACAAAGGCCCAGGCTGCTTCTTTGTTCTCGCATTTCTCAGAGACAATATATCCCCAGCCTCCGGTGCCGATGCTGATGGGGTCTGAGCCTTCCACCCATGCAGGCATGTTGAACACCTGCCAGTTCACATCAGGAATATCAATGGAAAAGCTGCCTGCATACCAGGGCGCCCCTACGCACATCGCTGCCGTTCCCTGGATAAACGCGTCATACCTGCTCTCTCCCTCATCGCTGACAGCCTCTTCTCCCTGGGTGTATTTCAGCAGCATCTCTGCCGCTTTCCTGCCTTCTTCTGTCAGAAAATGCACCTGATTGTTGGCCTCGTCCTTGTAGTCTCCGCCATGCTGAAGAATCAGGGAAAGGAAATTCGCCTCCCATTGCGCATACGTGTAAGCCAGTCCGGAACGGGTTACCTGTCCGCCGGAATCCTTCTGGGTCAGCTGTTCTGCCACCTCAAGCAGTTCCGAAAAGCTTGCCGGGCCGTTATTTTCAATCCAGCTCTTGGGAAGCTCCACTCCTTCCTGCTTTAATATGTCCATATTCACATAAAGACTGGGCGATTCCACATTAATTTCTGAAGGAATTCCATAATACTTATCTTCATATTTCTTGTTCTTCAGCGCGCTCTCATAGTAGTTGTTTTCCAACTCCTCCGCGCTCATCACGCTGTCCGGAATTAATGCAATTTTTCCGCCTTTGGCCCAGTCGGTAATACTGGACCAGGTCTGAATCACGTCCGGCTCTTCTCCTGCTGAAAATGCCTGGGTAATCTTCTGGTCAAATTCCGGAAAATATTCCACCTGAATATTCACCTCCGGATATTTCTCCTGAAATTCTTTGATTGCCGGATTGAAATACGCTTTCCAGGGTTCTGTATCCTGCGTCCAGAATGTCAGATCTCCGTCAATTTTCCCGTCTCCGTCTTCCCATCCTTTTGCTCCGCCGCATCCTGTAAGTAAAGACGCTGTCATGGCTGTTGTCAATAATAACGCTGTAAATCTTTTCTTCATATGCATTGCCCCCTGTATAAAATAATAGTTGTCTGGTGAGACTATAATAACATGTTGTTATGATATATACTTATTATATTTTTACTAAAACTTATTTTATATTTATTTATTACTGTTGACTTTTTATATTTTTTAAGATATATTGTAAATAAATTTTACAATTTTACCAAAATCAGCCAAGGAGTTTGCCATGTCTTATACCACGGACCGTTCTTTTACTGAATATACGGAATACACAAGTTCCTTTCCGCTCGCTCCCAAACCGAAACAGGCCCTTCTGGCCTTAGTCTGCTCCGGATGCGGCAGCTTTCATCATCAGGGAATTATTTCCGAATTTGAAGCCGGCCATTGTTTTCTGCTATATACCAGAGAAGCGCCCAATACGGCTGTCCTTTCCCCGGAGCTCTCCTGCCAAATCTCCCTGCTTTCTTTTTCCCTGGCGGACGTGAACGCTCTTTTGGGCAGGGATTTTCAGGATACTGCCATCCGGGAGCTTTTTTCCGAAGAGGTTTCCTTTTGTCATCTTAAACTGTTACCGGAGCAAATGGACGCCATGCGTTCCTATCAAAAACTGTGCCTGTCCATGCAAAAGGATTCCCTGACCATTTACCGCCAGACGCTCCATGCCATGCTCTTATATTTTTCCCGCACTCTGGCGATTTTAAAACCAGAAAAGAGACAGGATTCCCGGGAATTTTTCTCCCGCAGTATTCTGACGGAACAGGTCAAATACCTGATTCGCCAGAATTACTCTGAATCTCTGTCTCTTTCTGATATTGCTGCTTCTGTATTTGCAAATCCCAGTTATTTAAGCCGGGTCTTTAAGGAGGAAACCGGCATCCCTCTTTCCCATTACATCAATCAGGTCCGCATCCAAAATGCCATGGTTCTTTTGGAAGATACGGAGGAATTGATCATTGACATTGCCGTGGCCTGCGGCTACAATTACATTCCGCATTTTAACCGGGTTTTCAAAGAACATACCGGCATGACTCCCGGCGCCTACCGGAAAAGCCGCCGCATAAACAGAAAATCTTCGGATTAAAAGCCGCCGCATAAATGGAACCTCTTCTAAGTTAAAAACCTCCGCTTTCATTCCCGGGCTAAAGCAGCTCAGGACTTAGAAAGCTGATAGGCCACATCCACAATCATGTCCTCCTGGCCGCCTACCATGCCCCGCCTGCCCAGTTCTTTCAAAATATCTCCTGTTTTCAGTCCGAACTGCTCCGCCGCACGTCTGGCATGAAGCAGAAAACTGGAATACACGCCGGCATATCCCAGCATCAGAGCATCCGTGTCAATGGTTTGAGGCCGCAGCATTATGGGTTCCACTTGCTCCTCCGCCGTCTGCAGAAGTTTTTCCAGATTTACTCCTGTCTGACATTCCATCCGCTCAAGCAGCGCGGTAAAAACTTCAATCTGGCAGTTGCCGGCTCCCGCGCCCAGTCCCCGGCAGGTGCCGTCGATATAGGAAGCCCCTTCCTCCACAGCCGCCAGAGAATTGGCCGCTGCCATTCCCAGATTATTATGGGCATGAAATCCCACTGGAATACTCAGCTTTTCTGTCAGAAGGCTGACCCTTCTTCTCACATCATCCGGCAGCAGATATCCGGCCGAATCCGCCAGATTCACATAATCCGCTCCGGCATCCTCAAACAGCCTGGCCTGCTCTAAGATCTGCTCCGGTTTGGCCATGTGCACCATCATCAGAAATCCCGCCGTAAACATGCCCATGCTTTTTGCGGCTTTGATGTGCTGCAGTGACACATCCGCCTCTGTCACATGGGTGGCAATCCGCACTGCCCGGACGCCTCTGTGATACGCTTCCTTCATATCTGCAATGGTGCCTATGCCCGGAATCAGCAAAGCGCCCAGTCTGGCACGTTTGATAACAGACGCCGCTTCTTCTATCAGCTCCATATCTGGTGTCTCGGAAAAACCATAATTGATGGAGGAGCCTGCAATACCGTCTCCATGGCTGATTTCTATGATCGCAACGCCTGCCTCATCCAATCCTGCAGCTATATTTCTCACCTGTTCTCTGGTAAAACTGTGGCTCATGGCATGACTGCCGTCCCTAAGGGTAGTGTCTATGAGCCTGATTCTATCTTTCATGCTGTTTTCCTCCTTATATCTGTGATTTTTTTATCTTCTTATCATCAATTCTCCATATATCAGCCCTTCAGCAGCCGTTCCCTTGCAATTTTTTCAGCAACTTCAATTGCCGCAGCGTTGATAATATCCAGATTGCCGGAATATTTCGGCAGAAAATCTCCGGCTCCCTCCACTTCCACAATTACCGTCACCTGACTGCCTTTTATAATGGGCGGCGTCCGCAATTTGTATCCCGGCACATAGCTTTGCACCTTTTCTACCATCTGGCTGACTGAGGCGGTAATTTTCTCTCTGTCCGGGTTTTTCACCAGTGAATGAATGGTATTTGTCATCATCAGAGGCGGTTCTGCCGGATTTAAAATAATAATGGCTTTCCCTTTATCCGCCCCGCCCACTGTTTCCAGAGCCCTGGCAGTGGTTTCTGTAAATTCATCAATATTCGCCCGGGTTCCCGGCCCTGCGCTTTTGGAAGAAATGCAGGAAATGATTTCTGTATACTGACTGTCCGCCGCCTGGTTGATGGCATAGGCAATCGGTACTGTGGCCTGCCCGCCGCAGGTTACCATATTGAAATTCATTTCATCGGAAAGACGTTCCAGGTTCACGCAGGGCACCACATAGGGGCCTACGGCCGCCGGCGTCATGTCGATGGCAATTTTTCCTGCCTTTCTCAGCAGCGGGGCGTGGAATGCATGGGCTTTTGCTCCTGTGGCGTCAAAGACAATCTGAATTTCATCCTTCTCAAGAATTGCCTCCACTCCCTCTGTGGTTGTCTCAAATCCCAGCTTTTTTGCCCGCCGGATTCCCTCGGATTCCACAATGCCCACCATACAGGACATTTCCAGATATCTGCTTCGCATAATTTTATACATCAAATCAGATCCTATATTCCCCGGCCCGATAATCGCCGCTTTTACTTTCTCCATAATTTCCTCCGTTCTGCATTTTTAAAGATTTCTTGTCTGTATTTACTGTTTCTGCACCAGAATGTCTGCATAAAGCTCTTCAAAGTCTTTTTGGGCAAAATATCCGGTTCTCTCCTGTCTGGCATTTGCCGCTGCCAGAGCGCTGGCATAGCGGAGAATCTTTGGCGGTTCCCAATGATTTTTTATGCCGATTGCAAATCCGGCCATCATGGAATCTCCGCAGCCTACGGTATTAATTGTTTCTATTTTGGGCACGGCTGCCTGATAAATGCCCGAAGCTACAGCCATAACCGCCCCTTCCTGACCAAGTGAAATCACAACATAAGAAATTCCCTGTTTTCCAAGCCGCTCCGCCGCCAGAAAAAGCTCCTCCCTGGAAAGCTCCTCCTTACCTGTCAACTGTCTGATTTCATCCTGGTTGGGCTTAATCAGTACAGGCGCTGCCCTGACACATTCCTGCAATGCAGGCCCGCTGGTGTCTAACAATACCGGAACAGACGCCCGTTTTGCTTCCTGTATCATTCTCACATACACATCTGCCTCCATGCCCCGGGGCAGGCTTCCGGATATCACCACCGCTTCGGCGTCTCTCAGAAGTTCCCGATATCCGCGTTCCATCTGACTGATTTCTTCATCGGAAATCTCCAGACCGCCTTCCAGTATTTCCGTCTGCAGGCCAGTTTCCTCCTCCGCAATATTAAGGCAGATCCGGCTTTCGCCGCCAACATGCACAAAGCCGGCAGTAATTCCGTCCCTGCCGGCAAGCTCCTCCAATAACGCTCCGGTATGCCCGCCTGCAAACCCAAAAGCCGTTGCCTGTTCTCCTGCAAGTACGGCAACCCTGGCCACATTCAGCCCCTTTCCCCCTGCGCTGCATTGACATTCCAAAACACGGTTTACCTCACCCAGCCGCAGTTTTTTCACCTGATACCGTTTGTCAATTGCAGCATTTAACGTTACCGTCAGAATCATAGTTCCTCCTTTCCTGATTGTTCTATAATACCGAACGATGTTCTGATTTTTGATTATTAATTTGGGATTGCCGTATGAAAGATCACAGACACCAGGGATAGATATACCTGGCGAATGAATCTTCTATATCTGGTACAGAATTTCTCCATGCGGCATCCCCATCTTCTCACAGATTTATCGTTCAATATTATTGAATCATGTTCGTAATTTTGATTATAATATAAAAAGCGAAACTTTTCAAGAGATTTTCGTGATTTTCAGCTTCCACGATATCCCAGTTTCCTGGAAATATCTTCCGCCGCCTTTTTCAGTCTGCAGGAAGCCTCCCTGATCTGCTCCTCAGTCATTCTGACTGCAGAACTGGAGATACTGATTGCCGCTGCAGGCTTTCCCTGATAATCATAAATGGCAGAAGCCACACATTTCAGCCCAAGCTCCACTTCCTCATTATCTATCGCATACCCTCTCTGACGGATTCCTTCCAATTCTCTGAGGATGTCGTCTTTTGCGGTAAGGGTATGGGGCGTCAGGGGTTCCCGCTTCTGCCCTTCCAGTAAAAATTCAATTTCCCTCTGCTCTAATTCTGCCAGAACTGCCTTGCCAATTCCGGTACAGTACATAGGCGCCCGTTTCCCCACCTGGGAATAAACAATTCTGGTGTCCGGCGCATCCACTTTGTCGATATAAACTACTTCATAATCCTTGTACAGCCCCATATGCACTGTCATTTTAAAACAGGCGGACAGCTCCTTCAAATAGGGTTTTGCAAGTTCCCGAATGTCCATCCGCTCCTGGACAATACAGCCCATTTCAAAGAGTTTCAGCCCCAAACGGTAACATTTATTTTCCGGATTCTGCTCCAGATACCCTTCCTGCACCAGAGTATTCACCAGTCCGTAAATCGTGCTTTTTCCAAGGCCCATCTGCCGGGAAATGTCTGTAATTCCCAGTTCCGGGATACTTCCGGCAAAGCATCCCAGTATACGAAATGCACGTTCTACAGACTGAATTGTAACTCCCTGACCCATAAATTTCCACCTTTTCTTCTTTCTTCCATTTTGCTGCTATTTACTGACAGAGTATATTGCTGCAGCCACACTGCTATCGTACGCTCCGCTTGCAGACTATCCTTCTCTCCGCTATCCCACTGCAATATCTGCCGCCGGAATATCTCCGCCGCCTAAATCTGCGCCTCCCAGTTCCGCCGTCGGAGCTGAAATATCCGGCATTCCGCCTCCTGCCAGTTCCGCTGCGATCATCATCTGTACCTGCTGCTCAATCTGGGCTTCAATCTGGGCTTCTGTCAGTTCTATGCCGTCCTCGCTTAACTGCACTTCCACGCCGTCCATGGGAATATATGCCCGTTCAAATTCTGTGCCGTCCGAATTGTCTGCATTGCTCATATTCTTCTTATATTCCAAATCCGCTTCTTCCATTTTGCCATGCTCTATATTCCGGTGCATCCGGCGTCTCTGCATTAGTTCCATCTGCTGACGTTTCTGCTTTTGAACCTTCTGGGATTTTTCATTTCTGGCTTTCTGCTTTAAGTTCTGCTCTTTCCGTTTAACCCGAAGCTTGATATCATTTTTCTGCTGCTGTTCTTCCGCCTTTGCTTCTGCGGCATGTCTTTTCTGAAGCTGCTCTTCCTGCTTTAAATTCTGAGTTTTCATCTGAGCGCAGCGAACCATCCGTTTGGCATGAATAATCGCAGCGGCAAGCTCCGATTCCTTAAATTGCCCGGTTCCCTTTGCCTTGAGCAGGTTGGCAAGTTTTCCTTTGGCCTGGGCCAGCACCTGGCCTGCGCTCTGGGATCTTTTTGCCCGGGTCAGCGCGGAGCGGATCTCCCTGGGATTGTAGTTGACGTTTTTCTTTTTTACTTTATTCTTATTGTCCTTCTTCGGAATTCCTCCGTATCTTTTTGCACTGTCGGTTGATATGCTTCCCTGCATGCTTCCCGACGCCACGCCGCCGGCGCTGTACGATGTCACCTTCATAGCTCTTCCCTCCCTGAAATCACTTTTATATAACATCGTCACTTTTTTCCAAAAAATAAACCGCTGGAAAGAATACATTTCAAATACTCTTTCCAGCGGCCTTTGGTACATTCTTATTTTCCGATTCTATACTAATTCCAGAAGAACCTCTAAAGCGCCGTCACCTTTACGCTGACCAATTTTCACGATTCTGGTGTATCCACCGTTACGGCCTACATATTTTGGAGCAATTTCGTCAAATATCTTGGTTGCAACGTCAACTTTCTTGGTGTTTTTCTTCTTTCCTGCGTTTTCAGCGGGAACAGATGTTACAGAGTATAATACCTTGTTCATCTGCCTTCTTGCATGCAAACGGGAAGGAAGGTCTTTTTTGATTTTCTTCTCTACTTCGTCGTATACAGTAACTTTCTTACCGTCTACTACTTCTTTCACTCTCTTGCCGTCTTTGTCTTTACGGGGCACTTTGGCGGTTACTGTAACCTCTTCAAAGTTATCTTTTTCCCGAACTGCCATGGCAATCAAGCCTTCTGCCACTTTGCGGATTTCTTTTGCTTTTGCTTCAGTAGTAACAATTTTGCCATGATATAACAACGCTGTTACCTGGTTTCTGATCAAAGCTTTTCTCTGATCAGAGGTTCTGCCTAATTTTCTATATTTAGCCATTTTAATCGTCCTCCATTTTAATATCCGGCAATGCCTTTTGGTCTTATTTACCGAACATGTGATTTGCAGGGTTTCGCCTTTTGGTCTTACAAACCCTGTATTTGAACCAGACTGCTGATTCTGCTGCACCCCTCAGGGATTTTATTCCTCTCCGGGATTCAGCTGCAGGCCTAATTCTTTTAACTTCGCTAACACTTCTTCTAAAGACTTACGTCCGAGATTACGAACTTTCATCATATCTTCCGGTGTTCTGTTTGTTAACTCTTCCACGGTATTAATTCCTGCCCGTTTCAGGCAGTTATAAGAACGAACGGACAACTCCAGTTCATCAATATTCATTTCAAGAACTTTTTCCTTTGCATTGTCTTCTTTTTCTATCATGACTTCTGCAGTTCTTGCATTCTCAGATAAGTCAATGAACAGATTCAAATGCTCGCTTAAAACTTTTGCTGCCAGACTTACTGCCTCGTCCGGTTCCAGTGTACCGTTTGTATATACGTCAAGGGTAAGCTTATCGTAATCTGTGATTTGTCCCACACGGGTATTCTCAATGGTAAGATTCACACGTTCTACCGGCGTATAAATGGAATCTACCGCAATCACGCCGATGGGCACATCTTCACTCTTGTTCTTATCAGCACTTACGTAGCCTCTGCCTTTGGTAATGGTCAGTTCCATATACAATCTGGAATCTGCGCCGCCGTTCAAATGGGCGATTACCAAATCCGGATTCAATACCTGAATATCAGGATCAACCTGGATATCGGCTGCTGTAACTACGCCTTCACCTTCAAATTCAATGTAAGCAACTTTAGACTCGTTTGTTGGGCTGGTGTTTTTTAATGCCAGATTCTTGATGTTCATAATAATCTCAGTTACATCTTCCTTTACGCCGGGAATAGAACTGAACTCATGCAAAACACTTTCGATTTTTACCTGGCTGACTGCTGCGCCTGGCAACGAAGAAAGCATAATTCTTCTTAAAGAATTGCCAAGTGTAGTACCATAGCCTCTTTCCAGTGGTTCTACAACAAATCGGCCGTACTTTTTGTCTTCTGAAATTTTGGAAATTTCAATTTTTGGTTTTTCAAAATCGAACACTACAAAGTCCCTCCTTTTCGGGTATCGTTGCTTGTTAATGATTATTTAGAATATAACTCGACGATAAGCATTTCGTTTACCGGAACGTCAATTACTTCTCTGTTCGGTAATTCTTTTACAGTACCCTTCAGGTTTTCCTGATCTGCCTCCAGCCATTCCGGAACCAGTCTTCCGGCTGTAACTTCAAGGATGTCTTTGTATCTCTGGGAACCTTTGCATTTTTCTTTGATTTCGATTGTATCTCCGGCTTTTACCAGATAGGAAGGAATATTGACCTGTTTGCCGTTTACCATTACATGCTTGTGGTCAACAATCTGCCTTGCTTCTTTTCTGGTTCTTGCCAGGCCTAAACGGAATACTACGTTATCCAGTCTGCTTTCCAGAATGGTCATCAGGTTCTCACCGGTCATGCCTTTCATTCTGTCAGCTTTCAGGTAGTAGTTATGGAATGGTTTTTCCAGTACTCCGTAGATGAATTTCGCTTTCTGTTTCTCTCTCAACTGAAGTCCGTATTCAGAAACTTTTCTGTTTGCTCTCTTCAACTGTCTGTTGGACTTCTTATCTATTCCTAAATAAATTGGATCTAAACCAAGAGATCTGCATCTCTTAAGAACGGGAACTCTATTTACTGCCATCTTATTTTATACCTCCTAATCAGACTCTTCTACGTTTGGGCGGACGACATCCATTGTGAGGCACCGGAGTAACATCTTTGATGCTAGTTACCTCAAGGCCGCATGCCTGAAGCGCACGGATTGCCGCTTCTCTTCCGGAACCCGGACCCTTAACCATAACGTCTACTGTTTTCAACCCATGTATCAGAGCTGCTTTTGTCGCTGTTTCTGCTGCCATCTGTGCGGCATACGGAGTAGATTTCCTTGAACCTCTAAAGCCAAGACCGCCTGCACTTGCCCATGATAAAGCATTTCCTTCAGCATCTGTAATTGTTACAATTGTATTGTTAAAAGATGACTGAATGTGCGCCTGTCCACGTTCAACGTTTTTCTTTACGCGCTTTTTTGTCACTTTTTTTCCAGTGTTTTTCGCCATATCTAAACTAACCTACTTTCTGAATAATTTATTTACTTGTTCCGGGGCGGTGATATCCGGCAAACCTGCAAACATCCCTGACGCTTCAGGCCGCTCTTTCCCGCCTATTTCCGCTAAGCGGCAACTGCTTATTTCTTCTTATTCGCAACAGTTCTCTTAGGACCTTTTCTGGTTCTTGCATTGGTCTTTGTTTTCTGACCGCGAACCGGAAGTCCTTTTCTGTGACGGATTCCGCGATAGCATCCGATTTCCTGCAATCTCTTGATATTCAAAGCGATTTCTCTTCTCAAATCACCTTCCACCATCTGGGAAGCGTCAATCACTTCACTGATTCTCTTTACTTCTTCATCTGTCAAATCTCTGACACGGGTATCCGGATTCACTTTGGCTTCTGCCAGAATGCGGTTAGAACTGGTTCTTCCGATTCCGTAAATATAAGTCAATCCTATTTCCACACGTTTTTCTCTTGGTAAATCTACACCTGCGATACGAGCCATGTATGTCGTACACCTCCATAATATTTTCTTATTGATAACTGCAATAGTTCAGGCAAACCTGCAACAAAATCTGCCTTACACACGAAAAACAAACATATACAGCTACGGTTGCTCGTCCTGAAATGAGTGTATATCTTTGTTCTCTGCTTACTATTTGGTTCTGCACGTTCTTCCGGATTCCCTCGGTATCAAAAAACCCGGAAACAGCCGCACCTGCTGTTTATTATGAACAGTAAAACATGATTCAGGAACAACCGTCCCTGGTGTTTCACTACAGCCGCACATAAATAAAATGTTTTTTCAAAAAGGAAGTTCTTCCCGGCAAATACCCGGCAAAACCTGCGCCTGATCCATGCGCCTCATTATCCCTGTCTCTGTTTATGTTTTGGATTCTCACAGATAACCCGGATGCTTCCTTTTCTCTTTATAATCTTGCATTTCTCACAAATAGGTTTTACGGATGATCTTACCTTCACAGCAATTCCTCCTTTCTGCTGTCTGTACAGTTTCATTGAACCTGCCTCTTGTTTTTGTACACAAAAACAACTCGCTCCAAAAGCGTTCACGAGTTATTATATCATCTGATTTTAGAAAAATCAAGGGAATAACGAAATTTTTTGTACTGAAATTTTCACTCCGGTGACAGGTCGGCTACTCTCAATTGGTAAACGCGCGGCCTCCGATACTTGTTACACTGTCCGGAATGATCAGTTCTGTCAATCCGCTGCAGCCTTCAAAGGCAAATTTCCCAATGCTTTCCATATTATCAGGCAATACTACGCTCTCCAACCCGCTGCAGCCCCAGAATGCCGATGCTCCGATGCTGACTACACTGTCCGGCACTTGTGTGCCTTTGCAGCCTGCAAAAAGTTCATTGGTTTCTGTCCTGATAATCGCATTGCAGTCTTCCCTGCTGTCAAATACTGTATTATTTTCGTCAACCGTAACACTCTCCAAACTGCTGCATCCGCGGAATAAGCCAAACCCGTCACTCTCAATGGTTGTTACTCCGCTTCCGATTGCCAGGCTTGTTAAACTGGCGCAGGAGCCAAATGTCGTTTTTCCGATATATCTCACATTATCCGGAATTGTCACACGTTCCACATTGTAGCCAATAGAAGAAAACAGATTGATGCTTGTAACCTTCTTCCCCTCAATCTCCGCAGGAATGATTATATCTGTATCCTCTCCTGTATACTTTTTGAGCTCTACACATTCCTCGCCCTCAATGCCGTGTACTTCATCCAGAATATACATCCATTCCTCTGATTCCATCCAGTCCCCTGCGCGGGCTTTTATGCTGTTCAAAGGCATACTTGCCATCAGAAGCAGCAGCGCCAGAAATCCCGCCAATCGTTTCCTGCCATTTTTCATTCTTCTTCCCGTCCTTTCACATTTACTTCACTTTCACTGATTTCACTGCAGAATAGGGCGATATCACAGTCATTCCCTTTCCTTTTTTATAGGCGGCAATTCTGTAGTAATACGTTCTGCCGGACTTTAACTTTTTATTGGTATAAGATACAGCGGAAGCGCTTTTTAAGGTTTTCACTTTTTTGTAGCCGCTCTTTTTGAATGCGCTGCGGTATACATAATAGCCGTTTACACCCTGAATTTTTTTCCACTTTACAGTTGCAGTTCTTTTTCCCGCTTTCACAGAAGAAATCTTGGGCTTTGCAGGAGCCTTTACAAAATTCGCTGACAGAGCATACCTGCAGAATACCGCTGAACTGTCATAAGTTCCTTTGACTTTAATATAATAAATCCCTTTCTTTACATCCAGGCTGAAGGCTTTTTCTGCTGCAATTCCATTTAACCCGGCAACTGTATTTAATTTCCTGTCATAGACAACAACCTCCCATCCGGAACCAATGTCGCTTATCTGGTTTGTGTCTGAAGAGGAAAGTTTTACGCTGATTTTTCCGGATGCCGGTATATTTAATTTATAAAAATCTTCATCTCCTCTTGCTCCGGTAATGCCGTGATACGTTTTGCCCGATTTAATGGAAGTGGCTGCTTTCGCCGTTCCATTGGGTTCTGATTCCCAGTTTGCCGCCGCTTTCTGAACCACCTTCAAATCATAGACAGACTTTACCGCATCGCTGTAATATTCTCCTATCTGAATATAGAATACTCTGCCCGGCTTCGCATAGGGCAGAATCACACTGGTCCAGTTCTTTGTAATCCCATAGCCCGTAGTCAGCGCTTCTCCTTTCTCATTCAGCACACTTACCTGCCAACCGCCTTCACTTGCCGTATTTTCCGCACTATGTGCAAGCGTTACCTGAAAATACCCGTGAACATTGGTTTTAAACTGAAAGTAATCCGTGTCGCTGCTATTTATAGTTATCCCATGATACGTATGATTAACCTCTATGGGATTTGCCGCTGCAATTGTCTCATTAGGTTCTGACTCCCAATCTGCGGAAGCGGTCTGTGTTACCGTCAAATCATAGATACTGTTAATTGCCGAACTGTAATATTTTTCAACCTGGATATAAAATATCCTTCCCGGATCTGCATAGGGAAGTACAATACTGGTCCAGGTCTTTGTGATCCCATAGCCCGTAGTCAGCGCTTCTCCTTTCTCATTCAGCACATTTACCTCCCAGCCGCCTTCACTTGTGTCGTTTGCACTGTTATGGGCAAGCTGCACTTGAAAATATCCATGAGCTGTGGAGGTAAACTTAAAATAATCTACATCATCTTCCGTGTCGAGCACTTCAGAATATGTTTTATTCACCTGTATTTCCATTGCTTCCGCCATGGTTCCTCCGGCATCCGGCCCTGCCGCATATACCATCCGTTCCTGTCCCTGCAGGAAAAATGCTCCCAACATAAATGCCATTGCTGCCAGCATTACCATGCTGTTTCTCCATTGTCTTTTCATAAAATCACCCGTTCCTTTCTTACAGCCACACCTTGATCCCCTTAAAATTCCTCATACTCCACACTGCCGTCCGAATAAGTAATTTCATAATACCCATGGCCGGAACCGTTGCAGTCATAAAATGCCTTTTTAGACACTACGGATCTTCCGGAATCGCCGGAGGATTCTTCCTGGGTTCCCACCCTGACAACTTTATTCACCGGCTCCTTCGTAACTGTTTCCTCTGCCGTTTCTCTGGATTCCTCTGTTCCGTCCACATAGGTAACCTGATAGGTAACCTGTTTTTCTCCATTTTCGCCGTTTGTGCTGACTTCCTCCTGCCCTTTTGCCATGGAGCTGTCGTCCTCATAGACAGTTTCATACTCGATGGTTTCCGTTTCCACAACCGTATCAAAGGTCACCCGGTTTACCACAATTTTCATGCCCTCTGTCACTGCCTCTGTGGCTGCGGGGGTGACGCGGTCGTCTTTTCCCAATGTGATTTTCAGTTCTTCCAATACGTCGCCAACCTTCTCCGCCTCTGTTTCCCTGGCGTAGGTTTCTCCGTCGCACACCACCTCTATGCTGTAGGAATAAGAGATTTTCACTTCCATCCCATCTTTGATATATTCATCCAGTTTATAATTGACATGCTGCTTTTCTCCCAGAGTAATTCCTTCCTGCTCCAGAAGGTCGCCGATAGTTCCGCCCACCATCACTACTTCTCTGGTGGCTCCATCCGCCGTCAGCTTTACGGTATTCTTTCTGGAAATCACAATTTTCCCGGCTTCTGTTATCTTTGTATCCAGTGCGGGGCTGATTTCATCTCCTTCCTTCCATGTAATTTCTGCGTCCTTCAAAATCTCTTCCACTGTAGACGGGGTGGAAACCTCCAGATCTGTAACAATGCCGCCGTCCTCAATCTGCACTTCTGCTTTTTTGCAGGCGCACAGCCCCAGTAAAAAAACTGCTGCCACAGCAAGCAGCATGATTTTCTTTCCCATTCTCATGACAATTATTCTCCTTTCTCCAGCTGCCTGGTCTGAACCCTTTTGCTGATCCCCTGATCTGCTGTCAGCACTTGAATCTCTGCCGGCCATGTATCTATTTCATTCTTTTTGATGTAAACCTCATATCCATTCTCTTTTGTGTGATATGCCCTGCGGCAATCTCCGTTTATGCAGACCAGGATATCCGTTTCCTCCTTTAAAAGCCCGTCTGCTACTTTTCCGCTGATTTTATAATAGTTAAAATCATACTCCAGGGTTTTCAGCGATATGGTGGTATCCGATTCTATGGTTTCCGCGGCCTGGGGCCGTTCCGTTTTCGGAGAGGAAATAATCGGCGGCATGGTGAGATATTCCGACAGATTCCGCTCCACCTTTTCCAACACCACTGTGTCCGGATGATACTGCTCCATCAGGCTTTCCAGCCCATAGGGCACCTCTTTTGTAAACCATGCCTTTTCAAACTGATCCGCCAGCAGAGGAATCAGCGTATTTCCGAAAGAATCCCGAAACATCAGCAATGTGCCCCTGCCGGTCTGGCCTTCTGTTTCAATCCATACGTCCTCCACGCTTTCTGCATCATTGGCATAGGAATGCTTTTGTTCAATCCCATAGTGATAATTCAATTCCTTTTCCCCGTAAAAGGTATAAAGCATCCGGTTCAAATCCCCGTTTTCATCTTTGGCCCGGGTAACGGGAGCCTCCTTATAATCCTCATAGGCATATCCCAGTCCGTCCATTATGCACCAGTAAGCCATCAGGGCGCCTTTTTGGTTCCAGTGGGAGTCACGCTTTAAATACAGCGTCTCATCTTCCTGCCGAAACAGCTTCAGCAAATCCGCATAAGGAACTCCCAGTTCCTGCAGCTTAGGCTCCAGCAAATCCACATTGTGCGTTTTATCTGCAATATGGGAATCATAGTAGGGCATGTTCCCGCCATACAGGGTATTTTTATTGGGCGGAACCGTCAGGAGAAAATCACTCCCTTTCTCTTCCACATACTGCCAGACCAGAGAAATGTTATGGGCCAGGTTATAAATCTCCCGGTCAGACATCCTGCCTGTTCCCAGATAATCCTCCAGTGTTGAAGTGTAGTAAAGCCAGCCCTCTGTCCCATAGATGACCGTATCCACATTAGAAACCCCAAACAAAGAAGTCTGAATCTTTGCGTCCGCATAAATCAACTCATTGCGGAATGCAAAATGTTCCTGGAAATAAGCCTCAAATTCCTGAAAATAATCCAGGTTCCAGGCTCCCTCCTCTGTCTTTAACTTCGGAAACTCAGCCATTGCCTTATTTTCCGTGGTGACAGTTGTAGGATGCACCGCCATTCCCGCAAAGGGCACCAGACAGGCCCCCAGGCAGGCGATTATAAATATCCAATATTTTTTCATACCTGTTCTCCTCTTGATAAACCTTCGGCCGCCGGTTTGCCGAAACGCCGCCCCGTTTATGAATAAAGCATCCCGGCAGTACCGCCGCCGGATTAAAATCTGAAATAGATAAACGGATTATAAGAACCTCCTGACAGCCTGAGGATACACCACAAAAGCAATGCAAAAGCTGCCAGATACAAAATCAGCTGCACTGTATGTTTCTTCGTATCCGAAAAGACAGGTAATACCCGGCAGACAGGCGCGCATCCGATTACGGCTGCCGATAACATGACAAGAAAATAGGGCGTAAGCTGCTGCCAGACCAAAGACATGGAGGCTGCCGAACATTCAAATCCTGTAAACATTTTTCCAATGAAGAGAAGCCCGTAGCCCAGGGTATCTGCCCGGAAAATCACAAATCCCACGGTTACTGTCAACATGGTGTAACCATGCAGCAAGGCAGAAGGCAGCTTTTTCAATGACGGAACATATTCTTCGAAAAAGCTGAAGGCCCCATGGAACAGCCCCCATACCACAAACGTCCAGTTGGCTCCGTGCCAGAGCCCGGTTAAGAAAAATACAATCATTTTATTCAGCCCTGTCTGCACTTTCCCTTTCCGGCTGCCGCCAAGGGGAATATAGACGTATTCTTTAAACCAGGAGGACAGGGAGATATGCCAGCGCCGCCAGAACTCTTTAATGGTAAGGGAACCGTAGGGATGCTCAAAGTTTTCTCTGAAATGGAATCCGAACATCCGCCCCAGACCGATTGCCATGTCACTGTATCCGCTGAAGTCAAAATAAATCTGCATGGTATAGGCAATGGCCCCAAGCCACGCGCTTATGATATTCAGAGAATCTATCCCCTGCCGAAATACCTGATCCGCAGTTACCGCCATAGTATTGGCAATCAAAATCTTTTTTGCCAGGCCGCAGATAAAACGTCTCAGGCCAAGGGCCGCCTCCCGGGGATTCACGCTGCGGCTGTCAATTTCCAGGGCAATATCTCTGTACTTTACAATGGGCCCCGCAATCAGCTGGGGAAAGAAAGAGATGTACAAAAGCACTTTGCCGAAATTCCTCTGAACCTCCACCTGTCCCCGGTAAACGTCAATGACATAAGACAATGCCTGAAATGTAAAAAAAGAAATTCCCACAGGCAGGCTTATCTGAGGATCGTTTATTCTGACCCCCGGTACGCCATTCATTGTTGTTATGATAAACCCGGTATACTTAAATACGCATAAGATCCCGATGTTAATTCCCACCGCCCCAATCAGCAATGCGTTCCGGCCGGCTTTTCCCATAAATAATGCACACAAATAATTGAGAAAAGCGCTTATGACCATTAAAATCACATAGACCGGTTCTCCAAAGGCATAAAAAATCAGACTGGCCAGAACCAGAAGGATATTTTTTATTTTTATAGAAGGGACTGCGCTGTGCAGGCAAAATACCACCGGAAAAAATATGCATAAAAATACCAATGAACTGAAAACCATTTTTTCTCCTTTGCTGCCGCTGCAGCGAACTTATGAGCTTTAAAAAGGAATGGAACTAAAGCCGTCGCTGCAGCCGCTCCACAATCAGATTTTTACACGCATCCAGGGTTTTCCTGCTCCAATGGCGCCTTTGTATCCCTGATCTGTGGGGGTGTCATAGCTGAGTGCGAAATAATTGTACACATGATGCCACTTGCTCCATTCCGGATCATAAACCAGCCCGTCAATCTCAGCCCAGCCATGGCCGCCGCTGTTGCAGCAATACACTTCTTCATATCCAATGGCCTTTGCCATATACGCAAAAGCAGCCGCATAACTGCAGCAATTTCCCGCTCCGTTTATAAACATATCATTGGCATAAATCACCGGCCAGTCCATTCCCAGGTAATGAGGGATTCTGGGCTTGATTTCAGGATAAGCCGCTTTCACGTAATCAAAGCAGACTCTCAGTTTTTCTTCCCTGGTCATACCGTCATTTGTGATACTGGCCACCACAGCCTGGGCCCTCTGAAGGGTTGCCAGAGATTCCGGGCTCATTCCTTCCATTGCTTTTCCGTTTATGTATACAGTTGTGTTCGAAAGGGCCAGCATTTTGCCCTCATTGAAACTGTAATAACTGGTTCCCGCATTCAGGGCCGCACTCACCGGAGTGCATGTGCCGTCACTAACGCTGTACATTATCGTTCCGGCGTCCAGATAATAACCGGAATAAACTTTTCCCTTCACATATAACGTATCTTTTGACAGCTTTCCTGTCTTTTTCGCCTGATAGTTATAGTATTTTGTGCCGGCATTCACAATTCCCGTCTGTAAGACACGCGTTCCCTTTTTTACATAATACAGCTTCTTTTTGCCGTCTAAAAAGTACCCGGTATAAACTTTTCCTTTCACATACAAAGTATCCTTCGACAGCTTCTTTTTCTTGCCTGTATTATAATTAAAATATTTTGCGCCTGCTTGTACCGTTCCGGTGTGCAGAGT
The DNA here is from genome assembly GCA_910575555.1 of Lachnospiraceae bacterium. Lineage (GTDB taxonomy): Bacteria > Bacillota > Clostridia > Lachnospirales > Lachnospiraceae > Petralouisia. The sequence continues at coordinate 21,073 of CAJTFX010000022.1, read as the reverse complement.
GCAGGTTCCCTGTTTGGCCTTATACAGCTTCTTTTTGCTGTTCAGGTAATAGCCCGTATAAACTTTTCCCTTGACATACAGCGTCTTTTTAGACAGTTTTTTTGTTTTGGCCTCATTATAACTGTAGTATTTGGCCTTCGCCTTCAGCGTTCCGGTGTGCAGGGTGCGTATTCCCTGTTTTACCTTATACATCTTCTTTCTGCTGTCCAAATAATACCCGGTATAAATTTTTCCCTGTACAAATACTGTCTGATCCGGCAATGCAATCATGCCCTGTTCTGCGAAACTGTAATATTTCGTTCCTTTGTTCAGGGTTCCGCTTTTTACTTCTGCCGTTCCGTTGGATACCAGGTATAAAATATTATTTTCCAGATAATATCCCGTATAGGCCTTTCCTTCCACATATACTGTCTGGCTGTTCAGCTTCAGCGTTTTCTGGTCTGCGCTGCTGTAATACTCTGTTCCTGCCTTCACGGTTCCGAAAACCGGCGCTGCCGCACCGTCAGATACCAGATAAAAGACACCGTTGTCCAGATAGTATCCTGTATACGTTTTTCCTTCCACATATACCGCCTGTTTGGCAAGTTTTATCATTTTCTGGTCTGCGCTGCTGTAATATTCTGTCCCTTCCCTGACCGTTCCGCAGAATGGTTCTGCTGTTCCGTTGGACACCAGACAGAAAAGTCCGGCGCTGTCCAGATAATACCCGCTGTAAACCACGCCGTTTACATAAATCAGACCGTCTTTTTCCTCCGGTGCATCCGGCGTTGTTTCTGAAACTTCTCCCGGTTGTGGAACAGAAAAAAACTCCGGCCCTTCACTGGTCTCCTCCAACATTTCGGTCTCTTCTGCGGTGCTGTCGGATTGTTCCGGCTGAAGATTCTCCGCTTCTGCATCTGCTTCATCAACTGGCGGTTTGTCTGACGGTTGCTCTGGTTCTGCTGGCTGTATTTCGTCTGACGGCTGTTCTGGTTCTGCAGTCTGCGGTTTATCTGACGGCTGTTCTGGTTCTACAGTCTGTATTTCGTCTGCTGGCTGCTCCGGCTCCGCAGTCTGTGGCTTATCTGCCGGTTGTTCTGATCCTGCAGTCTGTACTTTGTCCGCCGGCTGCTTCGTCTCCGCCGCCCCAAGCGCAGGCATCACATCAGCGGCAAACAGGCTTGCAGCCAGTGAAAATGCGCAGAGACGGACTGCAATTTTCTTTTTCTCCATAAGTTTTTCCTCCCACTTAATTGTGAAATGTAACCTTTTATTGACAAAGGTTACATTTTGAATCATGATTTTATCTGGTACTACAGCTTTAAATTTAGAATCAGAACTATACATGTACAAAGGAGGAAATGAATGATGAGTAAGACACAGCCAATCCGGGAAACCCGCCAATTAACAGAACTGAAAGAATATTATCTGACCGAACACCCGAACCTGCGCAACTACACTTTGATTACTCTGGGACTGAATACTGCGCTGCGCATCGGGGATATTTTAAAAATCAAATGGGGGATGGTATATGATTTTGAAAGAAATCAGTACCGTTCCCATTTACTTTTAACGGAACAGAAAACGCGCAAAGAAACCATGATAGCGCTGAACCATACTGCCATTGCCGCCCTGGACGCTTTCAGGCAAAGCCGGCAGCCTGCCAGTGAAAACCTCTACCTGTTTTCCGGCCAGAAGAACAAATCCGCCCCTATCAGCCGGCAGCAGGCTTACCGCATTATAAAAGAGGCCGCAGACCATGCCCACCTGACGGAGCATATCAGCTGCCATTCCCTGCGGAAAACATTCGGTTATCATGCCTGGAAAAACGGAACTCCTCCGGCCCTTCTGATGGCCATTTTTAATCATTCTTCTTACCAGATTACCAAACGTTACTTATGTATTGACCAGGAGGATAAAGATCATGTTTTTTGTCAGCTCAATCTTTAACTGCTTTTTCAAGAAAATTTACAATATCTATAAAATTTTTACAAATTCTGCCGATATATACCATATGGTCTAAATGTAACCTTTGTCAATATAAGGTTACATTTTTTACTTTACCCAATTAATTTTATTCAAACGAGTTTTAACAAGGAGATGACATCATGAGTTTTACTCAGAAGAAAAAACGAAGCAGCAACATAAGATTTTTATTTCTGTTTTCCATGCTCTGCATGTTCCTGCCCGCAAAAGCCAGCGCCGCAGAACTGGACACTGTGCGTCCAATGACCCAGGTATGGGAGCAGACAGAGGAAACGGAGCCTTTAGAGAACCCGAAAGAGAAGAATCCCTCTGCCGGCGAAGAACTTCCCGCACCGCAGCCGGAGACTGAAAACGGTCTGGTTTTACAAAACGGCCATTATCTGCTGTACATAGACGGAACGCCTGTCACAGAACCGGGATGGAAAAAACTTTCTCCCGCTGAACGTTATCTGATTGACAAGCAAGGCGCTGTCACCGCCAAAATGTCCAAATCCGGCAATATCTGGCGTTATTACGACTATGATTCTGAAACTGTATCCTTCCAGCTCCAGAAAGATGTGTGGAAAAACGTACTGGGAAAAGATTATTATTTCAGCAAATCCGGCAAATGCACAAGAATTTATGATCCGGCCTCTAAACAGTGCAAGAAGCTCAAGAAGGACAAAATGACCGTCATGAAAAAAGAAATCGGCCGGCTTTCTGATGGAAAACTCTATTATTTTAACTCCAAAGGAGTGCGGACTGCCAAAAAGGGATGGCAGAAAAGTTCTGGCTCTCTCTATGTACAAATCGGGAAAAATGGTTTTGTCACCTGCAAAATGGAAAAAAAGAGCGGTTACTGGAAATTTTATCAATACAGCTATTCCAAAGATGCATGGCAGAAACAGAAAAAAGTATGGAAAACTGTAAACAAACAGAGATATTATTTTAACGGCTCCGGCAAATGCACCCACCTGTACAATATCTCCTCCTGCAAATTCTATGATCTGGGGAAAAACAGCAAAACTTTGATCAAAAATGACATCCGAAGCATCCATAAAAAGAAATATTTCTTTGGCCCTGACGGAGTAAAAATGAGTTCTCCCGGACTTTATCAAACTATATCCGGCAAGCTGATTTACGTCACCTCAAAGGGGCGGGTGGAAAAAGAAATCCACGGCCAACTTCTTTCCTACACAGCAGACGGAAACAGAATCACCAGCTGCCGCGTCAGGGATTCTCATTTTATGTGTTATTACAATGGAGAAGGGGTTATAGTCAGGCAGATTGATTTGAACAAGCCCATGGTTGCTTTAACTTATGACGACGGGCCTTCCCAGTATACCTCAGCCATTCTGGATATACTGGAACAGCATGGCAGCGCCGCAACTTTTTTCGTGGTAGGCCAACGGGTAAACAGTTATCCTGATATTTTAAGACGGGCATGCGAGCTGCACTGTGAAATCGGCAATCACACTTACAGCCACAAAACGCTTACCAAAATCAGCATATCTGAAATTCAAAGCCAGATAAACATGACCAATGACGCCGTCAAAGCCATCACCGGCATTTCTCCTGTTGTCATGCGCCCTCCTGGAGGAGCCCACAACGGAACCGTAGAGGGAAGCGTAGGTATGCCACTGATTCTCTGGTCCATTGATACTCTGGACTGGCGGACCCGGAATGCTGCCCGGACACAGGCGGCAGTGCTTGAGTCTGTCAGCGACGGAGATATTGTACTGATGCACGATCTGTATCAGCAGACCGCGGCTGCTTCTTCCGTGATTATACCGGAGCTGGTGAGACGGGGATATCAGCTGATTACGGTCAGCGAGCTTGCTGACTGCAGAGGCGGTATGGCTGCCGGAGGAGTTTACCGGACCTTCCGATAGAAAATCTTCTAGCGCTGAATCTTTGCTGCTGGCAGCGGCATAGCCTGCAATATGGATTATATTACGCCGGCGGTTAAATATCACAGTATTTTACTTGCCCAAACCTCCATCTGCTGCGATATTTAACTGCCGGCGTAATATTTTAACAGAACAAGGGACTGCCGGAATGTAAAATTTGCACAATATTATATCGCTTCAAAGAAATCATACGATATATTGTGAAAAATTTTCGTCTCCCGACAGTCCCTTTTCCAATTCTATTTTATTCGCAATCGTTTATTTATCTCTCCAGATGATTCTTCCTTTGGTTAAATCATACGGAGACATCTCAACTGTCACTTTATCTCCCGGCAGAATACGGATGAAATTCATCCTCAGCTTGCCGCTGATATGTGCCAGAATCTGGTGGCCGTTTTCCAATTCCACCTGGAACATGGCGTTTGGTAATTTTTCAACCACTTTTCCTTCTACTTCGATTACGTCTGCTTTTGACATCTTGTTTCCTCCTGATTATGATAGCTGCCGGGCATCCCTAATACTTTTCTGATAAAGCTTAACGGCCCGTTTGATTTCTTCATTCCGAAAATTCTCCTGCGTAAAGACTTCTGTAATTTCTTTCGGAAGCTTTTTTATTATCTGAATATGTTTTCTGTTCTTTTTTTTTGGCTTTTCCAATGGCTTTAAATTTCCATCCGCCAGATAAACCATATTGGCTTCTTCTTTTACAATTACATAAATACTGTCTTTGTCATGGCCCGATCTGGAAATTGCTAATTTTATCTCCATATGACTGTTTCCTTCATTCTGCCTGTTTCCGTTTTGATGCCTGTTTCCTGCTTTCTCTGATTACCGGAAGCTGCTTTCAGCGGAAAGGGTTAAAATTTCCGGTTCCCCGGATGTCACCAAAATCGTATTTTCGTAATGAGCGGATAAGGAGCCGTCCTGGGTCACCACAGTCCAGTTATCCTCCTCCCACACTACATCGTAACGCCCTGCATTAATCATAGGTTCTATTGCCAATGTCATGCCTGCCTTCAGCCGGATTCCTCTGCTCTTCTGAGTGAAATTCGGTATCTGCGGATCTTCATGCAGATTGCTTCCAACTCCGTGCCCAACCAAATCCCGCACGACGCCGTATCCGAAACTCTCTGCATAAGCGGCAATTGCATTTGAAATCTGATGTAGATGATTTCCTTCTTTCGCATATTTAATGCCTTCAAAAAAACTCTGCCTGGTTCTTTCTATCAACAATGCGGCCTCCTGGGAAATCTCTCCGATTCCATGGGTTCTTGCTGCATCCGAATGGTATCCCTTATAAATAACGCCGATATCCAGGCTTACAATGTCTCCTTCCTGAATCAGACGCTTTTTGGTGGGAATGCCGTGCACCACCTCATCATTGACTGAAACACATACGGAAGCCGGATATCCGTTATAATTTTTAAAGGAAGGGATGCACCCATAACTTTTGATAATTTCTTCTCCCAGACGGTCAATATCCAACGTGGACATTCCGGGTTTCAGTTCCTTTTCCAGATTTTCATGAACTTTCTCCAGAATTTTTCCTGCTGCCCGCATTAATTCGATTTCTCTGGCAGATTTAATTGATACTGACATTTTCTACGCTCCTAAAATTTCCACAATGGCGTCAAATACTTTTTCCATTGGCTGAGTCCCGTCTACAGTTTTTAATATATTCTGTTTTTTATAATAGTCAATCAAGGGCTGGGTCTGCTCATGATAAACATCCAGACGTTTCTTTACGGTTTCCGGCTGATCGTCATCTCTCAGCACTACCTGGCTGCCGCAGCGGTCGCATACGCCTTCCACTTTGGTGGGAATCGAAACAATATGGTAAGTTGCGCCGCAGTTTAAACATGCCCGTCTGCCAGACATTCTGTTAACGATATTCTCATCCGGAACATCCACATCAATGGCATAATCCATGCTCTGGCTGATTTTTGCAAGGGCCTGATCCAAGGCTTCTGCCTGGGGAATTGTTCTTGGAAATCCATCCAGTACAAATCCGTTTTTGCAGTCATCCTGTCCGATACGGTCCATAACCAAATCACAGGTCAGTTCATCCGGCACCAAAAGCCCCTGATCCATATATTCTTTGGCTTTCTTGCCCAGTTCTGTGCCTGCTTTTAAGTTTGCCCGAAAAATATCTCCGGTAGAAATATGCGGAATGGAATATTTATCCGCAATCTGTTTTGCCTGTGTACCTTTTCCTGCTCCCGGTGCGCCTAACATAATAATTTTCATACTTGCTCCTCCTTATTTTCATGCTGTTATAAATGCTGTCCGAAGATTCTTACAATTCCTCTCTCCAAAGCAAATACACCATAGGAGATGCCATGCGGCATCTCCTAATTTCTGCATAACCGCCATGCAGCCTGCAAGCAGGCTTTACAGCGTTTTTTTACTTAGTCATTTAAAAATCCTTTATAATAACGTACCAGCATCTGGGATTCAATCTGCTTCAGAGTTTCAATGACGACACCTACAATAATGATGATAGATGTTCCGCCGAAGGACACATTTGCGCTGAATACTCCGTTAAAGAAAATTGGAATTACAGCTACAATCATAAGCCCTACCGCTCCGATAAATACGATATAGTTCAAGATCTTTGTCAAATAATCACTGGTTGGTTTTCCCGGTCTGATTCCCGGAATAAATCCGCCCTGCCGTTTCATATTGTTGGCAACCTCCAACGGGTTGAAGGTAATGGATGTATAGAAATAGGCGAAAGCAATTACCAGTACGATATATACCAGCAAACCGATACTGTAAATGGGCTGCTCCGGATCACACCAGTAAGACTGAGACAATCCATGCAGAATCTTGCTTCCGATTCCGGTTCCGTTGCCTTTTCCCATAATGGTTGCAATCACAACCGGAAACTGCATAATGGACTGGGCAAAGATAATAGGAATAACGCCGGCTGTATTTACCTTCAGAGGAATATGCGTAGACTGACCGCCTACCTGTTTGCGCCCCTGAATTTTCTTGCTGTACTGTACCGGAATTCTGCGCTGTCCATCCTGAAGGATGATAACGAAAACAACCGTTATCAGAATTACTGCAATAATAACTGCAGCCGCAATGATTGCATTTCCCACATTGGGCGCATTTGCAATAAACTGGGTGTAAAGGGTCATCAAATCTTCCGGTATACGGGAAATAATGTTAATTACCAATACAATCGAGATACCATTTCCCACACCATATTCTGTGATTCTTTCACCAATCCACATCAGCACTGCGGAGCCTGCCGTCAATCCGGTTACCATCATAATTACATGCGGCGCGTCGAATTTGTCCAGATATCCGCCCCGGCCGAATCCAATTGCCATGGCAATGGACTGAATCAGCGCCAATGCAACTGTCACATAACGGGTAATCTCTGCGATCTTCTTTCTTCCGTCCTCTCCATCCTTCTGCATTTCTTCCAGCTTAGGGATCGCAATGGTAAGAAGCTGCATAATAATGGAGGATGTGATGTAGGGCGTAATGTTCAGCGCGAACACTGACATCTGTTCAAAAGAACCGCCTGTGATGGCATTAAAGAAATTCAGTGAATCTGCGCCCTGGTTTGAAGCAAACCAGTTTGCAATCACTTCGGCATTGACACCAGGCAGAGGCAGCTGTGAGCCCAACCTGATGACAACCATCATTACTAACGTATAAAAAATACGGTTCCTGATATCTTTAATTTTAAATGCATTACGGAGTGTCTCCAGCATTAGATCACCTCTGCTTTTCCACCAAGAGCCTCAATCTTTTCTTTTGCACCTGCACTGAAGGCATTTACCTGTACGGTAAGTTTCTTGGTAAGCTCACCATCTCCGAGAATCTTAACGCCATCTCTTGGATTTTTGATGATTCCCCGCTCCATTAAAGTCTCTACCGTTACAACTGCATCATTATCAAATACATCCAATACATGAACATTGACTGCTACAATGTCCTTAGAATTCCTGTTGGTAAATCCACGCTTTGGAATTCGTCTGTATAATGGCATCTGGCCGCCCTCGAACCCAGGTCTCGGTGCGCCGGAACGTGCTTTCTGACCTTTATGTCCCTTACCTGCTGTCTTACCATTTCCGGAACCATGTCCACGGCCTCTTCTGAAATTATTGCTGTGCTTAGAGCCCACTGCCGGTTTTAAATTTGATAAGTCCATTTTGACACCTCCTTACGTTTTCTTAGATTTCTTCTACTTTCACTAAATGTCTGACCTGCCTGACCATACCTCTGACTGCTGCGTTATCCGGCATTTCCACCGAATGGTTGATTTTCCTCAAACCTAATGCTTCTACGGTTTTGCGGTTCTTTGGCACAGCGCCGATTGTAGATTTTACAAGTGTAATTTTTAATTTCTCTGCCATTTTCCATGTCCTCCTTAACCGAGTATCTCTTCTACAGATTTACCGCGGAGTTTTGCTACCTCTTCCGGAGATTTCAACTGACTTAAAGCATTGATTGTAGCAAGCACTACATTCTGCTTGTTATTGGAGCCCAGAGACTTTGTACGGATATTCTTAATGCCTGCAAGTTCACATACGCTACGCGCAGGACCGCCGGCAATTACGCCAGTACCTTCCGGAGCTCTTTTCAGCAATACAGACGCGCCGGTGTGTTTGCCGGTAATGTCATGTGTAATACTGCTGTTATCATCTAATTTTACAGAAATCAGTTTCTTGATTGCGTCTTCTTTTCCTTTGCGGATTGCTTCAGGAATTTCAGTTGCTTTCCCTAAACCTGCACCTACATGACCATTGCTGTCACCAACAACAACCAAAGCTGTAAAACGCATGTTACGTCCGCCTTTTACAACTTTCGTTACACGTTTAATTGATACCACTTTTTCTGTTAATTCCAATTGACTAGCATCAATGATTGTACGTTTCATGTGTTTGTCTCCTCCTATTAAAAGTTTAACCCGGCTTCTCTTGCAGCATCGGCTAAAGCCTTGACTTTACCCTGATAGATATATCCGCCTCTGTCGAAGACAACTGTAGTAATGCCTTTATCCAACGCTCTTTTTGCGATAATTGTTCCAAGATGCGCTGCCGCTTCTACGTTATTGGTTTTCTCCAGTTCAGCCTTTACATCCTTCTGAAGTGTAGACGCGGAAACAAGTGTATGCTGTGCAACATCGTCAATGATCTGCGCATACATATGGTTATTGCTTCTAAACACTGCCAAACGCGGTCTTTCAGCGGTACCGGAGAAACGATTGCGGATTCTTCTGTGCTTTTTCATCCGGACTTCAGCTCTTGATTTCTTATTAACCATTTTTGTGTTCCTCCTTTAATTATTTTTTACCAGTCTTACCAACTTTACGCCTGATCACTTCATCAGCATATTTGATACCCTTGCCCTTATACGGTTCAGGTCTTCTCTTATCTCTGATTTCTGCTGCGTACTGGCCGACTTTTTCTTTATCAATACCGGAAACGGTAATTTTGTTTCCTTCTACTTTAGACTCAATTCCTTCCGGATCTGTCATAATCACCGGATGGGAATATCCCAAATTCAGGGTTAAGTCTTTTCCGGATTTGGATGCCCTGTAACCAACACCGTTTACTTCCAGTTCTTTGGTGTAACCCTGGGTTACGCCAACTACCATATTGTTAATCAGGGTTCTGGTCAGACCGTGCAGTGATTTCATTCTCTTTAAATCGTTGGGTCTTGTTACAGTTACCTCAGAACCTTCTAATTTGATTTCCATTTCTGTTGGAAGGGTTCTCTCTAAAGTCCCCTTCGGACCTTTCACAGTCACATGATTATTTTCTGCAATATCTACCGTTACGTCTGCAGGTATTGCGATTGGCATTCTTCCTATACGTGACATGCCCGTACCTCCTTACCATACGTAAGCTAATACTTCTCCGCCTACTGCTAATCTTCTTGCTTCTTTATCAGTTACAACACCCTGATTGGTGGAAAGAATTGCAATTCCAAGTCCGCCGAGAACCTTTGGAATTTCATTTTTGCCGGCATATACCCGAAGTCCCGGTTTGGAAATTCTCTTAAGTCCTGTGATAATCTTTTCATTTTTGTCACTACCGTATTTTAAGGTAATGCGAATTGTGTTAAAGCTGCCATCTTCTACAATGTCATATTTTGCAATATATCCTTCATCTACAAGAATATTGGCAATTGCAATCTTCATTTTGGAAGATGGAACATCAACTGTATCATGTTTAGCAGTATTTGCATTACGGATTCTTGTAAGCATATCTGCGATTGGATCACTCATTGTCATGATATATTTTCCTCCTTTACCGGCCTACCAAGACGCCTTTTTAACACCTGGAATCTGTCCTTTATAAGCTAATTCACGGAAGCAGATTCTGCAGATTCCGTATTTTCTCAAATATGCATGCGGACGTCCGCAAATTCTGCAACGGCTGTATTCTCTGGTAGAGAATTTCTGTTTGCGCTGCTGTTTGATTTTCATTGCTGTTTTTGCCATTGAAATTCCCTCCTTACTGTTTTGCAAATGGCATATTGAACTGTGCCAACAATTCACGGCCTTCTTCGTCTGTTTTTGCTGTAGTTACGAAAATAACATCCATACCGCGGATTTTGTCGATTTTATCATACTCGATTTCCGGGAAAATCAGCTGCTCTTTGATACCAAGGGCATAATTTCCTCTTCCGTCAAATGCGTTGGGATTTACCCCTCTGAAGTCACGTACACGGGGCAGAGCCAGATTGATTAAGCGATCAACAAACTCATACATCTTATCGCCTCTCAAGGTCACTTTACACCCAATGGCCATTCCTTCTCTGATTTTGAAGTTTGCCACAGATTTTTTGGCTTTTGTAATCACTGCTTTCTGGCCGGTAATGGTTTCCAGATCGCTCACGGCAGCGTCAAGAAGTTTCGCGTTTTCTTTCGCTTCGCCGACACCCATGTTGATGACTACTTTTTCAATCTTCGGTACTTGCATCACATTTTTATATTCGAATTTTTTCATCAGAGCGTCTACGATCTCGTTCTGATAAATTTCTTTTAATCTACTACTCAACTGAATGGACCTCCTCTCCTGAATTAATCAATAACTTCGCCTGTAGATTTGGCAAAACGTACTTTTTTATCTCCGTCCATTTTGAAACCGATGCGGGTAGCCTTTCCTTTGTGCAGATACATCACATTGGAAATATCAAGAGGGGCTTCCTGATGCACAATGCCGCCCTGCTGATTTGCCATGCTGGGTTTGGTATGCTTGGTTGCCATATTGATGCCCTCTACCAGTACGGTATGGTTTTTCTTATTGACAGAAAGGACTTTGCCTTCTTTGTCTTTATCTTTACCGGCGATTACTTTCACTAAATCGCCTTTTTTAATTTTCATCATTGCCATCTCTTTGCACCTCCTATAATACTTCCGGAGCCAGGGAAACAATTTTCATAAACTGCTTCTCACGAAGCTCTCTTGCAACCGGCCCAAAGATACGGGTTCCTCTCGGGGTTTTGTCATCTTTGATGATGACAGCCGCATTCTCATCAAATTTAATATAAGAACCGTCTTTCCGACGGGCGCCTTTTTTCGTACGAACCACTACAGCTTTTACTACATCGCCTTTCTTAACAACACCACCTGGTGTTGCATCTTTAACCGTAGCAGTGATGATATCTCCAATATTCGCATATCTTCTTGTCGAACCGCCCATAACACGGATGCAGAGTAATTCTTTTGCTCCTGTATTATCGGCTACTTTCAGTCTGCTTTCCTGTTGAATCATGCCGGTAGCCTCCTTTATTTCGCTCTCTCAATGATTTCCACAAGTCTCCATCTCTTATCCTTGGATAAAGGTCTTGTTTCCATTACTTTGACTGTATCTCCAATTTTGCATTCATTGTTTTCGTCATGAGCTTTCAATTTATAAGTTCTTTTTACGATCTTGTTGTAAAGGGGATGTCTTACATTGTCCCGCACTGCAACAACAATCGTCTTGTTCATCTTGTCGCTTACAACAACACCGGTACGTGTTTTTCTAAGATTTCTTTCTTCCACGATTCTGCTCCTTTCACTAAGCGTTCAATGTCTCCCGTGCCTTTTCAGTGATAATCGTCTGAATTCTGGCAATATTCTTGCGAACCTCTTTGATTCTTCCGGTATTCTCCAACTGGTTGGTCGCATTCTGGAATCTTAAATTAAAAAGTTCTTTCTTTGCAGCCACTAACCTCTCCTGCAATGCTTCTACGGATTCTTCTCTTAATTCTTTCACATAATTACTGCTTTTCATTTGATTCACCGCCTTCTAAGTCTGCCCGAGAAACTATTTTACATTTACATGGTAACTTATGTGTAGCAAGACGCAATGCTTCCCGTGCGATTTCTTCCGGAACGCCGGAGATTTCAAACAAAACACGGCCTGGTTTTACAACAGCCACCCAGTATTCCAGTGTTCCTTTTCCGGAACCCATACGGGTTTCTGCCGGTTTTGCAGTTACTGGTTTGTCAGGGAAAATTTTAATCCAGACTTTACCGCCACGCTTAATGTAACGTGTCATTGCAATACGGGCTGCCTCAATCTGATTGGATTTGATCCAGCATGGCTCTGTAGCCACAATACCGTATTCACCGTTTGTAATTTTATTACCTCTTAACGCCTTTCCTGCCATGGAACCACGGAACTGTTTACGGCGTTTTACTCTTTTTGGCATTAACATTATTTATCGCTCCCTTCCTTTGTTTCTTTTGTTGGAAGTACCTCGCCTTTGTAGATCCATACTTTTACTCCTACTTTACCGTAGGTGGTATCTGCTTCAGCGAATCCATAATCGATATCTGCTCTTAATGTCTGAAGTGGAATCGTTCCTTCACTGTAGAACTCGGTACGGGCCATATCAGCGCCGCCCAGACGTCCGGAAACGGAACTCTTAATTCCAAGAGCGCCTGCTTTCATGCTTCTGCCCATGCAGGATTTCATTGCTCTTCTGAAAGAAACACGGTTCTCTAACTGCAGCGCAATATTTTCTGCTACAAGCTGCGCGTCTTTGTCCGGTCTTTTTACTTCTTTGATATCTACTACCAGTTTTTTATCTGTTAATTTCTGAAGTTCTGCTTTTACTTTCTCAATTTCTGATCCGCCTTTACCGATTACGACACCTGGCTTTGCAGTATAGAGAATTACTTTTACCCGATCAGAAGCTCTTTCAATCTCAATCTTGGAAACTCCGGATGCGTATAATTTCTTCTTCAAGAATGTTCTGATGTTATAATCTTCAATAAGAAAATCTGCAAAATCTGCTTCCGCATACCATTTAGAGTCCCAATCTTTAATAATTCCAACTCTTAAACCATGAGGATTCACTTTCTGTCCCATGTTTGCCCTCCTATCTTTCATCAAGCACAACTGTAATGTGGCTCATTCTCTTTTCGATTCTGTAAGCTCTTCCCTGTGCCCTTGGTCTGACTCTTTTCATTGTTGGTCCTTTATTTGCATAACACTCTGCAATGTAAAGATTGTCTGCATTCATACCGTTATTGTTTTCTGCATTTGCAATTGCAGATTTCAACAGTTTCTCTATTACGCTGGATGCGTATCTCGGATTGTATGCAAGAATAGCCAGTGCGGTCTTAACATCTTTTCCACGGATTGCATCTAACACGAAACATGCTTTCTGAACAGATACTCTGGCGTAAGATAATTTGGCTGACGGTCTGGTATCTTTCTGCGCATTTCTTTCTCTCTTAATTTGACTTCTATGTCCCTTTGCCATGGATGTGGAACCTCCTTTCCCATATCTATCTATTAACGAACTTTGGATTTCTTCTCATCTTTTCCATGTCCACGGTAAGTTCTTGTGGCAACGAACTCACCAAGCTTATGGCCTACCATATCTTCTGTCACATAAACCGGCACATGTTTTCTTCCGTCATGTACGGCAAATGTGTGGCCTACGAACTGCGGGAAAATTGTAGAACGGCGAGACCATGTTTTAATCACGCTCTTTTCACCTGCTGCGTTCATGGCATCTACTTTTTTCAATAAGCTTGCATCAGCAAATGGTCCTTTTTTCAGTGAACGACCCATAAAAATTCAACCTCCTAAAATTTCGTCCCGCCAGCGGGCAGAACCGCCCTGCGGGTATCCCTGTTATTTCAAAGCTCTACCGTCTCTTCTTCTTACGATAAGCTTGTTGCTTGCTTTGTTTTTCTTTCTGGTCTTAAGACCCAGTGCAGGTTTGCCCCACGGAGTAGACGGGCCCGGACGTCCGATTCCGGTCTTTCCTTCTCCACCACCATGCGGATGGTCGTTGGGGTTCATAACAGAACCGCGTACGGTCGGGCGGATACCCATATGACGCTTCCGTCCTGCTTTACCAATTTTAATAAGGTTGTGATCCGCATTGCCTACCACGCCTATGGTTGCTCTGCAGATAATCGGCACCATTCTCATTTCACCGGAGGGCAGTCTCAGGGTTGCATATTTTCCTTCTTTTGCCATCAGCTGAGCGCTGTTTCCTGCAGAACGCACAAGCTGGCCGCCTTTTCCCGGATATAACTCAATGTTGTGTACCTGAGTACCTACCGGAATATTCTCTAAAGGAAGGCAGTTGCCTACTCTTACTTCCGCTTCCGGCCCGTTCATTACTTTCATGCCGTCAGTCAGGCCTTCCGGAGCAAGGATATATGATTTGGTTCCGTCTACATAGCAGATCAATGCGATATTTGCTGTTCTGTTGGGATCGTACTCAATTCCGATAACAGTTGCCGGAATTCCGTCTTTTTTATTTCTCTTAAAATCAATAATTCTATATTTTCTTCTGTTGCCGCCGCCACGGTGTCTTACAGTAATTTTACCCTGATTATTACGGCCGGAATTCTTCTGTAAAGAAACTAACAGAGATTTCTCTGGGGTTTTCTTGGTAATTTCAGAAAAATCAGAACCGGTCATATTCCTTCTGGAAGGTGTATATGGGTTATATGTCTTAATTCCCATGATGTTTCTCCTTTCTATAAGCCTGCAAAAATTTCAATGTCTTTGCTGTCCTCAGTCAACTGGACAATCGCTTTCTTGGTTTTGGCAGTTTTGCCCACTACCATACCTCTTCTTTTCTTCTTGCCGCCGACATTTAAGGTATTCACTTTCTTTACCTTGGTTCCCTCAAACATTTTTTCAACAGCTTCCTTAATCATGGTCTTATTTGCTTCCGGATGAACCAGAAAAGTATATTTTTTCTCACCCATAAGGTTCATGCTCTTTTCGGTAATTACCGGTTTGAGGATTACGTCATAATATTGTACGTTTGCCATTATGCATACACCTCCTCGATTGCTGATACCGCATCCTTGGTGATTACCACGGTATCGTATTTCAGAATATCATATACGTTGAGAGAATTGGTCATTGTAGTCTTAACAGCAGGAATATTTCTTGCAGACATTACTACGTTCTGATCATTGTCTTTCATAACCACAAGGGCTTTATTTACTTTCAGGTTATTTAATACTTCCTGGAATTTCTTTGTTTTGATTTCATCCAGGCTTAAGTTATCCACTACGATAAACTTGCTCTCATTGACTCTGGATGTCAGCGCGGACTTTAATGCTGCCCTTTTTTCTTTCTTATTCATCTTGAAAGAATAATCTCTTGGAACCGGAGCGAATACTACGCCGCCGCCTTTCCACTGAGGAGCGCGGATGGAGCCCTGTCTGGCATGACCGGTTCCTTTCTGTCTCCATGGTTTTCTTCCGCCGCCGGAAACTTCGGAACGTGTCTTTGCCTTCTGTGTTCCCTGACGTCTGTTTGCAAGCTGCTGCACAACTGCCATGTGTACAAGATGTTCGTTGATTTCAACACCAAACACTGCATCGTTGAGCTCAAGGCTTCCAACTTCGTTGCCTTCCATATTATAAATAGCTACATTAGCCATTGTTAAGTCCTCCTTTCACTACTGCTTTACAGTCTCTTTGATTGTTACCAGAGACTTCTTCGGTCCCGGAACAGATCCTTTTACCAGAAGCAGATTGTTCTCAGCATCCACTTTTACAACTTCAAGGTTCTGAACCGTTACTTTTACAGCACCCATATGTCCCGGCATTCCTTTGCCTTTAAACACTTTGCTCGGACTGGAACATGCACCGTTGGAACCCTGATGACGGTGGAATTTGGAACCATGCGCCATGGGCCCTCTGTGCTGGCCGTGCCTCTTAATTGCGCCCTGGAATCCCTTACCTTTGGAGATTGCAGTCGCATCAACTTTATCGCCTTCTGCAAAAATATCTGCTTTAATCTCATCAGCCAGATTATAATCTGCAGCATTTTCAAATTTAAATTCTTTTACAAATCTCTTGCCGGACACGCCTGCTTTGTCAAAGTGTCCTTTCTCAGCCTTTGTCAGACCATGTCTGTTTCTGATTTCTTTTCTGCCGTTGGCGTCTCTGTTAATAATCTTCTCTTTCTTATCAACAAAACCAACCTGCACTGCGCTGTATCCGTCGTTTTCCACCGTCTTAATCTGTGTTACGGCACACGGACCAGCCTGTAATACAGTAACCGGCACCAGCGCGCCGTCTGTATTGAAGATTTGAGTCATTCCGACTTTGGTCGCTAAAATCGCTTTCTTCATTTCTTTCCCTCCTGTTTACTCTACAGCGGAACGATTCATACCCATCGGGCAGCGGAACCGCTCATCCTAGAACAGTTGCAATACTTCTATATTGAACCCTTCAGGATTGTTACCCTTTACTTGTTCTTCATTTTGATATCAATGTAAACACCTGCAGGCATTTCCAGTCTGGACAATGCATCAACCGTTTTCTGGGTCGGTGTAATGATATCAATCAATCTCTTATGAGTTCTCTGCTCAAACTGCTCTCTGGAATCTTTGTACTTGTGAACTGCCCTTAAAATTGTAACAACTTCCTTCTTGGTGGGAAGTGGAACCGGTCCGCTCACCTGTGCTCCATTTTTCTTTACAGTTTCGATAATTTTCTTTGCAGATGCATCCACTAACTGATGGTCATATGCCTTCAGTGTGATTCTCATTACTTGACTTGCCATAAAAAAAGCCGCCTCCTTTTCGCACTTTACTTCAGTACGACAAGCGGTGACTGTACACTTCTCCGTGTGTGTCCTGGACATTGCACACGGCGCTTCTGCTCCTCGCAGATTTCCTGTTGTGATACAGTGACTTGTCGCCAGTTTCCTAACTTGACATTCGCTCCACGGAAAAACCTGCCAGTCTCAGGCAGCAACCTCTCGCTTCATCGCTATCATGCCACAGCATTTGTTATTATAAAACATAATTGTCCATAATGCAAGCATAAATTTATTTTTTCATATAATAATGATATATCTCAGCCTTTACAGTCTAACATGGACATCCAATCCATAGGACAAAACTGCTCCAATATCTCTTCCTGGCGATCCTCCGCTGGGTTTTGAGTCTCCGGCTTGCTGCTGACAGCCGGATCTTCCTGCACATCTTTCATTGCCGCTTTTACTGCCTCTCCCAGTAATTCTCCGAATTGGGGATTTTTCTCCGTCATCTCCGCCACCTGCTGATATGCCTGCCCGATTATGGTCTGCTGCTCTTCTTTGGAGGAAGCCTGCTGCAAAGCATGTCCGATCCGTTCGCCTTCTTTTCTGGCCAACTCTGCCATTTGGGCAAGCTGCGGATTCATTCGTCTGAGCAGCTCTTTTTCTTCCGGCGTCACCGATTCCCCTCTGGCTATCCTTTTGGCTATCTGCAATAGTTTTCGGGCGTCCCGCTGGCCTTTATCCACTTCTTTTGGCTCTAATAACTGCTGCAGAACAGATTTCTTATTGTCATCTGTTTCCGCACCGGTAAAATTCCGGATAATCTGGCTGATATCTACAGTGAGATCTCCTGCTTTATTCTTTGTTACTGCTGATTGCGGACTCATAATGTTCATACTCATTCCTCCCGTCTGCCTGATACAATTGTTCTCTGACATTTATATCGGCAAATACAGGCCGTTCCCATACCGGCTCCACGCCTGTTCAGCCAAGCAGCAGCTCTTTTTTCCTGATATAGTAAACAATTCCTGCCGCATCCGCTAAAAACCATCCAATAGGGATCGCCCACCAGATACCGACGACACCGACAGAAGGAACCGCCGAAAGCAGATATGCCAACAGCACCCTTGTCCCAAGAGAAATCACCGTAAGCGCCACAGACATCCCCGGCCGTCCCAATGCCCGGTACAGGCCGTACAGCAGGAACAGACACCCAATCCCTGCATAAAACACCCCTTCAATCCGCAGATAGCGGACTCCTTCCTGAATAATGAGCGCTTCGCCGGCATCCACAAAAATTTCCATCAAAGGCCGTGCAAAAATGCAGACTGCCGCAGATATTACGATACAGAACCCCATGGAGCATATCACCGCTCCTTTCAATCCGCTCTTTATCCGCTGTTCTTCCTTTGCGCCGTAGTTCTGGGCAATAAAGGTAGAAAAGGCATTGCCAAAATCCTGTACCGGCATATAAGCGAAAGCGTCAATCTTCACTGCCGCCGCAAATGCCGCCATAATTGCAGGGCCAAAGCTGTTCACTAACCCCTGTACCATGAGAATTCCCAGGTTCATCACAGACTGCTGTACGCAGGTCAGAACTGAAAAACCTGCAATTTCCTTAATGCTGCTTTTGCAAAGCCTCCAGTGTTTCCAAATTCCCTGAAACTGGGGACATTTGATCAGCGTGTATCCGGCAATTCCCACCCCTGAAATATACTGTGCAATTACAGTTGCCTCTGCTGCTCCTGCCGCACCCCGTTTCAGCCACAGCACGAAACATAAATCCAATATAATATTTAAAACCGCAGAAATTGCCAGAAAAATCAGCGGCGCCACAGAATTGCCGATTGCACGTAAGAATGCGGCAAAGTAATTATATAAAAAGGAAGCTGCAATGCCGCAGAAAATCACAAACAGGTACTCCCGCATCAATCCCCAGACTTCATCCGGCACCTGCAGAAACATGCGTATGCTGTCCAGGCAGAGAAATGCAGCAATATTCAATAATAAAGTAAATCCTGCCACCAGCGCGAAGGATGCGCAGATACTCTCCTTCAGCCCCTTTTCATCCTTTTGCCCAAACCGAATGGAAAAAACTGCTCCGCTTCCCATACAAAGCCCCAGTAAAATCGAGGTTAAAAACGTCATCAGCGTAAAGGATGAGCCTACAGCCGCCAGTGCATGGCTTCCCAAAAATTTCCCCACAATCAGGGTATCCGCTATGTTATAACATTGCTGCAGTAAATTGCCCAGAATCATGGGAACAGCAAACCCCATCATGGAAGCCATCACAGGCCCTTTGGTCAGATCCCGGTCCATGTTTCCTTATTCTCCTCTGTCTTTGTTCCCGCCCAGACAAATAATCCGATTCCCACTGCCAGAATGAGGATAGAAATCAATTGCGAAGTAGACAGAAAACCGAATTCTCCCCGATAATCATTCCGAAGCATCTCAATCAAAAATCTTCCTATACTATAGAGAATACAGTAGCCTGCCGCAACTCTTCCCTTCTGCGGCTGTTTTTTTGCATATGCCATAAGCACAAACGCCATAGCAAAGTCACCGATACTGGAATAGATTTGCGTAGGAATCAGCTTTACTCCATTAGGAGCGTAATTTGACTGCCAGTACTGGATTCCAAATATAGAAGCTGTCTCCCTTCCATAGCAGCACCCTGCGAAAAAGCATCCAATTCGTCCGCACCCCTGGGCAAAGGCCACCGCCGGAAGCACCAAATCCAGATAGGTGAGAAAATCTGCTTTTTTGAATCGGCAGTATCCCCAACCGGCAGCCACTCCGCCGATAATCCCGCCGTAAACTACCCAGCCATTCTGAAAATTCAGTAACATAGAGGGATCATTTAATACATCTTTGAAGCTTACTGTATAATAAAGAAGTTTGCTGCCTACAGCCCCTCCAAGCACGGCGCACCAGAAAATACCAAATAAGATATCAGAGTCCAGACCCCGTTTTCTGGCACGCTTTTCACTAATCAGCAGTGCGCTCATGTAACCGATTGCCACCATTATGCCATAGACATGAATCGTCAGCGGCCCAATTGTAATGTCATTAATCATAGTTTCCTCCAAATTCCCTGTTTTGTTTCTTATTATTTTATCTGTCATTTTTCAAACACGCTCTAGCTTACTCTTCTTCTAACTCATCTGCAATCCCTTCTGTGGTTTTCCTTTCTCTCACATATTGTAACAGACTTATCAATTCTTTGGAACCATTTTTGCTTGTCATATTCAGGAAAAATTGTCTATTCATTACTAAATTCATGATTCTTGCGGGAATTTCCACCAGAATACAGATTAATCTCTGTCAGAAATGCGTTGCTGCGACAATGCCAAAATGTATATCAGCATGAACAAATGTTTGTCACGTTGATATTCAGCAGTTCCGCCGCCTCTAAAGCGCCAAGAGAAAGCTGCTCAAATTCTGCCTCTTTCTCTTTATCCGGTACAAGGCAGGTATTCTGTTCAAATGTTTCCACAACTCTTATCAGTGTTTCTGCTTCTCTATGTTCCCGCTGCTCTTTTTCCGGGGTTTTCCTTGTATTCTGATACCTGCGTTCCTCTTTTTTTCTTCTTTCTTCTGCCATATCATAAAAATTTTTTACAATCTTCATTTCTTCCTATTACCTCTTTCCTTTTTATTCTAAAGATAAGAAATTACTATATAGTAAGGTAATTTATAATAACTTGTTAAATAGGAAATTACTATTATAAAAATTATTATATATAATTATTCCACCAAAGTAAAGGGGGAAATTCATGGACTACGGTAAATTGGAACTCCACATCAACGAACTATTAACATCAAGAGGTATATCCAAAAATAAAATATGCAAAGATTTAGATATTCCCCGCCCTAATTTCAACCGCTACTGCAGAAATGACTTTCAGCGTTTGGATGCGGGATTAATCTGTAAATTGTGCCATTATCTGGAGATTGAAGTTGGAGAACTTATCACCTATCAGCCTCCTGAAAAATAATGTATGGGACTGCCGCTATTTGTCAAAAGCTTTTAATCATTTGGGGAATTGCGCATAAAACTCAGATGAAAGCAATAATTTTTGCTCTTACCTGTCTGCATATGCTTTAGAACAGCACTGACGCTTAAAAATTTTTCGTAAAAAAACCTCCCATTTTATGGGGAGATGCGAGATAATAGAATTAACAACCAAACTATTTTTTCGCACACCCATAAAAGAGAGGAGG
>CAJTFX010000021.1 GCA_910575555.1 Lachnospiraceae bacterium | reverse complement strand
TCTGTTAGAACAACAGGGTTTATAAGTGCTTGAGCCGTATGAGGGGAAACTCTCACGTACGGTTCTTAGGGGGGAAGGCGGTAGTAATACCGCTGACCTACCCGACTCGCTGGTGGAAAACAAGCAGCGCTTCATCTCGCAGGTCATGACAAGCAAAGCGGTGTCAAGAACGTGCGAGGACATTGACGAGGCAACCCTCTCCTATGCGGAGATAAAAGCCGTGGCAACCGGAAATCCGCTGATAAAGGAAAAAATGCAGCTTGAAAACGATGTGCAGCGGCTTAAAATGCTGAAAAGCAGCTATGACAGCCAGCGCTATTCCATGCAGGACAATTTCATGATCCGTTACCCGAAATACATTAAGGCGGCGGCAGAGAAACTAGCCTGTGTGCGTGAGGATGTAAAGAGCGCAGAGGCGGCGCTTGTCGCAGAGCCGGAGTTTGCCATTACCATTGAAAATGCCGCAAACAGCGTAAAATTTACAGAGCGCAAGGACGGCGGCATAGTCATGCTTGAGGCAGTCGGCAAGTGTAAAACCGGGGAAACCACCCATATCGGAAATTACAAGGGGTTTGAGCTTCTGGTGGAAAAGAACTATATCGGTGTAAACAACATGGTGCTGCGTGGAAAGACCGATTACAAGGCGGAACTTTCCACAAGCCCTCTGGGAAACATGATAAAGCTGGAAAACCTCTGCCTCGGCATATCGGCGGGCATACCAGAACTGGAAAAGCGCATTGAGCAGTACCAGCGTGACATGGAGCAGTCAAGGCAGGAATATGAGAAGCCCTTTCTTCTGGAGGAGGAACTGAACGAGAAAACTGCACGGCTGAATGAGCTGAACGTGCAGTTGGATCTGGAAAATGGAAAGACGGAGGATATAGACCTGTGCGAAGAACAGGATGTTTCAAGGGTGGCAGAGCAGGGCAGCGTCTACCATAAAAGGTAAAGCCCGCCACCCGGAAAAGAGGGAAGATGATGCGGAAAACCATAGCAGTAATATTTATTACGGCGGGACTGGCGGCTATGTCAGTCCCCCTTTTCTATCATTTCCACGGGAACCAGAAAACGGAGGAACTGATAGGGCAGTTTGAACAGAGCGTGGAACAGGAGCAGATGGAGGAAGATGAAAAAGAGGAAGAAAGGGAAGCGGAGGCGGATACCAAAGCCCCCGTTAGTAAAGAGGATGCAGTCCTGCTTTCGTCCGGGGACGTGATCGGGCTGATTGAGATAGAAGCCTTAGACCTGAAATATCCCATTGTGGAAGGCGCAGGAAGTAAGCAGCTTGCCTACGGGATCGGGCATATCCCTGATACGGCGGCAGTCGGAAGTACCGGGAATTGTGTGCTTGCCGGACACCGGGGGAGCAGGTACGGCACTTATTTTAAGTACCTGAACAGGCTTTCAGAGGGGGACACGGTAAAGATTACGGATAAAGGCGGAAATATACACCAGTATGAGGTCGTTTCATGGGAAGTCGTGGGACCGTATGATAATTCGGTAAAAGCGCAGGGGACAGAAACGGAGCTTACCCTGCTGACCTGTGAGAACAGCGGGACAATGCGCCTGATTTACCACTGTATCCATAAGGAGGCACAGTAGCATGGAAGAAAATGCAACGGAGTTCTGGTTTGGCACAATAGAGGGTATTCTGCGCAACAGCGAGGCAGAACCGACAGAGCCAGACAGGACGGAGGAGATGGACGGCGGCATACTGCTGATCAGCGGAATCCGTGTCTACCTGCCACGTTTTGGAATCAACGTGCATGAGGGGCTTTTCTGCCATATGAAAGACGGGCGGCTGGAACCGCTGTATTTCCTGACCGTCATTTATGACAGGGAGGATAAAGAAGTTCTGTATGATGCAGAAGAAAACTTCGTGGACACGGTGCATCAATGGCTGAAAGGGAAATGCACGCCGGAACAGTTGGAACAGGAACCTTGCGGGGTAAAAGGGATCAGGGAGGAATTTATAGATGGAAAAGGCATACAGACTGGGGGAAGTGGAAGAAATCCTTGCGGAAATGGAACAGCTTGCGGAAGTGCCGGACGACATCATGGAAAGCGATGAGGATTACCAGATCGTCATCAGCGGGTGGCGGGTGCATATCCCCGAACTGGGGCTGGAGCTGCATGAAGGGATTTTCTGCAATTATGACGGGGAAGAAGGCGGCTATCTGCCTGACTTTGCAGTAACCGTCGTGAAAGAGGAAGGGCAGGCAGAGGAAGAATGGATTTACTACGAGCAGGACGGCTTCGTGATAACACTGGCTAATTACCTGCATGGGAAAACAGATTTAGCGCATCTGGAACAATTATCCTGTTTTATCTGTCTGCCAAAGGAAAGTCTGCCAGAGGAAGAATGAAGCTGCCTGACCTTCTGGCAGGGGAGGGCAGTTCAGATAACAAAATAATATTTCATCGTGCAGAGAGGACAGAAAAGGAGGAACTTATGGAGTATTCAATCCAGTTAAACGCAGTAAACAACCCGGAGAAAAGCGTAAGGGCATTTGCAACCGTCGTGTTCGGGGACAGCTTCAAGGTCACGAACGTGGCAGTGCTTGAGGGCAGCAAGGGCAATTTCGTATCCATGCCCAGCTTCCGCACAAAGGAGAGGGACGAGTACAACAACCCAGTCTACAAGGACGTTTGCAACCCGATCACGAAGGAGTTCCGTGAGGAGCTGTACGGCGACATCTTAAAGCTCTATGACGAAATGGAGCAGACGGGCATGGCGGAGGTCAAAATGGAGGCGGAGGAGCCGGACGAGCCGGAGTTCACGGTAAGGGTAACGCCGTTTGAACGTGAGGGCAGCAACGTGGTAGGCCTTGCGAGTATCGTGCTGAATGACAGCTTTGCAGTAGGCAATGTGAGCGTTGTTGAGGGCAGGAACGGGATGTTCGTGGCAATGCCGTCCTATAAGGCAGGCAACAAGTACAGGGACGTTTGTTTCCCGGTTACAAAGGAGTTCCGGGAAAAGCTCAACAATGCGGTGCTTGAAACGTACCAGCAGGCAAAGGAACAGGCAGTGCAGGAGAGGCAGGAAAGGGCCTCACAGCAGATGCAGACCGATGAAAGGGGCTTTATGAAGTGCAGCGGCGAGCCGCTTCCGTTCCGTTAAGCAGTAAGAAAAAGTTTGTAAGTGCTTGGTTTGCTAATTAAACGTATCTATGTATTTACAGTTATTGATAAGCATATGAGTAGAAAAAATGTGGGACACATTATTAAAAAATATGTGTCCTGCAATTAGGAAAATATCAAAAAATATCTTGTTTCTAAGAAAAAATTACATATAATACCGGAAAAATTACAAGAAGCAAAATAATGAGCAGCAATATTGTAGAATGTAAAAAAACATAGAAGAGGAAGATGTAAAGTGACATTGGAAGTTTTAATAAACAGAATTTTAAAATATAAGGAAAGTAAACCTAGTAATTCTGCAAAGTCTTTAGGAATGTTTTTTAGAACATCTGAAAAACAATATTTTTTTGATACAGGTACAGGGAAGATATTTCTCATAGATGCTAATATGATGAAGTTCTTGCAGGCTCTAATTGAAAAAACAGATGTAAAAATCATAAAGGATATTGTTGCACAAGGTGATTTAAAATTAGAAGATATTCTTGAATGTATTGAAAAAGAAGATTTATTAAAGGGCATATCAGGGGATAATTTATATAGCAATGATTATTTGGAAAATGTTAAGAAAAAAATATGTACTGAATGCTCACAGATAATACTTGAATTGACAGGTGCATGTAATTTGAGATGTACATATTGTATCTATGGTTCTACGAAAATAGGATTTAGAGAATTTAATGGCAGGAGTATGTCAAAGGAAATTATTGAAAAATCTGTCCAATATTTATCAGAGCGTGGAAAACAGGATGTATATATTTCTTTTTATGGTGGGGAGCCTCTATTGAGGTTTGATCTAATGAAATATGCAATAGAGTATGCAAGAAAGCATATAACAAATAAAAATCTTCATTTTGGTTTTACAACAAATCTTACATTGATGACAGAAGAAATTGCATCATATTTGGTAAGAGTACCTAATTTGAGTCTTGTTTTTAGTATAGATGGACCAGAGGCAATACATAATGCAAGTAGAGTAGATGCGGATGGAAAAGGTAGCTTTGAAAAGGCAATGAAAGGCTATGAAATATTTAAAAAATCTTTACATGAAACGAAAAATCATAGCGTAAGCGTTAATTTCAATGCAGTGTTTATGGTTCCATATGATATAGACAAGTTACATAAAATAAATGGGTTTTTGAACAGTTTATGTGAAATCACCCCACAATCACAGTATACCATGTCTTATCCGACAACAGGTTCCATACCAGAAGAACTGAAACAATATGCAGTTACTAACCATAGTATGTGGGAAAATATGGTGGATACAGCTTTACAGAGCGAAAATCTTTTGGATATTAAAAACAAGGGAATTGTTGATTCACTAATGACTATTCATCAAAGACCTTTAACAGAGATGGCTGCCCCTGCAATTCCTATGAACGGATGCTGCATACCAGGTACGAAGCGTTTGTATATTGATACTCAGGGGGACATGTATGCTTGTGAAAGAATTAATAAGTCTCCAAAATTAGGTAATATACTTAAAGGGATAGATTTAGAACTTGTCTTAGAAAAATATTATTATGAATACAGCGCAAAATCAATAAAATATTGCTGTGATTGCTGGGCTGCAAAAATGTGTCCTGTATGCTATGCCAATAGGATGGATGAGGATGGGATATTAGAAGATGCACATATATACTGTGAAGAGATGAAAGAGTTTTTGGCAAAACAGTTTTCTTTATATCATGAAATTCTTGAAAAAACGCCTGAGAAATTAGCTGTATTAAAAGATGTTGTTATAACATAGATCTATTGTTTTCCCGATTTTGGGATTGAAATAGTAGAAATAAATAAGCAGAAAGAGGTGAGAAAATGTTCGAGAAAGTGAATCCATATTTGAGAGAAGAATTAAACATGGAAGCAGCAGCACATCTTTGTGGATGTCGATGCGTTTCAGGAAGTGCAACAGTAGGTTCAACAATTCAGGCTGCACTGAACGGCAGTACATGTGCAGCGACTTGTGTTGGTTCAGGAACTTCTAACTACAACGCAAATCTCAGTGATGCGAGAAATGACAAGAAGTGGAGTTAGGCAGCAATTTGTTGTATAATACTGAACACAAAATGTAAGCGAAGGGGAAAGGAATTGCATCTTTTCGCCTTCGCTTATTTTTTGAAAGTTTTAGATTTAATGATTTTTCTGGATGGAGAGGGAAATTCAAAAATGAAAATTTTTATAGATACAGTAAAAGTTTTATGGAAAACATCAAAGATATATTTTGTTTTTACTTTTCTTTTGAGCATAGGATCTGCATTGCCTAATGTTTTGAGTTTGATTGTTTGGCAAAAAATATTGGATAGCATTAGTAATTTTTATTTTTATGGGGCTGTAAATTATAAAGAGATAATCATATTAATATTTATCCATTTTTTGCTTAATATTATTGCAAATATAATAGTTAAAATAAATGAATACATAAAAAATATATACTCTTTAATTCTGGAAAAATATATTACTAATCAGGCAATAGAAGCAGTGTCACAAATGAGTTTAGCCGAGATGGAAAGCGCTGAGTTTCATGATATTATTGAAAAAGCAACTTCAGAATCAAGCGATAAAATGGTTGGAATTTTAAATAAATTAGTGGAAATGGTTCAAAACATTACTCTTTTTGTAGGAATGTCTGGAATATTATTATCGTTTAATTTTGGAATATATATTATCATTTTTTTATCAGTATTGCCAATGGCAATATATAGCCAAAAATACTTCAACAAAATTTATTCTATATACAATAAAAGAGTGGAAAAAATCAGATTTAATAATGAAATTAAGAACATGATTATTAGAAGTGATGTTTTTAAAGAAATTAAACTTTTTGATAGTATTTTATTTTTTAAAGAAAAAATTAATCAAACAATGGATGATATTATTAAAGAAGATAAAAAAGTAAAAGGGAGTTTAAATAGGCAGGGCGTATTGTTTCAAGCAGTTGAGGTTCTTTTTACATATGGATTGAAAACCGTGATTATTATAACTGGAATAATGGACAAAAAATCAATTGGTGTTATCAATATGAATATGGATTCGGCTACACAATTGCAGAATGCTACATCAAATATAGTATTTATTGGTATGTCTTTATATGAAGATTGTTTGTATCTGTCAAGTTATGAAAGGTTGATGGAATATAAAGATAAAAGAATAAAAGAAAATTATGTGGTAAATAAGAATACGATAAAAAATTTTGAAATAGAAACAATTAGGTTTGAAAATGTCTGGTTCAAATATAAGGAAGACGGAGACTTTATTTTAAAAGGAATAAACTTGGAATTTTGCATTAATAAATCATATGCAATTGTAGGTTATAACGGTGGAGGAAAGTCTACATTAATTAAGTTAATATTGAGACTTTACTGTCCACAAAAGGGAAAAATCTTATTAAATAATCAAGAGATTGAGAAGTATGATATAAATGAATACTGGAAAAAAATAAGTGCAGTGTTTCAGGATTTTGTAAAATATCCATTTACAGTTAGTGAGAATATAGCAATAGGAAATA
This sequence comes from Lachnospiraceae bacterium, assembly GCA_910575555.1. Taxonomy (GTDB): domain Bacteria; phylum Bacillota; class Clostridia; order Lachnospirales; family Lachnospiraceae; genus Petralouisia. The sequence goes on along the minus strand of CAJTFX010000021.1, from coordinate 73,909 downwards.
TCAAGTATATAAATAATCAGGCAAAGATCAAAAAAGCTGCCAGGACATCAAATGCCGATGAATTCATTGAATCATTATCAAATAAGTATGATGAAAAATTAACAAGAGGGTGGAAAGATAGTATTGATATTTCAATTGGTCAATGGCAGAGATTAGCTATAGCGCGAGCTAACATACGGGATGGAAATTTGGTTATTTTTGATGAACCCTCAGCTGCATTGGATTCTAGGACAGAAAATAAGATACTGAGTAATGTAATGAAGTCATCTAATGGGAAATTATCCATAATTATTACCCACAGATTTTTAAATATAAAGAAAGTGAATGAAATTATTGTATTAAAATCAGGCGAAGTAGAAGCTGTTGGTATACATAAACAACTTTTGGAAAGTTGCCATACATATAAAGATTTGTATCATGCCCAAAAAGAAATGATATAACCTTGACATCTATATTAGACAAATGTATAATGAAAAAGACAGATGCCTAATTAAGAAGGAGGGAAATAGAATGAAAGGTTTAAAAAGATTATCAGATATGGAATATGTTGTAATGAGTGTGATATGGAGAAATAAGCCGCCAGTCAATACGGGAATAATTATGGAAGCGGTAGGAGAGGAGAAAAAATGGAAGATGCCAACATTGATCTCCTATTTGAATCGTTTAACAGAGAAAGGATTTATCCGCTCAGAGAAAAAGGGAAGGGACAGATGGTATTATCCAATTATAGATGAAAAAGAGTATTTAGAATTTGAAACAAATTTATTTTTTAAGACATATCATCACAATTCATTATTTAGCTTGATGAGTACCTTATATGATGGGAAAAAAATCACAAAAGAGGAAGCAGAAGAATTTCGGAAATGGATTGGAGAAGATGAGGATGCGTGAATTTTTGGAATTTATATTGCAAAATTCAATTACTTTACTGTGGTTCGTGCCCTGTTTATGGAGTGTCAGTCGATTTGTGCTGAAGAATTGCCGGGAGAAATGCAAGTATTATATGTGGCTGCTGCCGCTTGCAGGATTTCTTCTGCCGATACGCTTTCAGATGGTTGTTTTCATGCAGCTTTCAGAAGAAAAGAGCCAGGCGTTGCCATATTATGGTCATGGAGTTTGTGGTCAGGGCGTAATAGAATGGCTGTGGATTGGAATATGGATATTTGGTTTTCTTTTGTTTTTGATGTTGTCGCTCATCAGGCATATTCGATTTGAGAAAATGATAAACAGGTGGGAACAGGATTTTGAATGCCATGAAATAGAAGAGCGTTTTGAAATCATTAAGAAGAGATATGGAATATCACGTCAGATTAAATTTAAATTATGTTCCTGTATTCACACACCAATGGCGATTCATTTTTTTCATCCGGCGATCCTGCTTCCTTCTGAAACCTATTCGGAGGAAGAATTTGATGATATTGTTTCACATGAATTGATGCATATAAAAAGAATGGATATTTGTTATAAAATGCTGTTATTCCTGTTTTCAGCAGTTTATTGGTATCATCCCTTTGCGTATTGGATGACAAGAGAAATAAAAAGCCTGTGTGAAACATCTTGCGACGAAGCTGTCTTAAAAGGTACTGGGAAAGTAGAACGGTTAAAATATGCCAGGATGTTGTTGCGAATTGCCAGTGGTAATTGCTCAGAAACAGAAACAATATCAAGTATAAAGTTTTTCAGCGGTAAGGAAAATTTGAGAAGGCGGATTATGTCTGCCATGAATGAGGAAAAGAAGAATCATTGGGGAATTGTTATGGTCGCTCTGATGAGTTCCATGATCTGTATTGGGATTACTGTCCAGGTGGAGTATATGGAGAATATGGGAGAAAAAAGGCTTCCCCCATCAAATATTCAGGAACAAAAAAAGAAGGAAGATATAGAAAGTGATATACAAAAAGACGTGCGGAAAATAGGGGACACAGAAACAGAGAAAATGCCAGAAGCGCGAAAGGCAAATAGCGAAACAGAATTGGTATTTGCCTATCAGGAGAACGAAAATATAATCATGGAAAAAAGGGATATGATTAATTTTCGGAATAAATGTTTAGTAGCAGAAGGTTACGCGATTGTATTATCTGACGGTCATGAATAGGAGAAAGATTATGGAACTAAAAATAGAAGGACTAAGCAGAGTGTATGGAAAACATAAGGTTTTGCACGATATCAATTTTTCTATGCACGAAGGTATCTATGGATTGATTGGAAAAAATGGGGCGGGGAAGAGCACGTTGATGAGAATTTTAGCGACAATAGATTTTGCAAGCAATGGAAAAGTTTTCTTCAATGGGAAAGATATTTTTTCTATAGGAGAAGAGTATAGAGGAATGATTGGATATATGCCGCAGGATTATAACATTTATTCTGGTTTCAATGCAATAGATTTTTTGGAATATATGGGGGCATTGAAGGGAATGAAGAAACAGGAATTGAAATTAAAAATTTCTGATGTATTGGAGATTGTGAATTTATCAGATGTATCTCATAAAAAAATCAGGACATATTCTGGAGGAATGAAAAGACGGATTGGTATTGCACAGGCAATTTTGAATAATCCTGATATTTTGATATTAGATGAACCAACTGCAGGTTTAGACCCAAGTGAACGGTTAAATTTTTCTAATTTTATCAGCAATTTATCAAGAAAAAAAATAGTTTTGTTATCTACACATATTGTGTCAGATATTGAGGCTGTTGCAAAAGAATTGATTGTTATGAACAAAGGAAAAATTTTAGAATCAGGAAAAGTAGAAGATCTGATCATGAGTAATCAGGGAAAAGTATGGGAGGCGGTTCTAACGCAGGAAGAGTATCAACAGATTCAAAAAGAGCGCAAGGTTATCCATGTGAAGCAGAATGGAAACAATATGACAGTTCGGTATATTGGGGAAAGATTTCAAACAGAAGAAAACAGAGAGCAAGAGCCAACTTTGGAAGATTACTATGAAAGCCTTTGGCTTTCATAGTAAGGATGGCCATGCGGCCCGTTGGACGGCAGATTGAGCATGATGGAGGGCTACTATGAAAGCCTTTGGCTTTCATAGTAAGGATGGCCATGCGACCCGCCGGACGGCAGGTTGAGAATGGTGGGGGTTACTATGAAAGCCTTTGGCTTTAACCGTTGGCAGAAAGGAGAAAATATGAGAACCAGAAAGAAATTAATAATTGTAAGTTTATTTATCACAATGTTATTAAGCGGATGTCAGAATAAGATGGCAGGCGGCGCAAGAGAGGATAAAGTATCAGATAAAGAGCAGATTTTTGAAACAAATAAGAAGGAGAATGAGCATACCAAGGAAAAGGAAAACGAAGTACAAAGCCATCAGAAAGAAACAGAGACATTGGATGAAAGTTTATTGAGATATAGGGAAGAAAGAGAAAAAAGCAATGAAAAAATGCCAGATGGAACTGTCATGGTAGTGGAGCCGAATGAAGATGATTATGATATAGATTTTTCAGGATATGAATATATGAGTTCTCTTTTTGACACACGGGAAAAAACAGAGGCATTTGAGGCGGCACTTAAGTATCTGAAAGATACTTATGGAATTGAAAAGGTATATTGGTGTATAGACCCAAGAGTATATGAGTTATATGGAAATGAGGAAAAGGGAGTCGCAGATGGGTATGAGGATGACAATATTTTTGTAGCAGAGTACGCAGGGGTAGATGGAGAATGGAACTATTTGATTCTGGTGCGTGAAGGAAAGGGGAGTGAATGGAAAGTAGTTGGAGATGGAAAAGATTATAAGGAGTGAGTATATGGGATTAATAAAATTTGAGTATCGTAAGCTTTGGAATAAGGTATCAATAAGCGCACTGATTGCTTTCCTTGTTTTTTCTACGCTGCATACTTTCATATATTTAAATCTGCAATGGCGGACCCTGGACGGAAATGGAGAAGTATGGGAGGGTTTGAAAGCCTTCCGTTTGTTAAAAGAAATATCGAAAGACGTGGAAGGCGTTATGGATCAGCAGTATTTGGAAGGTCTGGTGGAAGATTATGATTCTAGTTCTGAGAAAAGGTATCTGGATATAAACGGTGAGCATAGAGGTTTCTTGGGAACCGGAGGCATGACAAAATACATGTTTCCAAATTATTGCGTAAATTATGCCTATTATGGACCGTATATGACAAATGGAAATGATAAAATTGGGTTAGGTTATGAGTTCCTTTCTTCAGAAAGAAGCTTTTATGACCAGTATAAAGAATCAATGAAAGAAGATAAGCTAATGGCAAATGAATATGGCGGATTATTTCCATATTCTGCTCATCAGATTTCCATATTGGAGGACAAAATTGAAAAGGTAAGAACGCCGTTTACAGTCGAATATTATCAGGGAATTGCCAATATGCTGAGTTGGTATGAGATACAGTTTCCATATTTTTTAGTTGTGCTGGTTTTTTCATTGGCAGGGATTTATGCGAAAGGCAGTGAATATGGGGTAGATGAGCTGACACTTTCCAGTAAAAATGGAAGGAAAAAAGATTTTAAGGCAAAATGTATTTCAGGAAATCTTTTTGCTGTCACAGCTTATCTCATTTTTGTAGCAGTTTTAATGTTGGAACATGGGGGCATCGCATCCTTACATGGATGGAATGCATCTGCACAGGTATTCTGGTATGATTGTATCTATAATATTACAGTTGGAGGAGGAGCAATCTTGCAGTTTTTGGGAGGGTTGATTGGGTGTATTGTGATCGCAAATCTAGTGATGATGCTGTCAGCGGTGACTGGAAGTGGAAAAGCTGGAATTATCGCAGCCTTAGCAATCCTGTATGCCTTATGTCGTTTTTATCCGTCTTATGGTATGAAAAAGATATTTAATCCAGTTTGTTTTGGTAATAATTTTGTTGCAAAGGACGGGATGTTTATTGGGGAAATCCTGGTTCCCTGTATTTGTATTACTTTTGTTTTGGCGCTGTTATATATAACTGTTTTTGAAGTATCTATCAGAAGTTCTGCAAAAAGGTATCATATAGGGGGTAGAAGATGAGAAGCATAATCAGCGCAGAGTGGAAACGGGTTCTTCCGTTACAGATATGGATATTATTTAGTATGGTCATTCTAATATTTACAGTCTATGATGACAAAAAGGAAAAAAGCACATACACTTATGTGGATGCTGATGGAAACCTGATAGACGGCAGGGATGTTTTAAAGGATGCCAGACAGAAGAAAGAAATGATTCCGGTAGAAAGTATATTACTTGGGGAAAAAAAGGATTTTCTTACAGAAGAAAGCCTGAATTATCTTAAGGTGCAAAATCTTGTAGAAGCTAATTATAGTAAACAAATAGGTGAATTAACAGCAAAGGAGGCAAAAAATTTCTACGAAAGAAGAATATCCCATATTCGTCGGAATTTGGTAGAGAGCAGTACAGTATCATATAACAAGAAAGAAATAGATCTTCTTGTTGAAAAAGCCAGTCAGGTGAATGCTATCATGATTGGGTATGCCGAAGGCTGGAGCAGCATAAACCGAGGGATGGAGAAGTTTGTTCCATTATTGTTATTAGGAATATCAATGATGTTTATTCCATTGTTTGGAGAGGATGCGAAAGTAAAAATGAACGAGTTCATTTTTGCGGCAAAATGGGGAAGAAGGCAATTAGATTTTGCACGGATTTTTATAGCGTTTGGAGCCGGAACTCTGCTATATCTATACGGCATGGCAGAATATGTTTTCATTAAATTACTGGATTTTGGATCTGAGGGTGGAAATTTCTTTATTCAAGGTGAGGAGAGAATGTTTTTTTCTGTATATCCTATTTCCTATATACAGCAATTTTTCTGGAATTTTGCAATAGGATATTTCGCATTGTTTGTTGCAATATCATTCACATTAATCGTCTGTATTTTGATAAAAAAAACTATGGCATGTTCAGCAGTCTTGTGTTTTTTTTGGATTTTTTTGCTTGTTGGGGATCAGATGAATCTATACATTACAAATCATTATTTTTTTAATTTTATGCCATATCGTATGACAAAATTTCATCATTATTATCTAGAAAATGATTTATACAGGGTTGGAGGAGAAAGCATAAACAGTATGGTCTTTACAACGGGTGTGGCAGCAATCATTGTTTTTTCTATGTTAGGAATGATAGCCCTAACTTTATGGGAGCGGCAAAATAGAAAATTTGTAATAGGAGGATAGAGAATTGATTCAATCACAATCTGAGAAAATAGTAAATGTAGTGGATACAAATGAGCAAATGCCAATTGTTTGTCAGTGTATTGTTAAATCTGGAGGAAATGATGATTTAAAAGGGAAGCATGGTTTGGCGCATTTTATAGAACATTTTTTGATCCATAGTTCTAATGTCAGCAATTTTTTTTCTGATATAAAAATACATGGTGTAACAAATTTTTGTTATACTTGTTATTATTGGTATGTATGCGAGATGGAAGAGGCAATTATGTCATTTCATGAATTTAAGGATGTTATCTGTAAAATAAAAGATGAATGTCTGGATAATAAAATTTTTGAGGATACAAAAGAAGAGATTATAAGAGAAATCATTTTTTTTGAGAAAAAAAACCAAAGATTAGATAACTTATTAAACGTGTTAAAGAGTGGAAAGTTTCATTTGCCAATAGGGGAGGTAGATCAGGTAAATGCGATTGAAATAAGGGATGTGTTATTTTTTTTAGATAACATATATACCGACAGTAATTTATGTTGTTATGTATATAATAGAAACAATGATATTTTTAAAATATCTGGTAAAGAATATATGCGATTTTGTACAGATGAATTTGGATTTAATAACAAATATATAAATAATTCTGATACGAATTTTAAAATACATTTTGAAGTACATGGTGAGCCGAATGTAAATTTTAAAATCATTTTAAAAAATGAATTTAAAAATACACTTATAGAAATTATATTGGGAGAAATATTTATGGTTCAAATTTGCGAATGGATTACCAGAAATTTTAATGGCAAGGTAAGCTATGAACCGTTTTTTTTGGGAACTGATCAGATTTACTATATAATTACCATAATGAAATGTGATTTGGCAAATAAATTGAAAAGAAACAGTTATATATTTTTTGAAATGTTAGAAGAAATACTAAATAGAGAAAGATTTTATGAAATACAAAAGGTATTTTTAAAAATAATTGAAAATAACGAAATACCTGCTGAAGAAGAATTGAGACAAAATCTAAATTATTATTCAAGTTTATCATATAATTCTTACAATTTGGTAAAGAACAAAAAGAAGTTAATAAATTTCTTGAAGGAAATATCTTATGAGGAATATATGAAGTTTATAGAGCAGAAAAACCTATATTTAAAGTATGAATCTGTGAAAATTTTATTTTAAGATGGTAATAGATGTTACAATAGCAGTATTTTTGGGTGAGTATCTTCGCAAAGTTAGTTGATAAAATGAGAGTACAAAATGTCTGGAATAACTTTCTGGTATGATGTATTCTCTTTTTTATTGTTTTAAAATTACATAAAAAATGGATTTTTTAATATATAAAATATGAGTATAGCAATAGATGATTGTGCGTAAAATGGATATATAAAATTTATTAGATTGGAGTGGTATTTTGCATACTCGTATTAAACAATTGCGTGAAGAACATGGCATGGGACAAGCTGCACTTGCAGATTTTGTGGCTTCCTCACAGCAGACAATTAGCAGGGTAGAAAATGAAAAATGCGTACCACCATTAGATTTGATTGTTAATATTGCAAAACATTTCAAGGTTACTACGGATTACCTGCTATGCTTATCTGAAACCAAAAGAAGCTTTGAAGGGCAGCTTCAAATAAACAAAGAGATAGATGAATTTTATGAAATTGTTTCATTATATAAAGAACTGAATGCGGATAATAGGAAAACGGTTCTAATGATACTTAATCGTTTGAGGGAGGTACAATAAGAAGGAGGATAACTTGGTAAATATAGCAATTTGTGATGACGATCTGGTATTTGCAACTAAAATTGAATCTATACTTTTTAATATTTCTAAAAATCAATTGATTGATATGTCTGTTGAAGTGTATTCGGATGGAATTGAATTATGGGAAGATATAAAGAATGGGCACAATTTTGAAATACTCTATCTTGATATTGAGATGGTTAAGCTTAATGGCATAGATGTTGCAAAAAGAATCAGGCAAACTGATTCAGAAGTTATTATAATATATATTTCCAGCTATGAAACATATTTTATTGAGTTATTCGAGGTTGAGCCGTTTCGATTTATAAAGAAACCAGTAGATACAAGAATATTTGAGTGTTATTTTCAAAAAGCATATGAGAGAATTGTCCAAAATGATGCTTATTTTGAATATAAATTTAAAAAGGTTCCACATAAAGTGCAAACCAAAAATATTATATTTTTTGAAAGCTCTGGTAGGGTGATTACTATAAGGACGAAAGATAGTGCAGGAAAATTTTATGGGAAACTTAATCTTTTGGAAAAGCAATTAGAAAATGGGAAAATTCCTTTTTTACGGATACATCAATCTTATCTGGTTAATTACAGATTTATAAAAGAAATTACATTTTCAAAAGTAGTTTTGTTGGATGGAACAGAGCTTCAAATTAGTGAGGAACGCCAAAAAATGATTAGGGCTAAATTTAGCAATTTAATGAGAGGAGAATTTTTGGATGAATGATTTTCTTTTTTATCTTATCTCATCATGTTTGTTTTTTGCAATAATACAGGAATCAATGGGCATATTCTTTCATAAGAGAGATGTGCCTTATTTTATTTCTATTATGGCATGGGTGATGTTTTACGTAATAGAAATTATTGGAACAACTTATATTGGTATTCCTATATTGAGGTTGCTTTTGGATATAGTATGTAGCTTGTGCTTATGTCTGATATTGTATTTTGGAAGTATAAGAAAAAGGTTGATTTGGATATTGATCGTTAATTTGATGGGAATGATTACTGAAACGATTGTAGGTTATGCATTTATTTTTATAGGGCTTAAAATAGATCAGATAAAGGTGCTGGGATCATTTGTATCAAAAATTATTTTGTTAATGATTCTAATTGGATTAAAAGCGTCAAACTATTCCAGGCTTAAAAGGGATATACCATTTAAATATTGGTGTGTGTTATTTTTTATTTCAGTGGGGAATATATTTGTTTTAAACACAATTTTTTCTTTATGCTATAAAACTGAAGATAAGAATTCACCTATATTTGCTATGATTTCATCTGCATTTATTTTAGCAACTAATTTTTTGATTCTTCATATATATGAAAACTTGTCTGAGAGAATGGAAAGCCAAAAGCAGCAAATTATTTTCAATAAACAAATTGAATTATGTAAAAACCAAATACAAGAACGTGAAGAGTCCAACCATAACATCAGGAACATAAAGCATGATATTGAAAATCATTTAATTTGTATCAAAGAATATATGGATAGAGATGAGCTTGATTATGCTAGAAAATATATCAATGATCTTTTAATGGGAAAAAGTTATTTTCAGATAAATTCTCCAATTAATAGTGGAAATATTGTTGTTGATGCATTGCTTAATTACAAATTTATGAAAATGCAGCAAATGGGAATAGAGATGAAGACTCATATTGAGATTCCATATGATATGGATTTTAATGATGCTGATATTTGTATAATTTTAGGGAATTGTTTGGATAATTCTATTGAAGCTGTAAGTATAATAGATGATATGCGTCCCAAAATAATTAACATAGGACTTATATATAGAAAAAATAATTTGATTTTTAGCATTACAAATCCATTTGTGGGAACGATAGTGCAGGATAAAAAAGGACAGTACATTACCACAAAAAAAGATGCGGTGAATCATGGGATAGGATTAAATTCAGTGGAAAAAGCGGTAAAAAAGTATAACGGTTTATTGGAAATTTCATCAAAGAATGGGATTTTCAAAGTTCAGATTCTTTTATATGCAATAGGTAAAAATTACATTTAAACTCTTATTTTTTACATATAAGTATTTTTCTGTTTGGTGTGATATATAATTTAAAGAAAAAGGAGGTAGATATTCATGGGAAAATTTAAAGATTATTTGATGGAAAAATTAGGTGGAGTGATATCAAGTTTTGCTTTGGCATTTGCAGGTGGTTCAGTGCAGCGGATTTGTTTTTATATTTTTCATCAACCTAAAATGCCAGATGATGTGAAAAAATTAAGAGAAAAATAATAATGGAAAAGTTAGCGTGTATTTTGACAGAACATTTGATACGGAAGAATGTGATTACAGAAGAAAAAAGATGTATTTATGAATTCGGTTTTCAAATAGGGATGGAGGTATGCCTGAATACAGTTATAAGTATTTTAATTGCAATCGCCTGTGGTATGGTAGTGGAGGCAATCGTTTTTTTCTGGGTATTTATTGCGCTTCGTTCATATGCAGGCGGTTTGCATTTAAGGACATATTTAAGTTGTTTGTTGTGTTCCTGTTTATCCTTATTTATTTTATTGTCTATCGTAAAGTATTTTTATATTGGAGCATTATATTCCCTAGCAATCGAATGTATCTCTCTGTTTTTAATCAGGATATTAGCACCAGTACAAGATATTAATAGGAAGATGGAACGAGAAGAAATTGTTAAATTTGGTAAAAAATTAGATTGTTCGATTATAAAGATTTTGTTTTTGTCAATTCTTTTCTGTATACTAAAATTTTATAGATTGTTACAGGTTGTTTCTGTGACGGCAGCTTTTATGGTAGGAATTCTTGTAATAGGTAAAATTAGCTATAAAAAGGCTGTCAGCAATAACCAACAATGTATCTAGTGCAACTATTAAGGATATTTCTTCTTAGTAGTTGCTTTTTTTGTTATGATTTCTTACATGAGTACAACTGGGGTGTAGTACAGAGATGCTCTTGAGTGATCGGATAGAGATTTTGCGCCACTAGTAAAACGAAAATTAAATCTTTGATATATTCACGCAGGGTAACTGCAACGAAGAAAAGCGGCAGCATAGCAGTGACTACGATTAGATTTTGCAATGAAGCGTATGGTGAAAAGGGCTAGTTTAACATAAAGAAACGGAAATTTCGTTGTACTGGTGAGGGAAGTAAAGATAATAATTTTTTTTGGGAAAAAAGGGAATGTTTTAGATAAATTATAGAAGTAATAATAACGCGGATGATAAAACCTATGCTTTGTCATCCGGTTTCTGCATTTTGAGAATAAATTAAAAAATAACCATATATCGGTTAAAAAATAAGTAATATTGGGTTGTTTTCTATTCTGTATGTTTTACTAGGGTGTTGCTATGATTTTTCCATACGGAGGTAAAAATCATGGATAATCACAGGAAAGAAGCCAATATACAGATTGGAAAAAGGTTAAGGGAAGCAAGGAATAATCTGGGGCGGACACAGGCAGAAATTGCCATATTGCTTGGAGTATCAGAGGAACATTATCGGAAATATGAATCTGGAGCTACCGGGCTGTCGGCAGACAAGCTGCTGGTTCTGTATCATGAATATGGGATAGATCCCACATACTTGATTACAGGCACCTGCCTAAAAAATGATTTTGATGTGGATTATTACATAGCAAACTGCAGCAAAGAACAGAAAGATGCCTTTATTGACAGGGTGCTTGCATATATGTCACGCATGATTAAGAAATAGAATAAAACCAGTCCCTGCTTCCATCTGCCATTACCGGAAAGGACGCTGTAATGGGGAATGGAAAACAGTTATATGAGGTTATAGCCGGGAATATTAGGAAAGAACGAAGAAAATTATGTATTACGCAGGGGCAGCTCGCAGAAAGGGCAGGATTGTCCCTTGACACTATAAAAAGCGTGGAACATGGGAGACGGGCGATGAGCCTTGATACATATCTGAAAATAGTACAGGCATTGAATACAACGCCGCTTGCCCTTATGAACTGGGAATGTTCCAGTGGATACATAGACCGATTCATCTGTTTGATAGACAGGCGTGACGAAAATGAAATAGAGTTTGTCCTGCATATGGTGGAACAACTTCTTAAGGGGCAAGACCGTTATTTGTATAAGTAACAGATTGCCCTTGACTATGTTGTTTTGTTATACCTGTGTGAATATTCCAAAAACTATATAATCAACAATTTCTTCTATAGTAGGACTTTCCCCATCGCAGGGAATATCCTTCCAAAAATTTTGGATTTTCGTGTCGTTGCTTTTTAAAGCAAGGGAAATAGCGAGGGCAATTTCATTTCTGACATCATTTTCCGAAAGACCTTCCTTCTTGGCTATTGCCTGTAAATATTGTGGAATCATTTCTTTGTGGTTTGGGCTCATATTCTTTCCTTTCTGAACTCTTGGTATTTTTAACAGATATGATAAAAATTTCAGCTAATGTGATGTTTTGGAGATAATATCATCATACAACATTAGAGTGGCTTTGTGGATAGTTTCTATTCTTACAGAATTAATTCTGTGCAGTTTGAAAAGTGTACAATAATCAACCCGAAATGGCTGGTATGGTCACTCTGCTAGTTGTTCATTTTCTTATATAATACTAGCAGCTTGAGCAAATAAAGGGACGTCAGAAATGAGTGGAAAGTGCTGTATTATGATAAAAAAGTAGTAGGAGAGAGAATAAAAGAGGCAAGGCGCAGAAGAAAGATGACGCAGAGCAGTCTGGCAGAAAAGTTAGATTATACTACTGAGAGGCAGTTGCAGCGAATTGAAAATGGTGAGACATCTTGTTCTGTGGATAAATTGATGGAAATTGCCCAGATATTAGAAGTAAGTACAGATTATATCTTATTTGGATTTTTCAAAGTCGATATTGGGGGATATGGAAAGTATTTTGAAGGCAAGACAGAGCGGCAGAAGGAATATTTATGTATGATTTTGGAAGCGGCAGCGGAAAATTTGGAGATTTTGGGGTAAAAATTGTAAATATTAATGATTTTTTGAGGAATGTATGGTATAATTTTCCAATAGATAAGTTTTGGTTATCCGTCAGTTAGGGAATTGAGTGGAAAATGATGGATAATCCACTGTTATTCGTCAACTTGGCGAGATAGGAATGGGTATGGATAATTGATAGTTATCCGTTGGATTTGATGATAGAAGTTTTGCAACAAGGAGAAATGACTTTATGAATGAGAAATATGAGTATGATGTAGCGTTGTCCTTTGCAGGAGAAGATAGAGAATATGTAGAACAAGTCGCCTTGTTTTTAAAAAAGAAAAGCATTGCCGTATTTTATGATTATTTTGAGGAAGTTGATCTTTGGGGGAAAAACTTAATATCATATTTGGAGAATATTTATACCCATAAATCAAAATATTGTGTAATCTTCATCTCTCAACATTATGTTCAAAAAGAATGGACGACCTATGAGAGTTCAGCAGCAATGGTTCGTATGTTGGATAGCAATCTAAAACAGAAGGAGTATTTATTGCCCGTTAAGTTTGATGAAACCAAAGTGTCCGGAATTTTAAGCACAATCGGCTTTATAGATGGAAAGAAAAAGAGTCCGGAAGAATTGGGAAATTTAATTATAAAAAAAATACATAGTAGTGAAATGAAAAAAGATGAGCCAATATCTTTTGAGATATTTAAAAATAAATTAATTACAATACTTGGCAAAGGATTTCCGCCTAATTGGATTGTCAGTCATGAAGAAACGGAACAGTATATAAGATTTCAATATACGCATTTTGATTTTGTTTATTATTTAGAGTTTGATTTTCAAATGGAAGAAAATATTTTGTTGCTAAACGGAGGATATACAAATCTATTTTTTGACACGCACACTTTTATGCCTTCTGCCAAAATCTTACTTAATTTTGACAAAGAGCTTATTGTTGATGGACAAATAGTTAATTACGATTTTTTTGATGATATGGATAATTATGTGTCGCCTATATCAGAGATACTCGAAAAAATCAAAAAGGAACTACTGAAAAAAGGGGGGAATTAAATGTGCCTTTATGCAAACCAATTAGAACAATTCTCCAATGCAAATGAAAACTCTTTAACATTTATTGTTGGTGAAAAAGGGGTGGGTAAATCATTTTTTATACATAATTATTATAAAAATTTTAATAATATTTTATATATAAAGGATGAAGTGTTTAAGTCATATTTTTTAGAACCAATAACATCAGCATTAACGAAATATGATAATAATTTTAAAATAGAAAATGACGAATTAAATATGCCAAACATAATTCGGAAAATGCTTCTTGATATTTGCAGAAAAAAAGGCGTTGTCATATGCTTTGAAAGCTTTAATTCTTATCCAGAAGATTTGGCCGAATTTTGCATTAGTTTTTTGCAAGCCTATCTAGATTGTGATAATAGTGATACATTTATATTGATCGAACTTGACAGTGATATCAATGATATGCACGATTTGCTTAAAAAGCTTTACTCACTAACAATAAATACCAATTTTATAAAATTTTTGAAAAAAACAGAGGATGAATTATTTGAAATAATATCGAAAAAATTTAATAATAAAATTATTCTCGAAGAAAAAGAACGAAAATATATAATTAAATCATCTTTTGGAAATATTACGCACTTATTTTTAATAATCAATTATTTGAAACAGGAAGGACATATCCATTTTGACGGTACAAAATGGATATGTAATCAATTACCCAAAGGAATCTTAAATCAATCCATCGAAGAATATATTATGCTCCGTTATAATAAGTTGAATGATGATTTGAAATTATTATTACAAAAATCGTCTCTTTTAGGTCCTGAATTTTATTCTAATCAACTTCAACAAACTTTTAATTTGGTAAGGGTTGATGAAGAACTGACTAGAATTGAAAAATTATCATCACTGATTCAAAAAAATGATAACTACGATTCCAGTAAATATTTATTTGAGACAGACGATGTCTGTAATAATATTCAGAACCTTATTCCGGAAAACGAGAAAAAGATTTGGAACAGAATGTTAGCAAAGTATTATGAAATGCAATACAAAAAACATGATCAAAACATGATTAAGCGGCTTGAAAATTGCTGTAGGCTGGCAACTTATTACTTTAATAGTGATAATTTGGAAAGCGCAATCATATTTTATTTTAGAGCAATCCGCTATAGCGTATATCTTTTAGATTATAAAGGTGCACTAGAATTAATCGCATTATTATTGGACATACCAAAAGTTTGCGATTTAAACAAAGCTCTATATTTTGAATCTTTGAAACTACAAGCATATTGCTATCATCAGTTAGGGAAGTATGAGCGCTCAACAGAATTATATTTAAAATTACTTAACAATGAATCGTTTACAAAATTAGAAAATATAGAAATATCATATTATTATGCAGATTCCTTATATTTTATAGGAAAAGTCGGTGAGGCTCAAGAAATATTGCTTACCTTAAAGGAATGTTTAATATCCAGCAATAATAATAAGTTATTATTTAGAGTGTTGAGTGAATTGGCTACAGTATATGGTTTCTATAGACAATACGGAGAAGCAAGACAGTATTTTAGTTATTCAGTAAATCAATCTCATTCAACTGGTTTAGAGAATGAATATAATGTGCAATTAAGAAAATCCAGTATGTTTTGGGAGTTAAAGCTGACAATTCCTTTAATGGAACAAGCCGCAGAATATTTTGAAAGAAAAAACAATATTCCGGAACTCGCAAAAACATACCATAATCTTGGTACTGATTTACTTTACCTGGGAGATAGTAAAAATGCTATTATTTATTTAAAGCAAGCAATTAATGAATTGCAAAAATACGGCAGTGATGAAATTCATTATACTTATAATTGCATTGGAGTTTATTATGCAGCTTACGAATCAAATTTTGAAAAGGCGATTGAATATTTTCAACGGGCAATTTCCTTTAAGCCCGTTTTATTTTCAACAATGGTGCTGTATCTAAATTTATCAAGCTGTTATAAAGCATTGCAAAATGATGAGGAATCAGAAATTAATCTTGAAAGTGCAATGCAAATACGAGCAACACTTGGAAATGATGTACCTTCTTATTCCCTATATCTTCTTATTAATCAAGGTCTTCACGCAAAGCTGGATGGAAGACTAAAAGAAAGTGAGCAATATTTTAGGGAAAGTCTCAAGTACAAACTAAACAACAATCAGTTATATTTAGTTGGAAAAAACATTTCGGAAGTATCCCGAAATATTGACAAAGACACACTAAAATATGCATCAATAGAGGCAGAACCATTATACAAGCGGTTTTATGAAAATAATATTTGTCTAAGTACATTACGTTTTTGGGAATAATTTATGTCGATTGCAAACGTTATTCACAATATCATTAAATATATCCTCAGGGCTAATATTGTTCAATTTAGCGGCCATCATGAATGAGGCAGTTTCGCTTAAGGCTGGTAAAGGTGTTACTTCTAATAAGTATGGTTTATCATCTTTATCCAGCCGAAAGTCTATTCGGCAATAATCATGGCACCTTAAATAAGAATACATTTTAAGTGCATAATTTTTTAACAATATTGTAGTTTCCTCAGATATTCTGGGGATAATTTTTTTGCATCCATATATTCTTTTGATTTCACTAGAATAAATAGGCATAATTTCATCATTAAATTGTAACGATTCGACCATTCCGAATACATAGGGTTTGCCCTGTTTCTCAACAATAGAAACTGTAATCTCTTTGCCAGAAACATATTGTTCTAAAATAAGCTTATCTGAGTATTTTTCAAAAAGCAACTTCGCATGATTCAGCAAGTCTTCTTTACAATTTATTAGCTTAACACCCATACTGCTTCCTTCATAATTAGGCTTTAAAATAGCAGGATAATGAAATGAAAGTGAGTCAATATCATTTAAACAAGTTATTTCTACAAAATCAGGTGTTGGCACATGCAAATAATTAGAAATTAGTTTGGTTAAAATTTTGTCTAACGTGACTATTAAGGTATAAGCATCGGAGCCTGCACACGGAAGATTATGTAGCTCACATATAGACGCAATCCAACTTTCTCGATTCCTACTTTGTATCCCTTCAGCTGCTGTAATGATTAAATCAAAAGCGTTTTCCAGTCTTATATATTCCAGTAGTTTTCGATAGTTTCCAATTAAAATTACTTCATGTCCGCATCTTTCCAAAACCTCTTTTACAAAAGTTATAGCAGTCGGTGAAATGAAGTCACAAAATGATAAGTCATTTGATGAATAACCATAATCCTCTTTGCAATCAAAACAAAACCCTATTTTCATTTTTACTCCTCCCATATGTTTTTAATTATTTTATTTCCTTCCCATGTTTCCAAAATGACAGTTCCATCTGAATTGACGTGCTTCAAGATGTCTTTATTTAATGCTATTTTCCCCAATCCACGTTCTGCATTAAGAATATACGTTGGAATAGCCAAGCCGGAAGTATTTCCGCGTAATTTCTCATAAATGTGAATTCCTTCTTCAATGGATATTGAAAAATGCTTTGTTCCAATGATATCTTTGGGATGAAATATGTAGTAGGGACGTATTTTTATTTTTAATAAAAGCTGATTAAGCAGTTGCAAAGTGTAATAATCTGTGTTGACATTTTTTAAAAACACCATTTGATTCCCTAGTACAATGCCATTTTCGGCTAAATCCAAACATGCTCTTGAGCTTTCGGGCGTAATTTCTAATGGGTGATTGAACTGCATATTCATATAAATGGGAGAATACTTTTTTAAAACCGTAATCAATTCAGTAGTTATACGTTGAGGTAATGTTACTGGTATTCGTGTTCCAATTCTAATGATTTCTATTGTCTTAATATTACGTAATTTAATAAGAATATTCTCGATATATGAATCCGATAATGTAAGTGGGTCACCTCCTGTAATTAAAACATCTCGTATTTCTGGATGATTCTTAATATATTCAACAGATTTTTCCAAACAGACTTCGCTTATGTAAATATCTTTTTCTCCGATATTTCGTCTTCTTTGGCAGTGACGGCAAAAAGTAGCACAGCTATTTGTAACATTGAGGATTACTCTATCTGGATAACGACGTGTTATTGTTCCTGCCGGATTATTCTGTGATTCGTTCATAGGGTCAATTTTACCCACATTATTTAGCTCATCGATTTGCGGAATACATTGGAGATAAATTGGGTCATTTGGTTTAAATTTTTGTATAAGCGATAAATAATACGGTGTAATTGCAAACCGATATTTTTTACTTACTTTTATAAGCTGTTCAGATTCGTCTTGTGTAATATTAAATATTTCTTTTAGTTTTTCTGCTGTTTTAATTTGATTTTGCAATTGCCATTTCCAATTATTCCAATCATTATCAGATACTTTAAAATAATCACGAGTTTTACTAGACTTGAAATTATCTTTTTTTTCTAAAAATCCATTTTTAAATGTTAAAAACGGTAATGCTCTGTCTGTTAATATATCGGATCGATGAATTGATTCCTTGTTTACCATAAACTTTTTCTCCCATCATGTATAATAATTTAACCATTTACGTTGACTCCTTATCCTTAATTTATACTGTTTATTCTGATAAGTAAGCAGTAAATAACTTCAAATTTATCTATTAACACATAATTATCATATATTACCCACACCAATCCTATCTTGCCAAATTAAAGGATAACGATGGATTATAAATGAATTCTTCTATCATCAAATCCAACGGATAACTATCAATTATCCATACCCATTCCTATCTCGCCAAGTTGACGGATAACAGTGGATTATCCATCAAAATTCACAAAATACACACCACATTCTCACTTTGCAATCATTTTGAAGAGGAAAGCGTTTGGTTAAGAGGAGAAGAAATATTAATGGTATTGAATCTTCTTGATAAAAATACTATACTTTTCTATAATGAAGCGGATAAATTTAAAGATCGTTGTGGCAGAAGAGGGGTGATGTATTTATGGGGAAAGAAAATCTTAGAGAAAAAGGTATAAGTAAAGAATCGGAAATATGGATAGAGATGCTCCCTGCAAATGAAGGTGATTGTATTTTGATTACGATTCCACGCGAAGATATACGGATGTTGATAGATGGTGGAACGAGTGAAACATACACTTCTTGTTTGAGGGAACGTTTACTACAGATAAAAGAAAAGGGAAAGGGCTTAGATTTATTGGTTGTCACACATATCGACAACGACCATATTGGGGGAATTATTGAACTGTTGAAGGAAAATGGCTCTTTTGCAGAATCTAAAATTATAAGGATACAGAATATCTGGCATAACAGTTATCGGCATTTACAGTTCCATAAGGAATTGGCAACAGGGAAAGCAGAGAAACAGATTTTGCAAAAGATAGTTGCACAGGGTGTTTCTCAGGAGATGCGCCAATTTGCACAGGGCAAAAAAGAGATAAGTGCCTTGCAGGGGACGTCGCTTGCGGCTTTAATTTTGCAAGGGGGATATAACTGGAATCTGCATTTTGGGGGAAAAGCAGTAAAAAAGCAGCAGGAGAAAATCAGATTGGGGGATGTATGTACCATAGAGGTTCTTCTTCCGGGGCAGGAAGAATTGGAAGAACTTGCAAAAAAATGGAAATATGAATTGAAGCGCAGCCGGATTTCATTTCAATTTTCAGAAGATAAGTTATTTGATGATGCATATGAGTATTATTATCGTTTTTCTGCACAGGAAAATGTTGGGGAGAAGAAGCAGATTTCAGCTAGGCTTAGAGGAAATGAGGATATAAAGGAAATAGAGAAATTAGCGGAAAGACAAGGAAAAACAGATTCTTCAAAGACAAATGCAGCATCAATTTCCTTGCTGTTGGAATATAGAGGGAAAAGGATATTGCTTTTAGCGGATAATCTGGCAGGAAAGGTTATGGAAAACGGAAAGATTGGTGGTATATTTGATGCGATAAAACTTCCACATCATGGTTCCGTAAGAAATATATCAGATGGATTCTTTGCCAACTGTGTGACAGAAAAATATTTGATCTCTACAAGTTCTGAAAAATATGGGCATCCAGATATAGAGACATTAGCAAAAATTATAGTATGGGGAGCGAAATATCCCAAACAGATTTTTTTTAATTACGAGATAGATAAGGTAAAAGAATTTGAAAAAAAGGTAAAAAGTGATAAACAGTTGGATATTGTATATTTGGCTAAAGGACAGAAGATTGTGTTATAGGAGGGTGTTATGATTGAAAGGGCGAAAGAGGCAGTTGCCAAATTGACGTGTGGGGAACATGATGGGACAGCTTTTTTAGTCAGTGGCGATATTGCAATTACCGCAACGCATTGTATCTTAGAATATATAGATGGGGATGCAGAAATTGTACTTACGTTTTTTAATATTGTTGGTAAAGAAAAATTTCCAGTAGAAGCAATTCTGGTTTCTGAGTCAAATAGCCCGCTTGCAGTGTTAAAACTGGCGGAAACAGTGGAAACACAGTATCTTCAATTAGGGTGTTATTTGGATCAAATGAGACGTAACACAGAGGTGGTATCTTATGGGTATCCAGTGGTAGAAGGAGTGGATGGATATCCGGTTGATTTATATATAAATGATTATTTACCCCTCAATACAATGAATGAGTATGATATTTCCCTTCTAATAAGTGAAAAAAGTAAAATTGCCGATTATTCCGGAATGTCAGGGAGTCCAGTTCTTTATCGGGAGCATGTGGTTGGTATTTTAATTGAAGAAAGAATGGAAGCTTCTGAATCCGGTGGCCATGCAATAGGATTGAAACTTATCAGTAATTATAAGATGCAGAAGTGTTTGGAAAATAATAAGATACCATTTGTGCCTTTGTATTTCAAACAGATTGAGAGAGCGGTAGAGGAGCGGAAAGTTCCAAAGGAATATCAAGATACAAGATATGGTTTTGATAATGGAAAGAAACATTACGGAGATGATTTTGTAGCTAATTATGCAGGTTATGAAAAGGGCGTAGAGGATTATAGTGAATTTATCAGGGATGATTTAAGGCATATCCTTGCCATAAGGAGCAGGGGGAAAAATGAGGAAGCCTGGCAGGAACTGATCCGTCTGACAGAAAAAGTAAGGGGAAGCCGGAGTAAGCCTCTAAAAGTTTTGGCAGAGCTTTACTACACCCGTGCAATTTGGTGTCTGGACGAAAAGAAAAGTGCGAGTAATGCACAGAAGTATTTGCAGAAAGCATTGGAATATGATCCAGACTATGATTGCAGGGTTTATTTTGCAAAAAAATATCAGCAGAATGGGAATGTTTTAAAGGTGAAAAGCCTGTTGCAGCCGATAGACAATGTTTCTGTGCTGAATACATATCTCCAGCAATGTATATTTGGGAAGGAAATAGAAGAGGCAGTGTCAGCTTATCAAATGGGAGTGCAGATGGCAGACCACAATACGCATTATCTTATGGCGCTTGTATATATTATGGATGGGGAATATGATCTGGCAGAGGAATGTTTGGAATTGGCAGAACGCAGCATGAAAGATGTCCCTATCTATCTGGCAATGCATGGGGTTGTCCGTTATTGGAAATTATTTCCTGCGAAAAACACAGTTCAAGAGGATAATTTATTGCCGCCCATGTATATAAATCCTATGATATTATTAGATGATGTTATACAGAAGGAGATTGCCGGCATTTTATCGGTTTACCAGAAAGCACTTACACTTGCGGAGCAGGCAGAAAATGCAGACCTGCAGAAACAGATCCTTTCCGTATGGTTAAGTACATTATCTATTTCTGATGCATATAGGGATGATGGGAAGGAAGTAGCAAAAAAATTATTGGATATAGATCCTTACCAATACCAGGCTATTATTTTTTTATACTCAATAGGAGAGGATATGCCAGAAATAGATGCAGGAGAGATCGAAAAGCAGATTCAAAAATCCAACTATCAGATTGAGCCTATGTTTGCCAGTATCTATCTGGAATTAGGGAAAGGGAATTTGGGACAGGCGTATGCACAGTTGAAGAAATTCCAGTATAAGTTCAAAGAAAAGAATATGATGGAATATTGGTATGAACTTGCAGCAAGATCCTGTAGTAAGGAAAGCGAGAGAAAGGAGATACAAGAGAGTCTGGAGGGAAGCGGGCTTGAAGCAGAGGTACAGGAAAGAATCCGGTATTTATTATTGGAAAGCATGAAGGAATATGAAAAGCTGTTTCATTATGCTGAAGGTTTTTATAAACAAACAGGGGAAGAAATAGATTTGATAAATTTAATCCATTGCTCTGAAAAAATAAAGAAATGGGATGATGCGGAAAAATATAGCAGGGAATGGCGAGAAAAGTTTAAAAACCCTATGGCGGAAATACATATCGTCCGCTGTCTTGCCATGCAGAATGACCAGGCATCCTGTCTGGAGAAGATAGGGGAATTATACAGTAAAGGGGATTGTTACATTACGGATGAAGTGCAGTTCTATGAAATCCAAGCTTTAAAAATTTTGGGGAGGTATAAAGAGGCAATTGAAAAGGCGGAAGTTCTGTGGGAAAAAGTGGCAAACAGGAGAGTGCTGTTTCTTTTATCTGAATGTTATTTCCTGAATGGTGAGGAGCATGAGGCAGTTGCAACATTAAAAGGCGGGTTGAAAAAAGGGATTAGGGATGTGGCAGTTTATCAGATGCTGGCAGAACATGAGAGCCGGATAGACATCTATGAAGCTGCAAGGTATGCGAAAAAGGCATGTATGGTAGCTAATGATGAACCTCGGATCATGCTTTGGGCGATGCATTTCTTATATGGGATTGGGCATAGTGAAACGGCACATGAGTTGTTTATAAAATTGCAGGCGCTGGATCAGGCAGATTATTTTAAGCAAATGACATTTAAGGAGGCAAGTGAGCTGCTGGACGCGGCAAGAAAGGCAAGTGAGCAGAAAAATGAACTCTACAATAATTGTCAGGTACCCTATCATGTGATTATTGATAGTGCTGGAAATATAAGTTATTCACAATATTGCCAGCAGTTGTGGAAGTATAATCAAGATCAAGTATTATGGAAACAGCCGCTGATGGTGAATTTCGGAGGGCATCGAATAGAAAGAGGCCGTTTGGAAAAATCTTTGGGCAAAACGATTGCACTGGATTTTTCAACGGTTGTCCATTTAAAACATCTTGGATTATGGAGAAAAATGCAGCAATGTTGGGATAAAATATATTTGTCCGGGGATATCCATCGTTTAATCGCCTTGGAGGAAAGAAATTGCAGGCAGATTCAGCCGGATGTTATACAGGAAGAAAAGGAAATAATGGAAATGTGGAAAAAGCGGAACCTGCATTTTGTGTCAAGACCTGATGAGAAAACGGCTGATTTGTGGGAAAAACCTGGGGTAGACATGGCAGATACTGTTCCTTACGAAACAGCAAGGGAAAACGGTTTCTTTTGGATTGAGGAAAATTTGAAAACAGATTTGCTTGAAAGGCAAAAAATGGTTCCAGATGAAATGCGGGAAGCTGCTATCAATGGCGCTGAATTGCTTGAAGCTCTGGCACAGCGTGGAGATATAAATGAAGATTTAAAAACACGATATTTAAAAAGATACGGGAAACCAATACGCGAAGATATTGTCCAAAGATTAGTAAGCTATAAAGGGAAACTGCCAATTTTGGTGGATCATATATTTTTGCGGAATATGTATGAATTGGAAGCAGGCAATATAATTTCACAGAAGTGTGAACTGTATGTATTTGATATAGTGTTCCGTATGACAGAGGAAAAAGTTGAAAACGAAGAAAGCGGAAAGGCAGCATTGGCGTTTTTGAAAGAACTGACAGCGGACATCAGGGAAGGACAGGAGCAAGACAGGATTTGTTTCTTTGGACATTATGAAAAAGAAGAGCTTAATTTCGGGCTGCATTCAGATGCACTGTTGGATTTGATGCATTTTACACAGGAAGGAAAGGGTGTTTTGGTATGTGATGACCGTTGGTTCAGCAGCTATGAACAGTTTGAAGACAGTTATATTTACAATACAACAGACATCATTGAGTTGTTGCATGATAAAAGGGCGATAACGGATGAAAAGTATATAGAAGTAATTTCACGCATGTTTGAGGAGGGATATTGTTATATTGTGCCTCCGTTTGAATATATGAAATTATTAATCTTCCAAATTGATGAGGATGGAGATTTTCTGGAAAATTTTCCAGAAGAACTATCCACGGTTTGCAATTATCTTATTTATATTACGGCATCCCCGCGTAGAATGATGAATGACTTCATCCGTCCAGAAGCGTTGCCGGAATCAGTGGCTTTTTTGTGTTGCCTTCAAAAAAATTTGGAGCTTTTATTAAAAGAAATTTGGTGCAGCGAGCGTAATGAGGCGTGGAAATCCAAGGTATCGAATTGGCTTTTCCTTAATTACTCTGTTTTTTCCTACGGCTCTACAGTAGATAAGATCGAAGAAGGGCGATATAAGGAGTATTATGCTTTAGAACTGGCAGGATTCATATTTTCAGGCTTCAGCAGGATTCCATCGGGGGTGTATAGGAAAGCATATTATGGATGGATGTTTCAGTGGCTCAGCTTGAGGATGGAGGCAGAGAAGGGGCTGGAAGACCTTATTTTTGAACAGCTAGTTAAGATTATTATCGGGGCAAATCAGAATAATTCAGCAGAGAGATATTTTGAGGTAGGGATTGGCGCATTGGTGCAGTCGGCATCAGAGGATATGCCCCCCTATTATGCGGAAAAGATATGCGAAGATCCAAGGATAAAACCAATTTTAGAAAACTTTCAAGGACGGTATGCTGTCCTTGAAGGGCAGAATCTAATAGAACGGTTTATTTTTAACCAATGGATTGATGATGCTATGAAGTGTGGGTTAAACCAAAGCATAAAGAGAAAAAGAGGGACAGGAGATGACAGGGAATATGAGATAACATGGCTGCTGGATGATGTTTTTTATCAAGGATTCCAAATTTTATGGGAGGACGAGTCTGGGAATCGTAATATAAATTGTTTTAGAATTGAAGGCGCAATGCTTTTCAGCAAAGATAAACTTCTCCGTATGAAAGGGCTGAATGCAGTCCGGGATTATATAGATATACAGAATATGAAGTCATATGAAGTAAATATTGACCATCCTGATTTACGGGTGGATACAATAGAAAAGATTGTTGAGGAAGTAAAAAAATCAGAGGAGTATAGAATGCATATTCTCCGTTATATTTTAGAGCATGATGAGCAGCAGTTTTATCTTTTTGGAGAGATAATTCCAGAAAAAACAGATTATTTTAAAAGAAAAGCAGATGTGATGCCAGATGGACAAGGAGAAGCTATTTTTCAGAAATGGCAGGAAGGAGAAGAAAGCATTCAAAAGAAAATCTACATGCAGTTAGTAGTGCTTTTGTTTGGGTATCTGAGACAGGAAATAGGTTATCAGGAGGAAGGAAAAAGCGCACAGGGGATTTGTTGCTATGCAGATGAAATTTTACAGCAGATGGTAGCGTGCTGCCAAAAAGGGAATTCCCAATATACTTTGGAAGAAATTTTCTCCTATCTAAATTCTATAAATAGGGATTATGGATATTTTAATCAAAATAGAAGTAAAAGCATTTATACAAAAGAGAAAAAGGATGCCCTAAAAGAGAGGCTGGCAATATTTTTTGAAAAAGAAAATATCGAGGGTTCCTGTCAAGAAGTTGCAGAAATAAGTTTATATTTACAGTATATGGATATTGATTTTGTATTGAAAGCAATACCTAAGATAAAGCGGTGGATTTGGAAACAGTGGGAAACAGAGCAAAAAGAGCAGGATGAGGCATATTTATTGAGGGTTATGGAATACGTTGCGGCTATGGATGAGAAAAGATCTGCCACAGAAAGTTTTATCTTGCTATGGGATGAAATTCTGCAAAGGGGGCAAAGAATATATATGTCATTCGTAACAGTGAATCTATTGAGGTGTTTGATAATGGCTCTGGATTTCAAACAAGGGAAGAAACTTAGAGAGATCATGGAGCAGATCTATATGAGATAGATAAATTTTAATGAAGAATTAGTGTCATGGTATAACAAAAGAAAATTTTAATAACATAAAGTTTTTGTTTCTTTGACTACTGCGTTTATGAGGGATAGATAAATTAAAATCCCAGGCAATACACCATAGGTAATGTACATATGGTACATTTGCTTGGGATTTTGTATATTTTTAGATATGGAAATCCTTTCTGGGATGCTTCGTTGCCAGAATATCCCGCTGTTTTGACATTGCAACATGGGTATAGATTTCCGTGATATTAATGGAGCTATGCCCAAGCATTTCCTGGATATAGCGGATATCCACATCTGCTTCCAGCAGGCTTGTGGCGAAGGTATGACGGAACATATGCGGGGTAATATGTAACTCTATGGCTGCAAGCGAGGTGTATTTATTGATCATTCTGCGCACAGATTGGTCGGAAAGCACTTTGCCGGACAGATTTGCAAAAAAGTGTCCGCAGGACTGCATTTTTGGAAAGAAAGATGCTTTGTATTCTTCCAGAACATGGATAACGTCATCGTTCCCGATCTGGATTTTCCGTTCTTTTGCTCCTTTTCCGTAAATTAAAATACTTCTGTCGTAAAGGTTTACATCGCTTACTTTCAGGGAACATAATTCTGAAATCCGCATCCCGGTAGCAAAGAGCAGTTCAATTACGGCAATGTCCCTGAGCGTGTTCTTCTTCTGGTATTCTGTCTTTGCTTCTGCATGATGGTTATAGATAGTAGATAAGAAATGTTCTACGGTATGGAGGGGGATTGTTTTGGGGAGTATTGCAGGTTCGCGAAATTTTACATGTATCTTATGGAAAGGGTTCTGATCGATGATTTCTTTATATTCAAGGTAGTGGAATAATGCCTTTACGGAGGCAATCTTTCTTTTTACAGTTTTAGGCTTATAGTCATGGTGCAGCCCTGCAATGAAATCTTCCAATGTGTCTAGAGTGATTTCCGTAATGTTGTCGACTGTTATTTTTTTGTGGAACTGTTCCAAATCTATCCGGTATGCTTTTAAGGTCTTTTCGTCTAGTCGTTTCTGGCATCTGCAGTATTCCAAATAGTTTTTAATCTGTGTCTGTAAATCGTTCATATCTGATCTCCTTATTTATATTGTTTTTTAGATGGTACATAGATTTGTTTCGCCTGTACATTTACCAAATTATGTCGTGTTGTCAGCCAATCTATGACGTAAAAAAATCAGGGTGTTTGTCTTATTATGGTTATAGGCTGAGTAAAGCCTTTCACATTGAAAAAATAAATAGGACACGCATACACCTGATTTTATTTTCGCCTTTTTATCCGTTTATGTTTATGTTGGAATGAAGGGGTGGCAGAATCCCATTTCGTGCGAAGATGTACCTGCAATGGCTAGCATTGTTGCCCGTGAAGGTATGGAGCAGAGGATTGTGCCTACTGGTATGGCAGCCAGAGATAATGAGGTAAAACAGCGCCGGAATTTCAGCGAAAAGCATTTTCCGGGAGTGGCTGCCTGCGGATTCCATCTGGTTGGGCATGATGGAGGTGCAGTGTGGGATGTCAGCCATCCCAGTGTATGTTACCCGATTCGGGGACAAACGAGAGTGAAATCTGATATTTTCAGATGAAACAGAGAGGTAATGTGGCGGAAACGCCACGTTATCCTCTGATACAGGCAAGTCTTACAGTTATTAGATAACGGAAAGATAAGGCCTTTCTGTATGAGAGGATAATGCCGGCAAAAACTTCTCTTTTGTTTCATTATGATTGCGCTGTTTAATGCGCATGTAGGGATACCCGTAGGGTGTTTCAGTCAATAAAGATATGAGAAAGAGTAGGTGATTATCATGTGCAGTAATGTGAAAAGTGTTATTGTTGGTGTACTTATGCATCCGGCAATCATGTTTATGAACTCTAATAAGTCAGAAAGTAATCTCCGTAAGATTATTCAGGAGAACCGTCAGAAGTGCAGTGTGGCAGGTATAGCACTGATGAATGAAACGATTGTCAACAAGGGACCGAACCGTGACATTGACAGGGATGCGGTGAATATGCTGATTACACGCCTGATCAGCGGACAATATGATACGGTGGTTGTGGAAAGGCTGACAGATATAACAACGGATAAGTCTGATCTGGACGAGTTTATGCATGATGCTACAAATATCGGTGTTAGTTTTTTTGAACTCTCAACCATGCAATACCATATATATGAGGTAAAAGAGCCTTCCACGGATAAGGGGACATCCGCCAGATATTCATTTATGTCTCCAAAGCAGGATAATAATAAGGAAAGATCAATATGGGGCGGAGGTAAGGGCTGCTGATGAAGATAAAGAGAGGCGACATTCTGTATGTTGACTTAGGCGTACAGTATCAGGGAAGTATGCAGGGCGATATGCGCCCAGTGGTGGTAGTCAGTAACAACATGGCAAACAGGCACAGCACTGTCATTACGGTTGTTCCGCTGTCCACCAAGATTTACAAGAAAAGAAGCCTGCCTACCCATGTATTCATATCAGCGTATAAGACGAAGGGATTGGATCAGCACAGCATCGCATTATGCGAACAGGTAACGGCACTAAACTTTGACCGCATTGTAGCCCATATGGGAAAGGTTGATGAAGAAACACTTGGCAGGATCACGGAGGGCGTACAGGTGCAGGTAGGAGTGTTTGACAGATATAATTAAAGGATTGAAATAATAATGTATCTTTTGAGAGCCGGGCAGATGTTCGGCTTTTTACATACAGAGGCTGTATGTCATAGGACAATCTGATAGAAGAATAAATATAGTAAGGAATGGTGCAGGATGGGGATTGCAATGCTTGATATAACGGATGAAGAACTGGATGCAATGGAAATGGTGGATGTTCAGACAGTGGATATCAATACCTTGACAGACATCAGGGATATTAAGATTGATACAAAACTTCCGGTTGAAAAAAAACTGGCGCTTTTTGCAAAACAGACGAATAACCTTTTTGTTCACCGGATTGGAGATTATGTGGTAAAGGTCCGGTTTCAAAAGGAGGGACCAACCATAGATGATAAGATGGAAGAATATTTGAGGCATTTGGCAGAAATTCATATCTGAATCTATGATAAGCCTTGAAAGAATCATAAAGTTATGTTAATCTTAAATCAGGACAAATCAGTGGTTGCTTTTGATTTATGGTTGATATTAGCTGAATAATCGTAAGTCAGGAGTGATAGAATGAATAGGAAACAATTTCTAGCAGCTATGTACCTCCGTCTTTCAAGGGACGATAGTGATGTCGGGGATGTGACAGACAGAGAGGGCAATCTGAAATCTGAGAGCAATAGCATCGGAAATCAGAGGGAGCTGATCAGAGCCTTCATCCATGAGCAGCAGGATATAGAACTTTATGATATCTATGTTGACGATGGATTTTCGGGCAGTAATTTCGACAGACCAGAGTTTAAGAGGATGATAAGCGATATTGAAGCAGGAAAGGTAAATTGTGTTATTGTGAAGGATCTTTCCCGCTTTGGACGTGATTATATTGAATCCGGGAGGTATATCCAAAAAATCTTCCCGGCTCTTTCCGTGCGTTTTATTGCGCTTACAGACCATTATGACAGCTTTCAGGCAGACGTATCGGAAAGCGGCATCGTTCTTCCAGTCAAGAATTTTATCAATGATTCTTATTGCAGGGATATTTCTACCAAAGTAAAAAGCCAGTTTGAGGTGAAAAGGAAGAATGGGGAATGTATTGCTCCATTTGCCCTATACGGATACAAGAAAGCGGAAGATAATAAGAACTGCCTTGTACCGGACGAATATGCAGCGGATATTGTCAGGAAGATATTTGCATGGAAAATGGAAGGAATGGCTGTCTCTGCGATTGCGGGGAAGCTGAATGGGTTGGGTATTCTTTCCCCAAAAGAATATAAAAAATCTACCGGAGCGAATTATAAAGGCGGATTTTCCGGTGCGGTAAAATCGAGATGGAGCAGCTCCACTGTAAAACGGATACTCACAAACGAAACCTATTTAGGGCATATGGTACAGGGCAAAAGGGAGAAAATCAATTATAAGCTGAAAAAAAGTGTGGATAAACCGCAGGAAGAATGGATAAAGGTAGAGAATACCCACGAGGCGATTATATCGGCGGATCAGTTCCAGATTGTCCAGAACTTATTGAAAGCAGATGGCAGAGTAAGTACGGTAACGGAGGAAAACAGTCTATTTACGGGGATTTTATTCTGTGGGGATTGCGGGGAGCAAATGATTAGGCGTATAAACCGTTATAAAGATACTCACAAAGTCTATTATATCTGTTCCACAAAGAACAGGGGAGACGGTTGCAGCAGACACAGCACCCCGGAAGAACAGTTAAAGGAAATTATTGCAGAAATGATCAGGCATTATGCGAACTGTTTCTTAGAAGAAAAGCAGATGTTTGAGAAGGCTTTGGAAATGGAGACCAATTTTGAGTCCATCGTCCGTTATGACACAGAGATTGCAAGGCTGAAAGGGGAACAGGATAAATATTATTTCCTTTGCTCCGGTCTGTATGAGGATTTGCAACAGGGAATTATTACGAAAGAAGAATTTGAAAGGCTGCATGGGGATTTCAAACGGAAGGCTTTGGAATTTGAAGAGGCGCAAAAAAAGCAGGAGGGCATGATTAAGGAACTGTTTAAGAACGGCGTTATATCGGCAGCGCGGTTAAAGACAATGCAGGAGAGTTCGGAGCTGAAAGAGATAGACCGCCATACGCTTTGTAGCATGGTGAAAACAATTACAGTATTTGAAAATAAAAGGCTGGAAGTTGAGTTTTACTATATGAATCAGTACCGTATTATGCGGGAAGTAAACCAAAAGGTTGGAGAACAGAAAACAAAAAAACATCCAGAAGAAACACCTTCTAGACTTTCCACTATGTCCAAAGAGCAGGACAAAAACAAGGAAACACCCTACCAGTATCCCTCTATGTCCAAAGGACAGGAAAAGAACAAGGAAACACCCTGCGGGTATCCCTCTATGTCCAAAGGACAGGACAAGAATAAGGAAAGGAGTGCGTAAGAGTGGGCAGAATATCCAAAAGAAAAGCGTCAGGGCAGCAGACAGAAGCAAGGCGTGATGAACGAAGATATAAGGCAGGGATATACGCAAGGCTTTCATCGGATCAGGATGCCAAAAAGAATGAATCTGTTGAGGTCCAGGTAGAGATAGCAAAGAAATTTGTGGAAGAGTTTAACGGACAGAAAACAGGGGAAGTAATTGATGTTGTGGAATGTTATACGGATTTGGGGAAAACAGGAAGCAACTTTGAGAGGGAAGGTTTTCTGCGGCTGCTGCAGGATATAAGGCTTGGAGAAATCAACTGTGTCATCGTAAAAGATTTGTCAAGGTTTGGCAGGAACTATCTGGAAGCAGGTAATTATATTGAAAAAATATTTCCTTTTTTGGGAGTGAGGTTTATTGCAGTTGCAGATGGCTTTGATACAGGGAAACAGGGAAATGAAAATAAGCAGATGGCTTCTGAAATCAAGAACCTTGTAAACGATATGTATGCAAAAGACTTTTCTAAAAAGGCGAAACTGCATTTAAAACAGAGAAGAGAGGAAGGTTCTTATGTAGGCGGACCTCCGCCATATGGATATAGGACAGAGTGGAGTGGAAAGCGCCGGATGCTGTTGCCGGACGAAAATACGAAAAGTATTGTAACGTTTATTTATGAAAAGTTTATTGAAACGGAAAGCTATACTGCGGTTGCTGATGAATTAAACCGCAGGCGCATTAATCCCCCATTTCAGTATAAGAAAACAAAGGAAGTATACCATTCCGCCAATGCCGCCTCTTATAAGGGGTGGGATAAAGGTTCTGTAGAGAGAATTTTGAAGAGTGAAACCTATGCCGGAAACTTAGTGCAGGGAAAAACCAGCATTACCGCAAGGAATGAGAAAAATCGTATCCATAAGCCGGAGGACGACTGGGTGGTTACGGAAGGCGCACACGAGCCTTTGATCGGGGAAAATTTGTACAAGAGTGCAGCAAAAGTCCGTAAGAAGATAAAAGCAAGGACAACGGCGCATAAGCATCCGACAAATGGTTATCCGATAGAGGAAAATATCTTTGGCAATGTGTTGTATTGTGGTGTGTGTGGCAGGAAAATGACACGCAACAGCTATGTGAAGCAGTATGCGGATGGGGAGAAAGTAAGACTTGACGGATATTTCTGTCTAAACGGCGGGCAGACAAAGGTTACGGTATGCCCGGAATCGAACCGTATATCAAAAAATGAGCTTTTGGATATATTGCTGCCTCTTATCCGCATTGAATTTAAGGTTTTCCTTAGCAAGCCAAAGCGTTACATGGAATATGGAAAGGAAAGAATCGCAGAGGCGGTAAAAAAGGCAGATAAAAAGTTAAGTGAGACAGAAGCAAAGATCAGACGCTTCCATGAAGAGGAAGACAGCGTATATATGGATTACCGTGCAGGGAAAATGCTTCAGAAAGATTATGTTTCCTTTAAAATAAAACAGGAGGACAGACTGGAGGAATTGAGAAAACGGCGGCAGGAATGGGAAAAAGAAAAAAAGGCGTTGGAAAAACTGGAGACAAAGTATCTGGCAGCCATAAAAGCGCTTTTAAAGCTAAAAAGCGGAAAAGATTTGAGCAAAGATGTAGTGGAGGCTTTTATCGAAAAGATATATGTTTATCCGGGAAAACGGATAGAAGTTTTGTTTACGGTTACGGCTGACAGTATGGAAGCACCCTTCGGGTATCCCTCTATGTCTGTAAAATAAGACGATAATAAGGAAAGGGTGAGATAGTGAATAAGCTGGCAATGTATTTACGCTTATCCTTAGAGGACAAAAGAGCCATTGAAGATGGCGGTTTTACTCAGGGTGAGAGTAATAGTATCGGAAACCAGAGAAAGCAGATTTTAGAATACATACATCACGATCCAGAACTTGCAAAGTATGAAATCATGGAATTTAGTGATGATGGCTGCTCCGGCACAAATATGGAAAGACCGGGTATGCAGAAACTATTGAAGGAGGTAAAGGAAAATAGGATACGCTGCATCATTGTAAAGGATATGTCCCGGTTTTCAAGGGATTATATCGAAATGGGAACCTATCTGAACCAGATATTCCCATTTATGGGCATCCGTTTTATAGCCCTTAATGACCATTATGACAGCAGGGAGCATCATGGAAGCACCATAGAAATTGATACGGCGTTCCAAACGCTTTTATACGATTTATACAGCAAAGATGTATCCGTCAAAGTAAAGACTTCTTTTGAAAATAAGTGCGCAAATGGCGAATATGTTTTCGGGCAGGCTCCATTTGGATATGAGAAAAGCAGGAAAGTAAAAAATGCTGTCGTAGTGAATGAGAAAGAGGCGGAAATTGTACGGTATATTTTTTCCCTTGCTGTGCAGGGCAAAAGCAGTACGCAGATTGCAAAACAGCTTTATGGGGAAAAAATACCAACAATCACTCAGATTCGTAAGCCGGATAAAGCAGTCCAGGATGGAAAGCTTCATACATGGAGCGAGAAGGCAATCAGGACTATCCTGAATAACCGTTTTTATCTTGGGGAAATGGCATATGGGAAGTCAGTCAGAAAGTCAGTTGGAAGCAAGAGTGGTATGGCTGTGCCGAAAGAAGATTGGAAAGTGATACCGAACCATCATGAAGCGTTGATTTCAGAGGAAATCTTTGAACAGGTTTCAGCGTTCAGACCAGGGCATTCCACGAAGCGGAACAGAGAGAAGCATCCGTTGACTGGGAAACTGTATTGTGGTGGCTGCAAATATTCCCTTAATTATAAACCAATCCAGGGAAAGAATAAATACAGGCGATTTGAGTGCAGGAAACACGCTCTGCTTCAAATACCAGAGTGTTGTACTTATATGAATGCCGATCTGTTGGAGGAAACAGTTCTTTTCATGTTAAACAAAGAATTGATGCTTCGAGGCAATGCCATGAGGCAGAAGGAAAATCTGTTTTCTTTTCAGAAAGCAGGTATCCATGCATTAAAAAGGAAACTGGACGGATATAGGCAAGAGAAAAAACAAGTACAGGCGGAGAAAGATATTCTGTATGAGAAATATGCGCTTGCCAAACTTCCGGTTACAGAATATCAAAGAAAAGCAATAGAACTGACAGAGCAGTTATCTTCTTTATCCGTGTTGGAAGAGGAAGCCACACAAAAGCTTGTCAGACTGGAGGACGAGTACCAAAAGATAGAGGAAGATATGAAACAGATTATCCAGTATTCTCACATCGAGGAACTGACACAGGAGGTGGTTGATACTTTCATTAGAAGAGTATATGCTTATAAGGATAAGAGGGTTGAGATAGAGTGGAATTTCAGTGTGGATCAGGGGGTTAGCCAGTCAAAAATAACTTAGCAATAACTTCCCATCAATTTTTACTGTACTTAGCAATTATTTTCCATTATCCTAACGAAGTTATGCGGGGTTGCGGACTTTTGACCTCTAAAAAAGTGAAAAAAGTTCGTGACAATTACTTGACATCAACGGGCTGGGGCGTACTCTGTCTTAGGGACAGCCTGCCGGGATAATTTGTGTTCCAAAGAAAAATGCCATATAGATCCAGCAAAGATTGAGGTTTGAGATTTGTTGGATCTATATAGTTATTATAGGGAATGTTGTATTTCAAACATTTTTCTATAGGATGTACGGATGGGGGAGGCAGGATATATCATTAGACGTATTTTGTAAACTAAAGTATAATATTGGAAAAATAATGTGCAAAGGAGAAAGGCGATGGGGTATCAGGAGAATAAAATATGGAAAAGATTAGAGGAGATTTGTGTCAATTCCAGCGAACTGGGAAATATTATAGAAATGTGCGACAGCGCCGTTGAATTGGTGAAAACAATCAGAGATACATTTCCAGATTATACTTTACATGACGAAACGCATATTTGCAATGTAATCAATTGGATGGAGCAGATTCTGGGTGACTCTGGGATTGGGATGTTATCGGCCGGAGAATGCGCCATGCTGATTTTAGCGGCATGTTATCATGATGTCGGTATGTGTTATACGAAAGAGCAAAGAGAAAAGGAACTAAAAAGCCACCGTTTTACAGAGTATCTTGAGAAAAATCCCAAGGAATATTTAATGGTAAAAAGGAGTAAAGAAACTGGCGAAGAGATTCCCAAAGGAATTCAAATAGAGTATTTCAGAAAGATACATCCTCAAAGAGTAGGTGAATTATTACCTGAGAACTGGGAAATAAATACAGTAAGAAGAGATAAATTAGCAGCAGTTTGTAA
Source organism: Lachnospiraceae bacterium (assembly GCA_910575555.1). GTDB lineage: Bacteria > Bacillota > Clostridia > Lachnospirales > Lachnospiraceae > Petralouisia. Next base: position 38,755 of record CAJTFX010000021.1, on the reverse strand, counting down.
AAGCCATGGAGAGAAGATTGAAGGTTGCAAAGACGAATTGCTGTATGATGGATTTCTGGAAACGGATCACGTTTTATGTGCAATATTGCTGAGGCTGGCAGATGTTCTGGACTTTGATATGAGTAGGGCGCCCCATGTTTTATATGAATTTCAGAAAATAAGTACAACCGGAAATCCGTCAGCAGAGACAGAATGGAAAAAGCATCAGGCATCAAATGGATTCAAGTTGATGCAGGAAACCGGAACGCTGGTCTATCGCGCCGTCTGTGAGGATATGCAAAATGAGTATATGATAATGAATTTCTTGGATTATGTAGATGAAGAACTGGAAAACTGTAGTTTAAAATTAAAACAATACGGTCATGCAAAGTGGAAGTTGATAAATATTCCCATGAAAGCTGAAAGGTATATAGAAAGGCGGGGATATCAGACCGGAGAATATCGCTTAACACTGGAAGCAGACAATGTCTTAGATTTATTGATGGGAGACGATTTATACAGCGCGGATGTAACCTTTATTAGAGAGTTGCTGCAAAATGCATTAGATGCTGTGAGGGCAAGAAGAGCGGTGGATTACAGATGGAACTGGGAAGAAGAAAACCAGATAATAGTAAGCGGTTGGAGTGACAAAGAGGAAAATCAATGGTTTAGGATAGATGATTCAGGGATAGGTATGGATGAACCGGCGATTATGAATTATTTTCTCAGGGTCGGGCGTTCTTATTATCAGTCTGATGAGTTTAAGAAATTAAAGTATGATAATAAAAAAAATTATGATTTTACGCCCATAAGCAAGTTTGGAATTGGAATTCTTTCTTGCTTTTTGAAAGGAGACCGTATGGAGGTCAGTACGAGGCGCTTCAACAGCGGTGAAGGTATTCGTTTCTCTATGAAAGGAACGAAAGGCTATTATAGCCTTGCAGTGGAAGAAAAGGGTGACAGGGGAACGTCTATGCCATGTGCAGATGTTGAGGAAGTGGAAAATTTTCGTCAGAGCGTTGGCACCTCTATTGCAGTCAGGATAAAGGAGCCCCTTTCAAAAAATATTGAAAGCTCGCTAAAGTCATATCTATGTTATCCAGATGTTCCAGTTTATTATAAAAAAGGAGCTGAGATTTTTTCATTCCCGACGGAGCAGGAATTAATGGAGTTTGTGAGGAAAAAGAAAGAGATAAAGATTCCGCTTCCAGAGGAATTTCTCCGGGAACTCTGCGCTAAAATGCCAGAAATAATCTGGGAGGAACCTCCCTATATATGTATGGCATGTGTTCCATTTGATGAAATATCACAATCGCCTTTTATAAGCGGGGCCAAGTTCACGATTGGCATCGTAGAAAAGCATAACGAGTTACAGTCGATTGTGATCGATGAGATGAAGATTCAACAGGAATTGGTGATAATGCTGAAGATTACCAAAAGTTTAATTGAAGTTCAGATGATTTGCAGAACTGTCGATTCCTGCCATGATATGATAGGATTGACAGAGTTTGAACATCGGTATGGTGATCGGAATGATTATAAGGATTTAAAAAATCTTTTCCGGAGGATAAATTCAGATGAAGTCCATGTGGAGGCGTCTATTCCTTTTATGGTAAATGAGGATTTAAATAAAGCCATGGAACGATTTATTCTGCCAAGATGTGATTCAGGGGCGAAATATATTGATAATAACAGAGTTGACAAAGCATATAACGGAATATGTGTTGAAACGGCATGGGAGAATGTTTATGGATTGGAGGAAAGCTGGTTTGAGTATACAGTTCTTCTGTTGTCAGGGGAATTCCAGCCTGCTTTGGGAATCAGCAGGGAGAATGTGCGGTGGTTCCCAATGAAAGCGGCAGGTTACATAGAATTAGTGGGAAGAAAAATTTTTAGCAACGGATTGGGCTGTCAGTATCCCTCTTATTATGGGAATATGGAATACGGCAGATTTACAGACTTGCTCGGTGATGCAGAGTTTTGTTTACAAGCTGAAAAAATATTGGAATGCAGATCTGGAGTGAGTATCAAAGATATGAAAGAAAAAATGGCTTTATCATCTGGAAAAGAAGAAATAGCCGTTACCGGATTCTGGGATATATTTTATGATTACGATGAACCCCGATTATATTTTCTGAAAATTTTTAAGAGAGTATTATTGCAAACAGAGTTTGAAATAAGCTGGGATTTTAACAGGAATGGAGCGATAGGATATTTTATAACAGGAATACGGAAAACCCCTGTCCCAGCGGCTGAAAGAGAGTTTTTGCCAATGACGTTTGTCCATTCTTTCAATAACAATACCACACTATTAACCAATGCAGATAACATGGGCAGATGCGCATTGAACGCAGAACATCCGTTTTCAGCTTGGCTGATGAAAAATGCAGAGTTTTTAGCAACGCGATACAAATCACTTTGGAAAAGGATAAGGAAAAATATCTGTCTATTGGATTCAGAGCATATGATAACAAAAATTGATAATTTCTTGAAAGAAATTCAGAAGAGAGGAGAAATACATATACCAGATAATGTTTGGGTAAAGGATGAAGACTTTTTAGAATTATTTTAGTAAATAGTTTCTGCTATACTAATTCCGCTAATGCACGAAGAAAAGATTCCATTACGGTCAAAAAGAGAGGAATTCAAGAGAAAATTATGGTCTATCCGGCAATGTGGGCTGAACCCCTCGAAGAAGGTGTGATACATATTAGCGATTTCTGTATTAAATATGCGCAGCCTTATGCAGTTCAGAAAATTATTGAAAATTTTCGATATAAGTAGTTTATGGATTAGAAAAATTAAGATAGCAGTAATAAAGCTGCCACAATAAGGATAGGTGATTTTATGGACAAAAAAATTCAGATTAGAAACAGTACTGTTGATTTTCTTGTATTTACAAAACAGAATGGGGAAGATGGTATAGAGGTCAGGATTCATGATGAAGATGTGTGGCTGACACAAAAGAGTATGGCTCAGCTTTTCGACTGCTCAACAGATAATATTAGCTTACATTTGAAAAATATTTTTGCCAGTGGAGAGCTGAGTCCAGAAGCAGTTACCGAGAAATCCTCGGCAACTGCTTCTGATGGTAAAAAATATAGGATGAAATTTTATAATCTTGATGCGATTATCTCTGTGGGTTATAGAATTAATTCGATTCGTGCAACCCAATTCAGGCAGTGGGCAACGAAAGTGTTGAAAACTTTTACTATTCAAGGGTATGTGCTGGATAAAAAGCGTCTTGAAAATGGTCAGATATTTGGTGAGGAATATTTTGAGCATTTGCTTGATGAGATCAGGGAGATTCGCGCAAGTGAGCGAAAATTTTATCAAAAGATAACAGATATCTATGCGACAGCAGTGGACTATTCGCCTACGGCAGCTACTTCAAAAGTTTTTTTTGCTATGGTGCAGAACAAGCTGCATTATGCAGTCCATCAACATACGGCTGCAGAAGTAATTGCAGAGCGTGCAGACCATAGAAAAGAGCATATGGGATTGACCTCCTGGAAAAATGCCCCAACGGGTAAAATAGTGAAAGCAGATGTAAGTATCGCAAAAAATTATTTGACGAGTGAAGAATTGCAGGATTTAAACCAGTTTGTTACTATGTATCTTGATTATGCAGAAAGACAGGCGAGGCGGAAGATTCCCATGACAATGGAAGATTGGGCGAAAAGACTGGATATATTTCTTGAATTCAATGAGGAAGAAATATTGAGAAATAAAGGAAAGGTATCTGCTGAAATTGCCAAAAGTTTTGCAGAAAGTGAATTTGAAAAGTATAGAATTATTCAGGATAGGTTGTATCAAAGTGATTTTGATAAATTATTGTTGGGAATTGATAATGGGGAGTAGGGGATTTTAGCTTTGAAAATAACTTGGCAATAACTTCCCATCAATTTTTACTGTACTTAGCAGCTACTTTCCATCACCCTAACGGAGTTATGCGGATTTGCGAACTTTTGGCTGCTAAAAAAGTGAAAAAAGTTCGTGACAATTATTTGACATCAACGGGCTGGGGCGTGCTCTGCCTGAGGGACAGCCTGCCAGTATAAGAATTCTTTATATTATTAAGGAAGTGAAAGACGCAGCAAAAATTTATAACCGCAGCAGAAAGGCTATACAAAACCGTCATAGACGGATTCTAAAAGAATCAGGCTGAATTTATGCCATTTCATACGATTCATTCATTCCGCCTCTTTCTTTGGAATCCCATGTTATAAAACCATGAGCAGTGTTCCTGCGCCAATCAGGACGCAGCCTGCAATGGATTTTGGCGTGAATTTTTCATGCAGAACGATAAATGCAAGCACAAGCGTAATGACAACACTTAATTTATCAACAGGCACAACTTTTGACGCTTCGCCCATTTGGAGGGCCTTATAATAGCACAGCCAGGAAGCGCCGGTAGCCAGCCCGGATAAGATCAAGAACAGCCAGCTTTTTTTCCCGATACTGGAAATACCGCCCTGTGCATTTGTCAGGAACACCATTCCCCAAGCCATAAGTACAACCACAACCGTTCGGATTGCTGTTGCGAGATTAGAATTTACATCCTCAATTCCTATTTTTGCCAGTATTGATGTTAACGCTGCAAAAATGGCTGACAGCAGGGCAAATACAAACCACATGAATCCATCCTCCTTTTCCTGTTTGAATGCCTGGATTTACAGGCAAAGATTCTGTATGATAGCTGTTTTTACTATTTCCTTCTATAGAGAATCATATCATAACTCAGAGCATATTTTCAATAAGATTTATAGGACGGAAGGCCCGCTCCATGAAGTCCTGCTGTTTTACATTATATAAAATAAATTTACTGTTTTTCACAAATTTATTTAAAATGTATGTTATAATAACGACGAAGAACAGACACAAAAACAATCTGAGAAGGGAATAAAAGCTATCGGCTGATAAGAGGAGAAATGTGAATGAAGAATCTTAAAATAGCAGTTATTGCGGCAGTTTTAATGGCAGCGCTGTTTGTTCCCGCGATCACTGCTTCAGCGGCAAGCTGCGGAGAAACAGTGAGTCAGAATACGGCGGCAGAGCTGCAGGCGATTGATTATGAAACCGATGAGATTATAGGAGAATTACTGGCGCCGTCCCGGTATTCCGCAGCGGAAAAGCTGAATAAGAAAACAGAGATTGCCAGGCGGGAGGGAAAAAGCCCTGCAGACATCACCGATGAACAGGCGATAAAGGAATTAAATCAGGATAATGTAAAGGTAATGTCTCTGGAGGAGGCATTTGCGGAGGTACAGACGGAAATAGGAGAAATTATCCGGCGGGTGGTTGACGGCGCTGCTGATGCAAAAAGCAAAGGAGCAGCCTTCTATACAGATAAAATACTGCAGAATAAAGAAAAGCTGTTGCTGGGACTGACCTATCTTGAGCGGCTGTATGACTTCGATATGGGAGAACATAATATTAAGGATGTTCTTCTTTACGAGCCGGGTGTCTATGGGGTTTCCACAGATGTTCTGGACTGGCTGATACAGATCGGAGGCGCCGGGGGCGATACATTGAAGATTTCCAATAATGCCAATGTTTTTGGATATGGAAAGCTTTTCTGGCCAGTTACATATGCCGGAACGTTGGATAGTTTTCTGGAAGAGAACAGGCAGAAGTGGATACCGGATGTAACCATGGAGGAATGGTTTGTTCAGGAGAGTCCTGCGTATATTCTGGAACAATCATCTGACTGGGACAGCAAAGAAACTGGAATATACCGGAGGCTGTCTGCGGATGTGGCTTTCCGTGCCCATATTTTACCGCTGCTTACTGTATCAGAGGACAGCATTTACATGATTGCAAATTCTGCCACCATCACATATGGAATCGTGGATTGCTATATAGACAGGATTTTGAGAGAAACGGACCCGGCCCGCTATGGCGAATTGCGTGAACAGTTTCAACAGCAGCTGGAACAGGCTGCCAGGCAGCAGAAGGCTTTCATTGATGTTTGGCATCGGATTGCAAAGCCGGAAAACAAAGAGCTGCTCTCATCCAACCGTGTTGTTTTGGACAGTCTTAGAATTGACCCTGATACGACAGTTCAATGGTCGGATAAATTTGGAGAAAATGCTGCCCGGGGCGTCAGGGAATTTTTTACCCCTTTGAATTTGTACGGCGCCTATATGTTTGCCGATGGCGTGGCGGAAGGCACACGTATCCGTTACTATGCGTCAAAAGCATTGACGGAGCGGGGATTTGCAACCTATGCCCATGAACTGACGCATATGCTTGTTTCGGAACTGATGCTGAACGGGTATGGCGCAAGGGACGGCATGTTGGCAGAAGTTTTTACAAGGGGGATGTTTGAGCCTTACGAACTGAATGATCCGCCTGCTTTTAATCTGAATCTGATTTATGACCGTCTGACAGTCAGCGACCGGTATCACAATGGCGCGCCCCAGCGGTTTCAGGACGAAGCAGATCTGCAGAACTATATGCGGGGCATCCTGGATGTCATTTATACGCTGGATTATGCAGAAGCCGATGTTGTGCTTACGAAAAGCGCAGAAGAGAAAATGAAATGGTTCCACAAGCTTGAGCAGATTGAAGATTCAGAGATAAGGTACAATCAAGGGCAGGAAGGCGCCAGGCATAATCTGGATTCCGTAAGAGAACTGACCCTGGATGAGGCAGAGAAGCTGAATACCATTGATGATCTGATCCGTGAAAGCATGATTGCGTCCCGCTATGAAGTAAATGGAACACAGACAACCGGAACAGCGGCAAGGAATGGCTATTATGTGGTGCCGCTCTTTACCGCTAACTATGCCGGAGTGCAGAATGACTGCGGGGTCAGCGGTGATCTCATGATACGCCGGCAGGCGTTTGAACTGCTGGGGGAATACGGATATTACGGCGGTATGGTTCCTTATATATCAAATCAGTATAAAGAAGCTGCCCAATCGGAACAGGCGATTTTGTCGGATCAATATGTTTTGAAAAAAATATTCGGCGGTTCTTATGATACGATGGCCGATTTTAAGACAGCGATGTTTCAGAGAAGAATTGAAAAACTTGATGAATTAAAGCCGGTCACTATTACGTGGAAAAATCAGTCTGTGACGATTAATCATTTTGAAAAACTGCGTTTGCTGATGCAGGAGGCAGTGGAAAGCGATTTAGTACAAGTCAGTGTATTGCCGGGCGGCGCTAATAATATCCGTGCCCAGGAAACAGAAGTAGAACGTCTGAAACAGGAAATTTTTAAAGGATATTTAATCCAGACAGAGGATTTCAGGGAATCCATCTACCAAACTGACTCAACACCGGAAGAACCGCCAGAATCGGAAGGTTCACCGGGAGATACAAATTCTGAGCAGCCGGGAGGAACAGGGGATTCAGGCTCCCAACAGCCGGGAGGAGCTGATTCTGAGCAGCCAGGGGGCACAGGCTTCCAACAGCCGGAAGGAACAGGGGATTCAGGTTCCCAACAGCCAGGAAATACAGGTTCCCAGCAGCCAGAACAGCCAGATACTGGAACGGATAAAAAGAACACAACGCCCAAATTGCTTCTTTGCAGGGTTACTTCTGCTAAAACTTCACATACACTCCGTTGGAATTCTGTGAAATCAGCAGATGGGTATGAAATATATGGGGCAGAATCCAATGGAACCTATAAACGCCTTCGGACGGTCAGCAAAAAGTCAGATACCTGGAAGCATAAAAAGCTGAAGAAAGGAAAGTCTTATAAATATTATGTCACAGCGTATCAAAAAGCTGGAGGGAAGAAAATCGTTCTGGCTAAATCTTTGCCGGTTTACAGTACGGCAGCGGGTGGAAAATACGGCAATCCTTCAAAGATTACGGCAAAGAAAACCTATGTGAGTGTGAAGTCAGGCAAGAAAGTCCGCCTCCATGTACAGGTGACAGGGAAGAAGTTGAGCAAAACCGGGAAAAAGGTGCGTTATGTCTCATCGAATCCGGCTGTTGCAAAGGTTTCCGGCCAGGGAGTCATTACAGGGAAAAAACGCGGCAGTTGTACCGTATACTGCATTGCCCGAAATGGACTGTACAAAAAAGTAAAGGTAAAAGTAAATAATAAGTAAAAGTGTATATTCCGGAACATGAACGCTTTGTTTCACAATCTACTGCGATATTTAACTGTCGGAGTAATAGAATTATCATTGATAATACAGTAATCCGGGAAAGATGCAGTTGTCAGATAATCACCTCAACTGCATCTTTCCCGGACACATCTTTTATACCGTCACTATCCCATAAGATCCGGGGTTCCCTTATGCTGTTTTACAGCCGCCGCAATTGACACATCCACCGCATGATAGGGGATCAGCGTGGCCTGCAGGGCATGATAAATATCCGATTTTCCCGGCCATACGGTATCCATCAGCTGATTGTGTTCATCCAGCTGATGGAACCAGGAGCCTTTTTCGTGATCAAGGACGGTTTCATCCAGATATTGCAGGAACATGGCGTAATCATCGGCATATTCCTGTTTTTTGGTAATTCTGTACAGCACGGCGGAAGTGTTAATGGCTTCTGCCAGTGTCCAGTGCATGCGGTCATGCACCACCGGCGTTCCGTTCCAGTCAGTGGTATAAACGATGCCCGGCGCGCCGTCTGCATTCCATGCGTCATGGATGGCCCGGCGGTACAGCCGTTGGGCCATTTCAATATATGCTCCGGCATTGTCTGCGCCCTGTTCTGCGCATGCCCACTGGCTGATCAGTCTGGCCCATTCAATGCCGTGTCCCGGCGTTGCGCCGTAAGGCTTGAAGGGATCGTCCGGCTTGTCCTGGTTGCATTTCAGATCGGCTTCCCAGTTTTTGGTGAAATGCTCCGGTATTCTGTCCTGATTCTCAGCGGCCCACTTGATGACATGGTCGATAATCCGGCCGGCCCTTTTCCGATATTCTGAATTTCCTGTTGCATCCGCCGCCGCAAGGAATGCTTCTACGGTATGCATATTTGCATTAATGCCGCGGTAATCGTCCAATACCGTAAACTCCGTGTTCCCGGTGTCAAAAGTCAGGCTGCGTTCGGCATCCCAGAAATACTGATCAAAAGTCTTAAGGGCTTCTTCCAGTAATTCTGAGGCGCCGTCCCGCCCGGCCAAAAGCGCGGAGGTGGAGGCAAGGATCACAAAGGCATGGGCATAGCACTGTTTTCCCGGTACAATGTCCTTGTCCGGAGTGATTCCCGCATACCAGCCTCCGTTTTCTTTATCCTTCAGGATGCCGGCAAGTCCTTTGAGGGCGGCATCCACCAGTTTTTCGCTGCCTTCATGGCCCAGCAGTGTTCCGATACTGTAGACGTGGGCCATGCGGCAGGTGATCCATGTTTCGCAGTTTCGGTCTTTCCATGGCGCGCCGTCGTCTCCCAGATAGTAGGATGCTCCTTCCGGGGATGGAAACTGATGGCCGAATTGCAGTAAATCCTCTCTGAGTTCTGCCATAAATTTTTTGTTTTCCAAGGTGTCAATGATATATTTTTTCTCCATGTTTCACTCCTGATCTAAAGGTGATATTACTCCGGCTGCAGAATTCCGGGATATATTGCCGCCGGAGTAATATAACTCAATGTCATATCTTATTTTAAGATAATTGTTTTAATTTCATAGGGTTTGATGCGGGCATATATGGTAGTTCCGTCTGTCTTAAGTTTTGTTTCCGGGTGCTCCAGCAGATCCGATTCCCAGGCTTCTGTAAAATCTGCATCCACCGTCAGCGTGATGTCGCATCTTCGGTTATAGCATTCATACAGACGGATCACGGTATGCTCTGAGCGTTCTGCCTGTTTCACTGTTTCGATGACGACATTCTGTTCCTGCACGGTTACATAGGAGTATTTCTTCGGCAGGCTGCCGCCGGCGTTCTGTTTTAGAACTGCCGTCAGCGGATTGTTAAACAGATATGCTTTTTCCACGGTATGCCCCGCCCGGAAGTCGTCCTCATGAGGGCAGATGGAATACCAGAATGTGTGATGCTCTTTGTCGGCTTCCGGATTTGGGTATAATGGGGATTTCAGCATTGTCAGGCCGATTATGCCGTCTTTTACGCTGCAGCCGTATTTACAGTCATTTAAGATGCTGACGCCGTACCCGTTTTCGCTTACATCCAGCCACTTGTGGGCGCAGACCTCAAATTTGGCAAAATCCCACATGGTGTTGCTGTGTGTGGCCCGCTTTACGTTTCCGTATTGAATTTCAAATACGGCTTCATCTGTGTGGATATCCACCGGGAAGTAGTCCCGGACAAGGATCTGCTCCTCCTTCCAGTCGATTTCATTGCGGATGTCAATGCGGTACAAATCCTGATAAAAATACAGATATTGTACAATTTTGGAGTCCAGATAGGGACGCTCAATGCGGATGCATGCTCGGATGGGCCCGTTTTCCAGGATTTTGGCAGAAGAAACCTCATTTACCTCCCAGGATTTTTCCGTATAATAATTGTTAATGTCCCAGGCGTCAAAATTGTGGGGCTTATCTTCATAAGTGATGATCTGGTTGGCAATTGTTCCATCCGGTATGATTTCCCGTTTTTTAACCTTGTCATAGATACTGGTGAACTGTCCGGCCTGGTTCAGGACAATATGGAAATAGGGCGTGTCAATTTCCTGTAAAGAATGAACCATTCTGTGTTCCGGGAATTCCTTTGCCACGGTTCGGTATGTGCCGTATCCTCTGACTGGTATTTCATCCAGAACCGCCAGATATCCTTCGGCCGTTTCCTGAAGGGGATATTCTCTATGGCCGTCAGACAAAGCAAACATGCCGGAATCTTTTGCAAAGCAGGCGTGAGGAATGAGAACCGGCGCCGGGCCGCCGGCATGGTTGGGGTTAAAGAGCACAATCTCATTTTCCCCGGCGTCCACCCGGTTGGCCACTTCCTGCAGGAGTTTTTTGGTCATCTGTTCTGTTAAAGACAATACGTGTTCGTATTCCTTCCAGGAGTCCTGATAGACTTCCAGAATCGAAGAACCGGGAAGAATATCATGGAACTGGTTTCTCAGCACGATTTCCCATAATTCCGTCAGTTCTTTTTGGGGATAGGGATGCTGAAACAGCGTCTTTGCCAGCACACTGTAGAACTCCAGGTTTTCACAGGCGAATTCCGACTGGCGGTTAAATTTTTTGTTCCGGGCCATGGAGGTATAAGTGCCGCGGTGGTATTCCAGGTACAGTTCGCCCACCCATTTGGGCAGATAACGGTTTCCCGTTACAGTTTTTTCCAGGTTTTGGAAAAATTCCAGGGCATGGGACTGTTTTGCTCTGGGACTGCCGGGAATGCCCTGTTCCAGCCTTTTGCAGTTTTCAAGCATCTCTGCTGTGGGCCCGCCGCCTCCGTCGCCGTATCCGAAGCTCATCAGCGTATCGGTATGAAGCTCTTTCTGGCTGTAACGCTGCCAGTTTCCCTTTACCTGGGAAGGATTCAGCATGGCATTGTATGTGGTAAAATGCTCTGTTTCTGCGCTTCCTTCAATGGCGCCTTTTCCATAATCCCGGGAAGGGGAAAAATGCGTCAGCACTTTCGTGCCGTCGATGCCTTCCCACAGGAAGGTGTCATAGGGCATTTTGTCAAATTCGTTCCAGCTGATTTTGGTGGTCATAAAATAATGGATGCCGCATTTTTTCATAATCTGGGGCAGCGCCGCTGAATAGCCGAACACATCCGGCAGCCACAGGATTTCATTTTTTGTCTGGAATTCTTCTTCAAAGAACCGCAGGCCGTGGAGAAACTGGCGGATCAGCGACTCGCCGGAGGCGATGTTGCAGTCTGCCTCCACCCACATGCCTCCTTCTGGTTCCCAGCGTCCCTCTGCGACCCGTTCTTTGATCTGCACATAAATTTCCGGCGCGTGTTTCTTTACATAATCATAAAGCTGGGGCTGACTGGACATAAACTTGTATTCCGGGTATCGTTTCATAAGCTCCAGTACGGTGGAAAAACTTCTTACCGCTTTGTCCCGGGTGGTTTTCAGCGTCCAGAGCCAGGCGCAGTCTATGTGGGTATGGCCCACGCAGCAGACCGTTTCTTTTGCCTTGCTGCATCTTTTTTTGTAAAATTCTTCTGTGATATATTCCTGGGCCCGTGCAAGGCTGTCATAGAATTCCAAAGAATATTTTTTCCTTAAGTCAAGCAGATTCAGGGATTCGTTGAGGCATTGAATAATTTCCATATATTCCTGGCTGTCTGAAGGCAGAAGCCTTGCCACCTCATAGGGCACGGAAATGTCATAATAATAATGCTCCACTTCCCGTTCCAGGATCTTGTATTCGGAATCCAGAAACAGGGAAAAATTCTGATCTCCCGTATAAGCGGACAGCAGAATCCGGTATTGTTCTCCGGCCTTCGCCTGTTCTGTTAAAAGGATTTCCCGGTGGTTGACGTCAAGCCCCTGTACAATGTGTCCGTTCACATAGGCCAGAAACTGCGGGTTGAGGGCGTCCCATTCTCCCTCCCGTCCGGTTCTCAGCTCGTATGTAAGTGTTTTTCCCTGACATTCTTTTGGAACGGTAATCACCGTTTCAAAATAGTAGGTTTCATTGTGTCCTCCCCACAGCTGCCGGTTTGTCATAAGCTCCCAGCTGTCGGTGTTGATTGATTCTGCAGGTTCAAAGCGTTTCTCAGTTTTTAACATCCGGTACTGGGTGATTGGATATTTCCGGCTGTAAATGAGCTCTTTGAGCTCCTGAATCAGTTTTCCTTCTCGTTCTTTTAGTAGAAGCATTCAAAAATCTCCTTATCTGGCAATTAATGATTCCGGCGGTTCAATCTGCAGTTTACGCCGCGTCAGGGCCGGCGGATGCTGTCCGCCAGACTGTATCCGCAATAATCTAAGACAAGCTCTGTGAAAATTGCATTTGCCCAGGAAAACCACGGTCTGGTGAACTTTGAGGGGTCGTTGACGTCAATTCCTTCGTGCATGCAGCCGGTTCCGCCGTCTGTGGCTACCATGGCTTCAATGATTTTTCTCTTTTCGCTGCGCGAGGGAGAGGTCAGTCCCTGCATTCCCATGGAAATATGCCATACATAGTTGGAGGCCGTGTGGAAGCTTCCGATTCCCTCAGCATATTTTCCGCTGTAGTAATAGGGATTTTGTTCACTTAGAATAATTTCCCTGGTATGCTTGTAATATTCATGGTCCGCGCTGCAATACCCAAAATAAGGCATGGATAAAAGACTGGGAAGATTTGCGTCGTCCATGATCAGATATTGTCCGTATCCGTCCACCTCATATGCGTAAAACGGCTTGAAAAAACGTTTTCCGTCTGGCTTTACCAGAGCTGCTTTTTCAATGGCGGCCCGAAGCTCCCGGGAAAAAGCCCTGGTTTCCCGGGCAAAATCATCTTCCTGGTAGATCTCGGAGGCAATCTCCGACAAATACCCCAGGATGACGGCGGCAAACATGTTTGATGGAATCAGATAGCCGTAAACACAGGCGTCGTCGCTGGGGCGGAACCCGGACCAGATCAGGCCCGCCTCCGGATTTACCAGGGCGCCTTTTCCGTTTCGGGACAGGGTATCTGCAAAGCCGCAGTTGAACCGTTCAAAGGAATAATTCGACTGCTGCTCATGATTCTGTTCCGTTCGGAATACAGAAACAATCAGCTTGGCTGCTTTCAGAAAATCAGCGTCAAACACCGCAGTGCTTTTGCAGTATTTCCAATACAGATAAGCCAGTTCAATTGGAAAACACAGGGAATCTATCTCAAATTTGCGTTCCCATAATTCCGGCTTCATATCTGTTTTATCGTGCTCCCAGCAATTTCCGTTGGCGCACTCGTTGAACGCGTTTGCGTAAGGATCAATCAGGATAGAGTTGATCTGCCTGCGGATGACCCCTTCGATCATTCTGGCGATGTCCGGGGCGTCTTTTGCCACAAATAAATATGGCTTCACCTGACAAGCGGAATCGCGAAGCCACATGGCCGGAATGTCTCCGGTTATAATAAACGTTGTACCGTCGTTTTTTTGCTGAATCGTAGTGTCGAGGGTGCTTAAAAAGCACCGCTCAAACACATCGCCGATGTTCAGCTTCTCAGCATTCAATTGCCTCCGTATTTTTTCTACAAATTGTTTTACAGACAATAAATCGCTAAGCTGCTGCATATCATAAAATCTCCTTTCACTAGCCTTTGTCCGCGCCTGACATACCGAATCCCTTTGACATCCACTTCTGGGTGATGACATAGAGGATCACTGACGGCATGGCATACGCAATGGAATATGCCGCCAATGTGCCGTATGCGACTGTGTGCTGTCCGAAAAACTGATACAGCATGATAGACGCCGGGTATTTTTCACCGGTGGAAAGCAGGATAAAGGGAACAAAGAAATTACCCCATGCGCCGGAAAAGGTATAAATTGCAATGGTAAAAATCCCGGGAAGCATCAGGGGCATAACAACCCGGATGATGCCGTTTAATTTGCCGCTGCCGTCTATCCATGCAGCTTCCTCCAGTGAGAGCGGAACCGCATCCATAAAATTTTTCATCATCCAGATGGCGTAGGGCATGGATGAGGCCGTCATGAACAAAATGATACCCAGCCGATTGTCATATAAATCAACCGAAACGAAAATTTTGAATACGGGAACCATAACCGTTGTAATCGGAAGCGAGGTCATAAAAAGCATGCTGAGCATAAATAACTTCTTATGCCTCATTTCAAATCTGGACAGCGGATAAGCCGCCAGCATGGCAAAAATAACAACAAAGATTGAAGTCCCCAGGGCCATCAGCAGTCCGTTGCCAAAGGAACGCAGGTTGGCGGCGTTGGTCAGCACTTGTGCATAATTGTCAAGGGTCAGGCTGGGGGCGCTGACTGCCAGGGTAGCGTTTGTGTCAAAGGAAGCCAGAACCACCCAGGTCAGAGGAATTACAAACACGACGGCCAGAATTGCCAGTACAATATACGCAATTATCTTATCTCTTTTCTTGTTCATCATTTACCTCCGTCCTTGCTCTGTATCTTGACATAGAAGATACTGAATATCACTCCGATCAAAAGTATCAGCATGGAAATGGCGGTTCCATAGCCCAGTTCGTAGTTTTTAAATGCGCGGATATACATAAATACCGGAAGGGTCTGCACAGTGGTACTGGTCATGGTATATACCATACCGAAGGTTCCCAGAGTTGACAGGGTAATCAGCATGGTATTGGTCATAATGGTATCTTTGATGATCGGAATCGTAATATAAAACAGATTTTGGAGCCTGTTTGCTCCGTCGATCATTGCGGATTCTGCCACTTCTCCGGATACATTATCCAGAGCGGACTGGTAAACCATCATAGAAAATGCGGTGCCGTGCCAGATATTTGCAAGAACCACCGAAAGCAAAGGATACCGGAACAACCAGGAAACCATTCCGAATCCGCCGGAAGTAAGAAGCAGATTGAGCGTTCCTTTGTCGGTAAAAAATGTATATGCGCAAATTGCCGCCACTGTTTCCGGCATAACCCATGCAGCCAGTACAACGGCTCCCACGATGCGGCGGAAGATTCGGTTCTTTTCTCTCATCAGATAGGCAATGACAAATCCTAAGATGGTCTGCCCTGCCACCGAGCCGATCAGGAAAATGACAGTTGTAACAACACTTGTCTTAACGGCGGAATCTGACAGCATTCTTTTATAATTTGCAATTCCCACAAATTCCTGAGAGCTGGCTGCAGAACCGGTCAGCGCCAGATTTGTGAAGGAGTAGTAGATGGTCAGAATGATGGGCCAGACGAAAAACAACAGCATGAGAAAGACTGCCGGAACCAGGTAGATATATTTACCCATAAAATTTTTTTTCTTATATACTTCCATTCCTACCTCCATTTTCTAACGGGAGCGCGCCCCGAATCCGGGATAAAAGCTCCTCGGATACGCGGGGCTGCTCCATCAAAAGGATTACTGAATCAGATCTTCGCCGATTGCTGTTGCGGCGCCTGTTTTGAAGTCAGATAATGCCGCTTCGGTATCTGTATTGTTTCTTATAACAGTGTCCACCATCTCATAAAGATAGGAAGAAACTTTGGAGTAATTCTCATCATGAGGACGGAAAAAAGCGTTTTCAGACATGGCAGTTGCCTCTTCGATATACATTCTGCTGCTGTATTCGTCATAGCTCATCATGTCATTTCTTGTAGCCAGGTTTCCGGTTCCGTCAATGTAGACAATATAATTGTCAGATTTCATCAATTCGGTGATGAATTCAAAGGAAAGGTCTTTCTGGTCAGAGTTATTGGCGATTGCCCAGCTCCATCCGCCGGACATTGTCACGTAGCCGCCTTTTTCCTGGGTGGGCATCTGTGCAAATCCAAGGGCGTCAGACAATGTGTCGTCGGTGTAGCCCTGCATTGGATAGCCGGAATCCTGAAGATAATCATTGAAGCCCCAGCTTCCGTTCAGATACATGCCAAGCTTTGCAGTGGACATATACTGGTTTGCATAGGTATAATCACTTGGGTCAAGAATCTCAGAAAGGGTTCCCAGATATCCTTCGTCCAGGCATGTTTTGATAAAGCCCAGAGAGTCTTTGACGCCGTCGCTGCTTAAGTTGTAAACGCCGGTGGCGTCGTCGCACAGAGAATCGCCGGTGCCTGCCAGCAACATCTGGAAGGTATTCATACTGGTTGCCTCAGCCTCGCCGCTGTTGCATGCAAACCAGATGGGAACTACGTCGTCCGCGCACTTTTCTTTGATGGCAGCGCATGCGTCCAGAATATCCTGCCAGCTCTCCGGCTGCCATTCCCTGCCAAGGCCGGCAGTTTCAAATACGTCTTTGTTGTACCACAGTCCGCGCACGTCTGTGCTGATGGGAACTGCATAGGTGTTTCCGTCTGTGCCGGACGTAGCTTCCTTCAATGCGTCAATGATTGAGGAGTTCCAGTCGTCCCAGCCGGCTACTTTGTCTGTGATGTCTGCCACATAGCCTGCCGCTACATCTGTGTTTAACTGGAACGTATCTTCAAGAAACAGATCCGGGCAGGTGGAATCGTCCTGTACAAGCGTCTGTATTTTCGTTACATAATCACTGTCAGTCGCCACAAGGGCCTGAATGTCCAGCTTCACTTCGTCTTTTTTCTCCCAGTTCTCATAGGTCTGTGTGATCCACTGGTACACAGGGCTGCTGTCGCCGTTGTCGTTGGAGTCGTTATAAACAATGGTCAGCACCTGTCCATCGTCTGAGCCGGTTTCGCCGCCTGTGGAATCTGCTTCTTCGCCTGAGGCTTTTTCATCATTCCCCTGGGAATCGGTACCGGAAGGGGAGTTTGAATTTCCGCCGCAGCCTGTAAGCAGAGCTGCCGCCATTACGGATGCCATTAATACAGAAACAATTTTTCTTTTCATAGTTTTTCCTCTTTTCTTGTTTTATTTTTATTTCAGGCGATTCAGGCCGGCACATTCCTTTTCAATGTTGTTTTTTGCAAATGGTGTGTCTTTCTGCCGCCATAGAAATCACAGGATTGCATCAAAAAGATACCAGGTTGAAATAATATATCATTATATCTTTTTGGCGAATTGCTTTATGATGTTATGGCAAATATATCATTATTGGGCAAAAATGTCAATAGAAAAAGCCGGCTCATAGACGGTTTCGTAAATTTGCCTATAAGTCAGCTTCTTTTTTATATCATATGTACATATCATTTATATATCAACTTGTGGGGAATTTGTTCTATTTGTACTATTTTGCATCTTGAGATTTATCTATTATGACATCATAAGGAATATTTATAACATCTTCCACCGCTTTTCCTTCCATGACGGCGCATAATGTCTGCACAGCCTTTATGCCCATGGAATTTTCGTCCTGCTTTACATAGACAAAATCATATTCGTCCATATAAGCTTCAGACAGGCAGTCAAAAACTGCGATTTCTTTCTTCAGATTCATGGATTTCAGCGCCCTTCCAAAAAGAGCGCCCATCTGGAATTCTACAATAAGAAAGGCGGAGCAGTCGGCGTTTTTTTGAATTACCTTCATAATCTCGGAAGGGTCAAAGTGAATGTTTTCCCGCACCATATCTTCTGACGCCGGATCGTAGCATCTGATCGCGTCAAAAACTCCGTTCACATCTTCGTGCTCCATAATGCCGTCCACAAAACCATTGTGACGTTCATGGATGGTGGAGGTATTATTGAAGGAGTGGGATACAAAACATATTTTTTTATGTCCCCGTGAGATCAATATCTGTGTCAGTTTTTTGGATGCGGAATAATTATCTGTTTTTATACAGGGAATGGGGATGCCTTTCATTTGTCTGTCAATGAGAACCATCGGGAACTTATCCACAACAAGCTGAAGAATCATGCTGTTGTAGACTTCTCCCTGGGCGCACATTAGAATTAATCCTTTTGCTCCAAGCTGGAGGGCCCTTCGGATTGCTTCGTTTTCTTCCTCAATATTGCCGTAAGAACATCGAAACAGCATGTCGTATCCTTTTTTCCGGCATTCTAACTCAATGCTGCGCAGCAGCCCGCTTCCGAAATCGCTTCCGAACGTATCGAAAACTACGCCGATCAGCGGCTTTTTCAGTATGGCTTCTTCTTCCGGAAAAACATTCCGGGCCAAAATATCACCCTGGTTTCCGGTGACAAAGGAACCTTTTCCCCTGCTGCGGGTAATATACTGATTTTCTGCCAGTATATCCAGCGCCCGTTTGCTTGTAATGCGGCTTACGCCATATTCTTCCGATAATTCTTTTTCAGAGGGAAGTTTATCTCCCTGGGCAAATATGCCGCGCTGGATCTTATTCAGTAAATCTGAATATATTTGCTCATACATAATTGTCTTTCCCATGATTTTTCCTCAATTCCTGGTATATAGTGAAATTTCGTTTTTTATTTTGGCAATAACAGTTTAGCACAAATTAAAGTCTACAACAAGAATTTAAGGGAAGCAAAAGAAATATGATTTGCACTTCATTTTATACAACCCAATCTCCCATTCCCTATTGTAAAAATCCCCTATATGTGTTAATTTAATGACGAACGGTATTCAGGAAGAAACTGTATCACTTTGATAACTGCCATCGTGTCCGGCAGCGGGCGCATGGCCTGAAGGACAGCGGCCTTTCCATTTGAGATTTAAGGTGCGGAACTATGGCTTTCGCAGGAAATGGAGGCGGATATGCAGATAGGGATTATTGGCGCCGGAAAAGTGGGAACGACCCTGGCAAAATATGTGAAAGATCACGGCGCATGTGTCACAGGTTTTTACAGCAGAACCGAAAGCAGCGGAAGAGAGTCCGCGGAATTTACAGGCACAGAATATTTTGAAACACTGGATTCACTGATACGCGCAAGCGATACCCTTTTTATTACCACCACAGACGGAGCAATCGTTCAGGTATGGGATTGCATTGCAGAGAAGAATGTGAAAGGAAAAGTCATCTGCCACTTTAGTGGTTCTTTATCAAGTGATATATTTTCAAACTGGGAAGAGACAGGCGCATATGTCTGCTCGATCCATCCGATTTACGCGTTCAGCAGCAAATTCACAGCTTATCAGAATTTAACAGGCGCAGCCTTTGCGGTAGAGGGCTGCCGGACGGCATTGACAAGGATGCAGGAGCTTTTTCGGCTGCTGCCCAACCGGATTGCGGAGATTTCCACTTCCGAAAAGGCCAAATACCATGCGGCCGCAAGCATTGCAAGCAATCAGGTGGTGGGGCTTATTTCCATGGCGGTGGAGCTGATGGAAGAAGCCGGAATTTCCGAAATGTCCGCCTATGAACTGCTGAAGCCTCTGGTGGAAAACAATGTGAAATCCATCTTTGAAGCAGTTTCAGAGGAAGATGCAGGCCGTACCGGCAAAAAAGCAGAATACCGGGGGTGTGCGCAGGCGCTGACCGGGCCCATTGAGCGCAATGACACGGAGACCGTCCGAAAACATCTGGAGCATATGGACAGGCCCCGGCGGGAATTGGCTTACCGGGCAGTGGGAGCCGTGGTGATGGAGCTTGCAGAGAAGAAGCACCCGGAGCGCAGTTATGAGACCATGAAACAAATATTAGAAAGCAAGTGAGGATGACTATGAAAAACACAGTTGTAACAATACGGGAAGCCAAGGAACGGGGCGAAAAGGTAACAATGCTTACCGCCTATGACTACTCCATGGCAAAGTTAATTGATGAAGCAGGCATTAATATGATTCTGGTGGGAGATTCCCTGGGTATGGTTATGTTAGGGTATGAAGATACTCTGTCAGTGACTATGGAGGACATGATTCATCACACCAGCGCGGTGGCCCGGGGCGCGAAGCAGGCGCTGGTGGTGGCGGATATGCCGTTTATGTCCTATCAGACTTCCGTGTATGACGCCGTGGTAAACGCCGGGCGGCTGATGAAGGAGGGCCGGGCCCAGGCCGTGAAATTAGAAGGCGGCCGGGAATTTGCAGATCATATCAAAGCCATTACAGCCGCTTCCATTCCGGTGGTTGCCCATCTGGGACTGACGCCTCAGTCTTTGAATGCCTTTGGCGGCTTTAAAGTGCAGGGCAAGTCGGAAGCGGCGGCCAGAAAACTGCTGGAGGACGCCCGAATTGTGGAGGAAGCCGGGGCGGTGGCAGTGGTTTTGGAATGCGTACCGGCCAAACTGGCCAAACTGGTGACGGAGAAGCTGCATGTGCCCACCATCGGAATCGGCGCCGGAGCAGACTGCGACGGACAGGTTCTTGTATATCAGGACATGCTCTCCATGTTTGGCGATTTCAAACCGAAATTTGTCAAACGGTTCGGAGAAGTGGGCTCGGTAATGAAAGAGGCATTTCAGAACTACAGCGATGAAGTGAAAGCGGGGACTTTCCCGGCGCCGGAACATACTTTTAAAATAGATGACGATGTAATAGAAAAACTGTACTGAATATAATGGAGGAATACGATGCAGATTGTAACAACTATAGAAGAACTGCGCTCTATCGTGAAATGGTGGCGGGGAGAAGGCCATTCTGTGGGCCTGGTGCCCACCATGGGTTATCTTCACGAAGGGCATAAAAGCCTGATTGAAAAAGCAGTCAGCGAAAACGGCCGGGTGGTAGTCAGCGATTTTGTAAATCCCACCCAGTTCGGCGCAAATGAAGATTTATCCACTTATCCCAGAGACATTGACCGGGATGCGGCTCTCTGCGAAGCGGCAGGAGCGGACGTGATTTTTCATCCGACGCCGGAGGAGATGTATGCGCCGGACAGCTGCACCTTTGTGGATATGGACCGGCTGACCAAGGGACTTTGCGGAAAAACAAGGCCCACCCATTTTTGCGGCGTGTGCACAGTGGTGTCAAAGCTTTTCAATATTGTAACGCCTGACCGGGCCTATTTCGGACAGAAGGACGCGCAGCAGCTTGCGGTGATCCGCCGGATGGTGCGGGACTTGAATTTTAATATTGTGATTGTGGGCTGTCCCATAGTCCGGGAACAGGACGGGCTTGCCATGAGCTCCCGCAACACATATCTGAGTGAAAAAGAGAGGAAAGCGGCATTGGTTCTGCACAAATCACTGACCGTCGGCGAAGAGCTGCTTCATGCCGGGGAAAAAGATGCAGAGAAAGTCAAAGCGGCCATTCTGAAACAAATCCGGACAGAGCCCCTTGCCCGGGTGGACTATGTGGAGCTTGTAGACGCTGAGAATTTAGAGCCGGTGAAAAAGATAGACGGTCCCATTCTGGCAGCCCTGGCAGTTTATATTGGAAAAACAAGGCTGATTGACAATTTTAGTTATGCGCCTGAGACATAAGGCAGCAGAGAACGAAAAAGGAGATATGCCATGTATTTAAAAATGTTAAAAGGAAAAATCCACCGTGCCGTAGTGAAGCAGGCAGAGCTTCATTATGTGGGCAGCATTACCGTAGACCCTAAGCTTCTTGAGGCGGCAGGAATTCTGGAATATGAAAATGTACAGATTGTAGACATAGAAAACGGAAACCGTTTCGAAACTTACACCATAGCAGGAGAGCCGGACAGCGGCATGATCTGCCTGAACGGAGCGGCGGCCCGCCAGGTGCAGACCGGCGACCATATCATTATTATGGCCTATGCACAGATGACGCCGGAGGAAGCAAAAGAATACCGGCCGAACGTGGTATTTGTAGACGGGGAAAATAAGATTTCCAAAATCACATCTTATGAAAAGCATGGGGAGATTTCCGTCTGACAGCCATAGCTGCGCTTTTACAGGGCAGGAAACCGAAGTATTGGAAAATCTGAATATTTTTAAGGAGGATTCCCCATATGTTGCAGGGAAAAACCGTTTTACTGGGCGTGACCGGCGGAATTGCCGCCTATAAAATGCCCAATGTGGCAAGGATGTTAAAAAAACTCCACTGTAATGTGCATGTGCTGATGACAGAGAATGCAAAGAATTTCATTACAGCCACCACCTTTGAAACCCTTACCGGAAATAAATGCCTGATTGATACCTTTGATCGGAATTTTGAATTTTCAGTCGAGCATGTGGCGTTGGCAAAGCAGGCGGATTTGGTTCTGCTTGCCCCGGCCACAGCAAATGTAATCGGCAAAATTGCAAACGGAATTGCAGATGATATGCTGACCACAACGGTAATGGCATGCACCTGCAAAACCCTGATTGCGCCGGCCATGAACCACAATATGTACCGCAATCCTATTGTTCAGGATAATCTGGGGAGGCTGGAAGGCTTCGGTTATGAAATAATTCCTCCCGACACAGGAATGCTGGCCAACGGAGATATCGGAGAAGGAAAACTGCCTTCCGAAGAAACGCTGATGGAATACGTATTGAAAGAACTTGCCTTTCCCAAGGATTTGGCAGGGAAAAAGATACTGGTCACAGCAGGAGCCACCCGGGAAGCCATCGATCCGGTGCGTTACATTACCAACCATTCCACAGGAAAAATGGGCTATGCCCTGGCAAAAATGGCAATGTTAAGAGGCGCGGAGGTTACATTGGTGACAGGGGTTACCGCCCTGGAGGCGCCGATGTTTCTGGAAGTAAAAAAGACAGTCTCAGCTGAAGAAATGTACCAGGAAGTCATTCGTCTGGCGCCCCGGATGGATGTGATAATCAAAGCCGCCGCAGTGGCGGATTACCGGCCCTCAGAGGTTGCAGAGGATAAAATTAAAAAAACAGACGGCAAGGCTCAGATTAATCTGGAACGTACCAGGGATATCCTGGCGGAACTGGGCCGAATGAAGTCAGAAGGAAAGATTCATAGCTTCCTCTGCGGATTTTCCATGGAAACCCGGGATCTGGAGGAAAATTCCAAAGCTAAACTGGAAAAAAAGAATCTGGATATGATTGCCGCCAATAACCTGAAAGTGGAAGGCGCCGGCTTCGGCACAGACACCAATGTGGTTACCCTGATTACCAGGGAGGATGTGATTTGTTTAGAAAGGATGGACAAGGCGGAGGTGGCTTTGGAGATTCTGAATCAGGTAAGGGATAGGGGTTAAGAGACGAATGTTTTATATTTGGATACGGACGGAACTTTGAATAAATGATTGACTTCTTTGTTTTACTGTGCTATACTTGCTGAGGTCAAGTAAATAATAGTCTGCCACCGGGTAGAGAAGCGAAAGCATTCGTTATACATCGTTAGGTCATTGAAGATGTGTAGTCGGGTGCTTATTTTATTTTAGGAGGTAATTATATGCACACAAAAGAACGAAAATCATTATTTGATTATTTTACAAAAGGAGAGATATTGTTATGGTGTATTTCAGTGACACTGATTGTCGTATCATTTTTTTTGTTTGACAGAGAAAATTATTTAACGCTTGCTGCTTCTTTCATTGGTGTAACAGCGCTAATCTTTATTGCAAAGGGAAATCCGTTCGGACAGTTTCTAATGGTTATATTCAGTATTTTATATGGGGTCATATCTTTTGCGTTCGCCTATTATGGGGAGATGGTAACCTATTTGGGAATGACTGCCCCCATGGCTGTTTTTGCATTGGTCTCATGGCTGAGAAATCCGTATAACGGAAATAAATCAGAAGTAAAAGTAAATAGATTAAAAGCAAAAGAGATTATTTTTATGATGATATTGACAGCAGCTGTTACACTTATTTTTTATTACATTTTGGCGGCTTTTCATACGGCAAACCTAATACCAAGCACGATATCTGTCACAACCAGCTTTCTTGCGGTTTATCTGACTTTCAGAAGGAGTGCGTTTTATGCAATCGGTTATGCTGCAAATGATATTGTACTGATTATTCTATGGGTGTTGGCAACAATTTCTGATATATCGTATTTGTCAGTTGTTATTTGTTTTGTCATGTTTTTAGTAAATGATATTTATGGATTTATCAACTGGTCAGGCATGCAGAAACGCCAGGAAAACGCTTGCATTGCAGCAGTGAACAATGAAAGGATAAAAGAGGTAAAGAGATATGTTTAGAGAAATGAGAAGAAAAAAGCAAATTTTAAGCAATCAGGAAAATGTTGAACTGCTTGAAAAAGAAACTTCTGGGGTATTGGCATTACTGGGTGATGATGAATACCCATATGCTGTTCCCATCAGTTATGTTTATAATAATTCCAAAATTTATTTTCACAGTGCAAAAGAGGGACACAAAATAGACGCCATAAGGAAATGCAGTAAAGCGTCCTTTTGCGTAATCGCCCAAGACGAGATATTTCCAGAAAAATATACAACACATTTTAAAAGTGTAATTGCATTTGGCAAAATACGCATATTGGAGGATGAAAATGAAATCAGAGAAGCAATCGAAAGGCTGGCAATGAAATATCATCCAACAGACAGCGCAGAAAACAGAAATCAGGAAATTGCAAGAACATGGAAAGCTTTATGCATGATGGAACTGTCTGTTGAGCATATGACAGGAAAAGAAGCAATAGAAACGGCCCAAAAGAAATGATAGCTTATCATCGCTGATTGCTGTGACCAAACAAACCCCAGAACATTTTCCAAACACCCTCCGGACATTACAGTAAGCGGTCCGTCTTTCAATACACAGGAACTGCCGGATGGCCCTTTCCGTCCGTATGAAAGACCACCCGTCCGTATTGAAAGACCGCCCCCCTTAAACCGGAAGCCCCAATTTCTCAAACAATGTATTCATAGAAGAATATTCCAGAATCAGAATCATACTGCCCTTAATCTGCGTGCCGGAGATGCAGAAGCTCTCATCAATATAAAGCACCTTCCTGCCCAGTGAATCGAAATTATGGGTGGGAATGGACAGAATGTTTCCCACCGTATCAATATGATCCTCCGGCGGGGTAATGTTGATAAATGTATTTGTCATCTTGGCGATGGAGTTGATGTAAGCGGCAGTGGTGATATTGCCCATTTCCCGTACCACGGATAAATCCATTTCAGTAATGTCGTCAAGGGAAGTGATTTCTTTTTCATAAAATGTGTTGATCAGCTTTTTGGCAAATTCTTTCTGTATAATCTGCAGCATCATTCCCTCAATGTCTCCGTCCAGCGTAATGGTAAGGCCCAGGGCAAGTTTGTCGGGGCCGCCCAGAAATTGGGAAACGTCCTCAAAGTCAACGAGGTGAATGTTGGGAATTTCAATATCCACAAAGGTATTCAATAAAGTTGCCAGTGCAGTTGCGGCATTGCCGGAGCCGATATTTCCTATTTCGGTTAATACGTCTACTTGCATTTCGTCTAATTTATCCATGTCTGTTACGCCCATAAGAATCTCTCCTTAACAAATTTTTCTTTCATTATACCATACTGTGGCCGGAGACTGCAATCAAACAAAATGGTTTGTCTGACATTTATTGCCAGAATGTGTTAAATTAAATGAAAAAAAGTTTACAAAATATACATTTTTTGTTAATTATGTCTGTAAATTTATCGGTTATACTATAAATAACGACAAAAGTATTGGTAAAATACGACAAAGGCGGAAAGTGTATGAGAAAACAAAACAATAAGGGTTTATTTTTTAAGTTTCGTGTGCTATTTTATATGACAGCGGCTGCGTGGTGTCTCCTGACAGCAGGAAGATTTCATGCGGCCCGTTCTTTTTGGAAAAATATAGAAAAAGAACCGGAGCCGGCGCTTACCAGCATGGAGTTCCGGTATGAAAAGAAATTTCAGAATACCTTAAGCCATTACCGTTTTTTCGGAAGCCTGTACCAGTCTGAATATTCCAGTCCGGTGCCGGGCCTTAAAGCTACAGATATACTGGGGAAAAGCTGCGGGCAGATGGTGCCCCAGGGAATTTGCATCGCCGGAGATTATATGCTGATCACCGCCTATGACAGCGGAGAATTTACCGGGAAAAATACCAGAAGAAAAATGTATCCGTCGGCGCTGTATGTATTGTCAAATCAGAACCCGAAGGAACGCAGGCTTTTGACCACCATTATACTGCCGGACGTTAACCATGTGGGCGGAGTGGCATTTGACGGCGCAAATGTCTGGATCGCAAAAAGCACCGACAGGCAGTGCAGTGTGATTTCTTATGAAAGAATCCGGGAAGCGGTTGATTCAGGAAAAAGCAGCGTGGAGCTTCTGAACTATGATCAGAACGTGCCCTGCGGTGTGATCGCTTCTTTTGTAACCTGGCACGATAATAAACTGTGGGTGGGAACTTATACCAACCGAATCAGCGGAAATGGGTGGCTGCGGAGTTTCCAGGTGGAAAAAGAAACTGGGGTTTCGAAAGAGAACGGCGAATCAGGTCACAGCTTTACCCTGCAGAAACAGGATGAAATTGTCATACCGGGATTTGCCAACGGAGCCTCCTTTGTGGAACGGGCAGAAAAAACTTATCTGGCAGTTACCACTTCCAGAGGACGCTATTTTGATTCCAGAGTTTATTTCTATGAGGTGCATCAAGATATTTATACAGAGAAAAACGTATATTATTCCTATTCTTCCTGCAGATTTCCGCCAATGGCGGAGGAATTGATCTGCGACGGGGATTCCACCTATTTTCTGTTTGAATCCTCAGCTACCTGTTACAGTACGCCTGTGTACCGAAAATGCAGCTATCCGGTGGACAGAATCTGTGCAGTTTCCACCTGGAAGCTGTTTCGGCAAAATCAAAGCGGCGCATGGCAGAGAAATGGTGTGGGTTCTGTAGGGAAGCAGACGTTGCTCCATCCGGGCGCTACTTTGCAAAGGGGGCAAAAAATGCTAGCATATTTTCACTCCATTTCCGGCAGGAAAGATCGTACCCAAGACCTGTTCCGTGATTTCCGGTGGGGAATATTTGGCATAAATGCGGTATGCCTGCCCTGGCTAAAGCGTCCTTCAGACGGACGGTATTGCTTGCAGGGACGCAGTCATCGTCCTCGTTGGCGAAGGCATAGGTCAAAGGATAGTCCGGCCCGATATGCTGCTCCACAGAAAGCATTTGCCGGAGTTTGGGATCTCCTTTTGTGATATTGATACAGCTTCCTTCATGGTAATCAGACAGGAAGCTGATCACCGGGTACAAAAGCCCGAGACCGTCCGGCCGGGCAGACACCTTTTGAAAGAGGGAAACCAGAGGCCCGTGTTCCGGCGACGCTTCCATTAAAGCCTCCAAGACAAGCTCTTTCAGAGCTTCAGGGTATAATGCCTGGCTTGCGCACAGATGGCCGCCGGCAGACGCGCCTACTGCAAAGACACGATCCGGATCGATGTCGTAAAGCTCTGCATGGGCCCGCACATGCATGATTGCCAAAGCCAGATCCATTTGGGGCAGCGGATAACTGTTGGGGCACAGACGGTAATGAAGTATAAAAGCTTTATACCCTCCGTCCCGTTCCATTCGCTGAGCCAGCTGAATCCCCTCCCGGTAGGTGGAATGTGTCTGGTACCCTCCGCCGGGACAGATAATGACAGCAGGCCGGCGGCTCTTTCTGTGGGTGTTTGAAGGAACTGCCTCAGAAGGGTAGGGAGGAATGGAGGATGGCTCGGCAGTATGGGCAAACGCCTGCTGCTCCAGGGCAGGATTGCCGGTAAACAGCCACACGCCTTCAGTGGTATCCAGGTCTGCGTCCGGAATCCAGGTATTGTCATCCGGCGCCGGCCGCCAGAGAGGGATAAATAGAAAACGATGGTTCTGGATGGTTTCTGTCAGCAGCAGATTTACAGCGCTTACAAAGTCCTCTGCAGGAAAAACCGCGCCCCATTCCGTTCGATCTTCCTGTTGAATCTGCTCCATGGTATACCTACTGTGCTCCGGCGGAATGCAGGCAGTCCAGTTGGAGGGAAACAGATTTCCGATGGCCCGCCGGACAGGCCCGGTATCCATAATTTCCAGAAAAGTATGATTTGTGGTAAACAATGGTATCATCTCCTTGTATTGTATGTTTTTTATTGTACTACAGCTTTGTCAGTATGTAAATATTGACAAAGGCCAGACAGGAGAATTATACTGGAAATAGAAATTCTGCGGCATTGAGGCTTTATTCACGGCAGAAGAGGAGGGAGGATATTATGGGTAAGGATACACGTCTTGTAAATATTTATATCAAAATACACAACAAGCGCACGCTGACCATGGAGGATTTGAAGTATTTATCCAAATATGATCCGGAGTGTTTTGAGAAAACCTGCAGAAATATTGTATATAAAATACCGGAGACCAAGGAGATTCTGCAGCCTGAAACCCAGGAGCCGAAACAGCTTCCCGAGCCGCTGCCGATGTTTGAAAAACCGCCCACGGACAAACAGCAGATTGAAGCGGTGCTTTCGAATCTAAAACAAATGGAGCTAAAACGGCTGCCGGTGGAGGAGGTTAACGCAGAAGAGGTGAAGGAACTGTTGGGCAGTCTTTATATGGAGCTTCTCTTCCCCCATAATGACAGGCAGCGGTTTTTTAATATGGAGGATCATGAAGAATTGTCAGTATTTAATAAAAAGGTTTGACTTGGTGTGAAGTACTGAAAGACAGGAGAAAGGAATCAGTGGTAAAATGAAAAAATATGCGGTAATTACAGGGGCAAGCTCCGGAATCGGAAAAGAATTTGCAAAAATACTGGCAAAAGAGGGGTATGCCCTGGCGCTTACTGCCAGAAGAGGAGACCGTTTGCGTAAAATGGCAAAACACTTAAAAACAGAATGCCGGATTGTGGAGGCCGATCTTACCAAAGAGGAGGATTGTTACCGCCTCTATCAGTCTGTAGCGGAGCTGCCGGTGGCAGTCTGGATTAATAACGCAGGCTTCGGCCATTGCGGCACGTTTAAAGAAGGGGAACTGGAAAAAGAACTGGATATGATTTCCGTCAATGTCCGGGCTGTGCACCTTCTCACAAAACTGGTATTAAAGAAGATGGAACGCCAGAACTACGGCTCTATTTTAAATGTGGCTTCCTGTGCAGGGCTGATGCCTGCCGGGCCTTATATGGCGACATATTATGCTACAAAATCATACGTGACCAGCCTGACCCGGGCCATTGCGGAGGAGCTTCGGTATGAAGGAAGTCCCGTTTATCTGGGATGTCTCTGCCCCGGTCCGGTGAATACGGAATTTAATGAAGTTGCAGAGGTGGAATTTGCCTTAAAAGGGATCAGTCCCGCCTGGTGCGCCCGTTATGGATATCAGCAGATGAAACAGGGAAAAACAGTGATTGTTCCAACCTTTTCGATGAAAGCGGCGGTAACTCTGGGACGGTTTCTGCCGGAAACACTATACATTAGAATTGCGGCCCATCAGCAGAAAAAGAAAAAGTCGGGCCGCAGAATTTAAAACAATAAATATTTTATTTTGTTACAGTGATTGTCTTTTTCACGGAAAAGCCGCCTTTTACTTTGGCAGTAATGGTTGCTTTTCCGGCTTTTTTTGCAGTGATTTTTCCGCTGGAATTCACATGCAGCACGGAGGGCTTTGAGGATTTCCAGGTAATGCCTTTTGTAATGCGTCCCTTGGAGGTATTCGTGCCGCCCATAATTCCCGGATAATTGATATTGCAGGTAACCGTCAGCTTTTTCGTCTTTTTCACCTTAAGCTTGGAAGGGGCGTTCAGAGACGGATTTGAGAGATTCTTTTTGGAAACCTCAATGGTCTGGACTTTGTTGCCTTTTAATTTGGACTGGGTCTGTGAGCTGGCAGTGCTGGAGCTGAATTCTGCAGAAATGCCGTACCATCCTCCGGTATCCCGGCGGAAAGAGCCCAGGCCGATAAAACGGTAAGACGGATTGATCATACTGGTATAATGGCCGGTTACAGCATTGGCATTTTGATTGACCCAGTCATTTTTTTCTTCGTACCACTGTTCAATGCCCGCCATCAGGCCGGAATAATTCCATGCCAGATTTTCAGCCCAGCTTTGTTCTCCGTTGTAGCGGATGCTGAAGCAGCTCTGTCCGTTGGGCCGGGTATGGCTTTCATTTACGGTAGATTCCGCTGCCCGAAGCAGGGCCACAAGCTCCAGGTTGGAGGACCATTTTATGGGCTTATAATCAGAAGGGGTGAGTTTTCTTCCGCTGCCGGGATGGGGGTAGCCTTTTTCGCAGGCTTCCCTGCGGATTTCATTGATTCTTTTTAAGATCTTACTCTTTTCCACCCGTTCAAAGGTGCCGGAGACTCCCGCAAAGATATTGCCGCTTCCGGCTTTTTTAGAGTCGCTGGAGCGGGTACTTGCCGCCTGGACGGTGCCTGCTGCCTGAAACAGCGACAGGGAGAACAACAATAAAAGAGTGACGATTTTTGTTGGAAATTTTAATTTTTTCATAAGTCATTTTTCTCCTTTCATGTGTTAAGGAACTGTTGCTAATAGTTGTTAAAATTTCTGCCTGCATCAATTACCGATTCATTGTAACCATATTATCACGTCCATCTAATGGAGTCAAATACCCCTCTCAGAAAAATCTTGAAAAATTATTATCATTATGATAGAATATGCCCAGAAAAGGAAACAATAACAGAATAGAACGGAACCCGAAAAAGACTGCAATGACGCAATTGACTCTTTTTTTTTGCCAAAAATCAGACAGAAAGGGCGGTAATGAAATGAAAGCATTTCTCATACTGGAAGATGGAACCGTGTTTGAGGGCGCCCACATCGGCGCTGACAGAGAGATAATCAGCGAGATTGTCTTTAACACCTCCATGACCGGTTATCTCGAAGTTTTAACAGATCCATCTTATGCGGGACAGGCCGTAGCCATGACGTATCCATTGATTGGAAATTACGGAATTACACCGGATATGGAATCCGAAAGACCCTGGGTAAAAGGATATATTGTAAGGGAGCTGTCCAGAATGCCCAGTAATTTCCGCTGTGAAGGGACGATACAGGATTTTCTGATAAAACATGAGATTCCGGGAATTGCCGGAATTGACACCAGGGCCCTGACAAAAATTCTCCGGGAAAAGGGAACCATGAACGGCATGATTACCGCAAGAGAGGATTTCAGCCTGGAAGAGATTCTCCCCAGGCTAAAGGAATATACGCCCAAGGATGTGGTGGAGCAGGTGACCTGCAAAGAACGTTACACCCTGAAAGGCAAAGGAAAAAAGGTGGCGCTGTTAGATTTGGGCGCAAAGAGAAACATTGCCAAATCGCTGCAAAACAGGGGATGCAGCGTTACCGTGTATCCGGCTGATACGCCGGCAGAGGAAATTCTGGCGGAAAAACCCGACGGAATTATGCTCAGCAACGGGCCGGGAGACCCTAAGGAATGCGGAAGGGTCATTGAAGAAATCAAAAAACTTTACGATTCTGACACGCCGATTTTTGCCATCTGCCTGGGGCATCAGCTTATGGCTCTGGCAAAGGGCGCAGATACCCATAAAATGAAATACGGCCACCGGGGCGGCAACCATCCGGTGAAGGATTTGGAGACAGGACGGGTGTATATTTCATCCCAGAACCACGGCTATGTGGTGGATACGGACAATCTGGACCCGTCCGTGGCGGTTCCGGCTTTTGTCAATGTCAATGACGGCACCAACGAGGGACTGCGCTACACGGGCAAAAATATTTTTACCGTCCAGTTCCATCCGGAAGCGTGCCCGGGGCCTCAGGACAGCAGTTACTTATTTGACCGGTTTATCAATATGATGGGAGGGAACCAGTAATGCCGAAAAATCCGAATATTAAGAAAGTTTTAGTGATTGGTTCCGGCCCCATTGTCATCGGGCAGGCGGCGGAATTTGATTATGCGGGAACCCAGGCATGCCGTTCTTTAAAGGAAGAGGGCGTGGAGGTGGTTCTGGTGAATTCCAATCCGGCCACGATTATGACAGACAGGGAAATTGCGGATCAGGTATATATTGAGCCGCTGACATCAAAGGTGTTAGAGCAGATTATTTTAAAAGAAAAACCGGACAGCGTGCTGCCTACCCTGGGCGGACAGGCCGGGCTGAATCTGGGGATGGAGCTGGCGGAATCCGGATTTCTGGAACAGAACGGAGTGAAGCTGATTGGAACCACCTCGGAAACCATTTTCAAGGCGGAGGATCGCCAGGCATTTAAGGATACCATGGAAAAAATCGGGGAGCCCTGCGCGCCGTCTTTGGTGGTTCACAATGTAGCGGACGGGATTGCTTTTACCAATACCATCGGTTATCCGGTGGTGCTGCGTCCGGCCTATACGCTGGGCGGAAGCGGAGGCGGAATTGCCCGCAATGAAACAGAACTGGTGGACATTCTCACCAACGGCCTCAGGCTCAGCCGGGTGGGGGAGGTTCTGGTGGAACGGTGCATTGCAGGATGGAAGGAAATTGAATACGAGGTGATGCGGGATGCGGCGGGAAACTGCATTACGGTCTGCAATATGGAAAATATTGATCCGGTGGGCGTTCATACCGGAGACAGCATTGTGGTGGCGCCTTCCCAGACCCTTTCAGATAAAGAATATCAGATGCTCCGTACCTCCGCATTGAATATTATATCGGAATTGAATATTACCGGCGGATGCAATGTTCAGTATGCCCTGCACCCTGAAAGCTTTGAGTACTGCGTGATTGAGGTGAATCCCCGCGTCAGCCGTTCCTCCGCCCTGGCAAGCAAAGCCACCGGATATCCCATTGCGAAGGTGGCGGCTAAAATTGCCCTGGGCTACACGCTGGATGAAATTAAAAATGCCATCACCGGGAAAACCTATGCCAGCTTTGAACCCATGCTGGATTATTGCGTGGTAAAAATTCCCAGACTGCCCTTTGATAAATTTATTACGGCGAAACGTTCCCTGACCACCCAGATGAAGGCAACAGGAGAAGTAATGAGCATCTGCACGAATTTTGAAGGGGCGCTGATGAAAGCCGTCCGCTCTTTGGAGCAGCATGTGGACAGTATGAGAAGCTATGATTTCACCGGATTTTCCGCAGAAGAATTGAAGATAAAACTGGAAAAAGCAGACGACAGGAGAATCTGGGTGATTGCAGAAGCGCTGCGCAAAGGGATTTCTTATGAGGAAATTTACCGGATTACCCGAATTGATCCCTGGTTTATTGATAAAATTGCCATTCTCACCGAAATGGAAACCCGTCTGGAGCAGGAAGAACTGACGGTGGAATTGTTAAAGGAAGCCAAGCGCATAGAATTTCCGGATCATGTGATTGCTTCACTGACCGGCAGAACGGAAGCAGAAATCCGGGATATGCGCTATGCCCACAATATTACGGCGGCTTTTCAAATGGTGGATACCTGCGCAGCAGAATTTGCGGCGGAAACGCCTTATTATTATTCCTGCTTCGACAGTGAAAATGAAGCAATTGCTGATAATGGAGAGACGGAAGCTGCCGGCAGTCAAGGGGAGCAGAATGAAAACGAATCCAGCTGCGGGGCTGAGAGAACGGACAGAAGAAAGGAAAAAAGGCGTAAAAAAGTCCTGGTGCTGGGTTCCGGCCCCATCCGCATCGGCCAGGGAATTGAATTTGATTACTGTTCTGTTCACTGTACCTGGGCTTTTGCCAGAGAAGGGTATGAGACGATTATTGTAAATAACAATCCGGAGACTGTATCCACAGACTTCGATATTGCGGATAAATTGTATTTTGAACCGCTGACGCCGGAGGATGTGGAAAATATTGTGCGCCTGGAAAAACCGGACGGGGCGGTGGTTCAGTTCGGCGGCCAGACAGCCATCAAGCTGACGGAAAGCCTGATGAAAATGGGGGTTTCGATTCTGGGAACCAAAGCAGAAGATGTGGACGCCGCGGAAGATCGGGAATTATTTGATCAGATTTTGGAGCAGACAGAGATTCCCCGGGCGGCAGGCAAAACGGTCTTTACCGCAGAAGAGGCGAAAGAAGCTGCAAACCGCCTGGGCTATCCGGTGCTGGTGCGGCCCTCCTATGTATTGGGCGGCCAGGGGATGCAGATTGCATACACCGATCAGGAAATTGAGGAGTTTATGGAGATTATCAACCGGATTGCCCAGGATCATCCCATTCTGGTGGACAAATATCTTCAGGGTAAGGAAATCGAGGTGGACGCTGTCTGCGATGGCACAGACATTTTAATTCCGGGAATTATGGAGCATATTGAACGCACGGGAGTCCATTCCGGCGACAGTATTTCCGTTTATCCTGCGCCTACCATCCGCCCTGAGATAAAAGAGAAAATCGTGGAATACACCAGGCGTCTGGCAAGGGCCCTGCATGTGGTGGGGCTGATCAACATTCAGTTTATTGCCATGGATGGAGAAGTATATGTCATTGAGGTAAATCCCCGTTCTTCCCGGACGGTTCCCTATATCAGCAAGGTCACGGGAATTCCCATTGTGGATCTGGCAGTCCGGGTGATGGTGGGCAACACCTTAAAAGGTATGGGATATCCCACCGGGCTTGCGCCGGAAGCGGAATACGTGGCAGTTAAGATGCCGGTATTTTCCTTTGAAAAACTCCGGGGAGCGGAAATCAGCCTTGGGCCGGAAATGAAATCCACCGGAGAATGTCTGGGAATTGCAAGAACCTTTGATGAAGCTTTGTATAAAGCATTTCTGGGAGCGGGCGTACACCTGCCCAGGCACAGACAGATGATTATGACGGTAAAAGACGCAGATAAACCGGAAGCAGTAGCAGCGGCTAAACGGTTTGAAGCCCTGGGCTACAAAATTTACGCCACCAGAAGCACGGCAAAATATCTGCAGGCACGGGGCGTCAACGCAAGGCGCATCAATAAGATTTCCCAGGAATCCCCCAATGTGATGGATCTGATCCTGGGCCATAAAATAGATGTGGTAATTGACACCCCCACCCAGGGCCGGGACAAGAGCCGGGACGGATTTTTAATCCGCCGCAATGCCATAGAGACAGGAGTGTACTGTATCACGGCTATGGATACGGCCAATGCTCTGGCAGAGAGCCTGGAGCATGCCACAGCCAACGAGAAACTGGATTTGATTGATATTGCGAAGGTGAAGAATATATAAGATCTCTGAGTATCACAGCGGATAAATTGCATTTTGATGCACAGGGATTAGTACTGCAGCGAACAATTTATATTTTGATACACAGGGATTAGTACTGCAGCGAATTTTTTATATTGGGATACGGACAGAACTACCGGATTGCCCTTTGACACACAAACCGGGCAGCGCTCCGGCGAACTAACTGCCAACTGCGGCTAAGGAAGTCAGGAAAGCCTTCCTTCCTAAGTCTCCGTAAGCAGTGGATTTCGCCTCCACACAATTCGCCCATGAAAGGTTTGCTTAGCCAAAGGGCAATCCGGTAGTTCTTGTGTATCGAAATATAGATTGTTCGCTGTAGTATCAGAGCGTGTTTGAAAAATACTCTATTGGAGTAATCTACGATAAAGGGAGACGCTATGCAAAATACATGGGATGAGATAGAACGTCATATTGCCGCCTGTACCCAATGTCCCATAACAGACTAGATGCCGGCCTGTTATGGGACGCGGAAGCCGTCAGGCAGAACTTATGCTGATTGCCGAGGCCCCCGGAGGGGAGGAAGACCGTCAGGGGATTCCCTTTGTGGGGTGTTCCGGGGAAGTGTTGGATCGTCTTTTGAAAGAATGCGGGCTTACCAGAGAAGAAATTTACATCACTAATATTTTAAAATGCCACCCTCCCGGAAACCGCGATCCCAGGGAAGAGGAAAAGGCAGCCTGTTTTCCATACCTGAAATATGAGACTTTTCTTTTAAAGCCCAGAATTATTGTCTGTCTCGGCCGCGTGGCGGCGCAACGTATCATTTCACCGGATTTTAAGATTACCAGGCAGCACGGCACCTGGACATACCGGAAAAACTGTGCGCTGACTGCCACATATCATCCTTCAGCCATTCTGCGGGACCCGTCTAAATATGAAATTGTGAAGGAAGATTTTTGTGAGGTTTTAAAGAAGCGGGCTTTATAAAAAAGTATTTTGATTATTACATGTAGTGTGTTTTGCAGTGTTTAAAATGCAAACATATTTTCTGACAGGATGAAATATTAGAGCAAATAATCCTGTATTTTAAAGGGGTTTTGCACATTCAGAAAATAAGGCCCAAGCGTATTTGAATCCCAGTTTGAATAACAGTTCGTCTTTCCTGGAACAGTAATATATCAGGCGTTCTTCCAGCCGTCGGTATTCCTTAATGTCCAGGATGTCCAACAGAAAATCTATGTCAAAGTCAAGATTGTTCATGGTCTCGTTATATTCCCAGGTATTGGTAAAATTTTCATAAATCTCATGAAGTTTGCTGTCAGCTTCATCTATTTGTAGTTCTATGGGGGGATTTTTTGATGGGTTCAGTTTTTTATTCATAATATTGATCATCCTTTCTCATAATAATCATATTATAATACGACGGCGTTATGCCGTCAATATACCGTTAATATTTTTTCGCCGTCATTTTGACGGTATAATATTGAAAAAACGTATGGACGTGACGAGTGATGAAAAATAATATGTTAAAATTTACCCTTCGAATAGATGCACAATTGCTAGAAAAATTCCGGTATATAGCTGAATATAATGCTCGTTCAGCAAATAGAGAATTGGAGATATTAATCAGAAAGTACATTGAACAGTTTGAAAAGCGAAATGGCAAAATTGAATAATTCTTTACTTGCGATTTTTCATAAAATATTTTGTATAATGAAAATTGAAAAAACAGACTTTAAGTATATTTCAATATTTGCAGGAAGATATGGGCTATAGGAAAATTGGAGAGGCGTAGGGGCTGTTGTGGAAAAATGCTTTGGCAGAGTATGTGCTTTAAGATTTCAATACAAGCAGGAGATTTGAAACTGTTTAGGAAGAGTGGATTGTCAGTTCCGTGGTAAAATACGGGACTGGCAATTTCAATTTTTATAAAAATTTCTTGGAGGCTTCTGGGCTCAACCCATACTGCTCCTGAATTTTAAGGAGGATGGTCTGGGGCGGGAGCCCCAGGTTTTTTAAGATTGAGACGGTGCCCCGGATGCCTTTTTCAATGCCTTCCCGCTTAATGCTTTTTGCTTCGTATTCGAGAACTTTGCCACCCATAACCGCTTTCACCCCTTCCCTGACGGAACAATATTTCATTGCGATATGTTCCAAAACCTTGTTAGACATGTCAATGATGGTGCATCTGGTATTACTCCGGAGGTTAAATATCGCAGTAGATTACGCAGAACAAATCTTCATATGCAAGGCGGAAGATTGAGCTGTAGCGAGTGCTACAGCAATTGATGACAACGCAGCAGATGGGGGTTTGGGCAAGTAAGACACTGCGATATTTAACCGCCGGAGTAATATATTCGCTGATGAAGCCCTGCAAGGAGAGGGCTTCCAGAGTCCTTTTGATTTGCCCATAGTCCTCCTGCAGAACCCGGAGCTTCGCCTTGTCTTTTTCATATTCCCCAAACTGGCTTTCATGGGAAAAGATGTAAAAAGGAATCAGAAAGAGCAGATTCTTTTCAAAAATCTTCTCCAGTGTGTACTGCTGGGCCTTCATGACCTGAACCTCATACTCCACGGAGCCGCCTGGCGTTGCAATTCTGACTTTCAGGGAATCCGGGGTTGAGGCGCGGCGCCGCAGGAACAACACGGCGGAATGGGGCATCGTTACGGTCAGGAGATTGCCCTTAAGCTCCCCCAGATCCAGAGCGATCTGAGTATCGTATTATGTCTTTGCCGCAGCTCCCTGGACTTTAAAGCAGGTGTCTGTGATGTGTATGTTCCATCGGCATCTCTTTTCTTATATTATATTTTACCACATTCTATAGGTTTACTCAATCAGTAAAACGGCTTAATGTGCTGTTGTGGTATTTGTCTGAATAAGTCACATCTTCCCCGAACCATTCCGGAGGAACAAAATGATTCGCCTCTTCTTCTGTTGCAAATTCCACTTCTGCGAGAACCAGAGGCGCCAGTTTTCCTTCAAAAATATCCAGTTCAATGGTATAACGGGGAGGCAGCGGAATCAGGTATCTTTTTTTGGAGATTAGAATGCCGTCTGTTTTGGAACGAAGATGGCAGTAGGCGTCTCTGGTAAGAGGCAGGTTGTATTCTTCCCGCACCATCAGCCCTTTGGATTTGTAGGTAAGGTAATATTCTTCATCCTGCCTGCGGATGCGGACCACAGGGTCGGTGCAGAGATAGCCCTGTTCAATTGTGTGAAAAGGAAAAGAATCCAGATGGTCCGGCAGTGATTTGAGTAAAAATTTGCGTTCAATTTCCATAGAAAAATCCCCCTGAATTGAGATGCTCCGGCGGTTGCAGGCAGATGAAGCCTGAATCCGGGGCAATACTGTTAAAATACGGCAGGTTTCTGTGAAATTGATTGTAGCATTCCAGGGCTTTCATGTCAACAAAGGGAGCATAAAAATCAGCTCTGACGCTTAAATTAATATTTGCTCTCTTAGGGCAGCTTGGATTCAATCTTATAGACTAAACTGTCAATACGTTCCTATTTTGAACCATAAAATCCCTGTGCCCTGCTTTTTTCTTTTTTACTTTTCAC
>CAJTFX010000020.1 GCA_910575555.1 Lachnospiraceae bacterium | reverse complement strand
GCTTCCTGATTGGATTGCCTGATTACCCACAATCGGGAATGTCAGGTTTTGTCAATGGCATGGCTGCGAAGCGGTGCGTAGCACTATTGGCAAAACCTGACAGCTCCGATAGACCCCAGGCAACAATCCAATAAATTTTTAGCCACAAATGTTACAAAAAAGCTTGACCACTACATATCCACCCTGTGTCTTAAAGATTGTCACTCCATACTGGCCGCCCATTACCATAGCGTACCAGTCCATCATTGCTGCAGAGTTCGGCGTAAGTTCAATACCGATCTGTTTCAACTGGTCGCATATATAGACCACCGTATCATCATCTGATGCAGAACCAGTCTGATAAGCAAATACTGCCGACAGTTTCACACCATCCTTTTCACGAATCCCATCACCGTCAGTATCTATATATCCCGCTTCGTCTAAGAGCTGTTTTGCCGCCTCAATGTCGTACTCATAAACCTTTTGTTCTATATCACAGTAAGGGACACTTTCTGAAAAAAACGTATCTGCTTTTTCATACAATCCGCCAAAAATTTTCGTAGCAATCGTGTCCTTGTCAATCGCCATTGTAATGGCCTCACGCACAGCCTGATCGCTGAATGCCGGATCATTCAGATTGTACCCCATGTAATATGTCTGCATGGCTCCGTCGTCTGCCTTGGCGGAAAAACCTGATGTCGTATCCATTTCCTCAAAGTTTTCAATCGAAATCTTAGTGATACCCGCATAAAAATCAATCTCGCCATTTTTTAACGCAAGCAGCTTAGCATCATTATCTGGAATATTCTTAACAGAAAAACTGTCAACCTCCGGTTTATCACCCCAATAGTTCGGATTACTCTCGAAATCCCATACCTGACCGTCACTTTTTCCGGCGTACATAAACGGACCTGTGCCACAGGTAGCTGTCTTAAATGTATCCTTAGCGGTTAAATCCTCGTTGATCTGCTCACTGGATACTATGCCCCATGGATTTGCAAGGCACAGTTCACGCATGGTCCCATAATAAGGCTGCGTTAGATGAAGCTCTACTGTGTATTCGTCAGTGGCTACAGCATCTTCCACAATCGTTGAAAGTTTTCCGTAGCCGCCGTTATATTGTCCAAGATTTACCGGGACTGCCATAAGCGATTTCGCCACATCTTCAGCCGTCAGGTCAGAGCCGTCAGAAAATTTAATGCCTTGGCGGATTTTAAATATATATGTAGTACCGTCATCACTCATTGACCAGTTTTCAGCCAGAACACCGGACAACTTCCCATCCTCGTCGTACTCTACCAGCGTATCATAAAAAGACGGGAGCCAATAAGTAAGGTCATAACCGCTCGAAGTCACATCCGGGGTAATTACTGTATAAAAATACTCGAACCCCCAGCTTTCAGCCATATTAAGGTGAATGGTTTCCTGCACTTCAGATTGTGTTCCAGATTGCTGCCCTTCAATCGGTTTCTCATTGCTGGAACACGCTGCAAGAGAAAAAACCATGCTCACGGCCAGTAGTGCCGCTGCTAATCGTTTGAATTTCATCACAAAACATTCCTTT
This sequence comes from Lachnospiraceae bacterium, assembly GCA_910575555.1. Classification (GTDB taxonomy): domain Bacteria; phylum Bacillota; class Clostridia; order Lachnospirales; family Lachnospiraceae; genus Petralouisia. The sequence goes on along the minus strand of CAJTFX010000020.1, from coordinate 79,839 downwards.
CTAATTTTAAATTTTTATAGAAAACGGAAACTATTTGATTCCGCTTGCCATTAACAACATTCTGCTGTATTCATTTGTGAATACAGACGTATCGCCCGAAAAGGCAGCCTGCTCAACTAAACATGAATCCTTCATCACAAGGATTTCATCAGCCACTACAACCGCAAGTTCCATGTCATGTGTAATAAAAATCATGGTGAACCCGGTCTTTCTCTGTAGGTCGATAATTTCCTCAACAATCCTTTTTCGCAACGGAAGGTCAAAACCATTTGTAGCTTCATCAAAAATGAGGCATTCCGGTTCTACAGCCAAAGCCCTTGCAATGGCAACACGCTTCTGCTCGCCGCCGGACAATTCTGACGGCAAACGGGCATAATAATCCACGGGCAAGTTGCACATGGCCATCAGTTCCTTGCAGCGCTTTTTTCTTTCTGCCTTCTCCATATGGAAAAAGCAAACCAGCGGTTCTTCAATGGATTTTCCAATCACCATCTTAGGATCCAAGGCTGAAGCAGAATTCTGCTGTATAATCTGCACTTTTTTGAAATGGCATTTTCTGACACCTCTTTTCTTTCCATAAACAGGCTCATTGTCTATCATCATATTCCCTCCGCTCGGTTTTTGGAGTCCTGCTATCATCCTGGCAAGAGTCGTTTTGCCGGAACCGGACTCGCCCACAATTGCATATCTCCCGCCATTTTTAAAGGATGCGCTGGTTGGAGAAACTGCCATAAACTGGCTTCTGGAAAACATACCTTCTGAAAAGGAGCAGCTAAGACGATGTATTTCTATCATTAAAAACTCCTCCTTTCCAAGTGGCACGCATAAAGCAAATGTTCTGTATACTCCTCCTTTGGGTTTTCCAAAACGTTCTTTGTCATCCCTGATTCAATCACCTTCCCACGGTTCATAATCAGGATTTTATCCGAATAGGCTGTTAATCTTATATCGTGGGTAACAAACAGGATTGACATCCCTTCATCACAGAGCTTCCTTAATTCCTCCATCAGTTCCATTCGGTTGCAGGCATCAATTGCCGTGGTAGTCTCATCAGCAACCAGTACCTGAGGCTGGTTGATTAAAGCCGCAGCAATCATCAGCCTTTGGAGCATCCCGCCGGAAAGCATAAAAGGGTAGCTCTTCAGAATCCGTTCTGTATCTTCTAATCCTAATTTTTGCAGTATCTTTTCCTGGATAATTAACATTTCCGCTTTCGTTATATGGTTATGGTGCTGCAAATAAGTTCTTTCTAACTGTCTGCCAATCTTGATGGACGGATTGAACGCAGTCATGGGATTCTGCATAATATAGCAGATTTCTTTCCCATATATCTGTCTCCGCTCTTTTTCATGCATGGTCAGAATGTCTTTTTCATGAAAAATAACCTTTCCCTGGGTTTTATAGGATGTTCCGAGTAACCCCATGACCGCCATGCAAATAGTGGTTTTCCCAGCTCCGGAACTTCCGACAATGGAAAGCATTTCCCCCTTCTCAACCTGAAAAGAAATATGTTCTGATATTCTTTTACCCGAAGCAAGGGAAACCGTGAGTTCTTTTACTTCAAGAAGCATTGGTCTCGTCCTCCTTCCCAATAGCGTCACGTAATCCTTCTCCCAGCAGGTTAAAGCCAGCGCAGCATATAACCAGACAGATGCCCGGATAAATAATCAGGCTTGGATTCGTATAAATGCTGTTACGCGCATCGTTTAACATAGCTCCCCACTCCGCCGTTCCCTGAACTAATCCGACACCAAGAAAAGCGAAGCTGGATATAGATATAATGACCGAAGCGATTCCCGTTGTGAAATATACAACAAACTGCGGCAACACATTTGGGATGAGATGCCTAAACACAATCCGCAACCCCGATGCGCCGGAAATTTGTGCCGCCTCAATATACTCCTTTCCACATTCTGTCTTTGCATAGGAACGAACCATCCTTAAAAACCATGCCAGCATAGATATACTGATTGCTATAATGATGCAGGCTGTCGGGCTGTCAAATGATGTGACCAGTGCCATTGCGATCACTAATACAGGGAATGCCATCAAAATATCACACAGCAGCCGTATTATCTCGCTGAAAATGCCCCCTTTGTAACAGGAGTAACAGCCAAAAAACAATGCTGTAACCGCTAATGCAAACAAAACAGGTATAGACAGTCCAAGCGAATATCTCGCACCATACATCAGCCTTGATAATTCACATCGCCCCAACTGGTCACATCCAAATGGATATTCCATGCATGGCGCCGCATTTTTCATGGCAAGGTTCGTTGTGTTCGGATTATGTGGGGCAAATATGGGTGCGCATACTGCCACAAGCACAAAAAATGTAATGAGCATAATGCCTGCTGTTATCTGCACTTTTCTCTTCATATCCGCTCCCCCCTGTATGCCGGACAGATGACGGCCGAAAGAATGTCTGCCACTGTATTAAAAAATACAAATAAAACAGCACACACCAGGATCGCTCCTGATATCCCATATATATCCATCCCTTCACAAGATTTAATCAGGTAGCTTCCCAGCCCTTCAATAGAGAAAACATTTTCTACCAGGGCAGATGTTCCAAACAGGGCAGCACAGTATTGAGCAAACAACGTGATTGCTGCGGGCAGGGCATTCCTTAATACCTCCCCATATATAATCTGTGTATTTGAAAACCCCCTGGCTTTTGCATATACGACATAATCGCTCTTCAATTCATTCAGTATCGAGGCCCGAAGGACTCTTGTTGCGATACAAATAACAGGCACGGCCATCGAAACAGAAGGTAATATCAGCGACTTTATGCTACCGTCTGCAATCACACTGAAAACAGGGATTTTAACTGCAAATACGGACAACAGTATCAGTGCCAGCCAGAAGCTTGGAACACATATCCCTATGATACAGAACAGCCTTGCAGCGTTATCAAAAATTCCATTTTTCCGAATAACACTAAACACCGCTACAAGAGTCGTAAACAACATAATCCACACCATTGCCATAATGATTATGATGCATGTAACCGGCAGCGCTTCCATTATATTCTGGATAACAGGCTTCCTGTTTGTGATTGCAGTCCCCAGATCACCATGGAACACACCTTTTATGTAGTCAAGATAGCGTTCATGGAATGGTGCATCCAGCCCCAGTTCCGTCCGTACCGCCTGTATCTGCTCCTCAGTTGCAAAAAGATTGTTTTTCCTTACAATCATTTCTGCCGGGTCTGTTCCTGTAAAAACCTGCAGGCAAAAACTCAGGGTCACAACTCCCCACACCACAATGACAAAATTCAACAACCGTTTCAAAAGTTTCCGTCCAAGATTCCCTTTCGTAAACACATTTCATTCACTCACTTTCCTTTATAAATACGTGCAGTTATGGTTAGCATAAACTAACCATCGTCTTTAAAAATAAGCCGCATTGCTGCGGCCTATCTTTACGTCTTACCACTGGCATTGTTTATTATAACAAAATGGGAAGTGCAGTATCTATAACCATTCAGGCAAATTTTTAACCCAATCAGCTCACCATGACTTACAGCGATAGGCAAAAGGAGTTACGCCGAATACTGATTTAAAAGCGGCAGAGAATTTACCCTGGTTTTCGTACCCTGCTGATTCAGCAACCTCACAAATGCTGAACTGCGGTTCTGAAACTAACAAATCAGCAGCGGCCTCCATACGCTTCACTTTCATAAAAGAACCAATAGAGCTGCCTGCAATGGAAGTAAAGCACCGTTTCATACTGGATTCTGCAACATGAAACATCTCAGACAATTCTGCAATCGTTACTTTTGAAAAAGGATTCTCAATAATATACTGATATGCCTTTTGCGTCCCATTGGATACTTCTTCTGAAAATTGCCTGGGTTTTTTTACATAGCTGGCATCAAGCAGGCTCAAAAAAAGCAACAGTTCAATTACTTTGACCCAAAGGTAGGGATGCCGGATTCTTTCATCCACACAGTATAACTCGCCAAATATATGGTCAACCTCATGTTTAGACTTTATCAACAATGAGCGTCCGTCTGCACACAGGGCATCCCTTATTTTCTTTAAGTCTATGTCTGCCTGGCGAAAGTCTGCATTTAAAGTCTCCTGTGCTTTTTCCATTTCCAAAAGAACCGTTATTCCTCTGTATTTTTTCAGCGGAATTTTTGAGCTGGTAAAAATCTGCGTTCCTTTACACAAACTGCTTACGCACAAATCCCCTTCGCCTAAAAAACTGACAATTCCTCCAGGCAGTTCGCATTCATAACACCCCTCCAAACAATGGTCTATTTGGAGAAAATCATGCTCAGGTATCACTGTTTGGTAACAGGAATCCATATTTAAGCAGTTGTATGTAATCTTAATTCCAGGAACGACATCATAACAAATCATTTCCCCATACCCAGTTTCCATATCCTGCTGTACAACTATACTCATATCCGTGTTCTGTCTGTCTGGAAAGTATATATCATGAAACTGTAATTTCTTCATGCATTTTCACCACTTTACTATTCTACGCTCACAGTTTCCAGCCAATAGCTTCCTTGCGCCCCAGCACAAAATCCGCATAGATGCCTTTCTGTACGATTAAATCTTCATGCTTACCCTGCTGGACAATGCAGCCGTCATCCACAACAAGTATCTGGTCGGCATTCCTCACGGTCTTCAGCCTGTGGGCGATCATAATAATCGTTTTATCTCTAGTCAGTTCCTCAATCGCCTTTTGCAGCCGATCCTCATTCTCTGGATCTACATTGGCGGTTGCCTCGTCAAGAATAACAATGGGTGCATCCTTCAGCATCGCCCTTGCGATGGAAATCCGCTGCTTTTCCCCGCCGGAAAGGGATGCACCGCCTTCCCCGATCACCGTATCGTACCCGTCCGGGAGCGTCTCAATGAAATCTGCACAGCAGGCTTTTCTTGCTGCCTCCACAACCTCCGCATGAGTCGCCTGCGGACGACCGAACTTTATGTTGTTCTCAATCGTGTCCGCAAAGAGATATACATTCTGGAACACCATGCTGATCTGCTCCATCAAGGATTCCAGCGTATATTCACGCACATCCCTTCCTCCAATCTTCACGCTGCCGCTGTCTACATCCCAAAAGCGGGCGATTAAATTGCACAGCGTAGTCTTGCCGGAACCAGAAGGCCCGATGACCGCCGTAGTGGTCTTATCCACAAGTTTAATATTGATGCCATGGAGTATCTCCTTATTTTCATAAGAGAAATGTACATCCTTAAATTCAATCTCATGGCTTTTCGGAGAAAACGCTTTCCCCTTCTCATCCATCTGCTCCATTTCCTCTGTCTGCAGGGTGCGGTCAATGCTTGCCGAGGCAAGGCGCAGCATGGACATTCCCATGCCGAACAATTTGATCTGCCCGAACACAAGGAAGGACATCACAATGCACATCAGCGCATTGGCAATAGGCATCGTGCCATTTGCCCAGCAGAAAATTGATACGAACATCATGGCAATCCCCGCAATCTGAAGCACCAGCTCCTGGAAGATTGTATAAGGCGTCATCAGCTTTTCCATGTCAAGGTTGCTCTTCCTGTTAAATTCCAAGGCATCCTGCGCCCTTTTATCTCCCCTGCCGCTTAAATTAAAGGATTTGACGATGCCCATCCCCTGCACATATTCCAAGACTGCAGAGGTGAGTGCCGTCTGCGACTTCTGTGCATTCGGCGCGATAGCCGCGGACTTTTTCTCCATAGATGAAACGACCAGAAAATACACAATAATGCCCGCCAGTGCGACCAGCCCGACACGCCATTCAAAAATGATGATCATTGCTGTAAAGACAACCGTCCCAATCAGGCCACCCATGATATCCACCAACACCATAGGGACGAGCATCTCAATATTCCCAAGCACCGTGGTGCACACGCCGGTCACTTCGCCAAGGCTGTTCTCATTGAAGAATCCCATCGGCACGCCTTTTAAGAGATTGCCGATTTTAATCCTCTCATTTGCCGCCATGAAATACCCTGCGTGTGTCTGCTGGTTCTTGGAAAAGGCGGTCGTCACCGCATTTCCGATAATGCTGGCTACCATAAATGCCAATGCTGTCCATGCTGCACTGTTCCCTTCATTCCCTTGCGTCAGAGCCACAATCACGAAATAAATAGCGCTGACCTCAAGCATATGGAACACTGCATTTAAAAATTTTACCGCTACGGATTTATTGATATTTGCCCGCTCCAAGCCGGCAAACCTCCATATTTTTCTGAATGCTTCTATCATGCCACGTCACCGTCCTTTGCACCGATATGCGCCTGCCACATGGATTCATAGAGAGGACAGGTCTTTCTTAATTCCTCATGTTTTCCGGCCGCTTCTATTCTGCCGTCCTTTACTACAACAATTTTATCTGCATCCTTAATGGTTGAAAGCCTGTGGGCAATCACGATCACCGTTTTACCCCGTACCAGCTTTGCAATCGCTTTCTGGATGACTGCCTCATTTTCAGGGTCAATATACGCGGTGGCCTCATCCAGTATCACGATTGGCGCATCCTTTAGCATTGCCCTCGCTATGGCAATCCTCTGACGTTCACCGCCCGAAAGGTGTGCGCCGCCTCCGCCAACATTCGTTTCATATCCTTTTTCCAGGAAGCGGATAAAGGCATCGCACCCCGCAGCTTTGGCAGCCGCTTCCACTTCCTTATCTGAAGCGGACAGGCGGCCCTGCCGGATATTTTCCCGGACGCTCTCGTCAAACAGATAATTATCCTGGGATACAAATGCCACCTGGTCATAGAGCTGTTCCAGCGGGATCTTCTTTTCATCCACGCCGCCCATGGAAACCGTCCCGTCCTTTACATCCCAAAAACCGGCGATGAGTTTTGCAATGGTGGATTTGCCGGAACCGGAAGGCCCCACCAGCGCTGTCATTCTCCCTGCGGGGATGGAAAGACTCACATCACGCAGGATATTCTTATCTTCATGGTAACCGAAAGAAACATGGGATAATTCAATATCCTTACCCTTGATACGGACCTCCTTGTCACCATGATGCTGTTCCTCTGCGGAAAGAAGTTCATCCACAGATGCCACCGTTGTACCGACCGTAGCAAGCGTGTCTACAAAGTTCATTGCGGCAATGAGCGGTCCTGCAATGCCAAGGGATAGGATGATGACCATGATAAAGGTTTCCACCGGCAGGCTTCCATTCCTGTACCAGAGCCACCCCACCGGCAGGATTGTAACCAGCGAGGCAGGCACGATGGAATAACCCATAGACACTCCGAACTGGCTTTTTTTCATCCAATTGTAGTAATAGGAGGCATTTGCCTTTACCCTGTCTGCGAATTTCGCATAAGATGACTTTCCCTGGTTAAACGCCTTGATGACCTCGATGCCGCCTATGTATTCCACGATAGTCCCGTTCATCTCCTGTGTAGTCTTCACTGCGCCTTCATAATTCTTCGCATAACTCCCCATAACCGACATCATGAATGCCATCCCAACCGGGAGCGTCACGACGGACAAAAGCGCCATGCGCCAATCCAGAACAAACAAGCAGACCACGATAAAAAGCGGCCCCGCAATATTGGCAGTCAGCTCCGGGAACAGATGGGCAAGCGTGGTCTCCATGCCGTCCACCTGGTCCACGATGATCTGCTTCATCTTCCCGCTGGACATATCCATGACTGTCCCAAGGGGCAGCTTCGGCAGTTTTTCCAATATCTTCTTTCGGATGCTCTTCAGAATGGAAAAAGTCGCCTTATGGGACATGGACAATGCCATATTGTAAAGAAGCGTGCGTGCGGCATACCCCGCCAGTCCCAGACCTAGCCATGGCAGATAAAATGACAGATCCTTTTCCCCAGCCAGCATACCGATGATAACCTGTGCCGCCGCAAAATAGGGCAGCATCCCCAGCACTACAGCAATGAGTGCGCTTATGACCGCTCCGATCAGGCGGCCATGTTCGTCTTTTCCCCAGCCCCATATGCGGAGCAGCGGACTTTGTTTCTGCATATCAGTTCCTCCTTATTTTAGTTAGTTTTTACTAACTTATTGATTTATTTTAAGGCTGCCTGACTGTTGCCAGTTCTGGCAGCCTTAAGAACTTATTCTGTTTCCGCCTTTTCTTCCCCTACAATTGCAAGGAAGCCGGCATGATGGTATTTCCCCATCATGGCGACATATTTCTTCGCATCATCCAGCCCCATCCCGTGCCGCACCACTTCAAAGATTCCTTCAAAATAGGCTGTGACCATCATGTGGTAAAATTCCGTGGTCAGTTCCCCCTCCGGCTCCAGGTGGGAGCCAGTCGCTTCAATCCATTTCCATGTGTACTCTTCTTCCATGGAGACAAGTCGGTCCACAAAATCATGGAACCTCGTGCCATAGGAAGAATCCAGCAGCAGGCGAAATTCATCAAAATGCTCATAGATGTAATCAACAATGTCCAGCATTGCATTGCCGGAATACTGCCCCACCTCCCTGCGCTGCGTTTCACTGTCAAACCCATGGAAGGTTTCCTGCACATCCAGGCAGCGGGACAGGAATTCCTCCGAAACCGGCTCCACGATGGCGGCAAACAGCCCTTCTTTATCTTTGAAGCGTACATAAATGGAATTGGTGCTTGTTTCCGCTTCCGCAGCAATCGTCCGAAGGGAAGCGTCCGTGTAGCCTTTTTCAAGGAACTCCCTCTTCGCACATTCCAGTATCCGCTCATACACGCCTTCTATCTGCTTCGCCATCCGTCCACCCCCTTTCGATAACAGTGTTTCATAACACCGTTTCAAGTATAATTAAAAAAAACACACTTGTCAAGAGGGTGTCAGTAAAAAATAGAATTGGAAAAGCCAAAATCGTATAGGCAGCCAAAAAAGTTATATCGGGGACAGACAAAAATAGTAAAAACGACAGTTTTCTTTAATGCTTAATACTTTTTAATTTTGCCCTCAAAGGGTGTGCGGGGGGGTGTATACCGTTCTTTTTCAAGAATACAGTTTGACAAACTCCCAATCCTCCCGGCTCTGTATGTAATTCGTATAGTAATCGCATTGCGCAGCGTAGCTGGTCTGCTGGTCTTCCATCGAAAACGGAATATCCCGGATTCTCATCCGCACATTTCTTCGCATTCTCCAGCGACTTGAACGCTCCTTTCTGTGAGGATGCGTCTGCCCAGGTTTTCTGGACGCGGTACCAGGATTCGGTTTCTGCAGGTACTGAAGAAACTGCCCCTCCCGTTGTGCCGAGGATGCATCCCAGGATTGAGAGGATTTTCTCCCCATAGCCGGCTCCTGTGGCCCATCCCTTTCCGGCAGGGTTTTCTTTCTGCCCAAGCCACTCCGCATATTACGCACAGCCCCTTGTAACATACTTGAAACGCAGGTCAATGCAGGCATTCTTCAGTGCCTCCGTGGAAGCATACGCTTTCAAATGCTGCACGGCCGATATTATCACCTCCATCGCTATTAAGGCGAATCATAAATTAACTTTTTATTTTTCATATTCACATCTTATACCTCAACCTCTTCGAAAAGTGATGGCTAATCCATGCAAAACACCACATTACTGCCATATAATCTGCCAAAAAGAACACAAATGGTTCCTCAAAATCAAAAAACGCAAAATGATTTATTAAGAGCATATACCGCCCAATATCCCGCTGTATGAAGGCATACGCTCCATATCCGGCGATAAGAACGGCAATCCCACGAAGCAGCCATCTCCCGATAGCAGGAAGTTCTTTTACAAACCGCTTTGCAATCCCCATCATCATGCCCCAATGCAGTCCAAGATGAAGCGACATCAGTACAAATCCCCAATAGGCGGAAATCATGTGAACCTCTCTGGCGAAAGCCCGCCCGCCTTTGATTGACAGAAATGACAATGCGTACTCTGAAAGAACCACTCCGCTATACATAGAACCGGCCATTGTGAGCAGGATTCCAATAACAAGAATAGTCTGCCAAATGCGAAACAACGTATATCTTCCTTTAAAAACGTATCCGCTCCATTTTCGATTCAAAAAATGGTGGATAATGAAAAGAACAAACATCGCCATTCCAAGCCACTCATGTACCGCTGCCCCAATCCGTTCATAAGTCATCAGGAGCAGCAGCATGACCGTCATTCCGATGTCAACCACTATTTTCAAAATTGTTTTACGATTCACGCTGCTTGCCTCCCTTTTATTCCTGTTTCTATCGTTGAAGTCCTGTCAGCATTTCTACCGTTGCCGGGTCATAGTGGGAGAAGAACAGACTTTTCTTTTCATCCAGTGCCTGAATTGCCTCCATATCCCCGCCATCCAGCACAAAATCAAATACATCCATATTTTGGATCATGCGCTCCTTATGGGTAGACTTCGGGATCACCACTACACCGCTCCGAATCAGGAAACGGAGAGCAGTCTGGGCCGCGCTCTTATTGTATTTCTCCCCAATCTTTGTCAGGACAGGATTTGTAAAGAAATCTTTGCGTCCCTCTGCAAAAGGCCCCCACGATTCATGCTGTACGCCATATTTCACCATATATTCGTGAGCCTGTGCCTGCTGCTGGAATACATGGGTCTCCACCTGATTGATCGCCGGTTTCACTTCCACAAAATTACACAGGTCAACCAGACGGTCAGAGTAGAAGTTAGATACGCCGATTGCGCGAATCCAACCTTCTTTGTAGGCTTCTTCCATAGCCCGATAAGTCCCATAATAGTCACTGAAAGGCTGATGGATCAGCACCAGATCTGCTTGTGTCAAGTAAGGAATAAAAAAAATTTCATTTTTTAGCGAGCCACAGACAATGCCTGCCTATGGCTCATATTTTACCATGCCTTTCCAATAAATGAAACAGAGTTTCATGCAGTGATTTCAACCTGAAAAGGATTGCCCACTTTCCATACAATCTCTATGGCATCCTCTCCATAGACAACGACCTTATCAATCAACATCTTTAATCTGTCCTTATCGAAAGACTCCAGTACGGAAAGTTCTGCCAGTTCTTTATCCGGTAATTCTTCCTTCACTGGTACTATCAGCATACTGTCAAGTTCTGCCTGCGCCTTGCTCTTGATCTGTTCCAGTTCTTCCAGTCTTATCCTACCCTTTTCAATCCGTGAAATATAATCCTCTCTGGTGACTGTTCCGGCTTTATACTGTTCATACAGACGTACTTTTGTGTCTTTCCACCTTGCTGCCTCTTTTGTACTGTCCGCAATCGTTGTTTCAAGAACCGCTTTCCGGTCATTCTTTGGAGTCTTTTTGCGGTTATTCCGTGCTTCAATCAGCATATCCGCCATTCCCCTTACCTGACACAAGACTGCATCCTCAAGTTCTTCCTGTGCTATATTGATTCTTTGACAGTCATTTTTTACCTGCTGTGTACGGCTTCCACAATAATACTTGTTGTTTTTCTTGTTTCTAAGTTTCAGTCCTTTTCCACAGTACCCACAGATAAAAAAGAGATTTCTCTTTCCCATTGTCCTGCCACTCATATCAAGACCTACAATATTATCATTTGCTTTCTGAAAAATTTCCTTTGATACAATGGCTTCGTGCTGGTTCTCCACAACAATCCATTTCTCCCTCGGCTGTTCTACCCGTTTCTTATTGGTATCCATTCCGCACTTTGCCCGGTTCCAGAACATTGTGCCAAGATACGTTTCATCTGTAATAATGTCCTTGACCGAACTGTTGTCCCATATCTTTATCCTTACATGCGGCTGTTTGTCAGGGAAATTATCCCCTTTTAGTTTGTGGTACATATACCTTGTTGGTATTTCTGCCTCATTGAGCTGCCTTGCAATCTCTGTATGGCTTACCCCATCAGCAGCCATGCAGAAGATTTTGCGGACTACCCAAGCCACGTTTTCATCAATCAGAAGTTCATGCTTATTTTCAGGGTTCTTCATATATCCATATGGGGCAAACTGCCCCACAAACTCGCCGTTGCGCACCCTTGTGTCCCTTGCAGTGCGGATTTTCTTTGACAGGTCAGCGCTGTACATTCCATACACAAGATTTTTTAATGCAACACTCATACCGCCTGTTGTGCCAAACTTATCGTCACTGTCGTAACCGTCATTCACGGACACAAACCGTATCTGCAATATGGGGAAGATATACTCCAAAAAACGCCCCACTTCCAGATAATCCCTCCCAAAACGGGAGAAGTCCTTGACAACAATCATATTGATATTACCGCTTTTGGCGGCTTCAATCAATGCCTGCACCCCCGGTCTGTTGAAATCAGTACCGGAATACCCGTCATCGCAAAACTCTGTAATACTGTATGGCTGTCCCTGCATAAGCTCCTTTGTATGCTTTGTTAGCAGTACCCTTTGTGCGGAGATACTGTTGCTTTCCTCCGACTTTTCCTTGTCGCTGTCCTCATTGGAAAGGCGCAGATAAAGGGCAATCATCATCTTATCCATTTAGACCGCCTCTCTTTCCGCACTCAGGATTTTCAGGTCATTCAGCACATCATCATATTTGAGATATACGTCAACCCTTGCATCCTCATGGACTACCACCTTATCCACAAAAGCCTCTACCATTTCCCTTGTGAGCTTGCGCTTGTTAAGATACTTTTCCACTACTTCCTTCCATTCCTCGTCAATATGGTACTCTCTGGAATACGCCGCCTGTGCTTTCAGCATTTCATCAAGCCTTGCCGTCAATTCCTTTATTTTGTCTGCATACTTCCCGCTGATCTGGACGTACTGCTCTTCATCAATAAGTTTATCCCGGTAATCCTCAAAGATGCCTGCCTTGACTTCCGTTGTCTTTTGCAGTTCTTTTCTTATCCTGTCTGCCTCTTTTCCATAAATATCGTATTTTTTGAGGTTATTTGTCTTAGCGTTCATCCGCCTTACCGTTTCCTCTTTGTCAATACAGACATTCATGTGTTCATGGATTGTCCCAAATACGATTTTATTGACTGCATCCAGTGATACCTTATGATTTGTACAGCCTCTTTTTACCGTATCAAGATAAGTCTTGCATCTGTAAAATTTGTTGACGTGCCTTGTCCCCTCTGTACGGAATCCCATGACCTTGCCACAGTCAGCACATACAATCTTTTCGCCAACCAAGTTAAACTGGGAATGGTTAAAACCGTTTTTACCATGTGTTGAATGGAAATCGGATACATTCTCTGCAAGCTGCTTCTGAATCCTGTCAAAATCTTCCCTGCCAATCAATGCTTCATGCGTATCTTCGATGATAATCCATTCTTCCTTTGGCACATTTACGATTTTTCCATTAACCCTGTCCCTCTTGTTATGGACGCTTGCGCCTACATAAACATGATTTGTAAGAATAGACCTAACCGTTACGCTGTTCCATTCCGTATTCATTCCCTCCGGTATCTCATGCCCATACCGCATCCTTTTGTATGCCGCAGGGTTTACTGTTTTTTTAGAGAGCTGTCTTGCAATCTCTTTCAAAGAGCTGCCCTGTAAAAACAGCCGGAATATCTCCTGTACGTTTTCCCTGACATTATCATCCGGCTGGAGATGTCTGTCTACGTTGACATATCCATACGGAACCGAACCTGAAGAATATTCTCCGTTTTTCCAGTATGCCCTGTGTGCAGATTTCATCTTTTTGGATAAATCCTTCACATACATCTCATTTACCATATTTTTCAGCGGCATCAGCAGTTCTTCGCCGGACTTGTTGGAATCGTAACCGTCCGTTACCGCTATAAACCTCACATCAAAGAACGGGAACACCCTTTCAATGTAATTGCCCGTCTCAACATAATTCCTGCCGAGCCTTGACAAATCTTTTACGACAATGCAGTTGAATAAGCCGCTCCGCATATCCTTTATCATTTCCTCAAAGCCCGGTCTTTCAAAATTCGTGCCGGAATAGGAAATGTCAGCGTACTCTTTAAACACAACCATATCGTCATTCTCTGCCACAAACTTCCGCAGCAGTTCCATCTGTGTTTCAATCGTTGCCCGCTCCCTGTTGGCTTCTGTTTCCTCAGAAAGCCTTGCATATAAGCCGACCTTGTAGCAGGCTGATTTTACCGGATCAGAAGCCGCCACGGTCTGCTGTCCTAAATCATTGACATTGACAAAATCAATCTTCTTTGACTTCCTAGCCATGCTACACCGCCTCCTTCCACTCAAACCGAACCCTGCCATGTTCATCACAGACAACCTTACAGCCTGCATGTTGCAGGTTGTTGAGTATTTCTTTATAGCAGTCCCCAAAACTGAAAACCACCTCGATACTGTTCCTGTCTATTACCCGTACCCTGTCAATCAGCTCCACAGCCACATTCCTTGTCAGCCTGTCGATGTTCTGATGTTCTGCAAAATAATCAAGCCATTTGTATTTATCTGTATTTGAAGCAAGTATATCCTTGATTTCCTGCTTCATCTTCCTTACGGATTCCTCTGCACTGTCCCGTTTATGCGTATATGCCTCATGCAGCTCCATGTAGTCCTCTTTTGAAACAATACCGTCTTTCATGTCCTCATAGAGCATATTTCGGAGTTCTTTACACCGCTCAATCTCTGTTTCCTTCTGTTCAATGCGCTTTTCCAGTTCCTTTATATCCAGTTCCTGAAAAGGGATTGTCGAAACCTTTTCCATGACTTGTTTCAGATTAAGAATGTTGCTGATCTGAACCTGCAGGAACTGCAAAACTGTCTCTTCCAGTCTGTCCACTGCAATCCGGTGATTGCTGCACTCCTTAGTCTCCTTGTTGCGAGAACACACATAATACTGATATTTCTTTCCTCCGGCATAGGCGTTCTTTCTTACCATAGCCGCACCACAGTCCGCACAGACAATCAGCCCTGCCAGCGGATATACCTCTGACTGTTTCGGGGAAATCCTTGTATCCATGCCAAGAAGCCGCTGCACAATGGAAAAATCCCTGTCTGAAATAATGGCTTCATGGTTCTTTTCTATCCTTACCCAGTCCTTTTCCGGCTTTAAGACAGTCTTTTTTACCTTATGGTTTGGTGTTGTCTGTCTGCCCTGCACAAGATTCCCGATATAAAGTTCATTCTCTAAAATCCGTCTGACTGTTACGGAACTCCATACTGCCTTGTCGCTGGTCTTGAAACTGGTCTGGTAATTACTGCCTGTTGCGTTTTTATATTCCATAGGGGAAAGAACGCCTGCATCATTCAGCCTGTTTGCAATAGCATCCTGGCTGAGTCCGTGCAGCTTCATTCTGAAAATATCTTTTACAATGCCCGCCGCAATCGGATCAATGACCAAGCTGTTCCTGTCATTTTCATTTTTCTGATACCCATAAGGGGCAAAAGAACCGATAAACTCCCCGTTTTTCCGCTTTACTTCCAAATGGCTCCGTATCTTTACGGAAATATCCCGGCAGTACGCATCGTTGATTAGGTTTTTAAAAGGGATAATGATCTCGTCCGCCTGCTCTTTCCCATTCAGACTGTCATAGTTGTCATTGATAGCAATAAAGCGAACTCCCAGTGCGGGGAACAGCCGCTCAATGTACCTGCCGGAATCAATGTACTCACGTCCGAAACGGGAAAGGTCTTTTACAATGACACAATCCACAATGCCCTTTTTAATATCTTCAAGCATCAGCTTAAAAGCTGGACGTTCAAAATTAGAGCCTGAATAACCGTCGTCAACCCGTTCCGACACTACTTCAATATCTTCTTTGTCTTTCAGGAAATCACGGATAAGATTTTTCTGATTTGAAATGCTGTTGCTCTCTGCTTTCACAGCATTGGAAACATCGCCATCTTCCTTAGATAATCTAACGTAGATGGCTGCATGGTAGATTTTCTTAATCTTGTTACTCATGTTACCACTCCTTTTGATTTTCTAAGTCAGAAAACCCGAAAGGGAGTGCCTGTTTAGTCCCAAGTTAGAAATAATGAAATTTAGTCCTAACGCTATTTTAGCACACCCTGCGGATTATTTCCACCAGATTCTGAAAAAAATTTATCAGACGGACAAAAGCATATTTTCAAATGCTTCATTGAAAGATATGCCTCCCGTAAACCGCACCTTGACTTTCATGTTGCCGACACGCACCAGATAGGGATTGCCGACTTTTTTAAGGTACTGCTTTTTTCTTTCCTCCAACGGCAGCTCCCTGTCTATCTGAATCCCGCTTATGTCCGTCAGTTCTTCCAGCTTCACATCCGAAAAATCGGTTTCAAGCATTTTTCTGTGTTCTTCTGCCGTCATCTTGTTACCTCCCAATAAAAAAGCTGCCTGCTACTGCTGGCAGCTATGTATGCCGGATTGCAGATCCGGCTTGGAAAGAGCCTTCCGAGTCTTCTACTATCTGCTTGCTTTCAGCCTTTTTTCAAAGTTCCTGTATAATTCTTTGTCTGCCCATTCCATGTAATCCTTAATGTCAATCAGTTCTTTCAAGTCATGGATTTTTGAACACATGAACCCTTCCACTCTTTCAGAAGTATACGCTCCCTGTTCGGTCAGCTTCGCAGTCAGCTTTTCCCTGATTTCTTCCTGCATGGTCTGCGGCATTGTGGAAATATAATAAGGCGGCAGGTATGGTACACCCCTCTGCATTACTGCATCTCCATATTGGTAGCTTTTTTCAAAATCGAGAAAAAACTCCCGAATCTGGACTCTCGCTTTTTCCTTGTTTTCTTCACTGACTAATTCTGTCAGTCTGTCAAAAAACTGAACCAGTTCCAATTTTGTAAAGCCCATCTTTACATACACCTCTAACCTTTATATATAGAACATGCTGCCCTATGGAACACTGGCAGCTATGTAAAAAACCGGACATCTGCCCGGCTCTGCTCTATTTTCTATTAAGTATGTCTGCCCGCACTTCATTTTTTCATGATAAGAGAGCTGTTATCTTGTCCCTTTATTCTGTCCTCTTTGTTGCGCTGTCCCGCTGTAATTTCCCATGACTTTTTCTATAAATGCTTGCTTTCCCTCTGTATAACTGCCACTTTCCCTTCTCTTTACTCCAAGTTCTTCAAACTTGTGCAGCGAATTGCCCGCATCTAGGATCATACTCTCTGCCGGATTTAAGGAAACTATGCTGATACTGTTTTCTTTCAGCATATCAACAATATCATCAAATTCCCCATATTGTGTACTGATACAGCCGACAGAAGGCACGATAAGCACAACATCCTGACTGCTGTGTGCTTTTGCAATCGCTTGAAAGAACGCATTTCTGTCCCTCACTTCCCTGCTGTTTCGCTCATACACACATGAAAGGGACAGCCCATTCTCTTTACAATATGCCTCCACCTGTGCTTTCTGGTTGCTTATTCCCTCTATGTCTCCCGGTTGGGCAGTCACAAAACAAATGGCTTGTTTCCTATCCTTCTGTGTGATATATTCGCTAACGATCTGATGTTTTTTCCTATCGAAAAAGTCCTCTAACTTCTGTCTGCTCTTTTCAATATCTGTTTCAGGTGCCAACTGATCCTTATTTCCCACCCGCATATAAATCGCAGCCTTCATTCTGCAATCCTCCATTCTGCAATTTATCTGAACAACATACTTTGCCCATTACGGACAAATATGTAAAAGCCGGACACCGTCCGGCTCTCAAATGATATGCTGTTATGTCCTTTCCTTAATTATATCTGTCAAATACTCCAACCTGCACCTGTACGCCCTCCGTAATCCTGTCAAGCGTTTCCTCATCGACCTTTCCCATGTGTTCTATGATACGGTCAAAGTTCAGTGCCGTTACCTGTTCGCATAATGCTATGCTGTGCTGGTCCAGCCCCTCCGTCTTATATGACGATATGAATACATGGGTAGGCAGGTTGCGCTTCTTGTAAATCTTAGTAGACAGCGGAACTACTGTAATGACAGTGCTGTGCCTGTTTGCCCTGTTGTTACTGACTACCACCACCGGACGCATACCGCCCTGCATACTTCCCTGATACTGTATGCCCAAGTCAGCATACAGTATGTCGCCTCTCTGTATCTTCATCAGCAGCCCTTGCCCCCGCCCCATATCGGTCTTTCCTTATCGGCAGGACACTTTGTTGTGTCATACATATGGTACTGCATGGTAGAAAGCTCAAAAAAACCGACACCGATGTTGGCAGCGTCATACATAAATTCTTCCAGATCGGACTCGTCCGCTGTTATGTCAGCCATGTTTTCCACAACAACCGTATCATACTGTCCGGTGATCAGACGGGTAATCAGCATATTCACTGCATCCCGGTCAATGTCCCTGTTCGGTCCCTTGTTGACGATAGTTTCATTCATCAACGCTATCCCTGCCATGCTGCACTTCTGTCGGTTCTGCTGAATGATCTGGCGGATATTGCTTTCTGACTTGTTGGAGTTCATAAACATGATTGCCGGATGCACAAGCAAGCCGACCTCAAAACTTTTCACATTACTGCACATGATAATCACCTGTTCTTTCTTCTATTTTCATTGACTGAAACAAAAGAGAAGTTTTTGCCGGCATTATCCTCTCATACAGGAAAGCCTTGTCTGCTGTTACTTTATAACTGCAAGGCTCGCCTGTATCAGAGGATAACGTGGCGTTTCCGCCACATTACCCCTCTGTTCAATCTGAAAATATCAGATTGGCTCTCGCTTGTCCCCGAACCGGGTAACATACACTGGGACGGCTTCCATCCCACACTGCGCCTCCGTCATGCCCAACCAGACGGAATCCGCAGGCAGCCACTCCCGAAAAATGCTTTCGCTGAAATTCCGGTGCCGTTTTACCTCATTATCTCTGACTGCCATGCCAGTAGGCACAATCCTCTGCTCCATACCTTCACGGGCAACAATGAAATCCTTGCAGGTACATCTTCGCACGAAATGGGATTCTGCCACCCCTTTATCCTCACATAAGCATGAACGGATAAAAAGGCGAAAATAAAATCGGGTGTATGCGTGTCCTATTAAATTGTTTTGGCTTTCTCAAGCCTGCAACTATCATAACTGAAAGGGAGTTGTTTTCGGAGTGCCAGTATCCGCTATTTATAGCTGATATACGCCACCTTTACGATTAGACAGAAAACAAAAAAAGACCAGACTCCAGATTATAATCTGTTGTCCGATCCCTTTAACATAGAAAACAGCCTGAAAGTATTTTAACTTTTCAAACGGTCTCCATATTTATACGAGCCAATAAACTTTTTACTTACAAGTGGTTCTACAGAATTGCTATATAACATGATACCACTCTTTATTGTCATACCCCGTTTTGGTCTTATCATACTGAAATATAATGGATTGGTTTATATCCTTTAATCCATTTTGACCAAACAGAATACTTAATTTCATATCCGACACATTATTCCAGCCCATTTTCGCTATGCCAGATACCAACTCATGTATCCATGCCTTCATTTGCGCTTTGTAATCTTTTGGAACATCATCTGACTTATCAATAGCAGTATTTACTACACTTAAAACATCCTGACCATCTTCTGTATAATATGTGCCATTTTTTTCTGACAATTCATTAAGCTTCAAGCCCGTAAATGTATATACCTGCTGATATGCCTGATATTTCATATAAGATGCTGATGATACCTGTGTACTGTTACATCCGTCTTGAGTTGCACACTTATAAATATGAGTGAATAAATTTTTCCCATTATCACCGACATTCAAAGCACTTTCCATAGCAACTTTCAAATCCTGACCTACCCCATCAACGGATATTTCATAAGTATATGGATCGACCGTGAATTTGCAGGTTTCAGGTATTTCATTGGTATTAATTCCTGATTGTTGCAATATATTAGATATTTGCGTATTTACAACCTGCCTCTCAAATTGTATCTGATCGCCATCAACAACGTCACCGCTAACTTCAATTCCCCTGAATAAAGAATCCTGATAGTTCACACCATTGATTTTCCCTGTCTTATACATCTGCATTTCATAATTGTAGGCAATCTGGCGCTCTGTGTCGCTCAGGTTCGTTTCGTAATACGAAAAACCTTTATCATAATACTTCTGATAAATATAGTTTTCCGGATTAGAGTGGCTTTTGGCTTCTGACACAAGTTTTGAATATTTTTCTGTTAATGCTGAACGAAAAGCCTGCCCTATACTGGTATAAGATGCCGCTTTAGCATTTATCCCACTTCCAGAATTTTCTATAGCATCCTCATTGCTCCTTTTAGCAGCATCTACATAGCTCTGCAAATCAATACTACTGTCTATTCTTGTATTATGCGTTCTACCAGAAGAAACTTTCTTTGCAGACATTTCTTTCCCTGTGCTACTGATTGTTACAGTATCTCTTTTGCCGCAGTTAGTATTTCTACTAACTGCGGCACTCTTTGTTTTCTTCCCAAACAATATACTAAGCAGCGACTGATTATTGTGAATCTGATTATTTATAAAAATACTCATATTCTCTCCTTAATATGATTTATAACCTGTATTTGCAATATCATACTCCCATGCAAGAGTCAGCTTTACGCTTTTCATTGTGGACTTTGCAGTTGCCAAAGCATTGTACTTAAACTGCCATACCTGTCTTGCAGCAAAACTATCTGTACTGCTAATAGTATAATTTCCACTTGTCGCACTTGAATAAGTAGAAGTATACCATATTGAAGATTCCGTAGCAGGCAAAATCATATGGTGTACATTTCCCTGACTAGGTGACTGTGTACCAGATGTACTTACTGATGTAACAATAGCTCCGGGCGGAATCGTAGAATTATTAGTTAAATTCAATGATAAAACAGAAGAATCCACACCGGATAAACTAATTGAACTATTTCCGGGATTCGATGCTGTACCGCTAAATGTAAATGTACCTCTTCCTGTTTTAATCCGCTCATTCATAGACAATGTAAAATACATTGTTCCGCTGCAGGTTCCACGGTTGACGTGAATATAATAGGTCTGTGTTGAAGACGTAAGATTATCACAAGCCAAAGCCATGAAAGGAATCACCGTATCCATATCCAAAACATCTTCAGGGCTATATTTCGCATCCAAAAGCACATTGCTTGAATTTCTCATTTCAATGAACATGCCCTCATTTTCGTTGCTATAAGAACATCTTGCATAAACCCGTTTGTCTCTCGGCAAAGTGAACTTTACCCAAAAATCATCCTCATTCTCCGGCAATACAACAGTTATGGAGTTTGTTGTACTATACGCTCCCCAATTGTATGCCGTTGCTCTTGTTGTGCAGCCACCATTTACAGTTACAATTCCTGCTTTCGCTTCCATTGTCGGAAATACAGCTAATACACATACCAATGCTAACATCGTTGCTAAAATTCTTTTAAATTTTTTCATAGAGTAAATCTCCTTTCTTTAGAAAATTAAATAATCTCAATTATGAGTTCCACTTTCCAACGAGCAGTATGAGTTTTCTCATTTAGGTTGGTTTATCTTACCCTTGCATTAAAACACGCAAAATTTTACCATATACGCACTAAGCATTCATTACAAATGAAAGCCAAAATACCTATGTACTTTTAAACACCTCCCTTATAAAATATACATTCTTTACCTAATTGCGTATCTAAATGCTTATCAAGGGACTTAGTAACATATTCTTACCATTTTTCTTTTCCCATATTTATAATAGCAAAATATGCTTAAAGGTCAATTACCCTTGCAGAAAGTGGACTGTTTTTGCAGAAAACGGCATCAAAATAGAAAAATTTGAAAATTCATATTTAAAGAAAATAGCCCTTTCGTTTGAATATGTAAGCATAAAATCATCCAAACAAAACATTATTGCTCTGCCTATCTTCTCACAACCTCCATTGATAAAACTGCAATAAATTCCTCTGGGCTTGGCAACCGCCCTGATCCAAACAGACTATCCCACTTATGTCTTGTTCCCATGTTTAAGAAACCAATCATAATAGCTTTCTCCATTTCCTCTCTGATTTCACGTTCACTTTTTCCTTCTCTTTTAGCAATTTTCTTAATTACATCTTTAGCGGCTCTCTTACTCATTTGTCTCCTTCCTTTCTGTGGTATAACTTCTTATCCGTAACTTTCTATAACTGATATGTCAATTTTAACTAATGTATACTTAATTAGTCAAACAGTTTGTGTCTACTTATTATGACACTATTCGACAGGGAGGTACAAAATTGAGCCGAAACGGAAGTATCAAAATTCACTTAGGACAGTTACTCAAAGAGTCTGGTTTAAGTAAAAACAAATTCTGCCAGAAAGCAGAAATTCAACGCTCTCAACTAAATGGATATATCAATAATACCATTACCCGGCTGGATACAGAAGTGCTTGTGCGAATTTGTCACACACTTAATTGCTCCATTGCTGATCTATTGGAATATGTTCCATCTACTGAACAGTAGAAAACACAGTCTGAAATAAATAATTATTTCAGGCTGTGTTTTTAACACTACAGATACGTTCAATTACTATTACAAGAGTTTCCACCTATTAGTACAATTATGAAATATAATGCAAATAGTATAATGAGGTGTAAAACATTAACTCCACTTGAAACAATGTTCATTGCCCATCCCAAAATATTCAATTGTGAAACAAAATAGCACACAAACGATATTAAATAACCAGCTAATGTACTTCCTGTAATCGCAGAAGCACAAAGTCCGCATCCACCTAACAGCATCGTAACCATTATTGCCCGATACAAGTATTTATATATAGGAAAAATGCAACCATGATTCAACATATAAAGTTCAAAAAAATAAATTGATAGAACTGTTAGCATCGTAGCCATAATAAGCCTGAAAACAACAATTACTCTATATGGAAATTCTTTTGTAAAAATACCCTCCCGAATAGCAGTGTCCTGTTCTGGTTTCAGAATAGGCACAAAAATTGGTATGCCAATCAATCCAACCATTTTTTCCAAACATTCTGCTGCTTTCATACTATTTAAATTTGATGTTCCAAAAACAAATGGGACAAGTACAAGGATTATCAATGTCGGAAGGGTAGTCTTTCTAACCGCTATTTTAAAGTTCTCTTTTGCTAATATATAATAATTACTTTGCGCCAAACCTCAACCCTCCTCTTTGTTTTACTTGATATACATAAATCGACAATCCTAACAACATTATAGAAATTAGAACCATTAATAACCTGTTAGCAACAAGTATATTTATATTTTGCATCATTCTGCCATATCCTTTTAATGTATTATGCCGAATGATTAAATCAAATATTTCATAATTTCCACCATTCAATTTTCCAACTGATGGTCTGCCGAAAAGCCACATGATTCCCACTATCAAAATAGCAGTATAGTTTTCCACCAATGTTGTTAAAAGTAAAGCAAGTGACGACACAAATAAAATGGTCGGCAGAATCCAGCCCAATATATATTTCGGAAACGCTAACATATCAATTTGAACTCCCGCACTCTTTGCATATAGTATTAAATCAAAAAAACTTTTTAATGGTAGCAGAAATATAGGAATCATCATCATTACTATACATGCAAAATATCGGGTTAATATCAGTTTATGACTTGATAAAGAGCGTGTATATGCCAACTCTTGAATCTTGTGGCGTTTATCCTTTAGCATTATTCCAACCACAACAAATGCTGGCAACCATAAAAGAGCCAATGATATACTGTCACAGTAGTATCTAGCAAACGCCCCTGTTATTCTATCTTTATAATAAAATTCATTATGCTGTGTCAATGTTATCGGATCATCTCCCATATCGCTTTCACCATAATACAGGTTAAGCATCGTCCAACTAAAATATGAATTTTTTCCAATTATTTTATTGACACTATCCATTATTTCCTTAAATCGTTCAAATGACACTTGTATAGTCAATTCATCACTGACATTTATATGCTCATTTGAAGTAATCGTAGATTTCTCTGTATATTCCCAATCTTCGGGTTCTATAATAAATTGACCTTCATCATTTGTACTTCCTTTACCGGGTTCCAAAATAAATGCCCCACCACCTGAAATTTCAATTTCCTCTGAGTTTTCTGAGGCGAAGCTACTGCCCGAACCATTAATTGCTTGTTCATCCAGCCCTGTAAGCTCTTCCAAATACTGCAATATAATATGCTGCTCCTTATCAGACATTACTTTCTCTTTGACATATCCAAACGGATAATATTCATACGAATTTTCTTTGTAGCAAAATAGTAGTTTTTTAGTAGCTGACAACATCATCATTTCCTGCTCATTTGCATCAGACAGGTCTCTTTGCTCTGGAGCGTATTCATTATTTGGGGCAGAATAGAATAATGATGACGGATTATGCGTCTGTATTATTTCATCTTCGGCTATGTTCCCATAATGCATGAAAAAAGTAAAAGATAAAATTAAAACAAAAATCCAAAAAACCACACTTCTCAAAACTTTTTTACATTCAATAAAAAATAACTGCTTCATTTATTTTTCCTCCCTATCTAATTTGCGAAGTAATTGCATATAGCCATCTTCTACTGTCGGGCTGCATAAAACCGGATTTCCTAAAATCGGGTAATCATCACTTAATACTCTCATCTTTATCTTTCCAAGACTTGACTGACTTGTCAAAACATGATACTTTTTTTGAACAATGTCCTGCTCATTTTTAAGAACAGTTAATTCAAACACCTTTTCTTTCGCATTTTCTGCTAAGTGGCTTATTGTACCGTCAAAAACTAATTTCCCCGAATCTAATACACCTACTCTCTCGCATGTAGCTTCAATATCAGCTACTATATGAGTGGAGAGTATGACAATCCTATTTTCAGAATATCCTTCCAATAAATTATAAAATCTTAACCTTTCCTCCGGATCAAGTCCAATAGTGGGTTCATCTACAATTAATACTTTGGGATCATGTAACATTGCCTGTGCTATTCCAAGTCTTCTCTTCATTCCTCCAGACAACATCCCTACTTTCTTCTTTTTTACTTCCCACAAGTTTACCTGTTTTAATAGTTGAGGAATTTTATTATTTTGCATTATAGCCGGAACTTGGGATAATGCCGCTGCATACTGCATACTCTCATACACTGTCATATCAGGATAGAATGAAAAATCCTGTGGCAAATAGCCAATTATTTTTCTGATTTCTTTCGTGTTATCTACTGATATTCCATTGAATACAACAGTTCCATTAGTGGGCTTTATCAATGTAGCCAAAATTCTCATAAGTGTTGTTTTGCCTGCGCCATTGCGCCCTAATAATCCAAACATACCATCTTCAATAGTCATATTTATTCCATCTAAAACAGTATGCGAATTATACCTCTTCTGCAAAGAATTGATCTTGATGCTCATAAAAAACTCTCCTTTCGTTTATTAAGGAGAGTATAAAGAAGAAAAGTCAATTTTCAGTCACAAATATAAATTATTTTATTTTAATTTTTACAGTAACTTTGGCACCACCATCCTGTACATTAGACAAGAAAATATCTCCCCCATGTTTTTGAGATAATACCTTGCATATAGTTAAACCTATTCCATAATGGTCTCTTTGCCCTTTATCCTTATAAAATGGATTTAGTGCTTTTTTCAAGTCCTGTTCAGTAAACCCCTTTCCATCATCTGTTGTAGTTATAATTAGGTCCTGATCAATTAAAGATATTTCTACTAAAACCAAATTCTTACAATAACGACACGCATTTCGTACAATATTTTCCAAAATACGGAACACAGCCGTTGAGGAAAGATAAACGCTTGTATTTGGTAAATTATTAATTACTTTAATTTGTTTACCTAATTCTTGCTCTATAATCTCTAAACTGGATTTTATTTCATTATACAAATCAGCCAGTTCTATGTCTGTATACTCTAAGCTTATATCCTCTAGCATTTGAACATCATGAACAGAATTTGCGTAATCTTCCAGTCTATTTGCAGCTTGTTTCATATATACCACTATATCTAATATATTATCTTGTGCCATTACTCCCTTTGCAAGATTACGTTCTAAATACTCACTGTACCCTTTAATTACCGTAATAGGAGTACGCAAATCATGCGCCACACTAGCATTTATCTGTCTCCTTTCCTCAATCATATTCCACATTTGAACATTATTCTCTAATAATTGTTCCCTCATTTTTTCAAAAGCACTACATAAACACCCTAATTCATCCGGCTCCTGATAATCAAAAGAGAACTCCAAATCATTTAATGAAATATGCGAAATCCCCTGATTTAATAACAATAAGGGTTTTTTCAATTTAATATGGTAAAATATAGTTCCCGCACACCATATTCCCAAAAATGAAAACAACAGCGGGCATATAATAATCATAACTTCTGTAATGCGACAAATCATCATCTCTCTATCAGTATATGTATCCGATCCATTCTCTTCAACCATACTTCCGCTAACCTTAAATGTCCCATCATTACTAGGATTTATTTCTACAGGATTAATTACAAACGCTTTTGATAAAAGTATATTATCATGTATTCTAGTGCAGATACCAACAGTTCCTACAGATAGCATAATAACAATTATTGCTATAATAGATACTATGATAAAAAAAGATTTTCTTATTGACTGATGCCTTAAATACCCTTTTATTTTATCCATTTGTATCCTACTCCCCACACTGTATCAATATAATTTTCATCTGTTACCTTCATTATCTTTGTCCGAATCCTGCGTATATGTTCTTTTAAAACATCACTGTTACCATCTGCATCAAATCCCCAAAGCCGTTCATATAACATTTCTTTAGTGAATACCTGTCCTGCATTTAAAGAAAGAAATTCAATAATATCAAATTCCTTTTTTGAAAATGGTATAAGCTGATCTTTAAAATATACACATCTTTCATTATACTCAATCATTAATTCACCATATATTTTCACACTACAGTGGCGGCTCCTGCTTTCACGCCTTAAATGTGCCTCCACACGAGCAGTTAATTCTGCAATGCTAAAAGGTTTAGTTATATAATCATCACCTCCAACTTGCAATCCCTTGATTTTATCCTGTTCAGTTATTCTTGATGTCAAAAAAATAATAGGGCAGTCAATATGTTGTCTCATTTTCTTACAAAATTCAATTCCATCAGTATCAGGCATATTTATATCCAATAAAATCAAATCTGGATTGATTGACAGCAGTTTTGTTCCTTCTTGTGCATCATTTGCCGTATATACTATATATCCTTCTGTTTCAAAATGTATCTTCATAAGATTACAAATGGTAGGTTCATCATCCAAAACCAATAATTTATAATTCATAGAATTAATCATCTCCTTCAATATTCAACTCTACAATAGAAAAGTCAAATTTTTGTCAAAACGACAATGAAATACATATCTGAAATCATTCTGCCAAACTTAATGATCTCATTATATTCTATTCCTTTCCAAATGTACATATAAGAACAATCCAATTAGGCAAAATAAATACGAAAGCGCAGATTAGCTTTTGCTGCTCTTCTTGTCGCTTTCGTATATATTGCTGAATAATTAAAATTGAAGGTTGAAAATGCTACAAAACAGGCTTTTACTTTGTATTAGTTCATCATATGTACCACTCTCTTTTATCATTCCATTCTCTAATACATAAATCCTATTGGCATTTACAATGCTTTCCAAGCGATGAGAAATAATAATCAACGTCTTATTTTTAAAATAGTCCAGCAAATGAAGTTCTATTTCCATCTCTGTATGATTATCTAATGCCGATGTCGCCTCATCAAAAACGATAATAGGATTATTTTTCAATATTGTCCTAGCAATTGATAAACGTTGCTTTTGACCTCCAGATAGTTTTACCCCATTATCGCCAATAACTGTATTGAAACCCAAATCCAAATTTATTATATCATTATAAATATTAACCTTTTTTGCCACCTCAATTACTTGTTCCATAGAAATATCAGTATTTCCTAATGTCAAATTGTTTAAAATAGTATCATGAAATAAAAAAATGTCCTGTGATACAATACCTATTCTTTCACGCAAATAATTTATATTAAACCTATGAATTTCTACCCCATCAATATAAATATTTCCTTCCTTAAAATCCCAAAGTCTATACAGCAAATTGATTATTGTTGACTTTCCTGATCCACTTTCTCCAACTATTGCAACTTTTTCACCCGCTTTCGCCAGCATCGTCAAATTGTGCAATATTTCTCTCGTATCGTAAGAAAAGGAAACCCCCTGTATAAGTATTTCCCCATTATCTATGCCGCACTGCAAAGCCGCTAATTCATCACTAATATTGCTACTTGAATCCAGAATCTGAAAAATTCTATCGACAGATTCTTTTGACTGCTTAATTCTAACATTAGCTTGACTTATAGCCAATATAGGTATAACCATCTTAGATGAATATTGTATAAAGACTACCATAATCCCAATTGTCATGTTATTTTCGATTATACCATATCCCCCAATCAGCAAAATTGCTAACAACACTATATAATTGGTCATCGTTGATAATGTTATGTATTCTGAATACACTTTGTCTGATTTTATTCCATATTTTTTATATTTTTCTTCTGATTCTTTAAACTTATTTTTGAAGTATGTATTATTTCCCAACTTCACATAGTTTATAGGTGACTTGAGAAATTCATTTATTATGGTAACATAATCTTCCAATACAATTCTAGCTTGGATCGAATAATATTCTATTTTTTTTGAAAATTTCTTTTGTACAAAATATGTAATTGGATAAATCAAAAGCAAGACCAAAAACAAATCTTTTTTTAAAATGAACAAATACACAATAATCGGAGCAGAAGTTATAATATCCTTTATTGTAGTAAACAACATTTTTGTAGCCATATCTTCCAAAGCATCAACATCATTATTAATTATATTATTAATTTCGCCTGCTTTCATCTTGCAATAGTAATCTCCTGATTGCTTTTGTAAGTGGCTGATTAAATCTCTTTTTAATTGAAATGTAAAACTCTTTCCCATTTCCGAATAAACATAGTCCGAAAATAATTTACTTACCTTCTCGATGATTATAACTGCCAAAAAAATACCTGTCAATTTTAATAACTCAACTACGTTTTTTTGCGGTATAACCACATCAATAATTGACTTTGTAAAAAACGGCTCCATACTATAAGTTATGCCATTAATTGTAAGCAAAACAATCGCTATAAGATGTTCTTTTTTATATTTCATCATCATTTTAAAAAATCTTTTTATATTACTCATAGTTTACCTCTCTAAAAACAAATCAATAATTGAATTAAATGAATACACCGAAGTATAAAAAATATTGGTAAGATCTATTTCGACAGAAAATTCTTTTTCCAGTGCTTTTAAAAATATGTAGCACGTTTCTCCGTCAAGAAAAATATTCTGTTCCGGCAGAGGTTTGAAACAATCTATTTGTGCTTCTTTATTTAAAACCTCACATAACACACGTTTTACTAAACTGTATACTTCTGAAGAATATTTCTGACGAATGCTTCTTTCATAATTATAATTTCTAAATTCTTTAGAAGAATCTACATCTGAGTCAATGTCCCATTTATGACGCACAGCTAATCTATACAAAATATCCTGCACATCATAATTTTTTTCTATCTCCATACTTTTTGACACCATACCAGTAACTACAGCCGCACTTTTACTTGTTCCACCAAAAAAAACATATTTGCCATTTAATCCTTCTACCAATTTTGCTACCGCATTTGCATAACACTGTATAGTCTGAAAGGAATTATACCATATATCATCATGACTATTCGTATATATCGAATTAACCCCTATAACCGATTCATAAGCCGCCGGATATGAGGGAATATTAGTTTTATTTTTCTGCGCACATATAAGTAATTTATTCTTTTTAGAAATATTATTACAAATTTTTTTTAACTCCATCATCCCCGGAAAATTTTCCTCCACTATCGCTAAACTTAAATGTATAATATCTATGTCACTCTGCATTAAATGTTTTAACGCTTGTATCAATATTTCTATGCTCGTCTCATTATTTTTATCTAATATTTTTACTATATAATAAGTATTCTTTTCACCTCCATAATGTTGAAGTATTTGAAAAGTATTTGTTCCATGACCATTTTCATCAATATATTTATCTTTTATAAAAACAATATTATTATTTACATATTTGAATGTGCATCCACCAATAATGCTCTCATTGTTTCTATACTTTTTTTCCACTCCACTATCAATAATTGCTATTTTCATTTTTATACCTCTTTAAAAATAAGCGTTTCAATTTCTTGAAACGCCTATTCTTACTCTGCTGCTCATGATTCTATTATGTTACACTACGGATTCTCTACAGCTCCACTGACTGATATGCGTCAAGAGTATCGTACACTTTTATAGTGTGCTATTTTCCATATAACACACAGCCATAGCCGCTGCCCGACCTGCTCTTAGTTATTTACTGACTGATATGCGTCAATTATTGTCGTACACTTTCCCGGTGTGTTGTACCCCGTATAACGTACACAGTCATAAATACAGTTCTCGCTCTGTCCCTTTACTACCAGATCACTCTTAGGTGCATTCACTTTCTTAATCTTCATAGCCGTTGTACTCCCTTCTTTTAGTTATTCACTGACTGATATGCGTCAATTATTGTTGTACACTTTCCCGGTGTGTTGTACCCCGTATAACGTACACAGTCATAAATACAGTTCTCGCTCTGTCCCTTTACTACCAGATCACTCTTAGGTGCATTTACCTTCTTAATTTTCATAGTCATATACCTCCATTATTGAAATTATTGAGCAGCATCTATGCTAAGATTCTTACGAATCATAGATAGCATTTTTTTCAACACATAAAAACACTGGTATGTCTAAACAATTTCCTGAGATAATCTTGTTCTTCAATTTGCATCTGACACCATTGCAATGCTTATTTATTGGACATTCTTTGCACTCCTCATGCATTGCTGAACCCATATCCAGAATGTTTGCCACCTTTATTTTATCAATGCCACATTCTATATCACCAATTTGATAATCACTATTGCCCACCGCAGCAATACAAGGGTATAGCTTTCCATCAACATCGATATTCACAGAGGATATTCCGCCTTGACATGGTAAATATTCAGTAAGGCTTTTATCTAAAAGATTCACTCGCACTTCTTCCTTATTTGGCATTGCCTGATAGTAATCATGCAACTTATGTATTTCTCTCCTTAAAATATTTTCGTCTTCGTCCTGCCAAGATGGATCATAATAATCCCCTGCCGCAACAATAGTTTTAAATCCTTTTTGAATGAGATGTATCACGCTTTTAGATAAATCATTTACTGTATTATGGGTATATGTTGCCCTTGCCCGGCACTCTGGTATTTGTTTTATGATTTTTTCTAAATACCGATCTACAAGTTCATATGATCCCTGCCCATTAGCTAATTTTCTATTTTTATTATGAGCATCTTTATTTCCATCTACACTGAGTGTTAATCCCAGTGGCATTGCCTGAGCCAAAAACTCAATAATATTATCATCAAGCAATGTTCCGTTAGTAGTAAGACCATAGTTTATCTTTACGGTACCCAGTCTTTTCCCTAGCTCAATAACAATATACTGCACTATGTCGAAGGCAATTAATGGTTCTCCACCATGAAAATTAACACTGATAGATGAATCTTTTTTCTCATTAGTTTTCTGTACTACAAATTCTATAACTTTTTGTACAGTATCGTTATCCAACTTTTTATCTAATTTTTCCTGCCCTTCATAACAATATGTACATTTTAAATTACATTGCCTCGTAACCCAAATATTGAATATCATAGTGCCTCCATAATCTTAATAATATTCTCTTTCCTGCAACACAGTTTATCCTCAACCAGACCATTTTGTTGCAAAATATCATATTCTCCCAAACAATTGTAACAAAATAATCTTGCCTGACATTCTTTGCACTTTTCTGCATTCCACGGTCTTAGACATTCAACCTTAAAGTCTTGTTCCAAATAATCTCCTATATTCTCGATTTCAAAGATATTTCCCATACAATATTCATCTTTAATCAACATACCACAGGGATAAATTCTTCCATCATAGTCTATAATAAATTGCCGTTTTCCTGCTCCACAGCGATTGCCAAGCATATACTTCTGCACTTCCTCAATAGTTTCTGTTTCCGCAACCTCTTGTTCCACATCATATTCGGTATCATGCACCTGCAGCTCTTTCTGTAAATCAACTCCCCGCCCCAATGCATAAAAATACCTGACAACTGGTATTGTCCCCAATTCCTTGTTTAATTCATAAAATTTGTCAATAATTTTCTTGTTTTTTTCAATATGAATGAAACCAGATAAGGAGAAAACACAAAAATTTGTTTAAGACAGTAGGCGCAATAATGTGGAGTGAATATCTTATCTGGAGGAAACAGAAAATGGCAAAATCATTATTTGAGCAATTAGACGGCACATACCGAAAAGAAAGCGATTATCTAATCCCATGCTTAACTATGCCCACCGAAGAAGAACATTCAATAGGAATCTGGGGACATCGGCATCTGGACTATCTGAAGCAGTACCGCAGGGGTACATACACCAATCTTCTCACAAACGGCAAGCTGAATACATACCTTGCCGACATCGACAGACAGGCGCAGGAACGCTTTAAAAGGCTCATAGAGGGCATGAAACAGGCGCAGGGCATAAACACGCCTTAGAATGGGTACAACACTTAAATAACATAAGGGCTTGTGCAAGGGAGATTGTGAACGAGGAAATCATTTATAATTAGTGAAGAAACGGTAGGATATCAATATCAAAAATCCTGCCGTTTTTTAATGAGGAACGATTCTTGTGCATGGAATCATTTTCTTGATTGTATTATTCGTTTTGGCGCATTATAATATCAGTTATGAAGGAGGTTATTTCAATGTTTGATTACATGAATGTAAAAGAAGCGGCTGAAAAATGGGGATTGTCCGAACGGAGGATACAGGTATTATGCGCTACAAACCGAATCCCCGATGTAATGCGAATCAGCAATGTGTGGCTGATTCCAAAGACTGCATCAAAGCCCAAAGATGGGCGTTTCAAGAAAAGAGATAAGGAGGAATCGGACAATGAGTAAGATTTTATTGGTTGAAGATGATGTGGAAATCAGTACCATGCTAAAGAATTTTTTGACTACAGAGAAATTTGAGGTAATTACAGCGTATGATGGCAAAAGTGCCCTCGACAGGTTCTTTTCGGATAGTTTCAGTCTGGTTTTGCTTGATTTGATGATTCCTCAAATAAGCGGAATGGAAGTCATGGAAAAAATCAGAGAAAACAGCACTGTTCCGATTATTATTATATCGGCAAAAGATACCGATTCTGATAAAACGCTTGGTTTAGGTCTGGGAGCGGATGATTATATAACGAAACCGTTTTCTGTCACAGAAGTATTGGCAAGGATAAAAGCAAATATCCGAAGAAATACACAGTATGCCGCAAGCGCAACCGAGCAGCAGCCAATACTTCAAACGAGAAACCTTGTCATGAATCTTAATGGATATTCTGTAACAAAAAACGGCTGTAAAATAGAGCTTACATCAAAAGAATTTGAAATTTTAAAGCTGTTATTGCAGAATCCAAAAAAAGTATATACGAAAGAACAGATTTACTCCCTTGTCTGGAATGATACCTATTATGGCGATGAAAATGCTGTCAATGTCCATATCAGCAGATTGAGGAATAAAATAGAGGATAATCCACGCAAACCGCAGTATGTGATTACGGTATGGGGAATCGGATACAAATTGGGGGAGTGATAGGATGAGCGATAAAACAATCATATTCTTTTTGGCAGTTGTTGTCTGCTTGCTATTCCTTGTAGTTTTATACCAGCGTTTTATTTTTGGCAGGGGAATACAGGCAAAGATAAGACGGATAAATAAAAAATTGGAGGAAATTTTAGAAACTGGTAGCGACGAGAAAGTAATGGTATTTACGGACAACCCTGTTTTGATGGAATTAGGGGGACAAATCAACCGCCTGCTGATAGACCGACAGAAAATAAGGGCAGATTTTAAAAGGGAAGAAATTTCTTCTAAAAAGATGTTGGCGAATATCTCCCATGACATAAAAACACCTCTAACGGTCATATTGGGTTATCTGGAAATTATGCGTTTGAACCATGCAGATCATGAGATGTTGAAAAAAGTAGAAACAAAAGCGAATCAAGTTATGAATCTTATCAATCAGTTTTTTACATTAGCAAAACTGGAATCTGGCGATACAAATATAAATCTTGGCAAAGTCAATATCAACGAGATATGCAGGGAGAATGTTTTGGAGTTTTATGATATTTTATTGCAGAAAGATTTTGATGTTGATTTGTTTATTCCAGAAACAGCTATTTTTGTGCAGGGGGAGAAAGAAGCCCTGCAAAGGATTTTATACAATTTATTGTCAAATGTAATACGCTACGGCTCCGACGGAAAATATTTAGGAGTTTTTTTGCGTCAGGACAAAGGCAATGTATATATTGATGTGGTTGATAAAGGGAAAGGGATTGAACAGGAATTTGCATCGAATGTGTTTGACAGGCTCTATACAATGGAAGATTCCAGAAACAGGGAAATACAAGGGAACGGATTAGGCTTAACGATTGCGAAGAACCTTACAAAGCAGTTAGAGGGCGATTTGTTTTTAAACAGCATACCGAATGTCAAAACAACTTTTACAGTAAAGTTGAAAAAAATAACTTATTAAATTCCCTGCGAAAGAAATTCGTAAGAATTAGTCAAGAGTTTTGAAAATCTATATCGCTATAATGATATTCATAAAACACCTTTGGGCGTATTGTTACGTCCGAGAAAGGCGTTACTAAGGAAACACCCTATGGGTATCCCTTTATGCCAGAAAACTGGCAACATTAAGGAAAGGAGGCAAAAAATGTCTTATATTTTGCAAACAAGCCATCTAAGCAAAACGATAGATGGGAAACAGTTAGTCACAGATGTGAATATCCATGTAAAGAAAGGTGAGGTATATGGATTTTTAGGACCGAACGGCGCAGGAAAAACCACGGTGATGAAGATGCTTACCAACCTTTGGAAACCGACAAGCGGCACGGCCTGGCTGTTTGGGAAAGCATTGGAAAAAACCTCTTACGAGGTGCTGAAGCGTATGGGAAGCATCATTGAATTTCCTACATTTTATGACCATATGAGCGGAAAGGACAACTTACAGCTTCATTGTGAGTATATGGGGTATTACAACAAGGGCAGCGTGGAGGAAGCTCTTCAGATGCTTGGGCTTTCTGATGCGGCGGATAAGCCTGCGGGCAGCTATTCTTTAGGAATGAAGCAGCGTCTGGGGATTGCCCGTGCCATATTGTGCAAGCCAGAGTTAGTTATCCTTGACGAGCCGACAAACGGTTTAGACCCCGCAGGAATGAAGCAAATCAGAGATTTGTTTCGGATGCTATGTACCGAGTATGGCATGACGCTTATGATATCCAGTCATCTTCTCCCAGAGATAGAAAGTATTGCCGATACGGTTGGCGTTATCCATCATGGAAAGATGATGAAAGAAATATCCATGAAAGAAATTGCAGAAACAAATACGGCGTATATTGAACTTGCCGTAGAGGATACAAAGAAAGCGGCGTATGTTTTAGCTGAAAAAATGCAGTTAAGTAATTTTAAAATCGTAAACGATTCGGGGATTCGTATTTATGAGCAGGGTGTCACCACACAAAAGATTTCGAGGGAATTGATGGCAAATGATTTAGAGATTGCTTCCATCAGCCAACATACCGAAACATTGGAGGACTATTTCTTAAAAATCACATCGGAGGTGGGAAAATCATGTTAAAGCTTGTCAGACTTGAATGGAAAAAGAATAATATCGGGAAATATATCAAAGGCGTAATCATCATGGCGGCTCTGCTTGGCTTATTTGTCTTTGCGTTAGCGTTTTTGGGCATTGCCAACGACCCAGACGGGACACTGGATGCTGCGCCTGGGACAGATGTAATCTCCGCTCCTATCGAATTATTTACCAGTATGGCTTTTCTTATTTACACCAGTGTAATGTTGGCATCCTTTATTGTAAGCGCATACAAAAACAAGACCATGAATCTGATGTTTTCCTACCCTATTAAGCGGCAGAAAATCTTAGCTTCCCAAATGATTGCGGTCTGGACTTTTAATTTTACCGCACTCATTTTAACAAAACTGGCAATTTATATGTGCGTGTTCTTTGGGGCAAAATTTATGCAGTCATCCTTTGCTGTTGATTTTTCAATAGGCAGCCTGTCATTTTATATACAACTGATACTAAAATCAGTGGTAATCGTCAGCATGAGCTTTATTGCCCTGTTTGTCGGAATGGCTTTAAAATCTTCAAAAGCAACGATTGTCACTTCATTTTTGCTGATTTTTCTCACACAGGCGAACATTGGCGATTTCACAATGGCAGGCAACGCAGTATTCCCCGTTATTTTGACAACTATTTCTTTGGTTTTTGCCGCTTTGTCAATCGTAAATGTGGAAAGCAAAGATTTAATGTAGGGGGCGGGGTTATGAATGTGAAAAGAATACTGTTAGCGGGGATTTTAGTGATAGCTTTTGGCATATGCGGATGCGGGAACAAGAAAAAAATAGATTCTAACGAGGAATTTTCAGCAGAAGGTATTTCAGAAATTGTATTGGATATTTCCTCTTGGAATTTAAAAGTGATGGCTTCCAGTGATGACAAAGTACACATAGCCTGCGAGGGGAAAGTCAAAGATGACCGTGATATGCAGGTTGTGCAGAAAGATGGAAAACTAATGGTACAGCAGGATGATGATACGGACAAAAATCTGGCGGAGCAATTCTCATTTGGCGAAGCAGGGAAAATAATACTGTATATTCCTAAAGATAATGCTGTTTCCTTAGCCATTAACAATGGTTCAGGAGAGATGGAGTTGGAAGCGGTCAGCATTTCCACTTTGTCCTTGAACAACCAGTCTGGCTATGTAACGATGTCTGATTTCATAGCTGAAAGCGCAAAAATAAAATCTCTTTCAGGCGATATTAAAATAACAGACGCTTCATGCACGGATTCTAATATAAATACAGAATCCGCATATGTTACCATGAAAAATACAGTTATTGGAAAGACCGCTGTTTCGACAGATTCTGGCGAAGTGAATATAAGCGACATAAATAGCTATGATTCCCTGTCTGTAGAAACGGGTTCGGGAGATATATCATTGACCCATGAAGCGATGCCAGATAATTTATCCTGCCATATATCCAGTGGTTCGGACGATGTAACCGTACAGCTTAAAAATGCGGAATTCAGTACCGATACGGACGGATGCAAGGATGGGAGCATCGGAAAGGGCGAAAACAGTTTATCTATCATGAGCAATAGCGGAACAGTGATTGTAAAATAGTTTTGGAGTGTAGAAAGATATGGAACGGTATCATTGGATATATTGCCCTATATGCGAAAATAAGACACGCATGAAAATAAGGGAAGATACAGAAATAAGGAACTTCCCTCTGTATTGTCCGAAATGCAGGCAAGAAAGTTTAATCAATGTAAAATCATTAAAAGTAGTTGTTATGAAAGAGCCAGACGCACAGACGCAGAGCCGATGAATTTGTGAAATAAAATCACAGTTTGTCGGCTTTGTTTTATTTCATAAGGTTTTAAGGCAAACGCCCACCAAATAAAAAAAACGGCGTGTGGTGGGCGGTATTGCTGTGCCCGAAAAGACTTAACAGACACTCTCCAGACCTGTTTTAGAGGTTGGAGGGTTTTTTATGTTCTTTTTTCTGGCAGTAATCTATCTGCTCATGCAATGCAGAGTATATCCATACATAGCATATCGGGGATTGGCAGGAAGCCAGTTAAAAAAATCCCTGCCCACGTAACGCTGCTTCTCACCATAAAACCAGAAGTAGAATCTCCACTTAACAGAATTATGATTACTTATAACCGTAGAGGTCACAGAGCCTTTGCGGTTTTTCTTTTGTCGTTTTTTATCGGAATGTGCCGCAGGGCTGTTTCTGCTATTGGATGCCGTTCGCCGCCTTTCCAATCTGAATTTTAGCATTTTCAAAAATTTCAGATTGGAGGAAAAAAGAATGGCATACAACAACGGACGGGAGAACAGGAAATGGCTTATCTGGAAAGAAGCCGAGGAAAAAATATTGAGGGAACACGGAGTGGATGAAACTATCATTGAACAAATCTGCACAGACGACAGAGCAGACTTCAATTCCAACAGGCGGTTTTACTATTGGACAAGCGACTTCGGCGAATACCTTGAGGGGATGGCAGACAAAGAACAGAATACAGAGGTAAAGACTGTTTCTGATTTGCTGGATGAAATTGAGGACGAAACTCTGTATCGGGCATTGCTTGCGGTGGACAGGCGTACTCTGCAAATCATCCTGTTGAAAATGCAGGGCTATTCCACAAAGGAAATTGTCCCGCTTGTCGGATTGACAACAGGGGCTATCTATGCAAGATTAGACCATCTGCGGAAAAAGCTGCGAAAGATTTTATAATCAGCTAATAAAGACAGCTTTTTGACGGGCTATTGGGTGGCGGATAAAATTCCCCCGCCTAATTATAAAAATTGATGTATAAAATTCCTGTCCACAGGGAATACTAAAAAGTTTACCCAAAATCTTGACATGGGTGCAGCCGCTATGGTATTCTAAAATACCCGTGAGGGAATTGGAAGATTGAAAATTAAATAGCACATAGATGGAAGAATGGAATGTCAGCCAACGGACAAGACTGACCGCCGCCGAAAGTATGCTGCCTTTTTCGGCTGGCGTATGGCAGCATGGTTTTGAATTTCAAAGCCGTTACATAGCATTGCGAATCCGAGCAGGAGAAAACACTCCTGTCATTCGTGGTGCGGTGTGGCGGCTTTTTCATTTATCCAAAAGTCAAAAGAAATCAAATCCAGAACGGAGGTGCAGGGACATAGGATTTTCTTTTCGGAGGGTAAGACAGGCGTTAAGAATACCGCTGCACAGGAAAAATGCTCTGCGGCATTGTCCACAGAGATAGCGAGCATCGGATTGTGTAAGCCACAATCCAATCCACAGCCTAAAGGCGTGTGGACTTCTCTCAGGGGACAGCCCCTGTTTACCCCGAAAAAAGAAAAATAAGACTGGAGGATTAAGGAAAATGAGCAGAGAAAAATCAGAAAAGGGCGTGCGGAATGTCCCGATTACCGTCCGATTGAACGAGGGAGAACATGAAAAATTAAAGCAGTGCACCGCCGCTTGCGGTCTGTCCGCTGCCGAATTTATGCGCCAGTTATGCAAGGAAAACGCCCCGCAGCCGAAGCCAAAAACCGAGTTTTGGGCACTGTTAAACAAGCTCTATGAAGTGCATGACGCTTTCAAAAAGTGTGTCCCATACTATCCAACCGCCACTGAAATCTGTAAGGAGATTGAGGATTTTATCTTAGAACTGCAACAGAAAACAACTCTCCCACAACGGTTCAGCATAGAAGAATTGACAGAACAGGGGGCGGTCTGATATGGCGGTAACGAGCCTATGGCATGTCAAAGGGAGCATAAAAGACGTGATTGACTATATAGAAAATCCAGAAAAGACCGTGCCGAATGAAGATATGCAGGACTTCTTTGACGTGTTCTCCTATGTGAAAAATCCGTCAAAAACAAATGAGGGCGAGTATGTTTCCGCTATCAACTGTTTGAAAGAAACCGCATTACAGCAGATGATTTTGACAAAGAAGCAGTACCAAAAGACAGGCGGATATATCGCATGGCACGGCTACCAGAGCTTCAAGCCAGACGAGGTAACGCCCGAACAGTGCCACGAAATCGGATTGAAACTGGCAAGGGAAATGTGGGACGATAAATACCAGATAATCGTTGCCACCCACCTTGACAAAGGACATCTCCATAATCATTTCTGTTTTAACTCCGTTTCTTATCTGGATGGGAGCAAATATAATTACTCAAAATCCGAACAGAAACGGCTAAGGGAGGTGTCCGACCGCTTATGCCGAGAGTACAGTTTATCGGTGATTGAAAACCCCAAGAAAGCCCCTGCAAGACCGCTTTATCTGGACGAAAAGAGAGGCAAGCCGACACGGTACAACGTCTATCGGGAGGATTTAAAGGAAGCAATCAACAGGAGCAGGGATTTACAGCATATGATGAAATACCTTACCGACAAGGGATATGAGGTGGATTCTTCGGGCAGTCATTGGAAAATGAAGCTGCCGCAGTATAAGCATTTCACAAGGTTAGACACCCTTGACGAGCGGCTGACACCCGATTTCATACGGTCATGTTTAGGTGGGACTTCCCGATATGGGAACTACAAAGCAAGGATTTCCTACTCCCCGCATATGCCAAAGCAGTACAAAAACGCATGGAAACCACACCAGAAAACCACGGGAATCTTAGCGTTATATTACTACTGGTGTTATCAGTTGGGGATATTCCCAAAAGGTACGGACTACAAGCCGGCAAGCCCGCTGATGAAAGAGGAGCTTCGGAAACTGGACGAGATTACCGCACAGGTAAGGTATATGTCAAAGCATAACATCTCTACCCTTTCCGACTTACACGCCGACAGGGAGAAAAACCAGACCGAAATGAATAAACTGATTGACTACCGCCAGCACTTGCGGAACAAGGTACGCCGTGCCACACCAGCCGAAAAAGAAACACTCCGAGCAGAAAAACAGGGCGTGACAGAGCGGATAGCGGAGCTTAGAAAGCGGCTGAAATATGCAGACGGGATTGAGAAACGCTCTGCCCATATCGACAACTGCTTAGACCAAATCCATGATACGATTGAAAAACAGCGTCCAAGCCGACAGAAACAGACCGTTAAAACAGACCGCAGGAGGGAGGAATTATTGCGATGAGCAGACTGTCCGAGGAAGAAATACAGGCGATTATGGAGGAATACAAGGATGCCCCTATGGTAAATCCCGATAAAATATATCCCCCTCTGCTGCCTGCCCAGAACGTCACGCCCCTTGTCCGCATCCCAGAGCCGATGAGCCTTACCGAGAAAATCGGCGGCACGGAATACACCGTCAACGCCCATTTCCGAAAAGATGGGCGGGACTTGCTTGTAATGCTTACGGATATTTTTCGGCGCAGCGCACAGGGATATGGATTTTTAAATGATAAGAATTGGGGTGATGATGACGGGGAATAACAGGCAGCGGAAGAATTACCGCTTTAAAGCGTTGAAGTTTAAGGTCAGGTGTGGTACACTGTACCTACACTTCACAATACCGTGTCTGCTGTCGAAAAGGAGAGCTTTATGAAAAGACAGCAGGAAGAATTTACGGCATTATATTGTAGGTTAAGCCAAGATGACGGGCGGGAAGGCGAAAGCAACAGCATTGTAAACCAGAAAGAATATCTGATGAAATACGCAAAAGAACACGGTTTCCCTAACCCGAAATTCTACGTGGACGACGGCTATACGGGTACGAATTTCGACCGCCCAAGCTTTAAGGAAATGTCGTCGGACATTGAAAAAGGGTTTGTAAAGACCGTCATTGTCAAAGACTTATCACGCTTCGGCAGGAACTATATCGAGGTCGGCTCATACTCCGAAATCATCTACCCCGAAGCGGGCGTGAGGTTCATCGCCATCATGGACAACGTGGACACGGGCAGCCTTGAGAGCAACGAATTTGCCGCCTTTACCAACCTTTTCAACGAATGGTATCCCAAAAGCACAAGCAAAAAGGTAAAGGAAGTCAAGAAAGCGAAAGGGCTTGCAGGCGAGCATTTGGGCGCGCCGCCCTACGGGTATTTGCGGAATCCAGACGATAAAACACGCTGGCTTGTGGACGAGGAAGCGGCGGCAGTCGTCCGCAGGATATTCTCACTCTGTATGCAGGGGAAAGGCGTGTCAGCCATTGCCACAGCCCTCTGGGAAGATAAAGCGCTTACCCCGTCAGCCTACAAAGTATCAAAGGGAATCGGCGTTGCAAAAAAATCGGGACATCCCTATAACTGGGAGACGTCCGTGATTGCGTCCATTCTGGAAAATGTGGCGTATATCGGCGTGACGGAGAGCTTTAAATCCACCCGTTTAGGCTTCAAGAGCAAGAAACGCATCCCAACCGCAAAGGACAGGCGGACGTATATCGAGGACGCCCATACGCCCATCATTGACAGGGATATGTGGGAAAAAGTTCAGATGATACGGGAAAATAAACGCAGACCGACCAAAAGCGGATTGACAAGTATCTTTTCAGGGCTGCTCTATTGTGCCGACTGCGGGGCGAAACTCAGCCTAGCCACAGCAAACGGA
Organism: Lachnospiraceae bacterium; assembly: GCA_910575555.1. Lineage (GTDB taxonomy): Bacteria > Bacillota > Clostridia > Lachnospirales > Lachnospiraceae > Petralouisia. The sequence goes on along the minus strand of CAJTFX010000020.1, from coordinate 37,739 downwards.
TATACGCATTTCCGCTGTTCCATGTATAAACGGACGAGCAGGGCGAAGGAATGTACGCAGCACTATATCCGAGAGGACGCATTAAAACAGTTGGTTCTGAAACAGCTTCAGCATTTCCTCTCCTATTTACAGCAGTTTGAGCGTGTGTTTATCCGACAGCAGATTGACGCCACCCTTGCGGAACGCAGATACGAATTGTCCGCAAAGCAGAAACAGATAGAAAAGGACGAAAAGCGGATAAAGGAGCTTGACCGCCTGTTCCGTAAAATCTATGAGGATAATGTCAACGGAAAGCTGAATGACGAACGCTTTTACAAGCTGTCAGACGGATATGAAGCCGAGCAGGAACAGCTAAAGCAGGAAATCGAAGCCTTGACAGCCGAGGTCAGCGAAGCCGACACAGAAGCGACCAATGTCGCCAAACTGATAGCCGTCACCAAGAAATACACCCGCATCGACGAGCTGACACCCGAAATCCTAAACGCATTTGTGGATAAAATCGTAGTCCATGAGCGTGAGAAAAAGGACAGGAAACGGACACAGCAAATCGACATCTACTATTCCTATGTCGGGATTGTGGACATCCCTACGGACGAAGAAATGCAGGAAATGGAACGGGAATATATGCAGCGTACCAAACGTCAAACCGCCTAAATATAGGCGTGGCAGGAGAAAATCTATGCTCCTGCCGATACATATCTATTTTTTATCCCTATCTGGTTTAGCTCATCTACCATAGATAAACATATGCGCTTATCTCCGATATTCTTGATCATGTTAATGATATTGATTACTTTATCAAAAACACCCTTTCCTCTGATTCTACTGCATGTCTCTTCATCTACTCCATCAATACTAATATCAAAACTGTCTACCAAATCATAAATTGCATTTACATTCTTTTCGGTAATCAGTATTGCATTTGACGAGAGTGTTATTTTCCCCTGAAATTGTTGTCTTAAATATGTCAACAATTCTATAATATCTTCTCTCACTAAGGGTTCTCCCCCACTGATGGCAATACAATCGGGCGATAACCCAATTACCTTATCAAATATGCTTTTAACCTCTATAGTTGATAAGTCACACTTTTTCTCATTCAATGCGGAGGCATCATAGCAACAATGTTTGCACTTTAAGTTGCAATTATTTGTCACTGCGATATATACCTGTTCAATATGCGCTTTTTCTTCCTCGTCAACCGGAATAAGAAATTTCTTTTTTTTCATAAGCGTAATCAGCTTTTCAAAGTATTCCTTATCCTCATTATCCTCAAATCTATTAAGAGCTTCCTTTTCATCTAATTCTTCAATTAAGAACTTATCAAGTATATCCATCCATTCTTTATGAATTTTTATCCACTCACCCGTTCTATCATCCTCAAGGATTACCCAACAATCCGTTTCTACGTTGTGCAAATACTTACTCTTTTTTAATTTCATATTAAATACCCCTGTCTGTTCATTTGTTATAAGCCCATTATATCTATAAAGAACCTATTTTTTCTGCACATGTAAGAATTACGAATTTATATGTAATTTTTCAGAGATACTTCATTTAAATACCTGTTCATATTTTTATCCATATCATAAAGAAACAGCCTAGCTATCATTCCAGCCAAACTGTTTTCTTTATGTTTTTACAATAGCTTCTCCATTCCTTCAGCCATCTCTTGCATCATATCATTTTGATCATACATAAAGAATGATAACGGTATACGAAGTGCATCCGAAAGCCTTATAAAGTTCTCTAATGACATTGTTCTTTTTTCACCCTCAATCCGCTTTATAGAATCTGGTGACAGTTCTGCCTGTATTAAGTTTTCTCTTTTTCGGCATAATCTCACATTATCCGCAATAATATATATCTTATACCCTTCATTCTTCTATTCTCCATTCTAATTTATTTTTGAAATGAAGAACCAAATGGAGGACATCGGATACAAACCCGGACATAAAGCATCATTTTTCGACAGGCATTTTTAAGTCACTACATTGAAAATGAATTGACTGAATCTCTTTTTCAAAAAAACTGCCATATATGTAAGTTTCCTCACACATACGGCAGTTTTTTCCATATACAGCTTTCTTATCGGGAAAGCTTCTTGATTCCTGTCGGCTGCTTGGGCTGATGCAGACAATACATACATCTGCTGTCGGCTGCTGCTTTCACAGAATTACGTGCTACTTTTTCCAAAATTGTAGCTGTAATATTTTTCTTTCCTTTGCCTAACATATAATACACCTCCAATTTCATTTTTCAATAAGAGTATACCTTACTCTACATCATATTCCTTTTAAATGTTGAAATTCCGACACAGCATGTAATTTTTCCCTGCAATTATTCCCATACCGATGTTTAAGTTGTATTTCTTTCTATTTTACCGTTATATGAATAATTCGATACATATTCTAGTTGTTAGCTTATTTTGAATATTCATGTAAGAATATTACTTGAAAGGAAGTTGTACATATGGTAAATAATCGTATTCGTGAACTAAGAAAGAGCTTAGGCTTATCGCAAGAAGCTCTTGCCAAGAAAATCGGAACTACTCAACAAGCGGTAAGCAGAATGGAAAATAACGCTTATGATATTCCTTCTGATATACTTATAAACATATCACAAGAATATAACGTTACTACCGACTATATACTTGGGATTTCTGATGTAAAACGTGATTATAACGGACAATACCGCATGAATCAGGAAATGGATAAGTGCTATGATATTGTCCGCCGCTATCAGAAGTTATCCGAAGTCAACCAAAAGACACTCCGCTGTGTACTTGAGCGCTTAGAGCAGGCACAAGAGGAGAGCGAGGAAGAATCTGCAAAGGAAGTGGATAAAAATGCTAAGAATAGCGATATGTGATGACGATTCCAATTTTACCGGGGAAATTGAAACTCTGGTATTTCAGGAAAGCCGGAAGTTAGGCATCCGTGTGGAAACCGAAGTATTCTCCGACGGCAAAACCCTTCTGAAAAGCATTCAGAACGGCGAACATTATCAACTTATATTTATTGACATTGAGATGGAGCAGGTAGACGGAATAACCGCTGCACGGCACATTCGTGAAATTGACCGGACTGTATTGCTGATTTATATATCGGGCTATGATAAATATTTAAAGGAACTGTTTGAAGTGGAACCATTCCGCTTCCTCTCAAAGCCTTTAAACCATGTCCTGTTCGCCCGCTATTTTAAGGATTCCTGTAAACGAATCAATGAGACGGAGGTATTCTATCAATTTACATTCAACAAGGAAATACAGAAAGTGTCCGTAAGAGATATTGTTTATTTTGAAAGCAATAACAGAATCGTTTATATCCACCTTAAAGATGGCTCTGATGAACATTTTTATGGAAAGCTCAATAATGTCGAAAAAGAACTGGCAGCAAGCAGGCAATATTTTCTGCGTATACACCAGTCCTTTTTAGTGAATTACGATTATGTGAAGAAGATGAACTTTTTCAATATTACTATCAGTTTCATGGGAAAAGAAATAGAATTGAAAATCAGCGAGGATCGGCAAAAGGAAGTTCGCCAGCAGCTTTGTAAGATTGCAGGCGGAAAGGCGGTCATAGAAGAATGACTGAATATTTGTCAATCATACCCGAATTGTTCCTGTCACTGCTCCACCTTCTTATTATACGAAAATATATGAAAGTATTTTGGGGACCAGAGAACAGGAATTTAAAAGGCTGCATAGAGTGGGGCATATATTATGTCTTTCTGATCATAAATAATATCGGTTCCGTGTTCCCGCCACATCTGTTGTTGCTTGGGAATGTCCTGCTGATATTTATGATCAGCTCAGCTACCCGCAAGAGAAGTGTCATGCAGCGTTGTATATTTTCCTTATTGATATGCACGGTATGGATGTTAGTAGAAGTCATTGTTCTGATGATACTAATATCTGTCGGTTTCGATTCCATAACACTTCAGAACGCCGGAAGTTTCATATCTAAAATGTGTATGCTGCTGTTATCAGTTATCATAAGCCACTGGATCAAGGATAACCACTATTCCGAAATTCCCCTGCTTTACTTTTTGAGCATTTTACTGATACCAATCAGCAGCATTTATGTAATGCACCATATATTTCTTATTGCGGCTGTTCATAGCGAATATATGATATTCTCTGCCACAGCGAGTTTCCTGCTGCTGGTTATAAACTATGTTATCTTTGAGGTCTATGACTGGATCAGCCGGAATGCTGAACTGCGTGAGCAAAACCGTCTGTATGCGCAGCAACTGGAGCTTTGCACCCAACAGGCGGAAGAACGTGAAAGCCTCTATCTTGAAATCCGCAGAATCCGGCATGATTTAAAAAATCATCTTTCCGGGCTTCTTGGAATGGTTCAGACTGGGCAGAACAGCGAGGCAGAGAAATACATAATGCAAATGTTAGATGTTGGCGCCGGAGATCGTCCGGAGGAAGTTTCCCGCAGCGGTAATATAGTTGTAGATTCCTTAATCAATCACGCATATGCTACAGCACAAAAAGATAATATACAATTTAATGCCAATGTCCTTATACCTGCCTCCCTTCCATTTGAAAGCGGGCATTTAGCCATAGTTCTAGGGAATTTGCTGGAAAATGCTCTGGAAGCCTGTCGGGATATTCCGAACGGAAAAGGATTTATATGCCTTGATATTTCTTATGCCAAAGGCATCTTTCAGTTATGCATAAAAAATAACTATCGGGCAAAGCGAAAAAAAGACAAAATTGGTCACTATTTAACTACAAAATCCGATACCATATATCACGGTCTTGGACTTTCATCCATAAACCATGCTGTTGTAAATTATCATGGTCAAATGGATATAACAGACAATGACAATATATTTCAGGTTATTGTCATCATGTATGGTTTATATACAGAGAAAGCCGGATAACATATGGGGTGATTTCAAATTCTAAAAAGGAGCTATCATGGAACATTTAGCAAAAAAATTAGCAGTCTATATATATGAAAAAGAAATTATTACCCAAGAGCTTGTTGAAATCTACCAGTACGGTTTCCAATGCTTTTTAGAGTTGTCCGTGAGTACCATATGCAGTATTATAATTGCTCTGTTTCTTGGTATGATGCCTGAATGCCTTTTCTTTTTCCTGCTTTTTATCCCTATGCGTTCATATGGCGGCGGTGTACACATGAAAACGTATTTTGCCTGTTTTATAGGCTCCTGTTTCATACTCACATCTTCCCTATTGGCAGTAAAATATTTAACAATACCCATTCCGATCTCTTTTACTCTGTATCTGGTTGCCGCCATACTGATACTGGTCATCGGTCCGGTTGACCATCCAAATCGGGAAGTAGATGCACAGGAAAACCGCACATTCATTAAGAGAACTTATTTTACGATGCTTTTCAGCTTTCTATTGGCTTTATTTTTCATCTACACCCAAAACACAATGTATATGTTTTTACAAGCAATCGTATTTGTTTTTATCTCTGCTACTTCCCTTATTGGACGTCTGATATACAAACAGACTTAACTTTCTTCTTGTAAGACAGCCTGTATTTTATCCTGCCACATTAAAATATCCTGCTTATATTGCTCCCGCAGGCTGTCCGGCAGTTCATTATCGAGCTTGCAAATATCATCATAATCTTTTCGTGGCAGCAACTCCCTATTTTCATAAAACCACTGCCAGCGCCAGTTACGAAGCAAACTTTCTGCCATGCCCTCCGGCGAGGAAAATTTTTCATCCACTATCATTGACAGATTCTGCCCTTCCTCTTTGTTCAATAAACCGACCAAAGACGCATAGCCCTCCTGATAGATATATGCAATATGGTAATCCTTCGATTTTTCGAGGACATCCGAAAAAAGACTTATCAATTCTTTATATTTATCCATTTCTTACTCTCCTTCATCCAATGCAGAAACGTATACAAACCTCATTTCCCACAAATATAAGTTTTTAAAACTTATTGAGTTTATACAAACAGTTTAACCGCTGCGTAAACCTATATACATAAAATCATTTGCATACACATTAATCATAGCAGAAAAACGTATCAACTACATTGCCTTTGCAGAAAACGGCTTTATATTGCAGAAAAAGGAAAAATCTAAAATCCTTCTTCCACATTTCGCACCCATTCCCTTACTTTTTCAACAAGTTCCTGTTTCCTTTCAAAATGCAGGTAATGCCCGCCATCCAGCCGCAGCACTTCACTCTTATCCGTTTCTGTAATTACTTCCCTATGCAGCGATTCCCATGTCTCCAGCAGTTCACAGTTATCCGCTGAAACAAACTGCAGCACTGGAACTGTTTCAGGAAATTTCATATCCCTCACAGACTCCAGACTATCCTCCATATGCCCTATTTCATTCATAATATCTTTGCTGTATGCGAAATCCATAGACAAAATGCGGAATACTTCCAACTCCCTTTCTGAATATGGATAAGTAGTATCTGCATAGATTGCATTTTCCGGATGCCCTATGGAACATAACCGGGTAATCCCCAACACGTTTACTGCTTTCTGGAAATACGCTGATAGCTTATTCAATGTCACCATGCTGATCGGGAGCGGCTCTTCATCGGACTGTTTGGGAACAGACGGATCAATCCCTATAAAGCCCTTTACTTCCTGCGGATAGGTATTTGCCCAGTACAGGGAATACAACCCGGAGAGCGAATGTGGCATTAAATAATACTGATCACAGCCTAACTTTTGGGTACACTCATGCAGTTCTTCCACGACAACGCTAATTTCCCGTTCCGTCCCAACCCTGTCGGAAAGCCCATATCCAAACGGCTCTATGGTAATAACCCTGAAATCTTCTGACAGTTCTTCCGCCAGGGGAAGAAATTCCAAGATAGGCGAAGGCGATCCCCAACCAGGCAGCAATATAATTGTTGTCTCGTTATCCTCTCCCTTTATATCCACCACCATATTATGCCCATTCACTTCAATAACCGTTCCATATGCAGCCTGAATTTTGAACTGCTCTGCTTTCTTGCAGATAAAATTCCAAACCGTCAATGCTGCAATAACACCCAATAAAATCAAACCTACCCATTTCATAATTTTTAATATCTTTTTTCTCATGTTCCTTTCCTCCTTCTCTTTTACAATATGTCTTGGCGTACAATCAATCTCTGAAAATACAATTTTCTTGATTCTGTCATTGTTGGTTGTTTTTCTGACTTCCCTGTTCTCTTCAATCAACTCTGAAGCATTATCAAGCATATCACTAATCCTAATCTGCATTGCTTCCATATCCTTCTTTGATCAGAAATTTTTTAAGCACCTCTCTTCCACGCCGCAGTCTGGTTTTTACTGTCTGAGGATTCATCTGAAGCTCCTGCGCAATCTCATTTACTTTTTTGTACTGGTAGTAATACGCCACAAAAATCTTCCAGTCTAACGGCTTCAACTGTTCTAAAATTTTTGCTATAATTCTCTGTTGTTCTCTTTGGACTATTAGCTGTTCCACGCTGTTATCAATTATCAGAATATCATCCATTAACTGTAAATTCTGCACTTTGGCACTTCGCAGCCAGTCCTTTGCTTTATTCCTTGCAATGACTGCTATGTATGCCTTGATACTGCTGTATTCCTCATAATTGATCCTTTCAACCGTATTCCACAATGAAATAAATGTGTCTGCAACCACCTCCTCCACATCTTCTTTAGTTCCCTTTGAGCTTAATAGGTTTCTGACAATGGCAGTGATATAAGCACTATACAAATCAATTATTTCTTCAAATGCCTTTTCATCCCTGTTTCGTAATCTCTTTAGTACGCTCTTTTCGTCCATTCCCCCAAATCCTATCTGCTCAAATTTTTTATCAATACGTTGCCTGCTGGAATTTGGTTTCACTTTTGGAGAAAAAAACAAAAAGGCGCATAGAATCCCTATACACCTTTTCGACCTTTTTACGCTTGCTATAAGAGCTTGTCCAAGCCAAATGACATTTCTTCAAGCATATGTAATAAATATTCCTGTTGCTTTCCGTCTTTATTGTTTAAGATATTCAGAACACGTTCTGTTATGGGGATTTTATTTAGATTTTCATACATGAGAAATGATAAGGGAACATCCAATGCTTCTGCTATTCTCATAAAATTTTCTAACGACATTGTTCTGCTCCCATGCTCGATCCGCTTTATAGAATCAACTGAAAGCTCCGCTTTCTCCGCCAGTTCAAATTGGGTTAAATTTTGCTTTTTCCGGTATAATTTCACATTATCGGCAATAATATATTTTATATCCTTCATTTTCTGATTCTCCATTCTTTTCATTTATTTGTGAGATGAAGAATCTGCAGGCGGTTCTCTTTTCGACCTTCGTATGTATACGTCCTGATAAATCAGCAATTTTCGACAGTAACAAAAAAAAGAGTACACCGCACCGACCTGCCATGTCGATTTGGGTACTCTAAAAATGCTGTATTCAATATTAAGGAATATATTGTACTGGACTGCCCATTTTATATATCCCCTATATACAAATTTATGTAAAAAATATATCATTAAATATAATTTTCCCTACTGCAAAACCGCAGAGAATTATCGAAAAATTGTATGTATAAAAAAATACGCATGACAATATATGGAAAATTTATCATGCGTATTTAGTATTCTTTTATTAATAATAACTTGCAGAAATATTTCTCTACACTAATAGCTATAATCATAGCAGACCTTCACAGTTATTGTTGCTGTTGATACAGTTCCTTGTGGCTCAAACCATATTTTCCAGCTACCCGATGGACTGCATCCGTTAAAATCATCTAATATTATAGTTCCGCTTTCTGTTATAGCAACACTACATGTTGTCCCGTCTGGAGCTTGCAAATTAAGAATAAATGGAAAACTTCCCGAAGGTACACGGACATATAAACTTATTGAAGTAACAACTTGCCCATTGCCGCTCAAAGAACCTGATGAGAATGACGCAGTACCATTTATTAAATTTAACTTTGACAGTGTACGACTAAAGCAATTTGAGCCTGATGTTGCACTGACTTCTTCCTTCTCAATAACATTTTCTTTTGACATTACCTCCGCTGCTGATACTGGCATAGCCATCATAACGCAGAGTGTCATGCATGTAATAATAGACATTAATTTTTTCATTGCAAAAAAATTTCTCCTTTTTGTTGATTTTATGTATCTGTAATTTATTTTTCCCTTGCTTTCATAATAACAAAATATGGTTAAAGGTCAATTACCCTTGCAGAAAGTGGACGTTTTTAGCAGAAAACGGTAAAAAAGCCTTTCAGACACGCCATACTAATCTGAAAGGCTTTTTCTTATACTTAATTTTACTACAAGCTTTAATTTATCATTATTGCCATATTAACTATTAAATCTTAATCCTTTTTCCGCTTCGGTCTTTTGGGCTGATGATAAATCCCAAGACAATATGGTGGTTCTCCACCCATGACATTTTCGGCTTTATTACGAACAATTCTCTCTACTACTTTTAATACCTTTTTGCTGACCATTTCACTTTTCTTCATTTTACACATACCTCCTGTTTTATTATTTTTGCCAAACACATCAAGAATGCACATAATATAATAGCCACTGACATATAGCTAATATACATAATATCAGCTTTCAGATAAACTAAAACAGCAATTATTATTACTTCCATTAGAACAATCAACCTTGCTGCTTTCTTAGACTCCTGCAATTCGCTTTTATTCATATCTATATTCGGGTGGTTTATTGTCCCTATTATACAAATCAGAATTATTGCAAAAAATAGCATTCCATACATAATAGTCTGGTTTATGCAAAGCACAGGTACAACCTGTATAACCACAATATATGTTATAACCGTCCCTAGATAGCACTGCCAAAACTTATTCGCATGAAATCCTCCTGTCCGTTTTCTCAATGAAAAAAAGAACACCATAAAACAAATCGTGGGTAAAAATTGCCTGAATATTAATCCTAAAAGCAACATAGTTCCAACTGTTATAGCATGTTCCGTCATACTTATTAATGCATATTCATAATATTCACACCTTGATTTGCTTATTATCCTTTCCATTTCCATTTGACTGACAATCTTTAATGCCATCTTCTCTATCATAAACATGCCTCCTTAGTTATTCAGTATGAATTATTAATTAAAAAATTCAAGATGATTTGCAGAAAATGGACATTTCTTGCAGAAAACGGCACAAAGCAGTTTTAGGAACCAATCATTTTAACATTGCATACTTGCAGGAATAATAATTGAAAAGAAAAATTCTTTATTCTTATCTTCAATGACATATGAGCCACCATATTTCCCAATGATTCTTAATACATTCTTGATTCCTACGCCATGTTCATCCACATTTGATGTTTTCGTAGATTTTATCTCTCCATTCTCATATATAACATCATAATTAAATGTGTTTTTAACAGCAATGATTATCATATCATCTTCTTTAACAAACTTGAACTTAATTACCTTTTGGTCATCACAAGTCTCGCATGCTTCAATGGCATTGTTCAGCAGGTTGGCAAGTATTGTAACCACATCCTCATCTTTTAATCTCAATTCTGAAAGATCATTTACCCTGAATACAAAAACAATTCCCTTTGAGTCTGCCTCATGATATTTTGTGTTAAGTATGGCATTTACTATTACATTATTGGTATTAATGGCATCCGGTTCGTTATTCAGAGAACCATAAATCTTTTTTGCATATTCTTCTAATTTAGAATATTGCTTTTTTTCCAGTAAGGATTCTATACATGAAATCTGGTTTTTAAATTCGTGTGTCCTTCTTTTTAGGTTATCAAAGTTTTCAGAGATAGACCTGTATATTTCCAACTGATTTTTCGCCTGAATCTGTAAAACCTTGTTTTCATGCATTTGCACTTCCCTTTTCACAACATCATTAATTAGATAAAACACAACGATATTCATTCCAATCATTCCAAATGCAATAACAAACAATAAATTCGCCTGTTCTACTGTCTGTACATATCCAAAAACAGACAACATTGCGGAAATGGCAACTATGGTAAATAAAGGAAAGAACAGAAATCTTAACCACTCTGTGTCCGACAACATTTCCATTGATTTTTTTCCAAACCATTTTCTTATTATGAGAACAAAAAGAAATAATACGATTTTTGCAAGTAGAGATTCCAAAACCTGTCCGACTTGATACTGCCATCCTAGCAACTCACTACCCAAAGAAAACCATCTGTTAATCAAATAAATCAAATAATCCATTGCCAACAACAAAGCATCAAATAATATAGCCAATACAAATGATTTTTTCAGACTAATTTTAACATGCCATAACATAAATACTGAAAACATCAAAACAATAGCAATCTGTCTTATTGTAAAATGATCTGAAAAGCCAAATGCAATCAGACACATGCTGCCAAGCAACAATACAAATTGTATTATATTAATCCAGCCTTTATATCGTATTTTCCCAAAGGTTTCATAAAAAATCTTACAACACATTATTTCAATAAATACCAACAATATACTCTGCATTAAATAAAACATCTACACTTCTCCCCGACACGTTATAAACTTTTTCTTCACTTCTGTGTACCTTGCTTTTGGTATGGATAACTCAACCCCGTTTGTCAGTATCACTTTACAGCGTACAACATTCTTGATATGTTTTGCATTTACAAGATAACTCTGATGTGTTCTAATGAAACCATTCTCCGAAAGCATATCATCCAACACATTTAATATTTCATACATGGTATAAACTGTTTCCGTGTCCTCCATAACATGAAACTCAAGTATATGCAGATTGCTCTCAATATACAATAATCTCTCCAGTGATATTTCTTTTCTGCCTTCCTTAAAGTCAAATTCCCTTTTTGCCACAGAATAATTCATTTTTTCAATAATGGCATCCATACATTCATTAACTTTGCTCTGAAAGTTGACATTACCCTTTAGCAAATACCTTACAACATCTAATCGGTATCCTTCCAGAGAATAATCCACATATGCGGTCACAAATACTATAAATACTTCCCGGCTTACTTTTCTGATCATCTCAGCCGTCTTGATACCATCAACTTTATCCATATTGATATCCAAAAACACGACCGTATATTGTACTACCTCAACCCTTAGTTCTACCAATGCCTCCCCGGAGCTATATGTATCTATCTCAAAAACAAGACCTTTTTCCATCATATAGCCGGAGATCAGTTCTTTTAGTTCTTCTGTAAAAAGATTTTCATCATCACATATTGCAATTTTGAACATCTGTTTTATCTCCTCCTTTCCTGCTAATTGATAGCAGTCCGTCCCGATATTTTATACTCTACCATGTTGTATTTCGACACAGCTTACTAAATCCTTTAATCCTTTCTCTACATTCATAGTAAGAAAAGATGACATACAAAAATCTACAATTCCCCTTATTATTTTATTTTTCTTTAGCACATTAGTCAACTAAATTGCAGAAAACGACCAGATTTTGCAGAATTTGACACAGGCATAAAATACAATAATCAAAATTTTAAAATTAGAACCAGTTTCAGTCCATATTTATTTTATTTTTTCTGAAAAAGTGTTATACTAGATTTGTTTCCATTTCAACCTCTAAGAATAAAGGAGCAATGATATAGATATGAAAATTCAAGACTTAGACATTTCTGCCGCCTCCAAATCTGCCTTAAAAAGCATAGGCTTGACAATGGTTTCGGAACTGACAGGACAAAACTATATTACTCTGATAAATAGGTTCCCTAAAAACTATAATATTGAACCACTGATTGACGAATTAAACGCTTTAGGTTATCTGCTGCCGCCAAATAATGAAATATCAATCTATGATGTACCTATGTCGAAACGATTGCAGAACGCCCTCATACGAAATGGTGTTATGTATCTTTCGCAGCTTTCTTCCTATTCTAAAGAAGATATTCTGCATTTTCGGAATTTAGGGGAAAAAACCATCTTAGAATTGGAACAAATTTGTCAAGAGTACAATATTGAAATACGATCAATGCTGTCAATCAAAGAATATTTTGATAAATACCAGTTTCCCTCAAAAATTTACCCCATGCTGTTCCAAAACAACATGTCCTGCTTAGATGACTTTAAACATATGACAGCCAATGACCTTTACCTTATATGCCAAGAGAATTACATCCTTGCCATGCAGACCTATTTCATTTTGAAGGAAAACGGGATTGTATTTGAAAACTGGCATGATAAATTCATTTTTGAGATTCTGCCAGAAAAAAATGCTACCCTGTTATGGAAAAAGCATAAAATCAGTATGCTTTCACAAATGCCGGACTGTAATGAATATACGCTGAAAGAAAGCCTTTCCTCTTCAAATTCATTTGCAACGGCAATTAAAGAATTGTTATCAATCGGATAGATATGTAAAATATGTTAATAAAATGACAGGTCACACCCGATCTGTCGTTTTATTTCAACAGCTCATCATATGTTGTTTCCAATACATTTCTGATCGCCCTAAGCTGTGACGCCTGTATATGCTGTATTCCCCTTTCTATCTTCACTAACGCTTCCCTGGTCATAGGTACATTCTCTAACTGCATCAATGCTACCATTTCCGTCTGCCGTATCCCCTTTTCTTTTCTGATGCGCCTTATGTTCCGCCCGATAAATATTTCGTCCTGCTTTATTTTCTGCTCCATATCATCACCACACTTCTGAACCCATTTCGGTTCTTTTTAGAGTATTGTATTCAATAGAGCTATCGAAAAGGGACTTGTTTTAGTCCACTTTATGTAATTTTTATTGCAGAAAACGGTCAATAAATAGTTTTATTTCATGCAGAGTAATACTGCACTATCAAAACTATTCTTTCTGTCATTACAGATAATATAGATATTCTATATCCGTTTCCTGCTAAAATTTGCCATTTTCTGAAAAATATATTGCAAATCTGTTTCTATTACGAGTAAAATGGATGAATAAAGGAGTATAAAATTATGGATTTACATATAGATGATTTGAAGCTTTCCTACCCTGCTAAGAATACCCTTCATGAACTGGGCTTTACTATGGTTTCCGATCTGGACGGTCATGACTATGTATCTTTGATACAAAAGTTCCCCATTCAACGCCACCGTATTTATTCTATTATTAGGGAACTTAATGATGCCGGATATTTACTGCCCCCAGATAATACAGTGTCAATTTATGATGTACCTATGTCTAAAAGGCTCTTCCATATTCTTGAGAGAAATTATTTCCTCTACTTATCCCAATTATCTCTATGCTCCAAAGAGGAACTTGCATGTTTGCGCAATCTTGGAGATCAAACAATGATTGAGCTTGAAAAAATATGTCAGGAACACCATATAGAGCTGCGTTCTGTACATAGTATCAGGGAGAATTTGGCTCCATATCACTTACCTTTTACTTCAAGACACTACGAAACACTTTATAAGTACAATATTGCTTCTATCGACGATTTCAACAAAATAACCACGCACGATTTACATATCATATGCCAGCACTACTACTACGACACCATGAAAGCATATTATATCTTAAAGGATAATGGGGTTGTCTTTCAAGCATGGGAAGATCAGTATCTGTTTGAACTCTTATCAGGAAAAATTGCTCAGAAAATAAGCAGAAAATATCGGATTGATACTATTTCAAAGCTACGAGCCTGCTCTGAAGAATATATTGTGAGTATGCCTTCGGCAATATTACCTAGTGTAAAAGCGGTATTAGAAGAAATTGATAATCAAAGGGAACAGGTTTAACATCTCCTGTTCCCTTTGATACAGTCCAACATCTACACTTCATAAAGCTTGTGGATTACACCACTATGAAATCTTAACACCCATCAACAACTGTGATAATGTATCTGCATTAGGGTTAAACATTGCGTATTTCTCCTTAAAGGAAGCAATTGCATTATACATCTTCTCGTTTAGATTTTCAGGAACTGTTTCCGTTCCTCTTGCTTTTTGTTCTTTCAAAAAATCAGTTGCCGAAGTTGCCCGTGAACTGATTTTAGATATTTTTTCCATTTCTTCACTGATAATCCCACGAGCATGTTGATTGGTTTTTTCCATTGTAACAAAATCATCTACCGTTTTTGTATATGCTGCATCCAACGCACTTAACTCCTCATCTTTTGTGAGTTTATGTGTCCCGTTTTCATCTGCTACATATATTTCCCGTGTCCCGTTCTCATAACCCTGCACAATTTCATCATACAATTCTGCATATGCCGCTACATAACTGTCCGCTCTATCAGCAACACTTAAAACACTACTTTTAGCATTAGCAGCATCTTTATTCAATTGCGCTGCCTTCTTTGACATTTCATAGCCATAGTCTACAAAACTGATTTTTTCGTTCTTTAACTGTTCTCTCTGATAAAGTACAGCATCAGAAGTTTCCCGTCTATCATTTTGTATACTCTTGCGATAAGATTCCTGTCCTTCATCAGAAATAGAAAGTTTTACGGGCTGATCTGTCATACGCTTAACATCTGTCTGCATATTCTCTCTCTGATTTTTAGTATCACTCTGTGTAATAAGCGAAGATGTAACATTTATATTGTTAGAAATTTTCATTCTCACACCTCAATTCCCATATTTGTATAATGTCATGGACGGATAACTTCTGGTAAATGTCAATGAATTTGAACCGACTGCATAGTCATAATAATAATTAAACTCTTCTATATCTATTAACTTACCTGTTGCCGGATCAATAATAACTGTTACAGCTTTAAAATCCTGCCACAAATGATTATCTTTATATGCACCGGAACATACACAATGAACACTGTAAAAATTGCTATCCGAATAGAATGTCAACTCTAATGCCGCCCTGCTGCTGACCTTCATAGCAGGTCTGGTTGAGTTCATATAATATATAGCTGAGGGCGCATATACATCATCACCCAAATATACATGAACATTGTCTCTGTCTGTTATGGATATGTTATATGACTGGGAACCTGCCGAATTAGAACTGCTATTGGAATATGAATAGCTAATATCAATCGGGTTTCCATTCACATAATATACTGAACCAGAGCTGTTGGTCTGAAATACAATTCCCGCCTCGCTACATATACCGATTATATTAGCAGAACTATCAGCCGCTAATTCATTTACCTTTCTAAAATTGACAGTATACGTTGACGTTGCGGAATAAGCATCATCTTCACTTAACACTGCAAAATAATACGTTCCCGGCATAATCAGCACATCATTACTGCTATTCCCAACTGAATATATTCCGGCATTGCTTCCTGACTTATTTGCCAAAAGCAACGAATAGCCATTAGATGTTGATATGGAATAATTCATAATGTATGCTTTTGATACAGATAATGCATAAAAATCAATATCAAGCGGACTGTCTATTACCCCGGTATAGCTTGAACCTATTGAAACACTTGTTGCCGTTGATAGAGCATCATTTACTTCATAGTTTGCGTCCTGTGAGCTTTGGAAAAAAGCAAATGCAAATTGTCCTGTTCCCTCATATCCATTTACCGCAAAATAATATATCCCCGGCTCCAGAACTTGGGCATAATATTCCGTTACACCCAATCCCTCAGCAGCACTTCCATCAATCAGATCCAAAGAATATGTTTCTGTATCTAATGAAAACAAATACAGATCAGCATCCAATGTTTCAGCCATCTGCAAAAAGATAGTTATTTTACTTTTTTCATTGACTGCAAAGCCATACCACCGATATTCTCCTTCGGTATCTATGGTTCCCTGATAAACCATATCATTTTCAACAAGATAGGCATAATCCGGGCTTGTGTTGGCTGTATCATCATTTTCACTATAAGGCGTAACACCATCTGATAACGATAGCTGCCCTCCAGCATAACTTCTGTCAGCAACATTCAGTGCTGTTTCCGAAACCTCTTCCACAGGCACTTCCTCATCCGATATTTGCAAAAACTCCATCTGCCCACTGTTTTCAGATAATACATTCTCAGGTAATGAATCCAGTGTTGCGGCATTAGCACTTATTCCGCTGGAAAACGAAAACATCACTGCCAATGCCAAAATTCCTGATAAAAATCTTCTCTTCATAGATTTTCCACCTTTCTATCAATTTGTTATTCTATCTTAACACATAAAAAAGGATAGGCAATATCCCTTGCAGAAAGTGTCCCGTTTTTGCAGAAAACGACCAACAAAACCCCAAATCCCCTTGAATCAAACCTAAGTTCAATTCAAGAGGACTTATATAATTGTGATAACACATCTCACTGCAGAAAAAGGTCAAATATTGCAGAAAACGGCATTGGCAGGCAATATTAAAATGCTATACTAGACTTGTCATATATATATCTGGAACGGTTAAAAGGAGGGATGAACAAATACAAACCTTACCTGATATAATGCAGAACAAAAATATACACTTTCATAAGATTTGTTTTGCAATGCATGACAATATCATAAAACTTTATTTAGGAGGAATAAAACAATGAAAACCAAAAGAAAATTAACATTACTTATCACATGTATTTTATTGTTCGCTATGTCAGTACTTCCTGTTTCTGCTGCTGAAAACACTGCTGCTGAAATTCCTGCTGTTGCAACCGTAAACGATGCCGTAGTCCTTGGTACAAGCGGAAGCAATTATTTCTCTGGAATAACCAGCAAGCTTAATTCTTTGGGCTCTTTATCTTATTCAAATATCAGTTCGGGAAGCTGCTCCGGTGACGTAAGAAGCATCACATCCGTTACTGTCTATTGCAGAGTAAGCAGCGGGAGTGATTCCTTTAGATTGGTTGTAACTTCTCCTTCCGGAGCCACTAAATATGTATCATGTGGAACAAGCAGTACGACATACACCGTTTCCGGCTTTACTGGGGAAGATCCTAAAGGCACATGGAAAGTAGGTATTATTTCAAATGGTATCTCAACAGTAACCTGCACATTAAAAGTAAATTACAATTACTCTTTTAACTAAACAGTCGGGAGTGTAAGTATTTTCATAAAATCCCATAAATCAGACATTTTACAAATGCTTACAGGAAAATTCTTACACTCCCAAACAATATTATTTTATCAAACATATTAAAAACGCATCTCTCATAAAGGGATGCGTTTTTATCTATGCCAATTATATGCTGTAATCGACACCTTTTCTTGTAAGTGTATTGCCACTCTGTACCAATGTGCTTTCAACAGACTCACGAGTAATGCTATCTAAAGTACTTGCATCAAATGGATCTCCATTTTTCCAATTTGGATTTACTGCTTTTACTGCTGCAGCAAATGCCGAACTGTATTGCTTTTCATACTGTTGCAATGACCATGTTCCTTTTAAACGGTCATCCTCCTTGACGCTTAACTGATATGCACGGAAAACCTCCGAACGTCTTGTGGTATCTCCATTCGCCACACCATTTTCCTGCAAAAAATGACGTTTACATTCATCAAACATTTTCTGGCGGTATTCTTCCGAAACATCTATCATCTGATGCATTTCTGATTCGCTTTTGCCGTTCATTATCATTCCTCTTACACAAATACCGCTTTCATAAATAATTTCTTCAATTTCTTTATCCGACTTTACAGACTTATTTGCCATGCCTATGCCTTTCTGGTTTTTGGCATTGATTATATTTGCCGGATTCAACAAGCCATTGCTTTGGTTCTTTTTTGCCCCAAACAACTGTGACATCAAATTATATCTCGATGTTAAATTTGTAAAGTTAAAATTGATATTCATACTTTTATCCTCCAATCCCTGTTTAAATTTTCAAATCTATGCTTCCTGCAACGACGTTCGTATTTTGGTTCGTTACACTTTCCGATATATTGGCTCTGGCTCTAATACTTGGTTGAAACCCTTCTGTCATTCTTTTAATCTCTTCCAGAGCATCTATGGTTTCTCTACTCAATGATACATCTGATAATGCAGTCCCCTCCTTTTCCTCCTGTTGTGTTTCATCATCAATATGCTCTTTCTTTCTGGCTTCTTTTTCCTCATCAGGAAGTTTTGCATACCTCGAAGATTGCAAAAACTTCTCCTGCTCTGTTTCAACAGCAGAAGTCTTTTTCAACATTTTTTTCATAAGCTTATATTTCTTGGCTTTAGGAATATGTGGATTATTCGTTATCTCCTTTGCCTCCGCCATATAATGCCCCATTTTTGTCATTTTCAGCTTTTCTACTTCTTCCTTAGACTTACAGTTTTTTAACTGCTTTTTGTAGCTTGCCCGCTCCCTTTGCACATCCTCATATTCCTTTAAGGCTTCAGGATCATTTCTCTTTAAATACTCAATTTCCTCTGCGGTAAGCTGCCCACCTGCCTCAAGTTTCGTATCAATGTCGGTAGATTTCTTACTTTCCCGTATGCTGTCCGCCTGTTCTTGAAACCTTTGCAGTTCACGCTCCTCTGCTGTCAGATTTTCCTTATTGCTTTTACCTATACCCTGCCTCTTTTGCTGCCATTTACTTTCTAATGTCGCAAGGCTCACACTGTTTCTTATAGTTCCAGCAATAATCAATATCAACACCTCCCTGTTTTAAATAGGTAAATCCGTTTACCTTAATTTTATGTATTTGAATATATATCGACTTAATTATATCAAAAATTAGTAGTCATCCAACCTTGTAAAAAATGACCTTATAATTACATAAGTCTTTCATATACAGCCACTTTCCGCACATATATCATAACAATTTAAAGAATATTATCAATACCCTTTGCAGAAAGTGGCTATTTTTTGCAGAAAACGACCAATAAACAATTAAAAATCCTCTTGACCTGATATCTTTACAGTTCAAGAGGATACGCTCTTTTTACCTATTACATATTTATGCTTTCATATCAAAGGATGGCTTCTCTTCCAAATAATCCGGCAGTTCCTCCAGTTCTGATCCTTTACCATTCTTTAGGGTACGGTACTCATTAAAGTAAATTCCGTAAAATTCCTTTTCTTTTTCCCGTTCAGCCGGGGTTCTTTCACAAGCCCATCCGTATCCCGATCCGAGATATGTCAGCACCTTTGTACCTTGATAGTAAATGTCAGCACCATGTCCTCCGCTTGTCAAAATCGGGCAGACAAGTGTGCCACCTCCTGCTAGAGTAAACTTCTTTTCAGCAAGATTACTGATTTTTCCTTCTGCCGCCTCCAGAAAATCAAGCAATGTCAATTCCCCGCTTCCCCGACATTTTGGATTACCGCTTTGACTTTTTATAGCATTTTTAGCCTGTTGGTATAATGCCTTTCTGTCAGGGGATACATCGGACATATATTCTGCACATAATTCCGTCCTCTGCTTATGAATATATTCTAATTCTGCTTTACTTGTAGTATTGGCAGCTTTCCGAGCCAGTTCTTTAATCTCATCAACATACTCAGCCTGTGACTTATTGCTTTTCCTTGCACTTGGAATAATAGCCCAATCAGGTTCTCCACTACTCAATGATGCACTATATTTTGTATTAGCAGAATTAATTGCGCTTGAAATCGAAATTCCCATGAGTCCACCTCGCAACTTATTCACGGTATGTAACAATCATTTTTCCACCAAATACAGTAAACCCATCCATGCCAGTATACTGCTGCAATATTTTTCCCTGAATTTGTACTAAAAATCTAACATTTGCTGGTTTTCCAGCTAATGCTGTAGAAGTGCTTTTGGAAGATGGATTATTTGTTGTCTGAAACGTAATAGTTGTAGTATCTCCCGTGTCTAAATCAGTAACCAAATAATTATTGATTGATGTATACTTTGACTGTGTTACTTTTGTACCTGTTGGACAATAAATCGTAATACTTTGTATTGTTGCCCCTTCCGGAATAACACTACTAAAATCTACAATCTGACCTATAGAGGTAATTACACCAGTCTGTCCTGAAGAAGTAGCATAATCCTTTGATAATGTCTTTGTCGCTTGTGGCGAAGTTGCAAGTGTCACTGCATCTCCTGATAACACATCTTCCATGTCTACAATAATTGTTTTTAGTTCCCCTTCTGACAAATCGGATGCATTTACTGCCATTTCCGGATCGTTTTCTGCTGCAAAGGCATAATCACTACTCCCTAAAAGCATTGCTGCTGATAAAACCACTCCCATTGCTAATGATAAAAATCTTTTCATTTTAATACCACCTTTCATAATTTTATATTTATGGTAGTTACAACCGTATTTCATATTATCAAATTGCAATCTGGGTAACAATATCCTTTGCAGAAAGTGTCCTTTTTTTGCAGAAAACGACCATCAAAATAAAAATCCCCTTGAATTAAACCTTAGTTCAATTCAAGAGGACTTTTTATCTATCGGCTCTTTCCGCTTTTTACTGGCATATTCTTTATACTTTATCCTTACTCATTTTATTAGCTTCTTCTTGAACTCATAAAACTCCGCTTCAATGCTACGATCCTGCTCTGAAGAATAATTGAGCGTATGCCTTCGGCAATATTCCTTAGTGTAAAGTCAATATTGACAGAAAACAATAATTGAAACTATTGTATCTTCATTCGCTAATACTTACCTTGAATATAAAAACCCTCTTGAACTGAATTCTTATCCAGTCAAAGAGGGTTTTCTCTCTTTACACTTCTTACCAACAGCCAAAATATTCAAATTTACTTTATCAGACAACCTCTAAACGCTCAAATCTCCGTTGTGCACGAATAAGAAGGAACGTCGATATGGTAAATAAAATAATCATTCTTAATATGATATTCTCTAATTTTCCATTATAAACGCCAGAAAAGCTCAGACTTATTATATAAAAAATATGACTTGTATCCAATACCTGCAATCCCACATATGCCAATATGATTCCGATACTAATCACAATGTTTTTAGTCGTGATAATCATTAAAAACCCTAGACTGGCATAAAAAAATGACTGCACACACAAAATCAGAAGATACAGGCTATATTCTTTCCACGAACTAACTGCCACGACGAAAGCTGCTGTCAAAAAAACATCAAACAACAGCATAAAAATTATAACCCGAAGTATTCCTTGCTTTTTTCGAGAGCATGGATAGGAAAGATATACCTCTCTTGTACCTGCGTTCACATAGTTGAAAAATAATGGAATAATCCAAAAAATCACAAATGGCGGAAGAAACAATTCAAATGATTTTAAAATTACTATTGCCTCTGCTGGACTGTTTCTGCACAACAGCGACATGATACATAAAACCATAAGCGGGAAATATCTCATGATTCCAATTTCTTGAATATTATAATAAACCCACCTCATTGACTGTCCTGCTCCCTCCCGTTTAGATAAATGTATGCATCTTCCAAGGTTTCTTCCACACGTTTCCCATATGTTATTTCTTGGTCTGATATAAAACGGCACAAAAATCCGCTTTCCTGCTTTTTCTGCGATACAATCCATGAATGAAACCAGATAAGGAGAAAACTCAAAATTTTGTTTAAGACAGTAGACATAACAACGTGGAGTGAATATCTTATCTGGAGAAAATAGAAAATGGCAAATATATTATTTGAGAAACTGGGCGGCAAATATGAGCGGCAAGGAGATTACTTAATACCATGCTTGACTGTACTCGCCGAAGAAGAACAGCCGATAGGCACATGGGGACAGCGGCATCTGGACTATCTGAAGCAGTATCGCAAGGTTACATACACCAATCTTCTCACAAACGGCAAGCTGAATACATACCTTGCCGACATCGATAGGCAGGCACAGGAACGCTTTGAAAGGCTCATAGAGGGCATGAAACAAGCGCAGGGCATAACGGAACGCCTAAAGGAAGAAAATGCCTTAGAATGGGTACAACACTTAAATAACATAAGGGCATGTGCGAGACAGATTGTGAACGAGGAAATTGTTTTTGCATAAGTACAGAAAGGCGGCAGAAAATTGCCGCCTAAAAATTTTCCGAAAAAGTCTTGCTTGTTACGTTGCGTAATGATTTATAATATGTTTCAGGAGGTAAAGGACTATGGCAAAATACAGGGCAATCCCAAATGGATATATGACAGTTGATTGATACCAGATAAGGATAAAAATAGATATGTATGGGCAGGAGCATAGACTTTCTCCTGCCACGCCTATATTTAGGCGGTTTGACGTTTGGTACGTTTTCCGTATTCACGTTCTATTTCCCGCATTTCTTCATCCGTTGGAATATCAACAATCCCGACATAGGAATAGTAGATGTCAATATCCTGTGTCCGTTTCCCGTCTTTTTTCTCGCATTCATGGACTACGATTTTATCCACAAAGGTATTTAAGATTTCGGGCGTTAGCTCGTCAATACGAGTATATTTTTTGGTGACGGCAATTAGCTTGGAAACATTGGTTGCTTCTGTGTCGGCTTCGCTGACTTCGGATTTCAAGGTTTCGATTTTGTGTTTTAGCTGTTCCTGCTCAGCTTCATAACCATCTGACAGCTTGTAAAAGCGTTCGTCATTCAGCTTTCCGTTGACATTATCTTCATAGATTTTGCGGAACAGGCGGTCAAGTTCTTCCATGCGCTTTTCGTCTTTTTCAATCTGTTTCTGCTTTGCGTATAACTCGTATCGGCGTTCCGCAAGGGTAGTGTCAATCTGCTGTCGGATAAATACCCTTTCAAACTGCTGTAAATAGGACAGGAAATGCTGAAGCTGTTTTAATACCAACTGGTATAGGACATCTTCTCTGACTGCTTCGCATCGTGGTGTGCCGATCAGTGCGGCTATCTGGAAAGCGGCATCATACCGAAATTCTCCCTCTGCTCAGACGGCGTGAACTGGTTTAAGGGCAAAGGGCAATGGCAAGGCAAGAACTATGAGCCGCAGGCAGGCGACCTCATTTTCTTTGATTGGGGGAGTGACGGCTCAATCGACCATGTGGGAATCGTGGAAAAATGCGAGAATGGGACGGTCTACACCGTGGAGGGCAACTCTGGCGATGCCTGCAAACAGCAGAGCTATCCAGTCGGGAGCGGCTCAATATACGGCTACGGAGTGCCAAACTATTAGCAGGGCAGGGCAAAAGGAAACCAGAGGGACTTAATCCCCTGTCTGTTCCTTTGCCTTACATAAGGCAATTACTTTGAAAAAGGTTAGATAAAAAACACCAGAATAGGTTTTTGATTTTTTGAAATATCATAGTTGCTCATAATATAACAAAATGACTATTTGAATAGTTGACACCACATGACTATTGTGATAGTATGTTCAAAAAGAACTATTGCAATAGTCATTTTGGGAGGTGCGGAATGAGGATGAAGTTATTTGATTCAGAATTAAAAGTGATGGAAGTATTATGGAAAGAGGGAAACATTACAGCAGGACAGATTTCAAAAATACTGAAAGAGGAAATTGGCTGGAATAGGAATACAACTTACACGGTGATAAAAAAATGTATAGAGAAAGGCGCAATCGAAAGAATTGAACCTAAATTTATCTGCAAGGCAATGATTTCCAAAGAAGACGTACAGGCATATGAAACAGCGGAATTGATTGAAAGGATATTTGACGGTTCTAAGAAAGAATTTTTTGCCGCTTTGTTGTCTGAAAAAACATTGACACATGATGAACTGCAGCAATTAAAGAATTTGATAAACCAGATGAAATGAGGTGAAAAGTATGTTGCTTAAAATAAGCATCTCAAGCAGTATATTGATTATCTTGATTGTTACTTTGCGCTTTGTTGCTTTAAACAGGCTGCCGAAAAAATTTTTTGTGCTGTTGTGGAATATTGCAATACTAAGATTGCTGATACCCTTTGACTTACCGATACATTATGGACTTGCTTCACCTATAACAAAATTAGCAGATAGTGGCATCAGTCACTATAATACTGCCAACAGTCCGCTTATAACAGAAACATTAAAAGAACCAATTACTGATACAACAGTAGCATTATCTTTAAACAACGTCGCATGGATGACGATTGTTTGGGCAGCAGGTATGGCAGTCATGCTTGTGATTTTCGGGGTATTATATTGGAGAGAATATCAAAAAATACGGACAGCATTACCTATTTCAAAAGAAAGCGATGATTATTTCAGGTCAGTGACAACGATTCCTAAACGTGTAAAGTTATTGGTATCGGACAGAATCTCAACACCTTTAACGTATGGCGTTTTGTCACCTAAAATTATATTCCCGAAAATTTTTAAACTTTCGGACAACACGAAAATAAAATATGTCCTTACGCATGAAATGATACATATAAAACGGTTGGATAATCTTTGGAAAATAATTATCCTTATAGTGGTGAGCATACACTGGTTCAATCCTTTCGTTTGGATAATGTATCGGCTTCTCAACCGTGATATTGAATTATCATGTGATGAAAAAGTGGTTGCTCTTTTGGGAGAAACAGCAAAAAAGGAATATGTTACGACGCTTGTAGATTTGGCGGAAAAGCAGTATCATTGGTCGTTTATCTCAAATGGATTTGGAAAGAACGCCATACAAGAAAGGATTGTGGCAATCATGACGTTTAAAAAAGCAACTTGTTTAAGCATAGGCTGCACAGTGGTTTTATTAGCAGGCGCGATTACAGTATTTGCACAAAATGATTTTAAAGTGGCAGGTACTGATGCTGGTACAATGTCTAAAGCCCACATTACGGAAGACAAAAAAAATTATTTGGAAAAAACTGAAATCGAAGATGGTGAGTATTTACATCATGGAATTACAGTTATCAATGGAGCTTATTATTACCAAGGCGTGCGCATCCGCATATTCATGGATTTAAGGGAAAACAAATCTTTTGAAACTTTCAGTTTTGATAAGGAAGGAACCGTTGATATACGGTTAATACGGTCAAAAAATAATTCTATTAAAAAAATTGAGTATCTCACAAAAGAAGAAGCAGATGAAATCCTTAGTGATTTTGAAGATAGCGAGTTGGATGGGCAGACGGAAGAACAGCATACGGGTGTGATAACCAGATTAGCAAAAGAAGAACTTCCGAATAAGGTTATAGATGCCATAAATTCTTGTGATGATGAAAAATGGTATGTGATTAATGACAAGGAATATCAATATGTTTATTTTAATGGTTTGACTGCCAATTATGCTTTCCAACCAGAGATTTATGCTGACAGCCATAGCGGGACTTTACAAATATATGATATGGGTACTTCAACTGAAAATTATGTATTGCTTGAAATTGAACGGAATATTTCACTGAAAATTTTATACAACCATTCGCAAGTTGCATATACAGAAATAGCTTTATGATGGAAGCATGGTATTGAAACTGGTATGCCATAAAGAGCGGATAAAGGAGGATAATTTCAAATGAAAAGAAAAACAATTTTTTCAATAGTTACAATATTTATTTTTATATTCATGGTTTCTATGCCAATAGCTGCATCTGCAAAGGGTACGCCATCTAGTAAGCATGTTTCTGAATATGCCCAATTAGGTATTATAAAGAAAGATGATGCGTTCTTTTATAAAAATAAGCGTATCCGTATTTTTTTTGATGAAAGGGCTGACCGTTCTTTTGAATACAGCTTCGTGGATATTGATGGCACAATTGATATACGTCTGTTGAGAAATAAAGCTGGAAATATTAGCAGGCTGATACGGATACCAAAAAAGAAAGCGAATAAAATATTGAAAGATATGCTTGGTTTTGTTCCAAAACATCCCACTGAGAATACGAAACCTCACAAGAAAAAAGAGTATACTGACATTGAGCGTTGCCAGTTTAAAGATGTCCCTGTCGGAATTAAGAAAGTTATTAAAAAAAGATGCACTAAGAATAAATGGTACATTATCAAATCTTCAAATAGAGATTATGTATATTTTAAAAAAGTGCCAAAAGACTTTGCATTCCAAATTATCGGCAAAAATTTAGATATACATGATATAGGGAAAAAGAAAAAAAATGGTTCTGTACTGCTCTCTATCGGCAGGAATTTTAATTTTACTCTCACTTATAATTCCAAGCCAGTAAAAACCATTATTATAAAAGCTAAATAGAAAGAAACGGCTCAAGCAAATGTGTCTGCGTGGATATTTGGCGATCATCACGAGAGTTAATACCCCGCTGTTTACAGCGGGGTATTGGTTTATTAAAGAAATTCATTTATTTTAGTGCTTGCCAAAATTTATAGATATATTATCTATTTATGTAATGATATTTTTTACATATTTGTTCTTTCTATAATCATAGGTAGGACAAGCCCACCAAATAAAAAAAACGATGTTCGGGTGGGCTATTTCGTCATACCCTGACCACCCTCCGACTTCGCTTTTTGAAGTTTGGAGGGATTTTTATTGCCTGCAAATAGCAAATTCTATTTACATATATCATATCGGGGATGGGCGGACAGCCTGTTAAAAAACTCCTCGTCAGTACATGGGGGCTTTGTACCCTGCAAGTAGAAGTCATATTTCTACATATTGGAACTAAAATCTCTCTAAACCGTAAAGGTCACGGAACCTTTGCGGTTTTTCTTTTGTCGTTTTTTATCGGAATGTGCCGAAGGGCTGTTTCCGCTGTTGGCTGCCGTTCGCCGCCTATCCAATCTGGATTATTACATTTCAAAAATTCAGATTGGAGGAAAAAAGAATGGCATACAACAACGGACGGGAGAACAGGAAATGGCTTATCTGGAAAGAAACCGAGGAAAAAATATTGAGGGAACACGGAGTTGATGAAACCACCATTGAACAAATCCGCACAGACGACAGGGCAGACTTCAATTCCAACAGGCGGTTTTACCATTGGACAAGCGACTTCGGTGAATACCTTGAGGGGATGGCAGACAGGGAACAGAATACCGAGCTAAAGACGGTTGCTGATTTACTGGACGAGATTGAGGACGAAACTCTGTATCGGGCATTGCTTACGGTGGACAGGCGTACCCTGCAAATCATCCTGCTGAAAATGCAGGGCTATTCCACAAAGGAAATCGCCCCGCTTGTGGGATTGACAACGGGTGCTATCTATGCAAGGCTAGACCATCTGCGGAAAAAGCTGCGGAAGATTTTATAACCAGCTAATAAAGGCAGCTTTCTGGCGGGCTATTGGGTGGGGGATAAAATTTCCCCACCCAATTTAAAATTATATGAATAAAATTCCCGTCCACAGGGAATACTAAAAAGTTTGCCCAAAGTATTGACATGGGTACAGCCGCTATGGTATTCTGAAATACCCATGAGGGAATTGGAAGATTGAAAATGAAATAGCACATAGATGGAAGAATGAAATGTCAGCCAATGGATAAGGCTGACTGCCGCCGAACGTAAGTCGTCCTTTTCGGCTGGCGTATGGCAGCAAGGTTTTGAATCCCAAAGCCGTTACATAGCATTGCGAATCTGAGCAGGAGAAAACACTCCTGTCATTCGTGGTGCGGTGTGGCGGCTTTTTCATTTATCCAAAAGTCAAGAAAAATCGAATCCAGAACGGAGGTGGAAAGGACATAGGATTTTCTTTTCGGCGGGTAAGGCAGGTATGGAAGAATACTGCTGCACAGGAAAAATGCTCTGCGGCGTTGTCCACAGAGATAGCGAGCATCGGATTGTGTCAGCCACAATCCCGCCCACACAAAACAAGTGGGCGTAACTTACTCAGGGGACATCCCCTGTTTACCCCGAAGAAAGAAAAATAAGACTGGAGGATTGAGGAAAATGAGCAGAGAAAAATCAGAAAAGGTTGTGCGGAGTGTCCCGATTACTGTCCGATTGAACGAGGAAGAACATGAAAAATTAAAGCAGTGCGCCGCCGCTTGCGGTCTGTCCACCGCCGAATTTATGCGCCAGTTATGCAAGGGAAACGCCCCTCAGCCACAGCCTAAAACCGAGTTTTGGGAACTGCTAAACAAGCTCTATGAGGTGCATGACGCTTTCAAAAAGTGTGTTCCCTACTATCTAACCGCCGCCGAAATCTGTAAGGAGATTGAGGATTTTATCTTAGAACTGCAACAGAAAATAACTCTCCCACTACGATTTAATGTAGAAGAACTGATGGAACAGGGGGCGGTCTGATATGGCAACAACGAGCTTATGGCATATCAAAGGGCGGCTGAAAGACCTCATTGATTATGTGGAAAATCCAGAAAAGACCATGCCGAATGAAGATATGCAGGACTTCTTTGACGTGTTCTCCTATGTGAAGAATCCGTTAAAAACAAACGAGGGCGAGTATGTTTCCGCAATCAACGCTCTGAAAGAAACCGCCTTGCAACAGATGATTTTGACAAAGAAGCAGTACCAAAAGACAGGCGGATATATTGCATGGCACGGATACCAGAGCTTCAAACCAGACGAGGTAACGCCCGAACAGTGCCACGAAATCGGATTAAAATTAGCAGGGGAAATGTGGGGCGATAAATACCAGATAATTGTTGCCACTCATCTTGACAAAGGGCATCTGCACAATCATTTTTGTTTCAACTCTGTTTCTTTCATAGACGGACAGAAATATAATTACTCAAAATCAGAACAGAAAAGGTTGAGGGAAGCGTCCGACCGCTTATGCCGAGAGTACGGTTTATCGGTGATTGAAAACCCCAAGAAAGCACCATCCAGACCGCTTTATCTGGACGAAAAGAACGGAAAACCCACACGGTACAATGTCTATCGGGAGGATTTAAGGGAGGCAATCAATGGGAGCAGGGATTTACAGCACATGATGAAATACCTTGCCGATAAGGGATATGAGGTTGATTTTTCGGGCAGCCATTGGAAAATGAAGCTGCCGAAATACAAACATTTCACGAGATTAGACACGCTTGACGAGCGGCTAACCCCCAATTTCATACGGTCATGTTTAGGCGGGGCTTCCCGATATGGGAACTACAAAGCAAAGATTTCCTACTCTCCCCATATGCCAGAGCAGTATAAAAATGCATGGAAACCACATCAAAAAACCACGGGGATTTTAGCGTTGTATTACTACTGGTGCTATCAGTTGGGGATATTCCCCAAAGGCACGGACTACAAGCCGACAAGCCCGCTGATGAAAGAGGAATTGCGGAAGTTAGATGAAATCACCACACAGGTACGGTATATGTCCAAGCATAACATTTCCACCCTCTCCGACTTACACGCCGACAGGGAGAAAAACCAGACCGAAATGAATAAACTGATTGACTACCGCCAGCACGTGCGGAACAAGGTACGCCGTGCCACACCAGCCGAAAAAGAAAAAATTCGGGAAGAAAAACGGTGCGTGACGGAGCGGATAACGGAGCTTAGGAAGCGGCTGAAATATGCAGACAGGATTGAAAAACGCTCCGCACACATTGATGACTGCTTAAACCAAATCTACGACACGATTGAAAATCAGCGGTCAAACCGACAGAAACAGCCAGTTAAAACAGCACGCAGGAGGGAGGAACCATTGCGATGAGCAGACTGTCCGAGGAAGAAATACAGGCGATTATGGAGGAATACAAGGACGTCCCTATGGTAAATCCAGACAAAATATATCCCCCTCTGCCGCCTGTCCAGAACGTCACGCCCCTTGTCCGCATCCCAGAGCCGATGAGCCTTACCGAGAAAATCGGCGGCACGGAATACACCGTCAACGCCCATTTCCGAAAAGACGGGCGGGACTTGCTTGTAATGCTTACGGATATTTTTCGGCGCAGCGCACAGGGATATGGATTTTATGATAATGAGAATTGGGGTGATGACGACGGGGAATAACAGGCAGCGGAAGAATTATCACTTTAAAGCGTTGAAGTTTAAGGGCAGATGTGGTATACTGTACCTACACTTCACAATACCGTGTCTGCTGTCGGAAAGGAGAGCTTTATGAAAAGACAGCAGGAAGAATTCACGGCATTATATTGTAGATTAAGCCAAGATGATGGGCGGGAAGGTGAAAGCAACAGCATTGTAAACCAGAAAGAATATCTGATGAAATACGCAAAAGAACACGGTTTCCCTAACCCGAAATTCTACGTGGACGACGGCTATACGGGTACGAATTTTGACCGCCCAAGCTTTAAGGAAATGTCGTCGGACATTGAAAAAGGGTTTGTAAAGACCGTCATTGTCAAAGACTTATCACGCTTCGGCAGGAACTATATCGAGGTCGGCTCATACTCCGAAATCATCTACCCCGAAGCGGGCGTGAGGTTCATCGCCATCATGGACAACGTGGACACGGGCAGCCTTGAGAGCAACGAATTTGCCGCCTTTACCAACCTTTTTAACGAATGGTATCCCAAAAGCACGAGCAAAAAGGTAAAGGAAGTCAAGAAAGCGAAAGGGCTTGCAGGCGAGCATTTGGGCGCACCGCCTTATGGGTATTTGCGGAATCCAGACGATAAAACACGTTGGCTTGTGGACGAGGAAGCGGCGGCAGTTGTCCGCAGGATATTCTCACTCTGTATACAGGGAAAAGGCGTGTCAGCCATTGCCACAGCCCTCTGGGAAGACAAGGTGCTTACCCCGTCAGCCTACAAGGTGTCAAAGGGAATCGGCGTTGCAAAAAAATCGGAACATCCCTATAACTGGGAAACGTCTATGATTGCATCCATTCTGGAAAATGTGGCATATATCGGCGTGACGGAAAGCTTTAAATCCACCCGTTTAGGCTTCAAGAGCAAAAAACGCATCCCAACCGCAAAGGACAGGCGGACGTATATCGAGGACGCCCATACGCCCATCATTGACAGGGATATGTGGGAAAAAGTGCAGATGATACGGGCGAACAAACGCAGACCGACCAAAAGCGGAACGACAAGTATCTTTTCGGGGCTGCTCTATTGTGCCGACTGCGGGGCGAAACTCAGCTTAGCCACAGCAAACGGATATGAGCATTTCCGTTGTTCCATGTATAAAAGGACGAGCAGGGCAAAGGAATGTACACAGCACTATATCCGAGAGGACGCATTAAAACAATTAGTTCTGAAACAGCTCCAGCAGTTCCTCTCCTATTTACAGCAGTTTGAGCGTGTGTTTATCCGACAGCAGATTGACGCCACCCTTGCAGAACGCAGATACGAGTTATCCGCAAAGCAGAAACAGATAGAAAAGGACGAAAAGCGGATAAAGGAGCTTGACCGCCTGTTCCGCAAAATCTATGAGGATAATGTCAACGGAAAGCTGAATGACGAACGCTTTTACAAGCTGTCGGACGGATATGAAGCCGAGCAGGAACAGCTAAAGCAGGAAATCGAAACCTTGACAGCCGAGGTCAGCGAAGCCGACACGGAAGCGACCAATGTCACCAAGCTGATAGCCGTCACCAAGAAATACACCCGCATCGACGAGCTGACGCCCGAAGTCCTAAACGCATTTGTGGATAAAATCGTAGTCCATGAGCGTGAGAAAAAAGACGGGAAACGGACACAGCAAATCGACATCTACTATTCCTATGTCGGGATTGTGGACATCCCCACGGATGCGGAAATGCGGGAAATGGAACGAGAATATACGCAGCGTACCAAACGTCAAACCGCCTAAATACAGGCGTGGCAGGAGAAAATCTATGCTCCTGCCGATACATATCTATTTTTTATCCCTATCTGGTTTAACCCATATATGATTATCGGGATTTATTTTATTTTCCGTTTCTGCTTCCCAAACTTTTCCTTTAACCGCATTTTTCAATTCCTCTAATGTTCCTTGAGCTAAGACAATTCCACGAGACAGTATCCCCGCATAATCGCAAACTGCTTCTATATCTTCCACAATGTGCGTAGAAATCAAAATCATTCTATCGCTGCCTATGTCCGACAATAAATCACGAAACCGTAAACGTTCTTCCGGATCAAGCCCCGCTGTTGGTTCGTCTACTATTAAAAGAGCGGGATTGCCTAGAAGTGCCTGCGCTATGCCTACCCGTCGAAGCATTCCTCCAGACAAAGAACCGATTTTACTTTTTCTCCTGTCGCTCAAATTAACAGCTTCCAATACCTTGTCAATTTCAGCCAGCGCATCTGTATGGGCAATATTTTTCAAAACACTGATATGCCGAAGGCTTTCTTCGACGTTAAGCCCTTTATACATTGAAAACTGCTGCGGCAAATATCCTATGTTTTGGCGCATATGGCTCTTATTACATATTTCTCCGTTCAAACGGATGGTTCCCGAATCTGCATCCAATACGGTGGACAATATGCGCATCAATGTTGTTTTTCCGGCTCCATTTTGACCGAGCAGCCCGCAAATTCCACTCTGAAAAGAAAGACTAACATTTTTCAATGCTGCTTTTTTCCCAAAACATTTGCTTATATTTTCAATCTCTATCATTATAAGTCCTCCATAATTTTACTGAAAGAATCAAAAGTTAGTTCATTACCACTTTTTATATAATCTTTAAACGCTGAAAGGAATTTATACTGTTTATCAATCGACGACGTATTTATATAATCATTTATTGAGCAGATAATATCATAAAACTCCTTGTTTCCTTCCAAATTTTCATAGAGATTCTCCAAATATTCCAATGATCTCACCTGATATGTTTCATCCAACTTTCCCTCGTTAATCATTACTGTAATATAAGCAGTCTTATACAAATACAATGCATCTATATTTAACGCAAATTCAGAATCTCTAAACTGCATAACATCTATCAGCGGATATACCGTAAGATTTGGATTGCATAAACTGTCACCCTCCAAATAAGCCCTTGTAATTTCGACAACGGCATGGTCTGAACAATCATATATCTTTTCGCCATGCCCAGTATAAGTTGAATCACATGTAAAAAAAATGCTTTGTAAATCTAGCGATACAGTTTCTGCGCTTCCTGCCTGTTCATTCATCATATCAGTCAGCATTTGAAATTCCTCTAAATATGTTTCCAAGTATTCATCATAGTTCTTACAGACAACAGGATAAACTATATGCGTACCATTGTTTAAAAAGGTTTCTTTCATCCATTTACTACATAAAATTGTAATGCCATCAGTATCCCCCACCCATTTATTCTGATCTTTCTCGCCTAAGCTACAATATACTGTTCCGCTTCCAGAGTATACCACTTCGTAGTCTGTAATTTCCTGCTGGTAATCATAAAAAATTGGTTCAAACAAGTCCTGCCCAAAAGATATACCATTCCTATTTCCCTTGAGCGGATACCATGCAACATAAGCTGGAAGTATCCATTCATTTTCATCAATGTACATATGAGCGGGCGGTTTACCATGATAGCGCAACACTATTTTATAAGCTGTATTTTCTTGAAAATCATACCTTATTGTCACAACATCAGTATTTCTGTCATATTCTACCGATACACCATCTATGCTTAGTTCATCAATCTCAAAATTATGATACAGCACTATCGTAACTGCCTCTCCTGCCTCCTGTTTCTGTATAGTCATTTCTGCGCAGATTGATAAATTTCTTTCGTTGCTGATAGATATTTTTTCTTGCGATATGTTATAAGAAAGTGTGTTTTTGTCGCATTCAACAGAGGTGTTTGCGTTATCTTCATATTCCTGGACTGCGACATAATAGTCATATTTATTCTCAATATATTGTATATTTGTCATAATTCCACACGCAAAAATTAATACTGCTATTATTCTAACTGCCGTCTGCAACCATGTTTTTTTGCTTTTTCCCAAGAAAAAAACAAGAAAAGAAAGCAGAATTGCAGTGCTACCCAATACTTTTTCTCTTTGCAGATCATAGCCAAACATTAAATTCATCGGCTTTGAAACGTTGAGCGTTCCTAAACTAAACATAGCTGCATACTTATACAAATATGTGGTTATATCTATAAGCGGTTCTAATACCGTCGGAAACAGCGGACCAAACAGCAACATCTGCAATACCGCAACAGCATATTTGGCTTTTCCTTTGACTGCATCCGCTATCGTTACACTTCCAATTGACGCAATCATAAATGGAAAAATCCAATAAAGCAATATATATTTGATAGATTCAGTATAATATATTTCCGGTGTCTGTAATCTTTTTAATCCCAAAGTACAGTTAATAGCACTAATACACAACAATGACAATGACAAAATAATGATTAATATAAGTTTACTGATTCGTTTATAAAGCACACCGTTTCCTATTGTTTGGAACAATTCTTGTATTTGGCTGTTCTCAAAAGCCATAATAACAAAACCAAACACTGTTCCTTCGATAATAAAAATCTGCGTCACCCACGATGAAAGTGTCAATGCATTCCCCGCAACTCGTTCCTGTGGCATCAAAAAGAAAAAAGTAAGCCAACATAAAATAAAGGTCATAACAGCGATTGCCAATATCAATCCATTTCTTACGCAGAGAAAGATGTCATTTTTTATGCACTCAAATAGTTTATTCATGGTTCCTCCACACAATAAAACGAGGCGACACATTCATTTGCGCCGCCTCTTATGTACGCAACTAGTCAACCAGCTTACCAGCTCCATAGCATCCCTTGCTTAATGCTCCTTTAGGATTCAATCGGATAAAATAGTCGCCCGGACCATCCGGCACTGATTTCCCTGTAAACAAAGTAGACCAAGTAGATACTGATGATGCTCCCATAGAACCCGTTCCCGGTGCCATTAAAGTGGAATAAACTTCTGAGCTACCCACACTTTTTTTAACACGTAACGTATAATACAAACTTTCTGTAGATGAAGAATCATTCACACCAAAACCATCAATGTAACCGCTACAGTATATGGCTATACTATCAGCAGATGTGTCATTGGTATAAATTGTAATTGATGCAGGCGATGATGCTGCCATTGCAACAGTACCAAACAGACAAGTCATAACTGCAACAATCGCTATTAATTTGAAACCTTTCTTCATAATCATTTTACCTCCTTATTTATGGCATTTATTGTTATTATATACAGATTGCTCTAAAACACATTTCTTATTTGTTTTTTACTCCTTTCTTTAATATATTTAACATGTTATCATAGAGCTGTCTGCTGTAACCTATATTTAATGATAGCAAAAAATCAAAAAAAAGAAATATGCCTTGCAGAAAGTGTCCCTTTTTTGCAGAAAATGACCATCAAAATAAAAATCCCCTTGAATCAAACCTTAGTTCAATTCAAGAGGACTTTTCTCTATCGGCTCTTTCCGCTTTTTACAGGCACATTCTTTGTTGCATTATCCTTAATCATTGCTTTCTCTGCTTGCTGCTGGTGTGCCTCAAAAACCTCCGCTCCATACTGGAACTCCGGCTCTGCCACCCTTGCAAGTTCAGCCGGATTTACAGCCTCCATATTGCCAATATCTGCTGTCTCCCGTTCTGCCTTATCTGTCTGATACTGTTTTACATCTGCGGCAAGCTGTTCTGTCTTTTCTATTGCGGCATCCGCACAATTTAAGATACCGGACAGCAGCTTTCTCTTTGCCTGAAAAGGCTTCTTTATCAGTTCCGTCTTTGAGAACTTCTTTTCCCCGTATTCCTTTTCCGGTTTATCCGCAAAAGTACGGAAAGTATTGGCGATCTTCTGTCCGGCTTCCCTCATGCCTGTGCCGAAAGCGTCTATCTTTCCAATGCTCTTATCCACATCTGCTATGGACTCCTGCACGTTCTGGCGGATACCTTCTAATTTCTTCTTAATTCCAAGAAACTCCGACACCCTGTTTAATGCAGCTTTCCCTTTCTGTTTTGCCGCTGTTACGATCTCCCCTGCCTTTGCCTTAATTTCTGCCTTAACTTCTAACAGCTTTTCTTTCATGGCTTTGCAATCCTGCTCCAGCTTGTCTACCGCCCTTTTGAGTGTCTGTTTCAGCCCTTTCTCTGCCTCACGCTCTTCCATCTTATGGAGCTGGTCTTTTACTGTCCTCAGCTCCTCTAAGACTGAATCCATCTTTTTTTCCATGACATCGACATACGCTGCCATTTCAAATATGCTGTTTGCAGCCTCTTTCATATTGTTCTTGCGGAGCAGTTCCATCAGTTCCATAAGGTTCTGTTCCTTTGTAAGCTGCATATTTTCTGTCATTTCCATTTTTCCTTCCCCTTTCCGCAGGGCAGTTTCCCGCCCTGCCCTTTCTGATGATTTCTACTGTTTAGTGGAACGGCAGCGGTTCCCCGCTGACTTTCATAAAGCCCCTGTCATCGGTCTGCATCTGCTGTGTGACACGTTCCTGTCCCTCCTGCATTGCCTGTTCCTTTGCCTGCTGGTAAGTTTCAATCACCGCATCATTGAGCTTTTCCCGGAACTCCTTCGTGATCGGGAAACAAACGTCCCTGTATCTGTTGCCCGCCTTGTAGGACGGCATAGCCACGAACATTCCGTTCTTGCCCTCCACCACGCTCACGTTGCCTACCGCAAAGCTGTCATTCAGCACGATGCTCGCAAGACCTACCATATTGCTGCCCTCACGCTCAAAAGGCGTTACCCTTACCGTGAACTCCGGTTCGTCCGGCTCGTCAGCCTCCATCTTGACCTCTGCCTTGCCTGTCTGCTCCATTTCCTCATAGAGCTTTAAGATGTCGCCGTACAGCTCCTCACGGAACTCCTTCGTGATCGGGTTGCAGACGTCCTTGTAGACCGGGTTGTTGTACTCGTCCCTCTCTTTTGTGCGGAAACTGGGCATGGATACGAAATTGCCCTTGCTGCCCTCAAGCACCGCTACATTCGTGACCTTGAAGCTGTCCCCGAACACGACGGTTGCAAATGCCCTCACACTCTTATCCGGGTTGTTTACTGCGTTTAACTGGATTGAATACTCCATAAGTCCCTCCTTTTCTGTCCTTCTGGACGATAAAATATTTTTCTTATCTGAACTGCCCTTTGCTGAAAAGCATCAGGCAGGTTCATTCTTCTGCTGGCTTGGACCTATGTCAATACTTTGGACAAAAAAAGTCGAAAGATTATGCTGCTTTTTTTAGTTCCTCATCCTCCTTTTGCTGTGGTGTCAAATAACCAATAGAACTATGTATCCGC
>CAJTFX010000019.1 GCA_910575555.1 Lachnospiraceae bacterium | reverse complement strand
TGCAGAGATGGATGGAGCTGACTGTCACTAATCGGTCGAGGGCTTGACCAGGAAGAAGAAGGTGGATGGATTGTCTGGCTGTATGGATTTTTGAAGGTATATGAAATATTGCTTTACAAATGGCAATATATTTGATATACTTTTGTAAGTGGCCTAGTGGCTCAGTTGGTTAGAGCGCCGCCCTGTCACGGCGGAGGTCGAGGGTTCGAGTCCCTTCTGGGTCGTTCACATCTTTATATAACAGCGTTTATAAGGATGTACAGAACAAATATGGGATCTTAGCTCAGCTGGGAGAGCATCTGCCTTACAAGCAGAGGGTCACAGGTTCGAGCCCTGTAGGTCCCATTTTTATGCCTGAATCATCAGACAGGCCGATGTGGCTCAATTGGCAGAGCAGCTGATTTGTAATCAGCAGGTTATCGGTTCGAGTCCGATCATCGGCTCTTTGAAAATTTATTATGGATGGATTCCCGAGTGGCCAAAGGGGGCAGACTGTAAATCTGTTGGCACCGCCTTCGAAGGTTCGAATCCTTCTCCATCCATTAGGATAAGTTAAATTCGTTTTTCTTATCCGCTCATCTTATTCCGCGGGGTGGAGCAGTCTGGAAGCTCGTCGGGCTCATAACCCGAAGGTCATAGGTTCAAATCCTATCCCCGCAATTTTTTCGTTAACTGCCCAGTTAGCTCAGTTGGTAGAGCAGAGGACTGAAAATCCTCGTGTCTCTGGTTCGATTCCGGAACTGGGCACTTGCAAATTTATTATGGGATATTAGCTCAGTTGGTAGAGCACTTGACTTTTAATCAAGTTGTCCGGGGTTCGAATCCCCGATGTCTCATTTATTGTCATAGTAAGAAGCCTTAATCTTTAAGGCTTCTTTTTTAGTATTTTTCACCCATACTCTTCACAAAGGCGGTTCAGCAGGCTTAATACCAGGATCATGTCATTATCATTCAGCAGTTTAAATTTAGACAAAGCTTTGTTTACCAGTTCTGGATTTTGCTGTTG
Organism: Lachnospiraceae bacterium; assembly: GCA_910575555.1. Taxonomy (GTDB): domain Bacteria; phylum Bacillota; class Clostridia; order Lachnospirales; family Lachnospiraceae; genus Petralouisia. Next base: position 83,260 of record CAJTFX010000019.1, on the reverse strand, counting down.
CTGGTCGAAAAATTCAGCAGGCGTTACCTGAAAATAATCACAAATGGAAAAAAATTCAGTTAAAGAAGGAAGTGATTTTCCGGAAGAAATATTGTTGATATAACCTCTGCTATGCCCTAAATCATAGCTCATCTGATATTCTGAAATTCCTTTTTTAATTCGAAGCTGTGTAATCCGGTTTTTGACAAATTCATCCATGGCATTCTCCTCTTGAATATATATATAATTATAAATGAGAAACATTAAAAATATTCTATGTAAAAATGTTATAATATCTTGAAACATCTATTTTAAAATGTTATTATATGATGAGAAATGATTATATTAAAAAAATGAGGGGAAAAGACATTTATAAAATGATAATGGCAGCAGTATGGAAAATGGAGAATAACAATGCAGAAGAATGTGGCAGAAAATTTACGAATGTTATTATTATGTCTTTGTTTCCTTTTTTTATTAAAAGTCCTGCAGGCAAAGGCTGCAGTTTTGGAGCCGACGGAAGAATATGAACTGGGTGAGGAAACGGAAGAATATGAATTGGGTGAGGAGTATAAGGGAAAGATTTCATATAGTGAGAAAAAAAGGTGTTTTCGTTTTACAGTTCCGGAAAAATCTCACGTTACTTTATATTTAAAATACAGCGGAAAAGGCTGCGGGGGAACAATTTACGATGAATTCGGAAAGGAAGTTTTGAGAAGAGAAGATTTAACATTTCAATTGAATATTTTTACTGGCTGGGCTTCGGCAGAATTGTCCAGAACGCTCCCGCCCGGAACTTATTATATGAAAATATGGAATGAAGGAGAATGGAAATGGCAGCATTGCAGATTTTCTTTTCGGATTGAGGCGAGAAAGCCGTTAAAAATTTTATATATATTTTGTCTGTATTCTTTCAAAAAGTATTGAAATTTTAATGAAGTTTGTGATACTATTAGCAGAGATTCTGTAAAAAAATCTTACTAATAAAAAGGAGAAGGAAAAATGGCAAACAGATTTGTGTTAAACGAGACATCTTATCATGGAGCAGGCGCAATTCAGGAGATTGCAGCAGAAGCAAAAGGAAGGGGGTTCCAGAAAGCTTTTGTATGTTCTGATCCGGATTTGGTGAAATTTGGAGTGACAAAGAAAGTATTGGATGTATTGGATGAAGCGGGCTTAGTTTATGAATTATATTCTGACATTAAACCGAATCCAACCATTGAGAATGTTCAGACTGGCGTAGAGGCGTTTCGGAAATCTGGGGCAGATTATCTGATAGCAATTGGCGGCGGTTCTTCCATGGATACTGCAAAAGCTATCGGTATCATTATTAATAACCCTGATTTTGGAGATGTGGTGAGTCTGGAGGGCGTTGCGCCTACTAAGAATAAATCTGTTCCGATTTTTGCGGTTCCCACAACTGCAGGAACGGCGGCAGAAGTTACCATTAATTATGTTATTACAGATGCAGCGAAAAACCGTAAAATGGTATGTGTTGATCCGAAAGATATTCCTGTTGTAGCATTTGTAGATTCAGACATGATGGCTTCTATGCCGAAGGGTTTGACAGCGGCTACCGGTATGGATGCTTTGACCCATGCAATTGAGGGATATATTACAGCGGGCGCCTGGGAATTATCCGATATGTTCCATATTAAAGCCATTGAAATTATTGCAAGAAGCCTCCGCGGCGCTGTGGATAATACACCCGAAGGAAGAGAAGGAATGGCATTGGGACAGTATGTGGCAGGTATGGGCTTTTCTAATGTTGGACTGGGAATCGTTCATTCCATGGCACATCCTCTGGGAGCTCTGTATGATACGCCTCATGGCATTGCAAATGCAATTATTCTGCCAACTGTTATGGAATATAATGCGGAAGCCACTGGAGAGAAATACCGCGACATTGCAAAGGCAATGGGAGTGGAAGGTACAGACGCCATGTCTCAGGAAGAATATCGGAAAGCCGCTATTGACGCTGTGAAGAAGCTCTCGGAAGATGTAGGAATTCCGGCTGATTTGAAAGAAATTGTTAAGAAAGAGGATATTCCTTTCCTTGCGCAATCTGCTTATGACGATGCATGCAGACCTGGCAATCCTAAGGAAACCAGTGTAGAGGATATCACCAAATTATATGAATCACTGATCTGATATAAAAATACAAACAGAAGTGACAGAACGGGCTGTTGGGAAATGGTAATTTTCCAATGGCCCTTTTTAATGGATTATGGGGATGAATGATAGTATGGGCGTAATTATGGGAATGAATGGTAGTATGGGCGTGATTGTGTGGATGGATTTACAGATTATGCGAATAAATCATTGCATAATAGGGAAAATGGTATTATAATATAAAAATACGCGTACTGTATGTAACAGCAACAGAAGCGAAAGCGTAAGGAGGTAGGAGAAATGGCTCAGGTAACAAAAGAAACAATGATTGGTGAATTGCTTCAAATTGATGAAAATGTAGCGCCGATTTTACTGGAGATTGGCATGCACTGCCTTGGCTGCCCGTCATCTCAGATGGAGACAATTGCAGAAGCAGCGATGGTACATGGCATTGATCCGGATGCGTTAGTAAATAAAATCAATGAATTTCTGGCTAAATAAAAGTACTGCCAGATTTGCCGGATGATGAAGAAGATTTTAGGGAATGGAGTAAAAGGCTATGTTCAATACACAGCCCTTACTCCATCTTTCTTTTGTTCAGGGCAGCTGACTGCAGATATTGCATAGGCTGCCAAATGTATGATTCATGAATAAAAATTCTCTTCTTACACAAAATTTAAAATATTTGAGTGAATTCCCCCTTTGGCGCTTCATAAAATTATGAAGATATTTCCGTGATATAATAAGTTAATGTATGAAGCAGCGGTACGTCATTGCTTCATATGACATGTTTCCGTTATTCTTAGAATGAAGGAAACGACAAAATTTGCCGGAAAATTCATAAGTTCTTTTTTCTTTTCCCAAATACGGAAGTATAAGTTCCGCGGCTGCCAGCACAGCTATATTTTTATTGACAGAATTTTCCAGGCAAACAAGTTGCTTAAAAGGTCTTTTGCAAAAATGCAGGAACAGGCGGTTTATAGTAAACATTTGTTAAAGTGAGAAATATACAGATGACAGGTGTGTTTCCAGGTTAATTTTATCGGATTTCCACATACTATAAATCTATGGAACAGGATGTGCAGAAACAGATATGTACATTTGTAATATAGAAAACTCTCTTGAAATGTGTTGTGAGTGCAAAGACCGGATAATTCGTGTTGGCTCCTTTCTGCCTGAACCAGACTTGCATTTCAATATCATTTATAGCATACAAATAATACCAAATGCAAGGTATTTTGGCAAAATTTTAGAGATTTTATATTTTTTTTAGAAAATCCAGGAGTGTACGACTTGACGAAATATGAGAATATGTAATATACTTTGAGTACTATGAAAAGGTTAGTTTTCACAGTACCCCCATCATGCACAGCCTGCCGTCCGGCGGGCCGCATGGCCATCCATGCTATGGAAGCCAGGGGCTTTCATAGTAATTATATAAGTTTGTTTTGCATTAACATAGATTCAGTTGAACATGAAGAGTTTGAGAAGTTTTGTTTTCTGATGTGGCAGTTGAGGAGAAGGAAGTGATCACATGAAAATTGAAAAAGTAAATGAGAACCAAATTCGCTGCACCCTTACAAGAGAAGATCTGGCAGATCGCCAGCTTAAGTTAAGCGAACTGGCATATGGAACGGAAAAAGCGAAGATGCTTTTTCGGGACATGATGCAGCAGGCAGCCTATGAATGTGGATTTGAGGCAGAGGATATTCCGTTGATGATTGAGGCGATTCCTTTGTCCGCAGATACAATTATTTTGATTATAACGAAGGTGGAGTATCCGGAGGAACTGGATACCAGATTTTCACAGTTTGCCCCGGGAGATCCAGAGGATGAAGTAAAGGATGAATTTACCGGAGAAGAGACAGATAAGGTCTTTGAAACAGCAGGGGCAGATGATATTTTAGATTTGGTCCGCAGACTTCAGGAACAGACCAAAAGCGCTGAAGCTGCCGAAGGTGCGGATGATTTTATTCCTGTGGAGAAAGCGTCCCGCAAGGATAAGAAAGAACCGAAAGAACCTTTGGTAGTGGATATCACGAAGCTGTTTGTATTTGATGAACTGGATGAGGTTAACCGGTTGGCACGGGTACTGAAGGGATTCTATAATGGGTGCAATGTGCTTTATAAGAATAAACTGAACCGGAAATATTATCTGATTATCAGTAAAAGCCACCATACGCCGGAAGAATTTAATAAAGTATGTAATATTTTGGCGGAGTATGCCCATCAGGAGAAGTATTCTTCGGCAATCCGGGCATATTTTGAGGAACATTATGAGTTGATATTAAAAGAAGATGCATTGCAGACGTTAAGTAAGATTTGAACTGAGTGTAAGTCCCAGAGTATTTTATAATTGCGCTCTGGTGTTTTATATCATAGGACAGCGCTCCTATGATATAAAACATATAATGCACGGGAGGATAAAATGTCAGACACAGACAACATGCAGGAGAAAGCTGCCGGCAGAAAACTGAGAGAGGAGCAGCCGGATTCTGCAGGAGGGCAATTTGTTGGCAGAAGGCCCAGGGAAGAGCAGCCGGGTTCTGCAGGAGGGCAATTCGTTGGCAGAGGGTTCAGAGAAGAACAGCCGGATTCTGCAGGAGAGGAAGCAGAGAGGCAGACTGCGGGCAGAAGGTCCAGGGAAGAACAGCCGGATTCTGCAGGAAGAGAAACAGAAAGGCAGGCCAACAGAAGGAGGCCCCAGAACCGATCTAGAAGAAGGAGACGGAGGAGATCCGGAAGAAATAACAGAATGCCGGTGTTTGTTGCTGCTGTTTTTATAACAGCAGTAGTTTTGCTTGCCCTTTTAAGCGTTGTGATAAAGAAATACAGTCCCACCAAAGAGCGGGCAGATTTGAATGAATATTACAACGTCCAGGGAGAGGAAGATCTGGCGGTGGTTCTGGACGGGAAACGTCTGGAAGAAACGGCAAAAATCTGGGACGGACATGTATACATGGATTACAAACTGGTTCAGCAATATCTGAATCAGCGGTTTTATTGGGATTACAATGAAAATATCCTGCGGTATGTTACGAACACGGATATAGTTTCTGTCAATGCAGGCAGTACAGAATATACGGTGACAAAAAAGAACGAAAGTACAGATTATGTGATAGTAAAAGTCGATGGAGAGCACATGTATCTGGCATTGGATTTCGTTCAGAATTATACAAATATTGATTTTGATGTGTATCAGAATCCAAACAGAGTAAAGATTACGGCTTCCTGGGGTGAGGTTCAGACGGCGTCTGTCCGCAAGAAAACAGAGATCCGGGTAAAAGGCGGCATTAAGAGTCCGATTGTAGCAGATTTGGAAAAGGGAAGCAAAGTCACGGTGTTAGAGGCCGGAGAGGACTGGAGCAGGGTCTGTACCCAGGATGGACTGATTGGATGGCTGAAAAATAAAAGACTGGGGGAACCGGCGGCTGAGACGCTGTCAAGAGAGTTTGAAGAACCGGTATTTTCCCATATGCTGAAAGAGGGGCCGATAAGCCTTGGATGGCATCAGGTGACTACTCCGGAAGCTAACGGCAGGATTTCCAATGTTCTGCAGACTACCAAGGGAGTGAATGTGATTTCTCCCACCTGGTTTTACCTGAATGACAATGACGGAAATATTTTTTCACTGGCCAGCAGAGAGTATGTGAGTTACTGCCACCAGAACAATGTGGAGGTCTGGGCTTTGGTCAGCAATCTGGAGAATCCGGAGGCCGACAGTACTTATGTGCTGACGCATACTTCTACCCGGGATTATCTGGCAAACCAGATCATTGCAGCAGCCATTGAGTATGATTTAGACGGGATTAATCTGGATTTTGAGGCCCTGAGCGGCGACGTGGGAGACGCTTATATACAGTTTATCCGCGAGCTTTCCTTAAAATGTGAGAACAATAATCTGGTGCTTTCTGTAGATAATTATGTGCCAACAAGCTATACGGCATTTTATAACCGCGCAGAGCAGGCTTTGTTTGCGGATTATGTGATCATTATGGGATATGATGAGCATTACAGCGGTTCCGAGGATATTGGTTCTGTGGCTTCCATTGGATTTGTGCGGGAAGGGGTGGAGAATACTTTAAAAGAAGTTCCGCCGGAGCAGACCATTTTGGGTATGCCGTTCTACAGCAGAGTTTGGGAACTGACGCCTAAGGATGGAGCCGGAGAGGATGTGGAATCTGCAGCGGAGGATTACCTTCCTTATACGTTCACCTGTACGGAGGAGGGGATGCAGACTGTGGAAAACCGCTATACAGAAAACGGCGCCCAGGCAGTCTGGTCTGATGAGGACGGCCAATATACGGCTTCATACGAGAAAGATGGAAAAACCTATAAAATGTGGATTGAGAATGAGACTTCTTTAGAGGAGAAGCTGAAAGTCATGAAACAGAATCATCTGGCCGGGGCAGCTTATTGGAAACTGGGTCTGGAGCGGCCGTCTGCCTGGGATACGATTATTAAATATGTGAATTAAACAGCGGTGAAATTACAAACAATTTCATCGGGTTCAGGAAAATCTGAGACAGACAAATTTTAGTAGTTGACAGAAAAGAATTTTTCTGATATTATATTCGAAATTGAAGGATGGTTATTACGTTGTAAGCTATACCTGTTTATTAAATCTGTGGTGGATGTTACCACAGCTTAATAAGCAGGTATTTTTGCATTTTAAGAATTTTGAAAGAGCAATACTGTTGGGGAAGTCATTTTTATAAAAATTTTGTGGAGAAGAAAAATGCTTATTACAAAAATTTATAACAATAACGCGGTGGAAAGCAGGGATAAAAATCACAGAGAAATTGTAGTAGTCGGGTGCGGAATTGCTTTTCGGAAACGAACGGGGGATCAAATCGAGGATTCCAAAATACAGAAAATTTTCGTATTGTCGGAACCAGATGTGAATGTGAAATTTAAAGAATTTCTTTCTTATATTCCGGTAGATTACCTGACAATGGGCAATGAAATTATCAGCTGTGTACAGGAGAAGCTGTCAGTTGAACAGAATACGCTGCTTTATCTCAGTTTGGTGGATCATATTTACGGGGCTGTTCAGCGGTATAAGAAGGGGATAGAAGTTAAAAATATGATGCTGTGGGATATCCGGCGGTTTTACCGGGAGGAATATGAAACGGGGCTTTATATTCTGCAAATTGTGGAGAACTACACAGGAGTGCGGCTTTCGGAAGATGAGGCAGGTTTTTTTGCATTTCATATTGCAGAAGCGCGGATGAATGAGAATTCCATGGACATGCAGAAAATAATAGATATTATGGCAGAATTGTCCAGTATCGTGAAGTATCATTTTCAGGTGGAATTTAACCAGGAAAGTGTGTATTATTACCGATTTGTGACGCATTTAAAATTTTTTGCCCAAAGACTGGTGAGCGGAAAAATGTATGGCCAGGATGATCAGGACGAATTGTTAGATGCCATTAAAAGAAAATATGTGAATTCTTATAACTGTGTAATAAAAATAAAAGAATTTGTGAAAAACAGGTATTCCTACGTATTGTCAGAGGATGAAATGCTTTATTTGACAATTCATATTGAACGGATTATATATAAAAGCAATGGTTGACCGAAAAAGCAATGTTTTGGATGGATGGTTACATTCAGTTGGCCACACCTTCAAATTTATAAAAAATGGAGGTAGAAGGAATGGGAAAGTATGAAAGTCTGGCAAGAGAAATTGTCGAAAAAATTGGAGGAAAGGAGAATATCGTAAGTTTAACTCACTGCGTTACGCGGCTTCGTTTTGTCCTGCAGGATGAAAGTGCGGCAGACGAGGGAGGGCTCAAGAGCATGGAAGGCGTCGTGACGGTGATGAAAAGCGCCGGGCAGTTTCAGGTGGTAATCGGCAGCCATGTGCCGGAGGTTTATGCAGATGTATGCGCGGTGGCAGGAATAGAGAACAGAGAACAGGCTTCAAAAGAGCAGGAAAAATCTGCAGGAGGGCTTCCAAATCGGTTTATTGATACCGTTTCCGGCATTTTTCAGCCAATTCTTGGCATTATGTCTGCATGCGGCATGTTAAAGGGGTTAAACTGCCTGTTTGCTTTCATGGGACTGTATGCAGAGTCCAGTGGAACTTACTTGTACCTGAATGCATTCAGTGACGCAATGTTCATGTTTCTGCCGGTATTTCTGGCATTTACAGCCTCTAAGAAATTCAACTTGAAGCCTTTTGTGGGAATTTCAATTGGATGCGCCCTTTGCTACCCGGCAGTTCAGCTTGGAACCCTTTCTGCGGCAGCAGAACCCTTATATACGCTGTTTGAAGGGACAGTTTTTGAATCACCGGTATATCAGACTTTTCTTGGAATACCTGTGATTGCAATGGATTATACTTCAACGGTAATACCTGTGATTTTGATTGTATATTTTGCTTCAAAGGTGCAAAAGCTGATGGAAAAAGTGATACCGGAAATTGTTGCATTCTTTTTTGTACCGATGTTTACGTTGTTGATTGCTCTTGCAGTTGGGTTTATTGTTATTGGGCCCGTGGCTACTTTTGGATCAAACTTAATCCTGCAGGGAATTCTTATGGTACGGGGCATAAGTCCGCTGATTGCAGGCGCTTTGGTAGGAGGGTTCTGGCAGGTATTGGTAATGTTCGGCCTTCATTGGGGATTTATTCCAGTTTATGTGAATAATATAATGACGGTTGGCTATGACAATATCATGATGCCTTTCTTTGGAGCGACCTGGGCCACAACAGGGGTTGTTTTGGCGATTATGGTTAAGACGAAAAATGAGAAATTAAGGGGACTTTGCATTCCGTCAGCTATTTCCGGCTTTTTTGGAGTTACAGAACCTGCAATTTACGGCATCACTTTACCCAGGAAAAAACCTTTTATTATTTCCTGTATTGCAGCAGCCATTGCAGGAGCGTTTTACGGCATAGTTGATTTAAAAGAATATATTTTTGGGGGATTTGGAATTTTTGAATTTCCGGCAATGATCGATCCTTCCACTGGTGATATGTATAATGTGACCATGGCGGCTGTGGGCGCAATCGCGGCTACTGTTCTGGGATTTATTCTGGCTTTCATATTTTGCAAAGAGGACGCCGAAAGCAGTGATGCCAGTGAGAAAGCTAAGGCAGAAAATCATGAAAAAATATCTGTGAAAAAAGAGATAATTACAAGTCCCCTGACAGGAAAAATTATTCCTCTTGCTGAGGTAAAGGATGCGGCCTTTTCTTCCGGCATACTTGGAAAAGGCATCGCGGTTCTGCCGGAACTTGGCAGAGTTGCAGCCCCGGCAGATGGGACGATACAGGCAGTATTTCCTACGAAGCATGCCATTGGAATGGTAACGGAGCATGGAGTGGAAATATTGATTCATATAGGAATGAATACCGTGCAGCTGAACGGGGAGGGATTTGAGTCCCATATTAAGGAAGGCATGAGGGTAAAAAGGGGAGATATTCTGGTAACCTTTGATAAAGAACTGATCCTGGAAAAAGGCTGTTCTTTAGAAACACCGGTTTTAGTAACCAATGTGGATGATGTGGCGGACTTGATTGAAACAGAGAAGGATACGGTTGAATCAGGTGATGAATTGCTGACTGTAATTTTTTAAAGGAGAACAGGAACATGTCTTTGAAAGAGAATTTTTTATGGGGAGGCGCAACGGCGGCCAATCAGTGTGAGGGAGGTTATGCATCCGGCGGGCGCGGACTGGCCAACGTAGATTTACTTCCGGCAGGTGAAGATCGCTATGCAGTAATGACCGGACGCAAAAAAATGTTTGTTTTTGATAAGGAGCATGATTATCCGGCTCAAAGGGCCATTGAGATGTATCAGCATTACAAAGAAGATATCCGTATGTTTGCTGAGATGGGATTCAAAGTATACCGGATGTCCATTGCATGGTCGAGGATTTTTCCGAAAGGAGACGAGGAAACACCGAATGAAGAAGGGCTTTCCTATTATGAAGATGTATTCCGTTTGTGCAGGAAGTACAAGATTGAACCGCTGGTTACGATTACGCATTTTGATTGTCCGATGCATCTGGTAGAAATGTACGGCGGTTGGAGAAGCCGCAGGATGCTGACGTTTTATGAAAGGCTTTGCCGCACCCTGTTTTGCAGATACCGGGAATATGTAAGATACTGGATTACATTTAATGAAATCAATATGATCCTGCATGCGCCATTTATGGCAGCCGGGATTTGCTTTGAAGAAGGGGAACATGAAAAACAGGTGGTGTATCAGGCAGCCCATCATGAACTTCTTGCCAGTGCGCTGGCGGTAAAGCTTGCAAAAGAGATTAATCCTGAAAACCAGGTGGGCTGTATGCTGGCAGCCGGCCAGGCATATCCATATTCCTGCAAGCCTGAAGATGTCTGGGCCGCAATGGAGATGGATCGGAAAAGCTACTTGTTTATTGATGTGCAGGCCCGGGGAAGCTATCCGGAGTACGGCCTGAAATTGATGGAACGGGAAGGGGTAAAACTTCAGATTGAATCAGGAGATTTGGAATTACTCAGAGATAATACAGTGGATTTTATTTCTTTTTCATATTATAATTCCATGTGTGCAAGCGCCGATCCGGAATTAAATGCGGCGATCAAAGGAAATATTTTTGCTTCTTTAGAAAATCCATATCTGCCCGCAAGTGAATGGGGATGGCAGATTGATCCTCTGGGACTTCGCATTACATTAAATGTGCTCTATGATCGATACCGCAAGCCGCTGTTTATTGTGGAAAATGGATTGGGCGCAACAGATACCCCAGATGAAAACGGCTATGTGGAGGATGATTACCGGATTGATTATCTCAGAGAGCACATTCGGGAAATGAAGAAAGCAGTGGAAGAAGACGGAGTAGATTTATTGGGATATACCACCTGGGGATGCATTGACCTGGTCAGCGCTTCTTCCGGAGAAATGCGGAAGCGGTATGGTTTTATTTACGTGGATAAGAACGATGATCACACAGGTACAATGAAGCGGATTCCCAAGAAATCATTTTACTGGTATCAAAAAGTCATCGAAAGTAATGGGGAACTGCTGTAATTTTACAGCAGTCGGTCAAAATGCAAAAAGGTTGCATCAAAAACTCTCTCAGAGTTTGATGCGGCCTTTTACTTTTTCCAATTGTGCCAGTCACAACATTTATCGTTCCTGTCACCTCATTTCTAAAGTTTTTTTACTAAGTATGCCGATAACATTAGTGACCGAAAATAGATCTCTTTCAGGTTTGGAAAGCAGCGGGAGAAACCGGAAGATAATTTTCGGAAATATCACGAGGTGGACGGAGTTGAAGATTGCAATCTGTGATGATGAAAAGTATGTGCGCAGTTTTATACGGAAGCTGATAGAACAGCAGGAACCGGACTGCGAAATTGTGGAATTTTCTTCCGGCAGAGAGTTGCTCCGGTCCCAGGGACTGGACAGTTATATTTCGGAAGCAATTGATATTCTTTTTCTGGATATTTCCATGGAAGATATGGATGGGATGACCGTGGCAAAGCGGCTGCGGGAAGCTGCCAAAGAGCAGGAAACGGCAGTATGGGGCAGTCTTCCGCTTCTGATTTTTATATCGGGCTATCCGGAATATGCCATGGAGGCTTTTTCAGTTCATGCGTATCAATTTCTGGTGAAGCCCATCGAGGAAAAAGAATTTGCGGCAGTGCTTCAGCAGGCTGCGGAGGAATGCCGGATTTTGAAGGGCAGAAGGCAGGAGACGCCCCGGGAATTGCTGATTCGCAAAGGGAATACCACAAGAAAGATTCCGGAAGAGGATATTTATTATGTGGAAAGCAGCAACCGTAAGGTGATTCTATGTCTGAGCTGTGAAAAAATCACTTATTACGGCAAGATCAGCGGACTGGAGGAGGAACTTTCGGAGAATTTCTTCCGGGTGCATAAAGGTTATCTGGCAAATATGAAATATGTGGAACGGTACAGCCGGACAGAGGTTTGGATGAAAAACGGTGACAAACTGCTGATCTCAAGATATAAATACCAGGATTTTGTGAAAGCATACCTGAGGTATATTTCGGAGGGAAATTATTGAGGCAGAAGTTGTTTTAATTAAAGGAAAATGTATTTCAAATTACAGTGATGCTGCAGCAGAATGACGGCAGGTCAGAAGGCGGCAGCCAGTAAGCAGGAGGTAAGAGTATGAGAGTAACAGATCAGATTATGAATGCAACAGCAAGAAGAGCCGGAGTGCCAGTGAACATGTCTCTGGTGAATCATTTGAACAAGAATCAGAACAGTCTGGAGGATTTGTTCGGGAACAGCGCTGCTGCGGATGTGACTCAGAAAAAAGAGTATGAGAAGCAGGAAAAAACAGCGGAGGAACTGGCAAAGAGCGCGCAGGCATTCTTGGCAGAAGGGCAGGATTCCATATTTGCTAAAGCAAAGGAAAGCGGAAATATGGATGAAATTCACAGCCACGTGGAAAAGCTGTTGGAGAATTACAATGCTGTGTTAAAGTCCTTAAAATCCAATGCTTCCCCGTTGGATGACTATTACCGTCAGATGTTAAGCGGCGCAGCAGGGGAACACAGCGAAGCGTTAAAGACAGCCGGGATCACCATTGGAAAAGACGGAACTTTAAGCTTAGATAAAAACAAATTAAAAGAGGCGGATGTGGAAAGCCTGGAGAAACTTTTCGGGCCATCCGGATCATTTTCAGAAAAAGTTGCTTTTCTGGGCGATCGGATTGCAGACAATGCCGGAGCCAATGCGTTAAGTTATTCCAGTAAATACAATTCCAACGGGAACAGCTATGCGTCTCTTGGAAATAAGTATGATATCTGGGGTTAAGGGAATCAGTTTAAAGGAGCAGGTCAGCCTTTTTGCAGGCTGACCTGTCTCTTTTGGGTTTTATTTGCAGCTGCGAAAAAAGAATATGGTAATTCTTGACGAAAGGATTCTTCTCATGTTATTCTGATGTCGAAATATTAATTTTAGTAATTTATTAGGAAGGAAAGGAAAGAAAAGTTATGCAGTTGAAAAGGACAGCTGGTTTTGTTCTGGCAATTCTGTTTGCGGCGTCATTTGTGACTGGCAGTTTTACCGGCCAGGCATATGCATCTCAGTTGGAAGATGCAGGTAAAGCGGCAGATGCAGGAGAGAGTGGGAGATATTACTACAGTCAGCTTCCGGAGGAAGCCCAGGGATTTTATGATGCCATGTATCAAATGTATACAAAGGGGATTTTTAAAACAGGAACCGGAGATTATGATCTGGTGGCAAACAAGCATCTGAACCAGTCGCAGCTTGACGGGTATGCCAATGGAAATATGACCCTTCTCACCTATATGGGTGCGGCAAGGGACGCTTTTTATGCCGATTATCCGGAGATTTTTTATGTGGACTTTTCTTATCTGACTTTGAGAGTGACGAAAAAGGGCTCAGAGTACTGCGCTTATCTGGGGCCGGGCAGAAGTGATCATTACTTTGTAAAAGGATTTAATAGCCAGGCGGAAGTGGAAGCGGCTATTGCCGAATATGAAGCCAGAATTCAGGAGCTTGCGGCGGGAGCCGACAGCCTTCCTGCCGAAGAGGGAAAAGACCCTCAGGAGCAGAAAGTTGCCTATATTCATAATGAACTGATCCAGCACACGTCTTACCGGATGGAAAATACCTGCAGGACAGAAAATACAGGGCACATCCGGACGGCATACGGCGCCTGGATCAAGGGAGAAAGTCTGTGTGAAGGCTATGCCAGAGCCATGAAGGCAGCTTTGGATCGGCTGGGCATCCAGTGTATCCTGGTACAGGGAGGATTTCAGCGTACCATCGACCAGGCAGAGCCCCATATGTGGAATTATGTCCAGCTGGACAATGTATGGTACGGTCTGGATGCCACAGCAGATGATCCAATATCTCCTCTTCCGGGAGAAGGGGGCCTGGATGGCTTTGAGCGGACTGATTATCTTCTGGCAGGGAATGAGACGATGAGCAAAAGGCATGTTCCGGACGGGGTTATGTCAGAAGCCAATTTTGAATTTCAGTATCCGGAGCTTGCAGGGGCAGACAGAATGTTTCAGGAGGTGGCCAACACCAACGGCCTGAAAGTAGAGTTCAGCAGCGATGCTTTAAGCGGTGATGTGAAAATGGGAGTGTATAAGGTAAGCTACAAGGGGATGGGCGCAGCCAAATCAATGGAAAACGGCAAATATATTCTGTGGCGCACGTCTGAGTACGATGCCGAGAAAAACACCTGGAAATATGGCAGATGGGCCTATATCCTGCCGGATGTATATAAGTTTACAGATACAGAAACGGAAGTTACGATGCAGCTTGCAACTGCGGAATATTCTGAATTTGCAGTTACCAGCGAGGGGCCGGGGGACTATACGGAGAATAGTTTGGAAGGGATTAAGAGATTGTCTTTTTGGGGAGATCCGCTGCTGTTTGACGCATATACTGAGGTATTGTACAATCCTAACGGAACCTATCAGGCGCCTCCGTTTGTCAGGAAAGCAGTTCCTTCCCTGACTTCCAGGATATCAATTGGGAAAACTCATGCAATCAGGATAGAATTTGATGAAACTTTAAAACTGGCAGAGGGCGCCCAGGGGCCGGGAATCGATGTCAGTGTTTTGCAGGAGGAGACCACTGCGGTTGAGAACTGCAGGATTGAGAACATTGCATGGGACAAAGACAGAACCGTCAGCTTTGATTTTACACCCAGTGAACTGTGGCTGGATGAACAGGTGGATTATGTATTTAATGTAACTGGTCTGGTGGGCAGTGAAAGCGAAAAGGTTCCGAAAAATTTCAGCTATACGGCTTCCAGAAGAAAGGCAATCTGCGCTTTCCGTTCTCAGGGATATTATTTTAGTTATTTTGGAAGACCGCAGCTTTTGGAAAATTCAGATCTTTCCAAGAAAGATTTCCAGGAGTGGAAAACAGATGACAATGCTGCTGTAACACCGGAGATGCTGACGGGCCTGACCCTTGTGGCAACTTCTACCTCAAATGGGGATACAGATATTATTAATAATAAGCTTGAGGGTGAACTGGGCGCGGCAGTGAAGAGCAGCGAGACATATAACATTGATCTTCTGACCTGCAACAAAAATGTTTTATCAGTGGGTTCTTCGGTTCGCTTGGCCGTTGGATTCCCCAAGGGCTATGGGCCGGATGACGAGGGAGTTACCTTTAAGGCATACCATTTTAAGCGGGATCAGAATGGGCAGATTGTTGGATTGGAGGAAGTGCCTTTAACTGTCACACGGTATGGTCTTGTGATCCTGTGTAAATCCTTCAGTCCCTTTGCAGTTGTGGCAGTGGAGGATGACGGGACAAATCCCAAAACAACCAAATCCATGATTCTTTCATCTACTTTGGGCGGACAGATTACCGGAGCGGAAAATGGAGTCCTGACGCTGGCTCAGGGAGAAGTCCGGGAACTGGCCATCCAGGCAGATGACGGATATGTAATTGACGCTGTGGTATCAGGGGGAAAATATCAGGAAATTACAGACAGTAAATCCATGACTATTAAGGCTGACTATAAATCTTTAAGAGACGGAGATATTATTGAAGCTCAGTTTGTGGCTGAGACAGTTCGCCAGAAGGAGACAGACCGCGGGGAAACTCTGGTTCTGCCGGCGCCGGTTCCGGCTCAGGTGAAGCTTGACATGGACAGCATAACGACAGAAGAGAAGAAAGGCTTTGAGATCACGTCAGAGATCACAGCGGCAGAAGGACAGGATTATACCTGCCAGTGGTATAAGGACGGAGAGCCCTTAGAAGGGCAGACCAGAAGCAGCCTGACAGTTCCGACAGCGGTGAAACAGGATGAAGGCGCTTATACACTGGTGGTTACCACAAGGTCCGGTGTGGCAGGCACGGAAGCCCAAAGCGGCGTGTGCAGAGTAACGGTTACGCCTGCGCCGGCAGATGGAGGCCCCCAGATAACCCCCACGCCAGAGCAGCCAAAGGAAGAAGAGAAGCCAGAGCAGAAACCGACAGAGCAGAAGCCGAATCTGAAGAAGGTGACCGGCCTGACCATTTCCTCTGAAAAGGCAGGACAGGTGAAGCTTAAGTGGAAAAAGGCTTCGGGCGCAGGCGGCTATCAGGTGCTTCGGTACGATGCATCCAAAAAGAAATTTGTAAAGGCTGCCAATGTGACGAAACTTTCTTACACTGATAAAAAGAGAACAGGGGGCAAGCCCTATCGGTATAAGGTCAGGGCTTATAAAAAAGTAAACGGCAAGACATATTACGGGCCCATGTCCAAAGAAGTTAAGATTATCGTGAAGCCGAAGGCTCCCACCGGGGTGTCGGTTGTGCGTTTAACAGACACGTCCGTTCAGATTTGCTTTAATCCTGTAAAGAATGCAACTTCATACCGGATTTATGAGTATAATAAGAGCACCGGAAAACAAGTGGCGTCTTTTAAAGTGACATCCAAAAAACTTTATCAATATGATAAGAAAACAAAGAAATGGAAGTATTTAAACAAGGTTCAGAAAGGAAAGAGCGGAAGGTATATCTGTGAGCTGACCGGCTTAAATACAGGCGTTAAGGGTCTGAAATTCCGAATTAAAACGACTGTGTCCAAGAAAGGATATAAAGTCCGCTACAGTGTGGGAAGCAAATTAGTAACGGTGGAATAGGAACTGGAAGAAAGTTTAAAATGAAGGAGAGATGAGTTATGAAGATGTTGCAGCAGGAATTGTGCAGCGAGCTTCTGTCAGGGAGCCTGCAGCTGTACGGAGATCACATGGCAGGCGAATACAAAGGCTATTATATTATGATAGAACCGGAAAACGGCCAGTATATCGTAACAGTGGCGGCCCATCTGCCGGAGGCGGAAAATAATGATATTGTGAAAAATTTTCTCAGGGAACAACAGAGAGAGCAGGAGCAGATCACCGGATGCCAGACGGAAAAATATATGGTGAGGTTCTCAGTTCAGATAGAGAAGAAGGAAAAGAATATTTCGGCTGTCATAAACAGTGCAGTGGAGCCTTTGATTGCATATCTGTCTGAGAATCACTACATATCAGGATGCCGGAATTGTGGGAGACCGGTTTCTCTGGCCAATCGTCATAAGGTTTCAGACGGCTATTGTTATCTGTGCAGCGAATGCGTCAGCGCCGGGGTTTTGAGAGAGGATGTACCGGGAGACGGTCAAAATTCATTTTTCTCAAATATATCTCAGGAAAAGAGCAGTCCGGTGCCGGGATTTTTCGGCGCGCTTCTGGGTTCACTGGTGGGCGGCGCGCTTTGGATTTTATTTTTCCGGATTGGAATTATTGCCGGGATTGCAGGAGCAGCGGCGGCGATTTGCGCGGCCTGGGGCTATGAGAAGCTAGGGAAATGCATGGATCGGAAAGGCATGGTGATTACGCTGCTGGTAACTGCGTTTACCATATATCTGGCAAACCGAATTGCCTGGGCCTGGGACATTTTTGATTTGATGCAGGAGAATGGGTTCGGATTTATGGATATATTTGCAGAACTGGATGACTTTCTTGCTTTTTCGGGCAGCTGGCAGTATTATCGGACATTACTGGTGGGATATGTGCTGACTGTGATCTGTATGTTCCGGACAAAAAGACGGTAAAAGGTTTCCGGGAGGTGAAAATGTGCGGATTGGCATATGCGATGACCAGAAAGAAATACGGGAGATCCTCACAGATAAAGTAAAGAAGTATTATCCGGCAGAAGATATTGCTGTCTATTCATCTGGTGAGGAGCTTCTTGCTGCCCGGAAGCTTCCGGATATTCTGTTTCTTGATGTACAGATGCCGGAAAAAGACGGCATGGAGACGGCCAGAGAGCTTCGCAAACGGGATCGGCAGATGATAATCATTTTTGTAACGGTAACGGAAGATTATGTATTCCAGTCTTTTGATGTGGGGGCCTTTCACTATCTCATAAAACCGCTGGAGGAAGAGAAGTTTGAAGAAGTTCTGCAAAAGGCTGTCAGGCAGGTTCGCGAAAGAGACTCAGAAGATGCGGGTACAGGAAAAGAAAGGCAAAGCCTGATAGTCACATCAAAAGGCCAGCATATCACAGTTCCCGTTCAGGAGATTGTATATGCGGAGGTATTTAACCGGAAAATCATCCTCCATACCATGGACGCAGACATAGAATATTATGGAAAGCTGAAAGAACTGGAGAAAAAAGCAGGAGAGGATTTCTATCGTCCCCACAGAGCGTATCTGATTAATTTGAATTTTGTTAGAAAATATAATGCCGGCGCCATCTATTTAAAAAGGGGGCAGGCTCTTGTGGCAAAGCAGAATTATCATGACTTTGTGAAATGCTATTTGAGATTTAACCAGAGAAAGGGAAAGGGATAGGAAATGCTGCAGGTAAATTCCGGTAAACTGGAAGAACTGGTACATGCTATAACACCGATTGCAGAGGGAATTTTAAGAGGATACTGCTTCTATCGGTATGTGGAGCCTTTTTTGAGATTCTCGTCTGCGGAACACGAGATTTATCCCCCGAAAACGGGGGAATCTTTTTTTCTGCCGTTTTGCGTCCCAAAGAAAAAAGGCGCGGCCCTTGGCGGGACGGCATATGCGCTGACTATGCTGCTGATTTATACGGCCCGTCTTTCTGTGGATGCATATGTGATTTACGGCATGGCCAGTTTTGCCATGCTTTTTGTGATTTGCCTGATGGACAGGAGAAATT
Organism: Lachnospiraceae bacterium; assembly: GCA_910575555.1. Lineage (GTDB taxonomy): Bacteria > Bacillota > Clostridia > Lachnospirales > Lachnospiraceae > Petralouisia. Next base: position 64,538 of record CAJTFX010000019.1, on the reverse strand, counting down.
ACAGGCAGAAATTATTTCTTGCAGTTACATTTTTCGCGCTCAACTGGTTTGCGGCAGGTATGGCGGAAATTCTGTATGATTTTCTCTACGATGCTGCGGCAGGAACCGATTATATGCAGAACCATCCGGAGCTGTTTTTCGCCCTGTATGTCCTGATGTGCATATGTTTTCTGGCTATGGAGCTGGCGTTTACTGCCGCCGGACTCTGGCAGGTGGTAAGAGTTTATCCCAATAAGTCCGAAGAAATGGGAAACAAAGAACTGGCGCTGCTGTCTCTTCCGTCCCTGATGGGTCTGCTGGGCTATGAGATTATGCGTTATTACCGAGTATTTTATGTGTTGGAAACAGGAAAGATGGAAAAGACTTATGACAGAATGACGCTGTTGTTCTGCCTGGTGTCATCTGTGACAGTGATAGCGGTGATTCTTTTGTATCAGAGGATTCGGGTGGCTCAGGAGGAAAATCAGCAGGCAGAATTCCTGGCGGCGCAGATGGACAGTGTCAGACGGCATATTGAGCAGGTGGAGAGCCTGTATCATAAGATTCGGGGCATCCGCCACGATATGGCAAACCATATGATGACATTGGAAAAACTGTATGAAGGAAGCAACCCCAAAGAGGCAAAGGCTTACAGCCGGAGTCTGCAGACAGCGCTTGCTCAGATGACAGGCGGGATAGAAAGCGGAAATCCCGTTACCAATGTGATTTTGCAGGAGTTTGCAAAAGAGGCGGAAAACCGGGGAATCGCCTTTCAATCAGAATTTTATTATCCTGCCAAAACAGAGATAGATGCGTTTGATATCAGCGTGGTTTTAAACAACGCCTTGCAGAATGCGGTGGAGCATACCAAAAAAGGAGGGGAAAACCGGATTTCCATTGTCTCTTACCGGAGAAATAACGCTTATATTATGGAAATCTGCAACAGTTTTTCCGGAAGTCTTAAGTGGAATGCAGAAACAGGGCTTCCTCTTACCACAAAGGAACAGGCAAAAGGCCATGGGTATGGGCTGTCCAATATACGCAGAGTGGCAGGAAAATATGCCGGCGACATCGACATCACATTAAAAGACGGGGAATTTTGTCTCTGCATTCTATTGATGGCAGAATGAAAAATGTTGGAAGAATACTTTGCCCGGGTTTATCATAAATAGTAACAAGGACGATAAACCGGGAGCGGCGGATGAAAAAAAGAATCGAAGTGATAATGGCAGTAGTGCTGTTGATAGGGGCCTACTTTTTTGCAAGGGAGGGGGCCCATATGGTAGAAAATATGAGGGCGCAGAAGGGGGAAATCTGCATTGTTGTGGATGCCGGCCACGGGGGCGATGATCCCGGTAAAATCGGCATCAACAAGGAAAAAGAAAAAGACATTAATCTGAAAATTGCCAGAAAACTTCAAAAACTGTTGGAAAAAGAAAACATTAAAATCGTTATGACGCGGACGGACGAGGGCGGACTGTACCAGAAATCCTCCAATAACAAGAAGGTGGAGGATATGCGCAAACGCTGCGAGATCATAACCAAGGCAAAACCGGTATTTACTGTGAGCATTCACCAGAACAGCTATCCGGAAGAGGCGGTAAAAGGAGCTCAGGTATTCTATTACGGCCAGTCCCAGGAGGGAAAAAAACTGGCGGAAACGCTGCAGAAAAATTTGGCGGCGCAGTTAGATCCTCAGAATCACAGGCAGGCGAAGGCAAATGAAAGCTATTTTCTTCTGAAAAAGACGCCAAGCCCCACGGTGATTGTGGAGTGCGGATTCCTGAGTAATTCAGAAGAAGCGGCTCTTCTGGCGACAGAGGAATACCAGGATAAAGTGGCCGAAGCGGTGAAGGCAGGCATTTTGGAGTATCTGGGCCGGGGTGTATCTTCAGAACCGGCCGGACAGTAGTTATTGTGTTTTTGCCAGTCTGTAAAGTGAATGTTTCTTATATATTGTAGTTGCGAAGATTGCATGAGTATGGGATAATATGTGGTAGCAGAAAGGGCGGTATGCTGAAACAGCGATGAATCGCCCGCTATCAGTAAAGAGAACCAAGAGCAGGTAAAGACCATGGAAACAGCAATTGTAAATATTACAGATGACAGACAGGGCAAAGAAGCTATCCGGGAAAAAATTCATGCAGCAGGGCAGCTCATAAGACAGGGGGGCCTGGTGGCATTTCCCACAGAAACAGTGTACGGACTGGGAGCGGACGCCCTGAATCCCCTGGCGTCAGAGAGGATTTACAAAGCCAAGGGCCGTCCTTCAGACAATCCTCTGATTATACATATTTCCAATCTGGAAGATCTGGATCAAATAGTGACAGAAGTGCCAAAACAGGCAAGAAAACTGGCAGATAAATTCTGGCCCGGGCCTTTGACAATGATTTTTGAGAAAAGTGATATTGTTCCTCTGGAAACTACAGGAGGGCTGCAGACGGTGGCAGTGCGTATGCCCGACCACCCGGCAGCCCTGCTTCTGATCCAGTCCGGCGGCGGATTTATTGCAGCGCCCAGCGCAAATACTTCCGGAAAACCAAGTCCCACCCGGGCAGAGCATGTGGCAGAAGACATGAGGGGCAGAATTCCCATGATTCTGGACGGAGGCCCTGTGGGGATTGGCATAGAGTCCACAATTGTGGATTTTTCAGAAAAAATCCCTATGATTTTACGGCCGGGCTATATTACAGCGGAGATGATACAGGAAGTCATTGGAGAAATCAGAATTGACCCCGGTCTTGCGTCGGAGAATGAAGAAATCCGTCCGAAAGCGCCAGGTATGAAATACCGGCATTATGCGCCCAGGGCAGACCTGATTCTGGTATCCGGCCCGAAAGAGAGGGTGCAGAAGAAAATCAATGAACTGGCAAAAAAAGCAGAGGAAGAAGGAAAATCTGCAGGCATTATCGGAACAGAAGAAACCAGGGACGGGTACCGGTACGGGATTGTAAAAAGCATTGGAACCAGAACGGATGCGGACTCCATTGCCAGGCATTTATATGGGATTCTCCGTGAATTTGATCAGCTGGATGTGGAAATTATATATTCAGAGAGTTTTTCAGCGTCGGGAATCGGACAGGCAATCAGAAACCGTATGCTGAAAGCAGCGGGACATCAGGTGATAGAAGTGTAAACAGGAAGGTGACGGATATGAAAAGATACAATAAAATTATTTTTGTATGCGACAGCGGTACGGCTCGTGCACCTATGGCGGAGGCTATCATGAAGGAATACATCATAAAATACCCGGTGGAAATCGAAAGCAGGGGTCTTGTGGTGCTGTTTCCGGAGCCGCTGAATCAGAAAACGGAGGCTGTGCTGATCAGCAACGGCATCAGCACGGAACATCAGATGTCAAAACAGCTTATGGAAGAGGATTTACAGCCGGAGCACCTGATCATTGCCATGGAGTCTGCTCAGAAACAGAAGATTCTGGAGGAATATAAAGACAGCCTGAAAGCGGAAGTGGAGGTGCTGACGGATTTAACCGGGGATGAACTGGAGATTTTAAATCCCTACGGAGGAACCCTCCAGTCTTACGGACTCTGTTACGAGACATTAAATAAGACCATCAAAAAACTGGTTAATCTTATAAACGAAGGAGAAGGATAATATGGCAGAAGTAATGATTATGGATCATCCGCTGATCCAGCACAAAATTGGGTGGATACGGAAGAGCGAGACGGGCTCCAGGGATTTTCGGGAAATGGTGGGCGAAATCGCCATGCTGATGTGCTATGAGGCCACCAGGAATCTGGAATTGGAGGATATTGAGATTGAGACGCCTATCTGCGCGACTACGGTTAAAGGGCTGAAGGGAAAGAAACTGGCAGTGGTTCCGATTCTGAGGGCCGGCCTTGGAATGGTGGACGGAATGCTTGCAATGATTCCCGCGGCAAAAGTAGGGCACATTGGATTGTACCGTGACCCGGATACATTAGAGCCGGTGGAATATTACTGTAAGCTGCCGGAGGACTGCTCGGAACGGGAAGTGTTTGTGGTAGATCCCATGCTTGCCACAGGGGGCTCTGCAGTGGCAGCCATTCAAATGCTGAAGGATAAAGGCGTCAGAAATATACATTTCCTCTGCATCATCGCAGCGCCGGAGGGAGTGGAGGCCATGAAGGAGACACATCCGGATGTGGATATTTATATTGGGGCTCTGGATGAGAAACTGAATGAACATGGCTATATTGTGCCGGGCCTTGGAGACGCCGGGGATCGGATTTTTGGTACGAAATAAGGAGAGATTCAGAATGGGCAGTAAAAGACAGGATTATCTTACCTGGGATGAATATTTTATGGGAGTTGCAATGCTTTCCGCCATGCGCTCCAAAGATCCGGGCACTCAGGTGGGGGCCTGCATCGTCAGTCCGGATAACAAGATTTTGTCCATGGGCTACAATGGATTTCCCATAGGATGTTCTGATGATGAATTTCCATGGAACCGGGAAGGGGAGCCGCTGGACAGCAAATATCTGTACACGACTCACAGTGAGCTGAATGCAATTTTGAATTACAGAGGCGGCAGTCTGGAGGGGGCAAAGCTGTATGTTTCCCTGTTTCCCTGCAATGAATGCGCGAAGGCAATTATCCAGTCAGGCATCAAAACCGTGGTGTATGACAGCGACAAATATAAGGATACGCCCTCTGTCATTGCCTCCAAGCGGATGCTGGACGCAGCGGGAGTGCGGTATTATCAGTATACACATACGGAGCGGGAAGTGAAGATGGTGCTTTAAAGGAAATATAAGGGCTGTACGGCGATGCTTGTCCGGTTTCCGGGAAGCATATTTGTTCCGGGCAGCCCCTTTTGCATCAATCATCTTTCCAAAAATCAAAGAAAGGAATAGACATTTCTACAGAAAATAGATATAATAATTTCATATGGTGGAAATTATGGGTTATGACGGAGGTGCCGTGTGAAATACAAAAAAAGCGTATATCGTTCTCTGGCGTTAATTACGCAGTTTGGAATTAACATGCTGGTGCCGATTTTTTTATGTGTAATGGCAGGAGTTTATATTGGGAAAAAGTATGAGATAAATTGGATTACAATCCCACTGTTTGCCATAGGTGCGCTGGCAGGCTTCCGCAATATTTTCATTATGGCGAAGAATATTTATTCCGATGAGAAGAACAGTAATAATGAAACGATTCCCGGGCATTCTGAAAAAACCGGGCGGCAAGGAAAAGGGTAGAGTTCATGTTAAGAAGAATTAATCAGGCCCTTCCGGAATTACTGGCAGGGATTGTACTGTATGGCCTGCTGCTTCAAATAACTGGCATATGGTTTGTAAGTGACAGAATAAGATATTCTACAGGGCTCTGGGCCGGTATTTTTCTGGCAGCGGGAATGGCGGTGAATATGGCAATCGTTATTTTCGACACCGTAGAGGAACTGGCAGAGGGCAGGTATTCTAAAAGGGCGTCTCTGTATGCGGCCCTGCGGTATCTGGCAGTTGTTCTGGCATTTGGAATTGTGGGATATTTTGAGCTTGGCAATGTAGTGGTTATGTTTGCGGGTGTAATGGGTTTGAAAGTATCTGCCTATTTACAGCCCATAACACATAAATTTTTATCAGCTTTTCAGAAAAAATATTTTCATGGAAAAAGTTAAAAGAGGTGATAGATCAGAAAATATGGTAAATAAGGTTTCAAAAGCAAATTTATAAGGAGGTGAGAGAGTGCAGAGCTCAATTTTACTGTCATCCGGTGCAGACATTGATATTATGGTGCACGGACTGTTTTCCTATGAGCTGTTTGGACAGACATTCTGGATCACCACAACTCATGTCAGCCTTCTGATTGTGATGGCCATATTGATTGGATTTTCTGTTGCGGCCAATCGTGCCATGAAACATGCGTCAGAGGTTCCCGGAGGATTTCAGAATGTTGTGGAGCTGATTGTGGAAAAACTGGACGGCATGGTCTGCGGCGTTATGGGAAAAAGCGGCAGCAGATTTGTCAATTATGTGGGTACGATATTTATCTTTATTCTGATATCCAATCTTTCCGGCCTGTTTGGATTAAGGCCGCCCACAGCCGATTACGGCGTGACATTGCCGTTGGCGCTGCTGAGTTTTATTTTGATTCATTTCAATCAGTTTAAATATCAGACGCCCAAAGCGATATGGACCGATATGTGTTCCCCGCTTCCGCCATGGCTGCCCATCTGGTTCCCCATTAACCTGATCAGTGAATTCGCTGTTCCGATTTCATTGTCACTGCGTTTATTTGCAAACGTATTGTCAGGAACCATTATCATGGCATTGATTTATGCCTTATTGTCCAAAGTCGCCTACTTTTGGCCAGGCGCGCTGCATGCATATTTTGATGTGTTTTCAGGATGTATCCAGACCTATGTGTTCTGTATGCTGACGATGACATACATCAGCAACGCAATCGGAGAGGAAGAGTAGATGACATGCAACATCAGGTAACACCCGGACTTCAGATCCGGTCAATAAAAATTAAGAGTTATATATCTTAGAAAGAAAACTCAAGGAGGAAAAATTTTATGGATAACATTACAGGAGCAGAATTAATCAGAGCTTGTTCAGCAATCGGCGCAGGTCTTGCGGTTATCGCAGGTATCGGCCCTGGTATTGGTCAGGGTATTGCAGCAGGTCACGCTGCGTCTGCAGTTGGAAGAAACCCCGGAGCAAAATCAGACATTACTTCTACGATGCTTTTGGGCCAGGCGGTAGCAGAAACAACAGGTCTGTACGGTTTGCTGGTAGCAATCCTTCTGATGTTTGTGCAGCCATTAAAGTAAGGGCATACCCTTATGTGCAAAGAGCAGCACAAATCAGATGAAAGGAGGACCGGCCTTGGAACAGTTATTTGGCTTAAATCCCCAGCTTTTGCATGATACGGTTCTTTCAATTCTCGCCATTTTATTTCTGTTTGCCCTGATGTCTTACCTGCTGTTTAATCCGGCAAAGAAGATGTTAAAGGACAGACAGGATCGCATTAAGAATGATATTGACTCTGCCAGAACGGACAGGGAAGAAGCTGCTGCTGTGAAAGCAGAGTATGATGCGAAAATCAAAGGAATCGAGAAAGAAGCTGAGGAAATCTTAAGTGAGGCCCGCCAGAAAGCCCTGAAAAATGAAAGCAGGATTGTAGATGAGGCGAAGGAAGAAGCTGCCCGCATCATTAAACGCGCCAACGAAGAAGCATTGTTGGAGAAAAAGCGTATTATGGATGAGGCAAAACAGGAAATGATTGCCATAGCCTCAATGATGGCAGGCAAGGTAGTCACAGCCTCCATTGATACATCCATTCAGGACGCACTGGTGGAGGAAACATTGAAGGAAATAGGTGAAAGTACATGGCAAAGCTAGTATCCAAAACTTATGGGGATGCACTGTTTGAGCTTGCTGTGGAATCTGGTCAGGTGGATGAAATGCTGGAAGAAGCAAGAAGCATACAGCAGATTCTTCAAACAGATAACGAGCTTTCCAAACTGATGAATCACCCGAAAATCGTAAAAGAAGAAAAAATAGAGATTCTGGAACAGATTTTTAAAAGCAGGGTCCGTGATGAAATCACAGGGATTATGCGTATGCTTGTTTCTAAGGGTCACTATGGTGAAATGGAATCTGTATTCACATATTTCATTGACCAGGTAAAGGAATATAAAAATATTGGCACTGCTTATGTGACTGCACCGATGCCGCTTACAGACAGTCAGAAAGAGCAGATCAGAAATAAATTACAGGAAACCACCAGATATGTAGAATTTGAGATGCATTATGATGTGGATGAAAGTTTAATCGGCGGCGTGGTAATTCGGATTGGTGACAGGGTGGTTGACAGCAGTGTGAAGAACAAGTTGCAGAGCCTTACCAGGGAATTATCAAAAATACAGTTGAAAGTAGGTGAATGCGCTCCATGAATTTAAAACCGGAGGAAATAAGTTCAGTTATAAAAGAGCAGGTGAAACGGTATGCGGCGCAGCTTGAAGTATCAGACGTAGGTACGGTAATTCAGGTAGCAGACGGTATTGCCCGTATTCACGGCCTTGAAAACGCCATGCAGGGCGAATTATTGGAATTTCCCGGCGAAGTCTATGGAATGGTGTTGAACCTGGAAGAAGATAATGTGGGAGCCGTATTGCTGGGCGACCAAAAAAATATCAATGAAGGGGATACCGTTAAGACTACGGGAAGAGTGGTTGAGGTTCCGGTAGGCGACGCCATGACCGGACGTGTTGTGAATGCGCTGGGACAGCCCATTGACGGCAAAGGGCCCATTGAAACAACGAAGTTCAGACAGATTGAAAGAGTGGCGTCCGGCGTTATCTCAAGAAAATCTGTAGATACACCGCTGCAGACAGGTATTAAGGCAATTGACTCCATGGTGCCCATCGGAAGAGGACAGCGTGAGTTGATTATCGGAGACCGTCAGACAGGTAAAACAGCTATTGCGGTGGATACAATTATTAATCAGAAGGGCCAGGGCGTGAAATGTATTTACGTTGCCATCGGCCAGAAAGCTTCTACCGTTGCAACCATTGTAAAGACATTTGAAGAGTTCGGAGCTATGGATTATACCACAGTTGTGGCGTCCACTGCCAGCGAGCTTGCGCCGCTGCAGTATATCGCTCCTTATGCCGGATGCGCCATCGGAGAAGAGTGGATGGAAAACGGAGAGGATGTTCTGGTAGTTTATGATGATTTGAGTAAACATGCTACGGCATACCGTACCCTTTCCCTGCTGCTTCGCCGTCCGCCAGGACGTGAGGCTTATCCCGGCGATGTATTTTACCTTCATTCCAGACTTCTGGAACGTGCGGCAAGATTATCTGACAAACTGGGCGGCGGGTCTTTAACGGCTTTGCCGATTATAGAGACACAGGCCGGAGACGTGTCTGCGTACATTCCCACCAACGTAATTTCCATTACAGACGGACAGATTTATCTGGAAACAGAAATGTTTAACGCAGGTTTCCGTCCGGCAATCAATGCCGGCCTGTCAGTATCCCGGGTAGGAGGTTCCGCACAGATTAAGGCTATGAAGAAGATTGCAGCGCCGATCCGTGTAGAGTTGGCGCAGTTCCGCGAGTTGGCGGCATTTGCACAGTTTGGATCAGAACTGGATGCGGATACTACAGAGAAACTGGCACAGGGAGAAAGAATCCGTGAAATGTTAAAGCAGCCCCAGTATAAGCCCATGCCGGTAGAATATCAGGTTATGATTATCTACGCAGCCACCAAGAAATACCTTCTGGATGTACCGGTAGAGGATATCCTTCGTTTTGAAGGGGAGCTGTTTGAATTCGTAGATACCAAATATCCCGAGATTCCGGAGTCAATCCGTAACGATAAGGAAATCAAAGAAGAAACTGAGAGCAAGCTTGTAAAAGCCATTGAGGAGTGCAAAGCGCAATTTAAGTAGGACGGGTGGTGAATATTTATGGCGTCCATGAGGGACATCAAAAGAAGAAAAGGCAGCATACAGAGTACGCAGCAAATCACAAAAGCCATGAAGCTGGTTTCCACCGTTAAACTGCAGAAAGCCAAAAGCCGTGCGGAGCAGTCCAATCCATACTTTAACTATATGTATCAGACGGTAACCTCAATGCTGGCCCGTTCCGGGAACATGAGCCATCCTTATTTACAGGCGGGAAGTTCTTCCAAAAAAGCAGTTATAACCATTGCTTCTAACCGGGGACTTGCCGGCGGATATAATTCCAACATTGTGAAGCTTGTTACTGACAGCGGAATTCCCAAAGATGAGGCTAAAATCTATATCATTGGCCGCAAGGCAAGGGAATCCCTGGAACGAAAAGGCTATGAAATCACAGGGGATTATTCAGATGTCATTGAAGGGCCCACTTACGGAGACGCCGCTCAGATCTGCAAGGAAGTACTGGGAGCGTTTACCAAAGGGGAAATCGGGGAAATTTATCTTGCTTATACTCATTTTAAGAATACGGTCAGCCATGAGCCTACGCTGATGAAGCTGCTTCCCATAGAATTTGACGAAGCGGAGCTGAAAGAGGCGGACAGCAATACGCTGATGAATTATGAACCCAATGAGGAAGAGGCGTTAGACCTGATTATTCCGAAATATTTGACAAGTCTGTTCTACGGTGCGCTGGTGGAAGCGGTTGCCAGTGAAAACGGGGCCAGAATGCAGGCCATGGATTCCGCAACCAGCAATGCAGAGGAAATGATTAGTGATTTGACACTGAAATATAACAGAGCGCGTCAGGGCTCTATTACGCAGGAGTTGACAGAAATTATTGCCGGCGCCGAAGCCATTTCATAGAAGCGTTTTCTGCTTCTGTGAAATGTTCGGATCGCAGGGCATTCTGTTTGTGCTTCTGAATCTGAAATCAGGCTGAGAAGAACTTCAGACTGAGATTTATGCAGTTATTAACAATTTAAGGAGTGAAATTATGGCAGATAAGAATATAGGTAAAATCACTCAGATTATCGGCGCCGTTTTGGACATTAAGTTTTCCGAAGGCAGCCTGCCGGAAATCAACGAAGCAATCAACATTTCGATGGCAGACGGAAAGCGTCTGGTTGTGGAGGTTTCTCAGCATCTGGGTGATGATACGGTAAGATGTATCGCCATGGGTTCTACCGATGGATTGGTCCGGGGAATGGATGCCGAAGCAACCGGCGCGTCCATTACCGTTCCGGTGGGAGAGCAGACATTGGGACGTATGTTCAATGTGCTGGGAGATCCCATTGATGAAATCGATCCTCCCAAGAATGTAGAACACATGCCGATTCACAGAAAAGCTCCCACATTTGAGGAACAGGCGACCTCTACGGAAATGTTGGAGACCGGCATCAAAGTCGTTGACCTGCTCTGCCCTTACCAGAAGGGCGGTAAAATCGGTCTGTTCGGCGGTGCCGGAGTAGGAAAAACCGTGTTGATTCAGGAATTAATTCATAACATTGCCACAGAGCATGATGGATATTCTGTATTTACCGGTGTAGGAGAACGTACCCGTGAAGGAAACGACCTGTATTATGAAATGAAAGAGTCCGGAGTTATTGATAAAACCTGTATGGTGTTTGGGCAGATGAACGAGCCCCCCGGAGCGCGTATGCGTGTGGGACTGACAGGACTTACCATGGCGGAATATTTCCGTGACAAGGGCGGAAAGGACGTGCTGTTGTTTATCGACAACATTTTCCGTTTCACCCAGGCCGGTTCCGAAGTGTCCGCATTGCTGGGACGTATGCCTTCCGCCGTAGGTTATCAGCCTACGCTGCAGACAGAAATGGGCGCTTTGCAGGAGCGTATTACTTCTACCAAGAACGGTTCCATTACGTCTGTACAGGCAGTTTACGTTCCGGCGGACGACCTGACTGACCCGGCGCCGGCAACCACCTTTGCCCATCTGGATGCGACCACAACCTTGTCCCGTTCCATTGCAGAGCTGGGTATTTATCCGGCGGTAGACCCGTTGGATTCCACTTCCCGTATTCTGGACCCCCGTGTGGTGGGAGAAGAGCACTTTGAAGTGGCCCGGGGCGTGCAGGAGATTCTTCAGAAGTACAAAGAACTGCAGGATATTATCGCGATTCTTGGTATGGATGAATTGTCCGAGGATGATAAGCTGGTGGTAAACCGTGCAAGAAAAGTGCAGAGATTCCTGTCTCAGCCTTTCTTTGTGGCAACTCAGTTTACCGGACTGGACGGAAAATATGTACCTATCGCAGAGACATTGAGAGGCTTTAAAGAAATCCTGGAAGGCAAACATGATGATGTGCCGGAAAGCCATTTCCTGAATGCCGGTTCGATTGATGAAGTTCGCGCCCGCATGAAGTAGGGGGTGAGCACATGGCAGAGGAAAATAAGAACTTTCAATTGGAAATTATCACACCGGATCGTGTGTTTTACAAAGGGGAAGCGTCTATGGTGGAATTTACTTCCGTAGATGGAGAGATGGGTGTCTATAAACATCATATCCCTCTGACCACCGTACTGGCTCCCGGAATTGTAACCGTTACAGAGCCGGGCGGAAAGAAATTTGCGGCAATCCATGCAGGTTTTGTGCAGATTCTCGGAGAAAAAGTAACGTTTCTGGCAGAGATTGCAGAATGGCCCGATGAGATTGACGCAGGCCGTGCGCAGGCGGCCAAGGCCCGTGCAGAAGAACGGCTTCGCAGCCACAGTGCAGAAGTTGATGTGGCCCGTGCAGAAATTGCATTGAAGAAGGCTCTGGTGCGGCTTGACGCGAAACGCTAGATAAAGAAAAGCATTGCAGATATCAGACAGAGAATCTGATATTTGCGATGCTTTTTTAGACAACGGGGAAATGGATCATAAGGAACAGACATAGAGCGTGGCAATTATTTTAAAGGCGGATATCCCCGTAATTTCATTCCGCGGGGAATCTCCACATCCATAATCAGCTTATGCATTACATTGCAGCACTCTCCTTTGATTACAAATCCTTCATCATCCTGCAGGAAACGGAAATGCTCGCACGATGGATATTTTCCTTCTGCATGAATCAGGTCAATATATACTTCCCTGTCCTGATAGTGATAAATTTCACAGCATAATGAAATTTTCAAATTACGTTTTCCGTACCAGAAGCCTGCATATTTGTAATCTGAAAGCTGTCCGCCGGCATCGTAATATAGTTCTGAAATTGCTGTTATTTTTCCGTTTTGGCCATAAGCTATGCCTAATTCTTTGTTTTTTTCAGTAATAATGTATTCGATTGTTCTGTCCGCTTTGTTTTTACAGAACAGAAGCTTTCCGTCTTTGTCAAGCCCGTAAATGTAATCCGGCGATTTACTCTGCCTGAACAGGCGTCCTTTCCGGCGTCCTGAAGCACAGATGATTTCCATATTTCCCGGATACAGCGGTCCCCGGTGACATGGGCCGCCTTTGCCGTATGTCCGGCTGTCTAATTGTTCCAGGGCCGCCTGTTCCAGTTTTTCTTTTTTGCCCAGATATAGCTGTCCCGTTTTAAGCATGTGTTCCTTATATTCTTTGACGTTTTCGGATAACTGGCGGTATTCCTGGCTGTTATGGTATTCATCCATCAGTTTCATGGGCAGAAAATAATTCTTATCAGAAGGCGTTTCCTGCTCCATTTTTCGCATGGCATCATACAGCATATCTTCGATGATATCGTCCTCTGCCGCCTGAAGCAGCTGCTCCAAATCCATAGACTCTAAAAGCTTCACAGGGTTCATATTCTCTCCTTTTTGGCAAATGATTGCGGTATTACTCCGGCGGGGTAATATCGTTCTGGGTACAGGGTAAGTTTACCATACCCTTTTGGGACTTGTCACACGATTTTCTTGGAAAAACAATTTGGATTAAATATATTTTAAAAATTGAAAAATTTTTTCAAAAAAATGCAAGTATTTTTCCAGTTGCATCGTATTATAGGTAAAGAACAAATTACAACGACAACCATTCACTAAGAATATTCAGGAGGTAGAAATGAAGAAGATGAAGAAAGCACTGATTGCAGCGTTCGCTTTAATTGTGGTATGCGGGATTTCCGCGCCTGTAATTGCAGCGAATTTACAGAAAACAAGCACCCGTGTGGAACAGGAGGTAACCACCAGGAATGCCGGGCTGAGCAATGCCATTGTAAAGACCAGCGCAGTAACCCCGCAGGAGACTCCTGAGGAATCTGCCGATACAGTACCGGCAGCAGAGGAAGATATTTTAGTTGATATTCAGGATACAGATTTAGTGGATGACGCAGCAGAAGCTCCCGCAGAGGAACCTGCGCCGACAGAAGAGCCTGCACCGGCAGAGGATTCAACTCCTGCGGAAGATCCAGCTCCAACGGAAGAGCCTGCACCGGCAGATATTGCTGATACAGAAGTACCGGATACAGCAGCGCCGGCAGGCTGCCCATATTATGTAGATGCCAATGGAGACGGAGTTTGCGACCACTGCGCCCATGGCGGAGCATGCGGCAATTATGTGGATGCTGATGGAAACGGAGTTTGCGATTACTGCAGCCACAATGGAAGCGGCCATTGCGGGAATTATGCAGATTCTAACGGAGATGGAATCTGTGATAATTATTCCGGCGGCGGTAACGGCGGCTACGGCGGTCACCATGGAGGCAGACATCATGGAGGTCATCACTGGTAGGAAATACAAAGGGGATATTTTATGCGCAGCGAACAGGAGGTCGAGCAGGCAATAGATTTACATTCTGATATGATTCGCAGGATTTGCCTGTTGCATCTGAATAGCCATGAGGATACGGAGGATGTGCTTCAGGAGGTGTTTTTGAAGTATGTCCTCCATTCTGCGGTCTTTGAGAGCCAGGAACATGAGAAAGCATGGTTAATCCGCGTCACGCTCAATGCCTGTAAAGATTTGAAGAGGAAATTATTCCGTCACAGTACTGTGCCATTGGAAGTGCTTTCAGAGGAGGCGGCCAGTGTGATGCCGGAACAGATGGGAATTTTGGAAATCGTGCTTTCGCTGCCAGTGAAGTACAAAGATGTGATTTATCTTCATTATTATGAAGGGTACACTGCAAAGGAAATCGGAACAATGCTGCATAAAAAGGAAAACACCGTATATTCCCTTTTGTCGAGGGGGAGAGAATTGCTGAAACAGAAGCTTGGAGGTGACAGGAATGTATGATGAGATTCGGGAAGCATTTGATCAGGTTCACGCAACAGAGCAGATGAAACAGTCTGTCTCTGATTATCTGGTTCAAAAGAGACGGAAAACTTCAGAAAACACCGTGAGATTTCGTATGCGTTCTCTGGCTCCTGTTTGTGCCCTGCTGCTGATGTGCATTGGAATTGGAAACTGGTATTTCTGGGAAATGCCGGTGTCTTATGTCAGTGTGGACGTGAATCCTTCCATTGAACTGACGCTGAACCGGAGAAACCGTGTGACAGACGCAAAGAGCCGGAACAAAGACGGTGCAAAAGTTCTGGAGCATGTACAGCTGGAAGGCAAGGATTATCTGGAAGCAGTGGAACTTCTGGTGGAGAGTGAAGCCATGCAGCCGTATCTGACCACAGATGCAGAGCTGACAGTTACCGTGGCCTCGCTGAAAGCAGAGGAGCTTCTGTCAGGTCTTGAGAACAGCGTAGTGGCCACGCACTATCATGGAATGTGCAGAAGCGCGGACATGGAAACGGTAGCGTCAGCCCATGATCACGGTATGTCTTTAGGCAAATATCAGATGTATCAGCTTTTGTCCCAGTACGGTTCCGGCCTGTCCACAGAGGACTGCCAGAATATTTCCATGTGCCGGCTTCGGGAGCTGTTAGTTCAGTACGAAAACGGAAGGGAAGAATCGGTAACCGATAATGAATTAGATAATATGCAGGTGGGCTGTAGCCACGGCGAGCAGCAGCATCACCATCATGAGAACGGACATTACCATCAGTGATGTCCTTTTTTAATTCTGAAAGTCTGAATCGTTCCGTCTTTTACGCATAAACAGAATGTAAACAATTATTTTGTGCAAGTTGACAATAGAAATGATTCCGTGTATAGTATTTTTAGAAAAAGAGCGTGTTTGACTGCGCTTTGCAGCAGTTTGAAACAGCGGCAAACACACAGGAGAATATTGGAAACAGAAACATGCGGAAACCGGAAATGGAGGAACTATGAAAGAGAAGCTGGAGCGTTTAAAGAAAAAAGTCTTAGAGGGATACCAAATCAGTAAGGAGGAGGCGCTTGCACTGGCAGAGATGCCGTTGGAGGAGCTGACCCAGGCGGCAGATGAGATTCGGCAGAAATTCTGCAAAAACCAGTTTGATCTCTGTACCATTATCAATGGAAAGAGCGGAAAATGTTCAGAAAACTGTAAATATTGCGCACAGTCGTCGTTTTACCCAACGGATGTGGAAAGTTATCCCTTATTGGGAACGGAAGAACTGCTGAAACAGGCGGAATATAGCAGTAAACGGGGAGTGCCCAGATATTCCATTGTCACCTCCGGCAAAAAGTTCAGCAGCCGGGAAGTGGAACAGGTATGCGAGAGCATTCGTCAGATTAAGGAGCATGTGGATATTTCTGTCTGCGTATCCTTTGGACTTCTGGAGGAGGAAGAATTCCGGAAAGTGAAAGAGGCAGGCGCAGTGCGGGTACATAATAATCTGGAAGCTTCAGCAAATTATTTTCCAAATGTCTGTACCACCCATACACAGAAAGACAAAATCAATTCGCTGCAGGCGGCAGAAAAAGCCGGGCTCAGCATCTGCAGCGGCGGAATTATGGGCCTTGGGGAAAGCATGGAGGATCGTATTGACCTGGCGTTCACGCTGCGGGAACTGGGGGTTCAATCCGTACCTGTGAATATGCTGAATCCCATACCGGGAACACCCTATGAGAACAATCCCAGGCTGACAGAAGAGGAAATGTGCCGGATTGTAGCTGTGTTCCGTTTTATTCTGCCGAAAGCGTTTATCCGGCTGGCAGGCGGCAGAGGATTGATGCAGGATCAGGGACGAAGATGCTTTCAGTCCGGAGCCAATGCAGCCATTACCGGCGATATGCTGACAACTGCGGGAATTACGATCCAAAAGGATATGGAAATGCTGGAAGAATTAGGCTATCAGGCGGCTGCCTGGGAAAAATAAACTGAATATTCTGGGTGATAGCTGGAGGAGCTGTTCAAAACGGAAGGAAAGGGTTGCCGTGCGGCAACCCTTTTTGGGGGAGTAAATTTATGAAATGTTTCATGGGGTGCCACATCTTGGGCGGTGGCACCAATATATGTAAAATAACTTTTCGAAAAAAGTTAAATTGTTGTTTGTCGAAGTCAATAACGGTGCGCGCTTGTTTGTGCTATCAACTTCATTTGATATAATGAGTATAGGATATAAATGTGTGCAAACTGTGGACAATTTCTAAAAGAAAGATAAAGAATTCAAAAGAAATTATGAAGAAAAAGTAAAAAAATTATCAGGTGAAAAAGTCCTGGCCCGGACGCCTAAAATTGTGAAAGGTTTTCGATATTTTCTTGCAAAAAAAGAGGCAGCAATGTTATAATGTACTCTAAATACAACTCAAGGAGGAACGGTTCTTATGGATAAGTCAAAAGTATATTTTACAACCTTTAAAACTTCATATACGGAAAATATTCCCGCCAAATTAAAACGCCTCATATTTACAGCAGGGATCAGAAACATTGATTTTACAGATAAGTATGCGGCAATCAAGATTCATTTCGGGGAGTTGGGCAATCTGGCCTTTCTGCGGCCCAATTATGCCAAAGTGGTGGCGGATACCGTGAAAGAGTTAGGAGGAAAAGCATTTTTGACAGACTGCAATACTTTATATGTGGGAAGCAGGAAAAATGCGCTGGATCATCTGGATACGGCATATGAAAATGGATTTACGCCGTTTTCCACAGGCTGCCATGTGATTATCGGAGACGGGCTGAAGGGAATGGATGAAGAGCTTGTTCCGGTAAACGGCGAGTATGTCAAAGAAGCCAAAATCGGCCAGGCCGTGATGGATGCAGATATTTTTATTTCACTGAATCATTTTAAGGGACATGAAATGACAGGTTTCGGCGGAGCGCTGAAGAATATCGGAATGGGCTGCGGTTCCCGTGCAGGAAAGATGGAGATGCACAGCGAAGGAAAGCCTTATGTAAATCAGGAAAAATGCGTGGGCTGCGGCATGTGCACCAGAGTATGCGCCCATACAGGAATTACCGTAACAGACAAAAAAGCTTCCATTAACCATGATAATTGCGTGGGCTGCGGACGCTGTATCGGCATCTGTCCCAGAGATGCGGTTGAGCCCAGCTTCGGAGATTCCAATGACGTGCTGAATTATAAAATGGCGGAATACAGTAAAGCGGTGATTCAGAACAGGCCTCATTTCCATATTTCCATTGTCTGCGATGTGTCTCCCAACTGTGACTGCCATCCGGAAAATGATATTCCGATTATCCCCAATGTGGGAATGTTTGCATCCTTTGATCCGGTGGCCTTAGACGTTGCCTGTGCAGATGCCTGCAACCGTCAGCCGGTGGTTTCAGGAAGCATTCTCCAGGAAAATAAAGAGCATGATCACGATGGGGCCCATGATCATTTCCATATTACCCATCCGGATACCAACTGGAAATCCTGCGTGGAGCATGCGGAGAAAATCGGCATCGGCAGCCGGGAATATGAACTGATTGAGATTTAAGGGAAAATTTATGAAAATAGTGAAGAGAGTATGGAAGCTGCTGCTGCTTTGCCTGATGGGGGCGGTGATTTCAGGAAACGCCGCATTTGCCCGGGAGCCCAAAGAGGTGAAAGTGGTTTTTACCCATGATCTCCATTCTCATCTGGAGCCTTTTTATCTGGAAGAAGATGGAAAGGAGCAGCAGGTGGGAGGCTTTGCCCGGATTATGACTTATTTGTCCAGTCAGCGGCAGGAGAATGAGAATCTTTTGTACTTAGACGGCGGAGATTTTTCCATGGGGACGCTGTATCAGACGGTATTTACCTCTCAGGCAGCCGAATTGCGGATGTTGGGAATGCTGGGCGCAGACGCCGTCACATTGGGAAATCATGAATTTGATTACCGGAGTCAGGGCTTGGCGGATATGCTTCAGGCGGCAAAAGACAGCGGAGATAAGGTTCCGCCTCTGGTGGTCTGCAACATAGACTGGGAAGCAACGTTAAAAAGTGAAAAGGCAGAAGAAGGAGCCATACTGCAGCAGGCATTCGAAATGTATGGCGTGAAACCCTATATCATAGTGGAAAAAGGCGGCGTAAGAGTTGCAGTAATCGGGGTTTTCGGCAAAGATTCCCTGGAATGCGCGCCTACCTGTGCCCTGACTTTTCGTGACCCGGTGGAAGCGGTAAAAGAAACAGTGGAAGAGATTCAGAAGCAGGAAGCCGCGGACATGATTGTATGTGTGTCCCACAGCGGAACCTGGGAGGATGAGAAGAAATCAGAAGATGAATTACTGGCCAAAGCAGTGCCGGAACTGGATCTGATTGTAAGCGGCCATACTCACAGTATTTTGGCAGAGCCCATTGTCCACGGCGATACGGTTATTGTATCCACAGGAGAATACGGTGCCAGAGTGGGAGCCCTGAATATGGTTCAGAACCAGGAAGGCCGCTGGAGCCTTGCGGATTATGAGCTGACGCTGATGGATGAACACTATCCGGAGGACAAAGAAGCAGCGGCCAAAATCCAGGAGCTGGGCAAAACCATTGATTCTGATTATCTGTCCCAATTTGGATTTACCAGAGAACAGGTGTTAGCCCATAATCCATGGGAATTTACGAAAATCAACGGACTTGGGGAGATTTTGCAGGAAGAGCCATTGGGAAATCTTCTGGCAGATTCTTACCGTTACGTGGTGAACAGCAGCGATACCGGAGACGAGAATCCGGCGATGGTAGCAGTGGTGCCAAGCGGCTGCATCCGCGATACGCTTCCTGAGAATAAAGACATTACCGTTTCGGATGCGTTCCAGATTCTTTCTCTGGGCATCGGGCCGGACGGTGTGCCGGGATATCCTTTAGTAAGCGCATACTTTACCGGAAAAGAGCTGAAAACCATGGCGGAGGTGGATGCGTCCATTTCTCCGATGATGTCAACCGCACAGCTATATGTCAGCGGTCTGTCCTACAAAATCAATCCCAGCCGTATGATACTGAATAAAGTAACGGATGTGGAATTTCAGGATATGGACGGAACGGTGCAGGAATTAGAGGATGACAAGCTCTACCGCCTGATTGCGGATCTCTACAGCGGACAGATGTTAGGCGCAGTGACGGAGCAGTCTTACGGCATTCTCTCCATTGTGCCCAAGGATGCTGAGGGAAACGAGATTCCCGTGGAGCAGTTGGAGGAGCATATTATCTATGTAAACGGGCGGGAATTGAAAGCCTGGGAATGTGTGGCAAGATATTTGGATTCCTTTGAAAAGAGCGCTGAGGCAGAGGAGCCGGAGATTCCGGAATATTACAGCACCACCCATAACCGTAAAGTGGTAGAGGCCGACAGCAGCCTGCGGGCTGTCCTGAAAAATCCCAACCGGATCGCTGTGGTTGTATTTGCCATTGGCGCAGGGCTGATCATTATTCTTGTTCTGCTGATTCTATTGATGGTACGATGGAGGAAAAAGCGCAGGGCAAGATTGAAAGAGACAAAGAGCTGATATTGAGATACGGACGGAAATTCTGAGAAGGTAAGCAGGAAGAAGCTTCTGACTGCAAACCGGGGAATGATTTCACCTGTGTATCGAAATAAACTGTTTACTGTAATATTGGGTGGAAATAGTTTAGACAGTGTAAAAATATATATGCAAACCAGACCACAAGGACAGCCTGAAGGGGACGGTGCAGCCTGCAAGCAAAATTATTGCGAGAATATTCTGCCCCTGTGCCTTTTGGCGCAGGGGTTTTTTACAGTACAGTTTTGAATTGCTGTCCGTATCCCAAAATTCCCCCAGGAGGAGCTATGAAGCAAATAAAACAATTAATTGACAAACTGGAAGCTGAATCCCGGCTCGCCAGAGAAGAATGGATTACACTGTTAGAGGGCCGCAGCCCTGATGCAGCAGAGTATTTGTTTGAAAAAGCCAGAACATGGCAGCAGAAATATTATGGAAATAAAATCTATACCAGAGGACTAATCGAATTTACCAATTACTGCAGAAATGACTGCAGATACTGCGGTATCCGAAAGAGCAACCGAAACGTCCAGCGTTACCGGCTGACAGAAGCTCAGATTATGGAATGCTGCAAAACAGGATATGATCTTGGATTTCGGACTTTTGTGCTGCAGGGAGGCGAGGACGGAAGCTTTACCCAGGAAAAGATGGAAGAGCTGATCCGGAAAATCAAAAAAAATTACCCGGATTGCGCGCTCACCCTGTCCATTGGCGAGCGTTCCTATGAGAGTTATCTCGGATTTTTCCAGGCAGGGGCAGACCGTTATCTGCTTCGTCATGAAACGGCGGATAAGGAGCATTACCGGAAACTGCACCCGCCGGAACTGTCTTTGGAAAACCGGAAAAAGTGTTTGTACAGCCTGAAAGAAATCGGCTTTCAGACAGGCACCGGGTTTATGGTGGGAAGTCCCGGGCAGACCTCTGTCCAGTTGGCGGAGGATATGATGTTTATCCGTGAACTGGAACCTCATATGGCAGGAATCGGGCCTTTTGTTCCCCATCACGATACCCCCTTTGCAGGGGAAGCGGCCGGAACCCTGGAGCTGACGCTGTTTTTAATTGGGCTTCTCAGGGTAATGCTGCCCAAGCTGCTGCTGCCGGCCACCACTGCATTGGGAACCATCGATCCCAAAGGAAGGGAGAAAGGGATTCTGGCGGGGGCCAACGTGGTTATGCCAAACCTGTCCCCCACTTCCGTGCGGAAAAAATATGAACTGTATGACAATAAAATCTGTACCGGCGATGAGGCGGCGGAATGCCGGGCCTGTCTGAGCCGGAGAATGGAGCAGATTGGATATGAACTGGTCACTGACCGGGGCGATTATAAGGAGGAATCAATACTATGTATAACGTAATGTCACCGAAAGCAGAGGAATTTATCAGCCATGAAGAGGTTCTGGAATCTCTGGCTTATGCACAGAAAAACAAAAATAACAGGGAATTGTTAGAGCAGATTCTGGAAAAAGCAAGACTTCGGAAAGGACTTTCCCACCGGGAAGCAGCTGTGCTTCTGGACTGTGAGCTTGAGGATATCAATCAGGAAATCTTTGCCCTTGCGCAGCAGATCAAAAAGGATTTCTACGGCAACCGCATTGTGATGTTTGCGCCGCTGTATCTGTCCAATTACTGCATTAATGGCTGCGAGTACTGTCCCTATCACCTGAAAAACAAGCATATTGCCAGAAAGAAGCTTACTCAGGAAGAGGTGGTAAAAGAGGTTATGGCTCTCCAGGATATGGGGCACAAAAGGCTTGCGCTGGAGGCAGGGGAAGATCCGGTGAACAATCCCATTGAGTATATTCTGGAATGCATTCATACCATTTACGGCATTAAGCACAAAAACGGGGCAATCCGCCGGGTAAATGTAAATATTGCCGCCACCACGGTGGAAAATTATCAGAAATTAAAAGAGGCGGGAATCGGCACTTATATTTTGTTTCAGGAAACTTATCATAAAGAATCTTATGAAAAACTGCATCCCACAGGGCCGAAACATGATTATGCTTACCATACCGAAGCAATGGATCGGGCGATGGAAGGAGGAATTGACGACGTGGGCCTGGGAGTTTTATTCGGGCTGAACAATTACCGCTATGATTTCACCGGAATTCTGATGCATGCAGAGCATTTGGAAGCCTGCAAAGGCGTGGGCCCCCATACCATCAGCGTTCCCAGGCTGCGCCGGGCGGATGATATTGATCCGGATGTGTTTGACAATGGTATTTCGGATGAGATTTTTGAAAAAATTGTGGCATGTATCCGGATTGCCGTTCCCTATACAGGAATGATCGTTTCCACAAGGGAGAGCAAAGCCTGCCGGGAAAAAGTGCTGCACCTTGGAATTTCCCAGATCAGCGGCGCTTCCAGAACCAGTGTGGGAGGCTATGTGGAGCCGGAACCGGAGGAAGAAAATTCAGCGCAGTTTGACGTCAGCGATAACCGTACACTGGATGAGGTGGTCAGATGGCTGATGGAAATGGACTATGTGCCCAGTTTCTGCACCGCATGTTACCGGGAAGGAAGAACCGGAGACCGCTTTATGACACTGTTAAAAAGCGGTCAGATTGTAAACTGCTGCCATCCCAATGCCCTGATGACCTTAAAAGAATATCTGGAGGATTATGCTTCTCCTGAAACCAGGGAACTGGGAGATAAGCTGATTGAAAAAGAACTGGATGTTATCACCAACCCCAAAGTAAAAGAGAAAGTGATTGATTACCTGGCGAATATCCATAATGGGGAGAGGGATTTCCGGTTTTAGCAGGCGTTTTATAGGAAGTCCTGTCCTCAATCATTTTTCCGTCATGTTTGGACGGCCCTTGCATATGATATAACAGGGACGAAGAAAATTCCGGCAAAAGCTCCTGCAAAGAGGGCAGCTGTCAATTCTTTGTCAGGGAGTGTATCATATTTTTGTCTGGAAAAAAAGACCAGCGGCCGGATTGTAAGGAAAATGTAAGAGAGATTTTTTCTTGCAACTATAAGGCAATTCTGGTAAAATTGACAAAGGTATGTCCTAAAAATTTTCGAAGAATACAGGGTTTTATGTTCAGGGGCAGATTCACTGGCTTCAGGGTATAAGTTTCAGATACATTTCAGCAGAACAGGGGATGAAATATGAGTGTACAGGACAAAATAGAGCGCATTTTAAAAAGCATACACCTGCTGTTTTCCAAAAGTGAGCCTTATGAGGGAAGCGGCACGAAAATTATAGTAGAAAAACAGATTGTTTTTGAATTGTTAGAGCAGCTGAATCTTGCTTTCTATGAGGCGATGGATCAGTATGAGATTACCACAAGAAAACATGAGATAGCACAACGGCGCTGTGAGAAGCGGGGAGAGGAAATACTTCAGAAAGCAAGCAGACATGCGGACGATATTTATGCGGCTTCTATTATGTATACGGATGACGCCATCAACCGGATCTGTTATATTATGGATGATGCCAACCAGGCGGTTCAGAGTATTTTCCGCAAAATGAACACGGAGATAGAAGAACAGCGGGACCGGGTCAGACACAATCAGCTGGAGCTGACCGGACAGCTTCGGGATTTTGCTGATACCGACAAATATGTGAAGCTGATTGAAGAGGTGAACCGACAGCGGGAAAAAGAACGCCAGATGGAGCTGGAAGGCCGGAAGGAGAAAAAGATTCAGAACGAGGGAAAATCTTACTCTGCTGTGAAACCGGAGATTAAAATTAACCAGGCTTACTTTGAGCGCACCGGCAAAAGTTATGAATCAGATCAGCAGGGCGCGGACAGCCAATCAGATGCAGCGGACAGCCTGGCGCATATCACCGGAAAAGAATTTGCAGAAAATCTGCGCCGGAGAGCCAAAAGAAACCGGGGAAATCAGATGAAAATTGAAGATATGTCCCTGGATTCTGAGCGAACCGTTAAAAGAGAAACTACGATGGCTGAGCGGGAGAAAGGACTGGACGATATTCTGGCAAAAGCCGGCGCAGGTCTGGCAGCCATGGTGGAATCTGAGATTCAGGAAATGGAAAATGCTGCAAAAACAGGCGGTTCGGCCCTTTCTTCCAGGCCGGAATTATCCATGGAAACAGCAGAAATTCCAAAACTTCCGCCGGAAATTCATGTGGATTTGGACGCTGAGTATTTTAAGTGGAAAGAAGGGGAGGAAAACCCTGCGCCTGAGAAGAAGGAGAAACGGTTCCTTTTTGGGAGAAAGCAGTGAGAATATACCAAAGCAGATTCATTTGCGGTGCAGGAGTAAAAGTCTAAAGAAGGGGCCGTCGGGAAATGGCAGATTTTTGGCAATATAGATTGTGAAGGGTTGGTTTTCACAATCTATATTGCTTGTAAATTACATGCTCCGGCGGCCCCCTTTATACCCTTTTCAGTGTTTGCTGAAAAATCTATCTGAATTCATACTCCAAATATTATGACAATTAAAAAGGGAAAATTATGACACTTTTTGGAATATTTCAGTAATTTAACGCTGCTTTATTCCAACCCGGAAAATATATCGCCCAAGGTCATTGTAATATGAGGGAATTCTCTCAGGCATATTTCCGTTTCTGCATTATACTCTTCCTCGTCCGGTTCATTTTGAAGCATATAACTCTGTTCTAACATATAGTTTCCATCTCTCAGATAATAGATTTCCATGGAACCCTGAGGTGAAACGATCCAATATTCCGAAACTCCGGCTTTTTCATAGATGTCTTTTTTTTCTGTTCTGTCCCGTTTTGCCGTAGAGGGGCTTAAGATTTCTGCAATGAATTTTGGAAGCCCGCTGTAAGAACTTCCCTTTAATTGTTTTCGGTCGCAAATAATCATAAGATCTGGGCATAAATAATCGTCATTTTCATCCGGATGGTATTTAAAATCCAGATTTCCCATAAATACAAGACAAAGGCTGTTTTCTAAGCCATTGGATATCCGTTTATTAATGTTGTTGCTGATAATTCCATGACGGAAGTTAGGGGCAGGAGGCATGTTATAGAGTACACCGTTTATTTTTTCTGTTCGTTTATGTTCCTGTTCTGCTAATCTCATGTAATCACATCCTCCTAAAAACAAAATTCTCTGCAGTGCGTCCGAGTGATGACAATATTATAACATGTTTCCCCAGTATACATCAACCTGTGGGAAACCGTCCCGGGCCTAATTTCAAAAAATCTTAATAATTTTCCCATCCATAACTTAACATTCAGTTGCTATACTGTAGTCATTAAAATGATGCCCGGACATAACTCCTGAGAGGGTTTTGAATACAGATTCTCATTCACCTGAAGCATTATATACGCTGCGGCAGGAGATTTTTGGCACATTGTCCGCCGGAATATTGCCATCTGGCTTTCCTCAGGTTATAATGAACAGACGGCAATTCCAACGATAAAACGAGGTGAAGGAAATGAAAAGTATTCTGGTTTGTGATGATGACAGGGAAATTGTGGACGCTATTGAAATTTATCTGCAGCAGGAAGGGTATCGTATTTTGAAAGCCTACGATGGGGAACAGGCATTGCAGGTTTTGAAGGAAAACGAAGTGCACCTTCTGATTATTGATGTGATGATGCCAAGATTAGACGGTATCCGGGCAACATTGAAGATTCGGGAGGAAAGCAGCATTCCCATCATCATTCTGTCCGCCAAATCGGAAGATGCGGACAAGATCCTGGGGCTGAATATCGGCGCGGACGATTATGTAACCAAGCCCTTTAATCCCCTGGAGCTGGTGGCAAGGGTCAAGTCCCAGCTTCGCCGCTACACCCAGCTGGGCAATGCGGCAGAAAGCAGCAAGCGGGTATATCAGGTAGGCGGATTGATGATTAATGACGAGCTGAAAGAAGTTACCGTGGACGATGCGTTGGTGAAGCTTACGCCCATTGAGTACAATATTCTGCTGCTGTTGGTGAAAAATCAGGGAAAAGTTTTTTCTATTAACCAGATATATGAAAGTATATGGAACGAGGACGCCATCGGCGCAGACAATACCGTGGCAGTGCATATCCGCCATATCAGGGAAAAAATAGAAATCAATCCCAAAGAACCCAGATATCTGAAAGTAGTCTGGGGCGTAGGCTACAAAATAGAAAAATCAAAATAATGATAAGAAATGAAAGCGGTGGTAAAGTGACAAAGACTCGATATTCTGCCGGCCTGAAAATTCTGGCAGCTGCAGCGCAGCTTGTGTTTTCCGTGACGCTGGTGCTGTCTGTGATTATGCTGGCCGTGCTGTTTCAAAAAGATATTCTGGATTTTGGAGATTTGAGAAATGCATCGTTCGAATCTTCCAGTTATTTTTCCTCAAAATTCCAGAATTCAGCAGAAGAAATTCTGAATGTTATCAATTTGAGGAAAAAATTTGAAACGGACGGAAGCTATGATACGGAAAAGGAAGTGTCCATCTGGAATTATTACAATAATCAGGAAATCACCGGCCGGTCAGGAAAAAGCAAAGATGAGAGCCGTTTACGGTATTATCTGGGAGATTTGTCCGAGTGGTCGCGGGATTACCGGATGGCGTCTTATGATTTTATTTCAGAATACACCATTGACCAGGGAATCCACTTAAAGCAGAATATATACCGGGACGGGGTTTCTATTTTGAGCGGGGAAAAGACAATCTCTTCTCTGGAAGAAATGACCGCAGAGCTGCAGGAAATTATCGTTCAGAATGTAGAGCATTATTACGGCGGATCTTACAGTGTTACGGGAATCCAGGAGGAAAGGAAATCTTCCGATACAGCCGTCAGCTCCAACCAGGAGCTTTCGGAAGAGGCCGATACAGATTACGCTGAAACAGAGACCGATACAGATTACGCCGAAACAGAGACCGATACAGATTACGCCGAAACAGAGGCGGAAGAAGAGAAAACACTGGAAAAAATTATCCGAAAAGTCCGAAACGGCAAATTATATGATTTGGATGGAGAGGAACTGATTCTGCTATTGAAAAGCATGGATATGCCGGACATGAATATCGTTTCAAATTATGAATTTATCGTGGAAGATTATCTGCCGGTAGGAGGCAGGGGCATCTGGGAAAGTTTTATGAAGGGCGAGTGTTCCATGAACCGGATGTGCAATGCATATGCTGCGCTGGAATATACGCTCAGCAATATTGGCGAGGAAATCAACCAGTATAAAAGATGCATGAACCTGTATAATCTTTCAGAGAACGGAACGAATGTTTCTTACTGGCTCAGCCGGGGAAGCGAAGACGCCATCTATACCAATATCCGGGAACCGCTGAATATGGGATTTGCCGAATATGGCGCAGAAAAAGGGAAATATGTGTATTACCGGGAAAATGACATTCGGCTGGAGACAAATGTCAAAGGGATGGAAGATGTATTTTACAGTTTCCTGGAGCCAAAATACGGAGGCAAGGGAAATGTTTTGTTTATCTGTGTGGATACCTCTTATCCCAACGAAGATGAATTTAAGAAGGCAAGAGATGAGTTTACCGGGATGCGGCCCTGGATTTTTATCAGCTTAATGGGAGTGGTGGTCAGTATTCTCATTTGTCTGGTCTGCCTGATTTATCTCAGCATGGCGGCAGGGAAAAGAGACGGGGATGAGAAGGTGCATCTGAACCTCTTTGATCGTCTGCCTACGGAAATTTTGTATGTTCTGGTGGTTCTGGCCGGAATTTTCTGTTTTCTGATGTTTGGATGGATTTTTTATCAGTTCAGCAGCGAAGAACTGGCAGGGCTTATGATGGTGTCCGGCGCCGTCTCATTTTTCAGCGCGGCGGTTTTTTCAATGTTCTATCTGAGTTTTGTACGGCGGATTCGCGCGGGAATTCTGTGGAGGAGAAGTATGCTCCGATGGTTTGTGCGGGGAATCGGACTGTTGTTTATTACCAGAAAATCCTCTTCCAAAATGCTGATTCTGTTTGGAATCCATTTGGTGATTTGCTTCGGAATGTTGTCCGGGCTTTTGAATTACTTATATAGTGATTTATACAATGAAAATACGACAATGGTATTTACATTGGCTTTTTTACTGCTTTCCTGTGTAGAGGCGGTGCTGATTATCCGGGAAGGCGTGCAGCGCAATAAAGTCATCGAGGGTATCCGCAGGATTTCCGGCGGGGATCTGGAATATAAAATTGCCCTGGAAGATTTAAGCGGAGACAACAAATGCGTAGCGGAAGCGGTAAACACCATCGGAGACGGACTGTTTCACGCGGTGGATGACAGTGTGAGGAATGAACATCTGAAAACGGATTTGATCACCAATGTTTCCCATGACATTAAGACGCCGCTGACTTCCATTATCAATTATGTGGACTTGCTGAAAAGAGAAGATCTGCAGAATGAGCGGGTACAGGGCTATATTGCAGTGTTAGACAGCAAATCCCAGAGGTTGAAGCAGCTGACGGAGGATCTGGTGGAAGCGTCCAAGGTCAGTTCAGGAAATATCAAACTGGAAATGGAACGGATTAATCTGGTGGAACTGGTGCATCAGACAGAAGGAGAGTTTGACGAAAGATTTGAAGCAAGAAACCTTACGGTGGTCAATAAGCTGCCCAGAGGTGCAGTGGTGATTCTGGCAGACGGCAGGCGGATCTGGCGGGTATTGGAAAATGTTTACAGCAATGTGGCAAAATATGCCATGGAATCTACCAGGGTTTATGTGGACATGGAAGCAGACGGAAGCCAGGTCAGGTTTTCCATTAAAAATATTTCTGAAAATCCTCTGAATATTCAGGCGGAGGAACTGACGGAGCGGTTTATCCGGGGAGATATTTCAAGGAGCACAGAGGGCAGCGGCCTTGGGCTGTCCATTGCAAAAAGCCTCACTTCCCTGATGAACGGAACCTTTGAAATTTATCTGGACGGAGATTTATTCAAAGTCACAATCTGTTTTCCCCAGGAGCCGGAACTATTAAAACTGCCGGGGGATGAAGCATAAATCTTCAGTAAGGTTTTGCGAAGAACTGGACGCGGAAAAAGGGAAATTTTTATTGCAGTAACGGACAAAAGGCTCTATAATAAGAATATCTATATATTCAGGTAACAAAACAGCGCAGAATGCGGTTAAATTTTCGCATTTTAAGAGGAATGGTGGGATTATGAAAAAAATAAGCCAGTTGGAACGTGTGCTGGATGGTATCGCAGGAGCTTCTATTTTCGTTACTGCACAGGGCAGCCATGAAATATTATATGTAAATGAACGGTTGAAAAACATCAAGCATTCCATTCAGCCGGGAGACATCTGTGATGAGGTGTGGAAATGCGATCACAAACATTGTCCTGCCTGCAGCATGGAGGGAAAAGAGAGCTGTACTATTACCAGCTATGATCTGCCTTTTGGGAAATTCGTGGACATCAGCGCTGTAGAGGTGATGTGGGAGGACAGGATTCCGGCCTATGTGGTGTCTGTCTGCAGCCATCCGATAGAAAAGCTGGATCAGGGGACGATACTCAGAAGAATGCAGATGCAGGTGGCCCTCTCCCAGATTTATACAATGGTAATTTCGATTAACCTGACGCAAAATACATATTTTATGGTGGAATATGCGGATTTTGACAGTCATTGCGCGCCGATTTCCGGTAAATTTGACGATTTGATAGCTGCCGGCGCAAAGAGTATGCATCCGGATTACAGGGAGGAATTTCTGAATAAATTCAGCAGGGACAGCCTGCTGAAATTGTATGATTCGGGAGGAAATTCCAGATATATGGCTCACAGGCAGAGAGGAGATGACGGGAACTATCACTGGACCGATACCCATGTGATCCGCGTCGATAATCCATACGGCGAGGATGTGATGCAGATTTCCCTGAGCCGGAACATAGATGAACGCAAGAAGATGGAAGAACAGATGAAAACAGCCCTGGAAGCTGCAAAGCGGGCAAACCGGGCCAAAACGGATTTTATATCCCGAATGTCCCATGACATCCGTACTCCCATTAATGCCATTATGGGGATGTCGAATATTGCTTCCACGAATCTGAGAAATCCGGAAAAAGTGCGGGATTGTCTGGAAAAAATGGGACTTTCCACACGTTTTCTGCTGTCTAAAATTAACGATATTCTGGATATGTCCAAATTAGAGAGCGGAAAGCTTGCCATTGCAGAAAAGAAATTCTATGTTCGGGAACTGATACAGGAATTGAAGGAAATGTTTTCCCTTCAGACAGAGGAAAAGAACCAGACACTGGAGATTTCAGTAGACGAGCATGTGGCGGACGCATATTTAGGAGATGATTTGCGTCTGAACCAGATCCTTTTTAATCTTTTGAGCAATGCAGTTTCGTATACCTTGGAAGGCGGAAGGATTTCCATGAAAGCAGAGCAGCTCCCGGGGAAGGGAGATGAAGTTCTGCTTAAGGTTACCGTTTCAGATAACGGAATCGGCATGAGTGAAGAGTTCCAGAAGGTATTGTTTGAGCCTTTTGAGCAGGAGTGTTCCACGGAAGGCAGGGTTTTTGAAGGCAGCGGCCTTGGGCTTCCCATAACCAGAAGCCTGGTTCAGCTGATGGGCGGAACCATCCGCTTTAAAAGCAGGCGGAAGAAAGGAACCACCTTTGTGGTGGAGCTGCCGTTTAAACTGCTGAAAGAGGACAGGAAAGAAGATATTCAGGAAGAGGAATATGACTTTTCCCAGGTATTCCAGGGACAGCGGGTACTGGTAGTGGAAGATAATGAAATTAATCTGGAAATTGTTCAGACGTTTTTGGAGAGCTGGAATCTGGAAGTGGATGCGGCGGAGAACGGCCTGATTGCGGTGGAAAAGTTTAAAAATTCCGAGCCGGGATGGTATCAGCTTGTGTTGATGGATATCCGAATGCCTGTAATGGACGGGCTGACCGCGACCCGGGAAATACGCGCGCTGGAGCGGGAGGACGCCGGAACTGTGCCGATTATGGCGCTGACAGCCAATGTGTCTCCGGGAGACAGTCAGCATGCCAAAAAGATCGGAATGAACGAATATCTGACAAAGCCGGTGGAGATGAAGCTTCTGCACCGGAAAATTAAGGAATTTATTTGATAAAATGGTTATAATGGTTTTAGATAGAGTATGAATTGAGAGAAAACAGGAGGAAATCACATGATAACATTACACGACGGCGGTGTGTATCTGGTAAATGGAACGTCTTTGATTGAGGAAAACAGCCAGGCGGCTGCAGCGATACAGGCAGAGACAGGAAATTCCGTGACCAGAGATCAGGCGGCCGAAAATACCATTGCCTATGGCATTCTGAAAGCTCACAATACCTCAGGCAATATGGAGAAACTGAAAATCAAGTTCGACAGACTGACGTCCCATGACATTACTTTTGTGGGGATTATTCAGACGGCCAGGGCTTCCGGACTGGAGAAATTTCCGGTTCCCTATGTGCTGACCAACTGCCATAATTCTCTGTGTGCGGTGGGAGGAACCATCAATGAGGATGATCATATGTTTGGACTCAGCTGCGCCAAGAAGTACGGCGGCGTCTATGTACCGCCTCATCAGGCAGTCATACATCAGTACGCCAGAGAAATGCTGGCAGGCGGCGGCAGAATGATTCTGGGTTCCGATTCCCATACCAGATACGGCGCATTGGGCACCATGGCAATGGGCGAAGGCGGGCCGGAATTGGTAAAACAGCTGTTAAACAAGACTTATGATATCAATATGCCCGGAGTGGTAGGGGTTTACCTTACCGGAAAGCCAAGACGGGGCGTGGGGCCTCAGGACGTGGCTCTTGCCATTATCGGCGCAGTATTTGCCAACGGTTATGTCAATAATAAAGTTATGGAATTTGTGGGGCCGGGAGTTTCCGGTTTAAGCGCGGATTTCAGAATCGGCGTGGACGTTATGACCACAGAGACCACCTGTCTGTCCTCCATCTGGCAGACCGACGACGTTATCCGGGAATTTTATGAGATTCACGGGCGGACGGAAGATTATAAAGAACTGAATCCGGGACAGGTTGCATATTATGACGGAATGATTGAAGTGGATCTGGATCAGGTGAAACCCATGATCGCCATGCCGTTCCATCCGAGCAATACGTATACCATTGAGGAACTGAATCAGAATTTAATGGATATTTTAGAGGACTGTGAGAAAAAGGCCCAGGTGAGCCTGGACGGCGCCGTGGAATTCTCCTTAAAAGATAAAGTGAGAAATGGAAAACTCTATGTGGATCAGGGAATTATTGCAGGATGCGCCGGAGGCGGATTTGAAAATATCTGCGATGCGGCGGATATTTTAAAGGGCGCCAGCATCGGTGCAGATGAATTTACCCTGAGCGTATATCCGG
This sequence comes from Lachnospiraceae bacterium, assembly GCA_910575555.1. GTDB lineage: Bacteria > Bacillota > Clostridia > Lachnospirales > Lachnospiraceae > Petralouisia. Next base: position 32,196 of record CAJTFX010000019.1, on the reverse strand, counting down.
CCAGTATGCCGATTTATATGGAACTGGTGAAAAACGGCGCGGCAGCTTCTCTGATGGCCACAGGAGCAGTGCTGAAAACGGCATTCTGCGGTCCGTGTTTTGGCGCCGGGGATACGCCGGGCAATAATGGATTTTCCATCCGTCATTCCACCAGAAACTTCCCCAACCGGGAGGGAAGCAAGCTGCAAAGCGGACAGATTGCGTCAGTAGCATTGATGGATGCTCGTTCCATTGCAGCCACAGCGGCAAACAAAGGATATCTGACGGCAGCTACGGAGCTGGATGTGGAATATTCCGGGCCCAAATATCACTTTGACAGTCAGATTTATGCAAACCGCGTCTTTGACAGCAAGGGTGTGGCAGATCCTTCTCAGGAGGTTCGGTTCGGCCCCAATATTAAGGACTGGCCGGCTATGAGTGAGCTGCCGGAACACATGGTGCTGAAGGTAGTGTCTGAGATTCACGATCCGGTGACCACCACGGATGAACTGATTCCCTCCGGGGAAACGTCTTCTTACCGTTCCAATCCTCTGGGTCTGGCAGAGTTTACCTTATCCAGAAAGGACCCGGCTTACGTGGGGCGCGCCAAGGAGATTCAGAAGGCGCAGAAAGCTCTGGAGGCAGGTACCTGTCCCATTGATGCAGTGAAGGAACTGGGGCCGGTAATGGCTGCCATCAATCAGGCGTTTCCCCAGAAAGCCTTCGGGGAAAAGAACGGGCCTGGAATACTGGGCGTGGGAAGCACAATTTTTGCAGTGAAGCCGGGAGACGGCTCCGCCAGGGAACAGGCGGCTTCCTGTCAGAAGGTACTGGGCGGCTGGGCAAATATTGCCAATGAGTATGCCACCAAGCGTTACCGCTCCAATCTGATTAACTGGGGTATGCTGCCCTTTTTGATTCCGGAAGGGGAACTGCCTTTTGCCAACGGAGATTATATTTTTATTCCGGATATCCGCAGCGCTGTAGAGGAGAAGAAAACAGAAATTTCCGCCTATGTGGTAAAAGACAATGAACTGAAAGAATTTACCCTGAGGCTTGGAGAGCTGACAGAGGATGAACGGACGATTATTTTGAAGGGATGCCTCATTAATTACTATAAAGGATAGCAGGCCAGGGGAAAGCGGCCTGTAAGAAAAGAGGAAGTTTTATTTTGGATGAACAGGAAAAAAAACAAGGCAATGAAACAAATAACTGGAATATCAGACCCTATCTGGCGATAGGGCTGACTTCCTTTTTGGTGATTGCAGCCAGTATTTCATTTTTCTTCTTTGTCTACCGTTTTCACGGGGTAGCGCAGGTGATGGATCAGCTGGCGGTGATTCTGCAGCCGATTACCATTGGATTTGTTCTGGCATATCTGGTTACGCCCATTGTGAATTTTGAAGAGCGTCATCTGCTTCCGGTGATGCAGGAGAAGATCAAGAATAAAAGGAAGGCAAAGCGGTTGGTCAGGGGCGTCAGCGTGGCGGGCGCGCTGCTGTTTGTGCTGATTATTATCGGCATTTTGCTGCAGATGGTAATTCCGGAGCTGTACAGAAGCATCAATGGGCTGATTGGCACGCTTCCGAAGCAGGTAAACAGCTTTATGGACTGGCTCAGTGATTATGTAAGCTCCGACAGCAATATTTCCGGTTACCTGGAAACTGCGCTGATCAAGGGCACAGAGTTTTTTGAGGAATGGGCGCAGACAGATTTCCTGCCCCAGACCAAAAATGTTCTGACGGGCCTTACTACCGGGGTAATCACAGTTGTTAAATTGTTGTTTAACGTGATTATCGGCATTATTATTTCTGTCTATGTGCTGATGAGCAAGGAATCCTTTATCGGCCAGGGCAAAAAAATCGTTTATGCGCTGCTGCCCGGGAAGAAAGCCAATGCAGTGATTCATACCGTGCACAAAAGCAATGAGATTTTCGGCGGATTTATTTCCGGCAAGATACTGGATTCTCTGATTATCGGGATTCTTTGTTTTGTCTGCCTGTATATTATGAAGATGCCTTACAGTGTTCTGGTAAGCGTAATTGTAGGGGTAACCAATGTGATTCCCTTTTTCGGTCCCTATCTTGGGGCTGTGCCCAGCACAGTTTTGATTATGCTGGCAGATCCTATTAAGGGCCTGTATTTTGTTATTTTTATTCTGGTATTGCAGCAGGTGGACGGAAATATCATCGGGCCGAAAATTCTGGGAGATTCCACCGGATTGTCCTCATTCTGGGTGGTATTTGCCATACTGACCTTCGGCGGAATTTTCGGTATTCCGGGCATGATTATCGGCGTTCCGGTTTTTGCGGTTGTATTTTATATTATCAAGAAAATATTGGATTACATTTTAAAGCGGAAGCGGCTGCCCAGAGATACCCGAAGTTATATTAAAGCCCAGAAGCTGGATGTGGAAACCAACACTCTGGTGTGTTTTCCGGAGCAGCCGGTAAAAATACAGAAAACGGCGAAAAAAGACCAGGGGAAAAAGGAAGCTCCAAAAGAAGCGGAAAAAGAAAATAAAAAGTAGCGGTTTAAGTTTCGCAGGTATTATCTGAAATGGATGATACCTGCGATATTATTTTGACATTTCAGGGTGAATTATGGTAGACTATAGGGTACAGGTTGATAATTAGGAGTTTTATACCTTTTATATCATTTTGAGGTGAAACGTTTGGATAAATATGAATATAAACTGAAGCTGGAACAATTGAAAAATCTGGTGGAAGAGAAAGATTATAGTACTGCGGCAGAAATTGCAGATACGATTAATTGGAGAAAAGTAAAGAGTGCAGCCACCCTTTGTATGGTTGGGGAAATATACGACAGAAACAAACAGTATGAGAACAGCCGTGAGATCCTTCTGATGGCATATGAACGGGCGACGGTGGGAAGGAACATAATATACCGCCTTGCGCTGGTTTCCATGAAAATGGGGAATCTGGAGGAGGCAAAGGAATATTATGAGGAATTTCTGGAGGTCGCTCCATACGATAATCTGAAATATGTGCTTCGCTATCAGCTTGCCCGGTTGGAGGGCCTGCCCATTGAAGAGCTGATTGCCATTTTAGAGGAATTCAAGGAGCGGGAATATACGGAAGAATGGGCTTTTGAACTGGCCTGTCTCTATCACCGTTCAGGCAGCAGTGAGCGCTGCGTGGAAGTATGCGATGAACTGGTGCTGTGGATTGGGGAAGGAAAGTATGTGGAGCGGGCATTGGAGCTTAAGATGCTGTATCAGCCCCTGAATAAATACCAGGAAGAGAAATACCGGGAGATTAAGATGCGCAGAGGGGAGTTCTTCGAAGCGCAGCCGGAAGATACGATAGAATCAGAAGAAATTATCCATGAGACCGTGGAGATACCGGATATTGCTGCCAGTACCGGCCGGTTTAATACCATGAACCTGCAGGAAGAACTGGCAAAGGGCATGCAGCAGATTATGGAGGCCAGTACCAGGGAAACAGTCTCCGATACCATGGATAACATTAAGAAAATTGTAGAGGAAATTCCTTATCTGCAGATGCCTCAGCAGGAAGAGGAAGCAGGGATTGAATACGAAGAAGAAAGATACGGGCATATCGAGACGGATGAAGAGATTGACGGTTCTCTGCAGACGGATTTCAGGGAATTACTGGCAGAGGACTGGGACGGTCAGATGCAGCCGACTGCTTCAGGCGGAGAATGGTGGGAGACTCCAAACAGCGGGCAGCCCAGGATAGAGGACGTTTTGTCAGAATGGGAGAAAACCAGACGGGCGGCAGAAGTGGCCATGGCAGTTGCCCAGCAGAGGAAGCTGGAATCGGCGAAAGCCAGGGCGCTGCAGGAAGCGGAAGAGTTAATGGAACGCCTGAATCAGATTATTCCCAAGCTGAACGCAGGGGTTTCTCCTCAGGAGCTTTTGGCGGAACGGTATCTGCAGGACGCAGGGTTCCTGCCTGAGGAAGAATACTATGATGAGGCGGAACCAGAACTGATGCAGGAGGAATATGGAGCAGAACCGGGAACGATGCCGGAAGGATATTACCAGACGGAAGCGGGAATGCTGCCTGAGGGATATGTACCGGAAGGGTATGTGCAGACTGCGGAGCCTGGAACAATGTCGGAAGGATATTATCAGGCAGAAGGGGGAATGCTGCCTGAAGGATATGTATCAGAAGGGTATGTGCAGAATGCAGAGCCGGGGATGATTTCGGAAGGATACTATCAGACAGAACCAGGAATGCTGCCGGAAGGATATACACAGACTGCAGAACCAGGAATGGAGCCGGAAGGATATTATCAGACAGAAGCAGGGCCGGGAATGGAGGCCGAGGGATATCTTCCGGAAGGAGCTGTGCAGAGTGCAGAATTGGGAATAATGCCGGAAGGATATTATCAGACGGAAACAGGGCCGGAAATGGAGCCCCAGGGATATGTACCGGAAGAGTATCCGCAGGAGGCAAAACCGGGCGTACCGCCGGGGGGTTATCTTCGGGAATCAGCAGCAGAACTGCCGCCGGCGGGCTATGTTTCAGAAACGGGAATGGAGCCGGAGAGCCATATTCCAGAGCCAGAACTGCCGCCGGAGAATTATATTTCGGAGCCAGAGCCGGAAATGGTGCCGGCAGGATATATCCCGGAGCCAGGAATGGAGCCGGCAGGCTATTCTAAAGAGATGAAATCTGATATGGTTCCGCCGGAAGAACCAGAACAGCAGACATTGGCAGCCAATGGAGAGGCTTCAATTGGAGTGCAGCCAGGGGAACCGGAAATCTCTTTCGAGGAGCAGGCCCAGAACCAGGGAAATCTGCCGAAGGAAACGGCGGACAGCAATAGTGATCTGCCGAAAGAAACGGCAGACAGGAGTAGTGATTTGCCGAAAGGGGCTGCAGGAAGAAACAGTTATACACCGGAAAGTTTTCTGGAAGAAGGATATCCGCCGGAAAGCGCCCTGGCCAGAGCAGGCTATCCGATAAAAGGTTTTTCACAGAAACAGAAACTGTCCCAGGGTAATTCAGCGGGAGTGGCAGAGGTTGTACCGGAACATGTAATGAAAGAACCGGAAGTGTTACCGGAACATGTAATCCGGGAGCCGGCTGCTTTACCGGCAGTGCCCAAACAGCCGGGAGCGCCGAATCCGCCGGATATGTCAAAAGCAGTGAATCCGCCGGCAGGAATGCCCAAACAGCCCGAAGCGTTGCCAGAAATGCCTATGCAGCCAGGAACGCAACCAGGAATGCCTGTGCAGCCAGGAACGCAATCAGAAATGCCTGTGCAGCCAGGAACGCAACCAGGAATGCCTGTGCAGCCAGGAATACCCGTACAATCAGAAGTACCCAGACAGCCAGAGACGCAGCAGAGGGTGCCTGTGCAACCAGGAATGCAGCCGGGAATGCCTGTGCAGTCAGGAGCGCCCATGCAGCCGGGAGTGCCCAAACAGCCAGAGACGCCAACAGCGGTTTCTGAGGAGCCGGAGGCTCCTCCCAGTAAAAAAGATGCCGAAAGCTATCTGGAATCTGCATTTCGGGCGGCAAAAGCTTCCAGGGAAGAAAAAAATCAGCTTCCTAAAGTAGAACTGGAGCGGAAAGAAGAGTATGTTCCAGAACCGGAGCCGATACCGGAAGAGCTTCCCATTCCCGAAGTGACACTGGAACCGGAGGAAACGCTGTTTGTATCTGAGATAGGAATTGCGCCGGAAGAAGAGCCCACCCGGAAACTGAGTGAAGAGCAGAAAGAGATTTTTTCTTATTTTGTGCCGGTTACAGGGATGGAGCAGCAGCTTTGCCAGGTCTTGGAGGGGGTTTTACATAGAAAAGGAAAAGGCGGCAGTTCCGGCACCGGAAATATCCTGATTATGGGCGGCCGGGGCAGCGGGAAAACCGTGTTGGCCACCGATATTATCAAGGCCGTTCAAAAGAGCGGCGGCCATCCCGAGGGAAAAGTAGGAAAGATTACAGGAGAATCCCTGAACCAGAAGGATTTAAGTCAATTAATTAAGAAAATAGCAGGAGGCTATCTCATCATTGAGCGGGCAGGAGAGATTTCTCAGGAAACAGCCACCAGACTGGCCCTTTTGATGGATCAGGATACGGACGGACTTCTGTTTATTCTGGAGGATACCAGAAAAGGGATTGAAAAGGCTTTAAGCCTGGATGCAAATTTTGCAAAAAAATTTACAGAACGGATTAAGATACCTGTTTTTACCAGTGACGAATTGGTGGAGTTTGCGAAAGCATATGCTTTTGAGCAGGAATGTGAAATTGATGATATGGGAATATTAGCACTTTATAACCGTATCAGCAACATACAAAAGCTGGATGAGGCCACGACGTTGACAGAGGTGAAAGAAATTGTGGATATGGCTATCAGCAGTGCGGAAAGAGGTGGATTTAAGAAGTTATTCGGAGGAAAAAAATTCAGCCCGGAAGGGTATTTATATCTGCGAGAAAAAGATTTTGAAGAATAAAATAAGAAAAAACAGGAGTGGTAGCTATGGAACGTTTTTCAGATTTAGACATGTACTATTTTGGACAGGCAACACATTATGACATCTACAAGAAATTAGGTGCGCATCCCATTACAGAGAAGGGTAAAAAAGGCGTGTATTTTGCGGTTTGGGCGCCTAATGCCGCTAAAGTTTCTGTTATTGGAGATTTCAATGAATGGAAAGAAAATGAAAATGAAATGAAACGCTTAGAGCCCATGGGGATCTTTGAACTGTTTATTCCGGGAGTGAAAGAAGGGGATTTGTACAAATTCTACATTGAGACTCCTGAGGGAAATAAACTTTATAAGGCAGATCCATTTGCAAATTATGCTGAGCTGCGTCCGGGCAATGCTTCGGCAGTGGCAGACATTAACGCATTTAAGTGGACAGATACCAAGTGGATGGAAAAACGCAAAGCCTGCAAAGATGTCCATACTCAGCCAATGGCAATCTATGAGGTGCATCCCGGTTCCTGGATGCGTCATCCGGGCAGAGAGGATGAAGGATTTTATACTTACCGGGAGTTTGCAGTCAAACTGGCAGAATATGTGAAAGAAATGGGATACACCCATGTGGAGCTGATGGGAATTTCAGAATATCCTTTCGACGGCTCCTGGGGATATCAGGTGACAGGATATTATGCGCCTACTTCCCGGTATGGAACGCCTGCAGATTTTGCCTATCTGGTAGATTACCTGCATAAACACGGCATCGGCGTTATTTTAGACTGGGTACCGGCTCATTTCCCAAGAGACGCCCATGGCCTTGCAGAGTTTGACGGAACCTGCCTGTATGAATATGCTGATACCAGGAAAGGGGAGCATCCGGACTGGGGCACCAAGATTTTTGACTATGCCAAAAATGAAGTGAAAAATTTCCTTATCGGCAGCGCATTGATGTGGGTGGAGCATTACCATGTAGACGGCCTTCGGGTGGATGCCGTGGCTTCCATGCTCTATCTGGATTACGGCAAACAGGACGGGCAGTGGGTAGCCAATAAATACGGCGACAATAAGAATCTGGAAGCAATTGAATTTTTCAAACATATTAATACCCTGATTCTGGGCAGAAATCCGGGAACTGTTATGATTGCAGAAGAGTCTACCGCATGGCCCAGGGTAACCGGTACGGTGGAAGATGACGGACTGAATTTCAGCTATAAATGGAATATGGGATGGATGCATGATTTCCTGGATTACATGAAGTTAGATCCTTATTTCCGGAAAGACAATCATAACAAGATGACCTTTGCCATGAGTTATAACCACAGTGAAAATTATATTCTGGTGTTATCTCATGACGAGGTGGTACATTTGAAATGTTCCATGATCAATAAAATGCCGGGAGAAGGCAAGGATAAGTTCTCTAACTTAAAGGCGGGCTACGGCTTTATGATGGGGCATCCCGGGAAAAAGCTTCTGTTTATGGGACAGGAATTCGGACAGCTTCGGGAGTGGAGTGAAGAAAGGGAACTGGACTGGTTCCTGCTGGCAGAGCCGGAGCATCTTCAGCTTCAGACCTTTGTAAAAGATCTGCTCCATATTTATACGAAATATCCTGCCATGTATGAGGCGGATACCAGTTTCGAGAATTTTGAATGGATCAATGCAGATGACAATTTCCGCAGTATTTTCAGCTTTGTAAGAAAAAGCCGGAACGGAAAAAACAATCTTCTGTTTGTCTGCAACTTTACTCCGGTGGAACGGGAGGATTACCGGGTTGGCGTACCGCTGAAAAAGCAGTATAAACTGATTCTGAACAGTGATGATAAGAAGTACGGAGGCGAAGGCGTAAAGCGTCCGTTGGTATATAAAGCAGAAAAGCAGGAATGCGATAACAGGCCCTTCTCTTTTGCTTATCCGCTGCCGGCATTTGGCGTGGCTGTTTTTGTATACTAAAAGATTTCGTATGATAATCGTATGATGATAAAGTGAGAAGAACCCCATGGCAATCAGGAATCTTGATTCCCATAGGGTTCTTTTTCAGTGCCTCAGGCAAACAGGATTAATTGCTTTTTGTAAGTCCGGTGTAAAGAGCGGCACGCTGGTTCATTGGTATTTTCAGTATTTCCATAATTTTATCCGCAGGCCATCCCGTACTGTCCATCAGATTTTCAATGCTTGACAACATTGCTTTTTGCCATCCTTCCTGTAATCCCTCCTGTAATCCTTCTTGTAAGGCTTCTTGTACTTCGATATCAGGATCAGCTTGTTGGAATATTTTTTCTGTCTCGTTCATGATTTCTGCATCATTTAGTATTTTTTTGGATTCGCTGTATTTGTGTATTACGTTTTGTCGGATTTCTTCTTTAAATGCATCGCTTAATGACAGTATAGTTTCATCTTCTTTTTCTTCTTCTCCATTATAAAAGACTATGAGTTTTGGCAGAGGAAGCGGCAGGAGTTTTTTGCCGTACCGATTAAGTTTTGCGGAATGAATAAACTTATCGTACAGTTTGCCCGCATACATAAATTCCCGGATTGGCATATTCGGATTATATGAGCTTTGTTGTTCATACAATTCCATAGTTCTGTAAAGGCTTACTGTTTCTGATACAAGGATAGAAAGATCATTTTTCATGCCCATGTAGACCACATCTTCCAGAGTATTAATTGTGATATTGGAAAGATCATTATGGGATGTGCCGTGAATGGCATTGTAAAGTGACAACGTCCATTTTTTGTTTTCTTCACGCCCAAAGATAAAGCTGAATAGCCGTGATTTGTATTCCCGGTTTTTATTGCCGCTTAGTTGTTTTTCAAGCTCCCGAACACGTTCTTCCAGTTCTTCATAAGTTATTTTGTCTGCCATTTAATTCCCCCTATTCCATGGCATTTCGCAAATGCTCCAGATAAATATCCTGAATTTCTTCAGATTCCCCAAGCCCCTTCAAATGGCATTCCACTTCATACCCGGCGGCCTCAAACTGGGACTTCCAGGAATCCTCCTGCTTTCCGGCCATATCGTGATTGGCGTGATCTCCGGCTACCAGCATAAAGGGGGCAAGATGGACTTTCCGGGCATTGGTTCTTGACACCTGGCGGATTAGGGCGTCCAGGTCAGGGTAAGCCTCCACCGTGCCCATAAAGAAATTGGGACAGCCCATATCTTTCAGCATATAATCCAGGGCGGCATACACAGCGTTGGCATGGTGGGTGGTTCCGTGTCCCATATACACCAGGGCCTCATCCTGGGGAAGATGGGAGAATTCCCGGATTACTGCCTGAAGCACTGCTTTCTGATCTTTTGTACTGGTAAGCAGCGGATTTCCGAAACTGATATCCATATCTTCTGTTCCATGCTGCAGGACAAGCTCTTCCATCACTTCATTTTCAATGCCGTTGATAAAGTGGGTGGGCTGCACAATCAGCTGTTTTATGCCGTCAGAGAGAATCTCAGCCATGGCTTCCTCAATGGTTGGGATAACGATATGGTTTCTTTCCCTTAAGATTTTAATAATAATTTTGCTGCTCCATGCCTGATAAACCCTGTAGTCCGGAAATGCTTCTCTGGTTTTTTCAAATATTCTGTCAATGGTTTTTTCCTTGCTGTCAAGATAACTGGTGCCGAAGCTGACCAGAAGAATAGCCTGTTTTTGATTCATATGTATGTCCTTTCCAGTAAAAATAAATTGTTTTTATTAACGATTGTTTTTCTACCTTTATTATATCAGAAATAATACTGATGTACACTGGAAAATAAAATTATAACACAGGGACAATATATATTGTGACCTTTGAAAATCCATGGTAAACTATTAAAAGAAGTTTTCTAAAATAATGATATCCTGGCATTCGTGCAGGCTTTTATATTTTAGAAACGGACAAAACTGCAGCTTTCAGTAACTTCTTTTCATGATTCAGATAGGATAAAACATGTATCACATAGCAATTGTAGAGGACGAAAAAGCCTGTTCCAGACAGCTTCAGAAATATCTGGAACAATATCAGAACGAAAAAAATATGCAGTTTAAGGTATCAGTCTTTTCAGCCGGAACAGAATTGCTGACAAATTACCAGCCGGTCTACGATTTGATTCTGTTGGATATCGAAATGCCCGGAATCAACGGAATAGATACAGCGGCCAAAATCCGGGAGACAGACGGCGAAGTGGCCCTGATGTTTATTACCAACCTTGCCGGTTATGCCATCCGGGGCTATGAAGTGGAAGCATTGGATTTTGTGACAAAGCCGGTGAGCTATTACCAGTTTGCCATGAGGCTGTCAAGATGTTTCCGCCGCCTGGGCAAAAGGGAATCCAGGGAAATCCTGCTTTCCTGTCCGGACGGCATCAAGAAACTGAATATCTCGCAGATTTATTATGTGGAAGTTCAGAACCGAATTCTCCACTATTACACTTCAGAGGGGGAATATTCCCTGCGGGGAACTATTCAAAGTCTGGAGGAATCACTGCCTGCAGCTTCTTTTGCAAAATGCAACCGTTGGTACATTGTGAACTTAAAGCATGTTTCCGAGGTAAAAAAGAATACCGTGGTAGTGGGCGGATATGAACTGGAAATCAGCAGGCGCAGCCGGGCCGCGTTCCTGCAGTCTCTTGCGGAATATGTGGGAGGGATACGCTGATGGATTTAGTAAGCCGGTGGATCAGCGCACTGGCATTTTTGCCAAGCGCTTTTGTGTATGTCTATACCCTTCAGCGCAGAGTGGAAAACAGAAAGCGTACGGGGGCGGGAATTGTATTATTCCTGGTTCTCTGCGGATTTGCAGCCGGAATCTGGCCAGGAAGTCTGTCAAAGCTGGATTTGTTTGTGAAAGTGCTGGGATTTTTATTTCTGGCGGGGCTGCTCCACCAGGGAATCCGGCTGACCTGGAATGCTTCTGTCTATTACGGAATCTGGGCGTTTCTGACCTGGCAGATCTTAAGCGAAGTCTGGAGCATTTTCAGGTGGCTGTATGGTACGGCTCAGACAGGAAAGCCATGGCATGACTGGGTTATGGGGATTTTCATATATCTGGCAGGGGATCTTCTGTCCGCATTGACAATCGGAAAAAACATGCCGGACGGCGGAGAGAAGAAAATCGGCCCCCGGCAGCTTGCCCTTGCGGTTTCAGATTTTATTGTGCTGCAGGCGCTTGCCGTAATGTTTGACTCCCTGGAAATCGGAATGGAGGATTTGCGGTGGCTGATTCTCTATATGGCGCAGCTATTGCTTGCAATAACGCTTTATCTGCAGAATGAATTGTTCAAGAAAGGTGAAATGCGCAAAGAAATCGAGATGATGAATTTGCTGCGGGAAAAGGAGCGGGAGCAATATCAGCTTTCCAAAGAGACGATTGCATTAATTAACCAGAAAACCCATGATCTGAAGCATCAAATCCGCGCCCTGCGGGAAATGCCCAAAGAGCAGGCAGACCGGCATCTGGATGAGATGGAAGAATCTGTTTCCATTTATGAGGCGATCATCAAAACAGGAAACGAGACACTGGACATTATTTTGACAGAGAAAAGCCTGTTCTGCCGGGAACAGGGCATCACCCTCTCCTGCGTGGCAGACGGAAGCTGCCTGGATTTTATGGATACTGTAGATTTGTATACCATCCTGGGAAATGCCATTGACAATGCCATAGAGGCGGCAGGGCAGTTAAAAGAGCGGGAAAAGAGACAGATTGACCTGATGATATACCGGCGGAAGAAATTTCTGACCATTCAGCTGATCAATCCCCTGGAAACGCCTCTGGCGTATGAAGAGGGAGATTTGGTAACCACTAAAAAAGACAGGGATTATCATGGATTCGGCCTGAAAAGCATCCGGCATAATCTGAAAAAATATGACGGGGCGCTGAACATTGAGGAAGCAGACGGGTGTTTCTTTGTCACCATGATTATTCCCATTTCCTGAAATAGAAAATTTTGTCAGAAGTGCACAAATCAGGCAGGATAAACAGAGAACCCGGGTGCAGTTTGCCGTATAGGACGCATAAACTACCGCTTGGGACATAGCACTGGAAATAAAAAAAGGAATTTTGCTATAATCATTTTATTGCAAAGTTCCTTTTTTATTGTCCGGGGAAATTTTTGGACAGATAAAATTACAGTGGGCTTGCTTATGTTGTTTTGGAAGGAGGAAAGAGCAATTATGGCAGAAAGAAAAATCATCAGGCTGATGGAAAACTGGACCTTTACCGGGCCGGAGGGGACAAAGCAGCAGGTAAATCTTCCCCACACCTGGAATGCCCGGGACGGACAGGACGGCGGAGATGATTATTTCCGGGGAACCTGCGTCTATGAAAAGGAAATTCCAAAGCCGGAGTTTCAGAAAGGGGAACGGGTGTACCTGCAGTTTCACGGAGTCAATGCCAGCGCCCATGTGCTGCTGAACGGAAAAAAAGTCTGCAGCCACCATAACGGATATTCCACATTCCGGGCAGACGTCACAAAGAAACTGAAAGACAACAATCTGCTCCGGGTGGAGGTGGATAACAGCAAAAATGAGAGGGTTTATCCCCAGGTGGCGGATTTCACATTTTACGGCGGAATCTACCGGGAGGTGGAATTTCTAATCGTATCAGAAAACCATTTTGAACTGGACTATTACGGCGGGCCTGGAATTAAAATCAGCACGGATGTGAAAGGAACGGATGGCTTTGTAACAGTTCAGACCTATGTAGCAGCACCGCAGCCGGGCAATGGCTCTGATGAGAAAGACAATCTGACAGTGGAGCTTACCTTAAAAGATGCAGAGGGAACTGTCGTGGCCCAGTCAAAGGGAACGAAGGCAGTATTTAAGGTGGAGCAGCCCCATCTTTGGAACGGCGTCAAAGATCCCTATCTGTATCGGGTCACTGCGTCCCTGAAACGGGGAGAGGAGCTGTTGGATCAGATTACATCGGCCTGCGGCATCCGGACATTTTCTGTTGATCCCAAACGGGGATTTTTCTTAAACGGCGTGTCCTATCCTCTGCGGGGTGTTTCCAGGCATCAGGACTGGAAAGGAATCGGAAACGCCATTTCCAGAGAACAGATGGAACAGGATATGGAATTGATTCGGGAAGTGGGCGCCAATACCATCCGTTTGGCCCATTATCAGCACAGCCAGTATTTTTATGATCTCTGCGATCGGTACGGTATGGTGGTTTGGGCAGAAATTCCCTATATTTCCGCCCATATGCCGGGAGGAAAGAAAAATACCTTTTTCCAGATGAAGGAATTGATCACTCAGAATTACAACCATCCCAGTATTGTGACCTGGGGGCTGTCCAATGAGATTACCATTTCCGGAAAACACAGAAGGGATATGCTGAATCATCACAGGAAACTTCAGAACTATGTGAAAAGACTGGACCCGGGACGGCCCACCACACTGGCCTGCTATGCCATGTGCCATCCGTTCCATCCGGTTTCCAAAATTTCTGATTTGGTGGCATGGAACCTGTATTTGGGATGGTATGTGCCCGGATTGTTTTTAAACGATTTGTTTTTAAAATTCTACCATTGGAAATATCCCAATCGGTGTCTGGGATATTCGGAATACGGGGCGGAAGGAATGCCCAATCTCCACAGCGGGAAGCCCAAACGCGGGGATCAGACAGAGGAATATCAGGCAAAATATCATGAATATATGCTGAACTGTTTTGCAAGGCATCCCTTCCTCTGGTCTACCTATGTCTGGAATATGTTTGATTTTGCGGCAGACGCCAGGGATCAGGGCGGAGAACCAGGCATGAATCACAAAGGGCTTGTAACCTTTGACCGGAAAATCAAAAAGGACAGCTTTTATATTTACAAGGCATGGTGGAGCGAAGAGCCCTTTGTCCATCTCTGCGGAAAACGGTATGAGTACCGGACGGAGGAAATTACGGATGTGACCGTTTACTCCAATCAGCAGGAAGTGTCACTGTATCAGAACGGGAAAAAAATCGATGTGAAAAAGGGCAGGCATGCATTTCATTTTCAGGTGAAGTTAGAACAGGAAAATCATCTGGAGGCGCGCTCCGGAGACCTGAAGGATGAGGCGGTTATTTACCGGACAGACACTCCCCGGCCGGAGTATAAGGTGAAAAAGAGCAAGAGCAAAAACTGGGTATAGGGGAAAAAGGCAGAAGTGTACGGAATGGAGGAGACTATGGAAGAGAAGAAAGAAATGAAAAAGAGAAAAAAAGAGTTTAAACGGGCCCGCCGCAAGGCTGCCAGGCCATGGAAATTCCTGACCTGGTTCAGTCTGCCCTTTGCAGTGGTTCTGATGGCGGCCACCATTGTAACCAGCATATTTGACAACTCCTTTTCTATCTTTGTGGGAGGAACGTTCAATCATCTGGAAAACAGAGATGACGACGCAGTTTATTTTGAGTCAGATTTTGATTCCAAAGAAGAGATGGTTCATTACGGATTGAATCTCTGCCAACAGGTGGAAGCGGAAGGGGCGGCTCTTTTGATGAATGAAAATAATGCCCTGCCTCTGGAGGAAGGCAGCAAAATCAGCTGTTTTTCTACTTCATCGGTGAATCTGGTATATGGCGGCACCGGTTCCGGAAATATTGACGCTTCCACGGCCAATACGTTAAAAGGGGCATTGGAGGACTCAGGTTTTGAAGTGAACAAGACGCTCTGGGATTTTTATCTGAATGATGCGGCAGAATATACCCGGAAAACAGGGGGCATGATTGCAACAGAAGGGGTAAAGGTATCAGAATGTCCCTGGGATAAATACACAGACGCTGCCAAAAATTCTGCGGCAGAATACAAAGACGCAGCGATTGTCACCTTATCCCGCGTAGGCGGAGAAGGAGCGGATCTGGATTATAAAGAGGTGAATTACCTTGCCCTGGATGAAAATGAAAAGGTGATGATGGAAAACATTTCCGCCATGAAAAAGGACGGAACCATTGAAAAAATTGTAGTATTAATTAACTCTGCCAACCCGCTGCAGGTGGATTTTCTGAAAAATAATGACTATGACGTGGACGCCTGCCTTTGGATCGGAGATGTGGGAATTTCAGGAATCGACGCGGTAGGAGAGCTTCTGGCCGGTCGTGTCACTCCCTCCGGGAGACTGGTGGATACATACTGCTATAATAATTTTTCAGCTCCGGCAATGGCTAATTTTACTCCCATTATCTATGAAGGATATGAGGAGGGACTGGTGCCGGAAAATGCAAAATCTTACATGACTTACCAGGAAGGAATTTATGTGGGGTATAAATATTACGAAACCCGGTATGAGGATTATGTGACAGGCAGCGGAAATGCAGGAGATTTTGTGTATTCCGACAATGTGGCATATCCCTTTGGATACGGTTTAAGCTATACAGATTTTGCATACAGCGATATGGATGTGACATACAATAAGGAAACCGATCAGTTTGAAGTGTCCGTGACGGTTACCAACACCGGAGATACCTATTCCGGAAAAGAGACGGTTCAGATTTATGTTCAGTCTCCTTATACAGAATATGACAAAGAGAACCGCGTGGAGAAATCCTCCGTTGCATTGTGCGGGTTCGGAAAGACCCAGGTATTGGAGCCGGGCGCGTCCGAGACCCTTACCATACTTGTGGATCGCAGGGAATTTGCCTCTTATGACGCATACGGCGCAGGCACGTATATTTTAGATGAAGGAGACTATTACCTGACCGCCGCCAAAAATGCCCATAATGCAGTAAACAACATTCTTGCCGCAAAAGATTTTACAGCGGAACGCACAGACGGGCGTATGGACGATGCAGGAGACAAAAAGCTGACGTATCAGTGGAAAAATGACAAATTCGACGCAGAAACCTATGGGGTTGCTGCAAACGGCACGGCGATTTCCAATCAGCTGTCCGATTCCGATATCAATCTCAGTGAGGATTTGGACGGGGCCAAAATCACCTATCTGTCCAGAAATGACTGGGAAGGCACCTTCCCCACAGAGCCGCTGAAGCTGGCGCTGACAGAAAAACTCATGGCAAAGCTGCAGGATGTTCAGTATGACGCTTCAGAGCATGAGGCTGTGGACATGCCGGTTCTGAATGCAAGAAACGGTTTGAAGCTGTATGATATGATAGGTCTGGACTATGACGATCCCAAGTGGGAGAAATTGCTGGATCAGATGTCCTTTGACGAGATGGTTTCCCTGATCGGAGATTCCTTCCACTGGACTATGCCGATAAAATCCATAGAAGCACCCGCCACCCGGGACGAGAACGGCCCTCAGGGATTGACAGCGTCTTTATTCCAGGCAGGAGACAGCGGAGGAAACACATCCCTCACCGCAACGGCGTTTACCTCCGAGGATGTGATGGCAGCTACGTTTAATCTGGAAATCATGTATGATATTGGAAGAGTTATCGGAAATAACTGTCTGGCAGCGGACATTGCATGTCTCTACGGCCCGGGAAATAATATTCACAGGACTCCTTACGGCGGCCGAAATTTTGAATATTATTCAGAGGATGCATTCCTGTCCGGGGAGATGTCCAAAGAAGAAATACGCGCCATGGCGGAAAAAGGCATTTTTGTGGTTATGAAGCATTTTGCCCTCAATGACTGCGAGCAGGATCGAATCGGCCTTGGAGTATGGCTCAGCGAGCAGGCTGCAAGAGAGATTTACCTGAAAGCATTCCAGGCTCCGGTGGAAGAATCAGACGCCGGCCTGATGGTGGCTTACACCCGTTGGGGCGCAATCTGGTCCGGCGGAAACCGGGGACTTATGAATAATATTCTTCGTGAAGAATGGGGCAAGAAGGGCCTGATTATTACAGATAATGTGCTGACTACCTATGTGAACGGTGCAGACGGCGTGATGGCAGGCGGCGTGTCTACCTTTGACGCAATGCTTCCCCATGTGACCAATCAGCTTCCCAAATATAAGAAAGATCCTGTAATGGTAACAGCCATGAGAGATGCATGCCATCAGAATCTCTATTCCATCGCCAATTCCGCAGGCATGAACGGAGTGGGGCCGGAGACGAAAGTGAAGATCAAGGATATTGCCATCGTCTCCTCCTTCCGGACGGCAGCCATTGCCTTCTGGGTGCTGTTCCTCTGGTCAATGGCCCTTTGGATTGGGAAAAGACGGGAGTTTAAACAGACAGAAATATATAAGAATTATCAGGATTACAAAGCCAAAAAGTAAGAACAAAGGAAAGGGTGGTTCCTATGAAACAGGAGTCTGGGGCTTTGCGTACCGCAAACCGTGCAAAGCTGTATCAACTGGTATTATTCCCCATGAATAACGGGGCTACCAATGTATATTATATCCTCACCATGAATTTTATTGCTTATTATGCCAACGGGGTTTTAGGACTGCTCCTGATGTTTGCCACCACAATGGTAACCGTGATGCGTCTCTTTGACGCAGTGACAGATCCCATTATCGGAGCGTTGATTGACCGGACTTCTACAAAATTCGGGAAATTCCGCCCCTATATGGTACTGGGAAACGGAATTATGATTCTCTCCTCCCTGCTGCTGTACTTTGGCACCCGGGTGATTTCCCCGGATATGGCATGGCTGCGCTATACGTGTTTTGTGCTGTTTTATGCACTGTATGTGATCGGCTATACCTTTCAGACCGCATGCACCCGTTCCGGCCAGACCTGTTTGACCAATGACCCCAATCAGCGGCCCTTGTTTACCGTATTTAATACGGTGGCAAGCCTGATTGGCATGGGACTGGTGCAATTTCTGGCGCCGGTGTTAAGTGAGAAACTGGGAGGATACAACAGCGCGTCATTTTTTAATTTTATGATACCTCTGGCCATTGGGGTGTCGGCAGTGTTGACGCTGCTTGCAGTTATCGGAATCTGGGAGAAAGACCGGCCGGAATTTTTCGGTGTGGGCGGAACCCAGGAAAAGGTGCAGCTCAGTGAGTATATCGCCATTTTAAAAGCCAACAAAGAGCTGCAAAGGCTGATGGTGGCCGGAGCAGGCTGTAAACTGGCGTTTTCCATTGCAACCAATATGACGGTTCTGTGCATGCTGTACGGAGCCATGATGGGCAATTACGGAGGCCTTTACCTGCCTATGATGATTGTGGGCTATGTTTTTTCCGCGCCGTTCTTCTTATTGACGGTGCGGACTTCCCAGAAATTGGGGCAGAAAGCGTCTCTGGTGCGTTACACAACCATTGCTTTGACCATGTACGTGGGAGTTCTGGTGGTGCTGCTGCTCTGGCGTCCGGGAGCAGAGGTGTTCCGGCTGAGCCTGATGCCGCTGAATATTTACACCGTGCTGTTTGTGCTTTTTTTCGGTATTGGATACGGGGCTTACTATGCAACGGCAGATATGCCCATTCCCATGGTGGCGGACTGTTCCGATTACGAGACTTACCGCTCGGGCCGTTATATTCCGGGCATTATGGGAACGCTGTTTTCCCTGGTGGATAAGCTTGTAAGCTCCCTGGGCTCCACAATTGTGGGCATTGCTGTGGCAATGATTGGAATCAGTACCCTGCCGGACGGCAATACGCCCTATGCAGACGGAATGCATACGGTGGTTCTGGTACTGTTCTGCGTCATTCCCATGCTGGCCTGGATTGCAACTTTAATCGCCATGAAAGGCTATACCCTCACCGGAGCCAGGATGAAGGAAATTCAGGCGGTGAACGCGGTGAGAAAAGATGCCATTGGAAAAGGCATGAAGCTGTCTGAAGCCATGGAAAAATGGAAAACGCTGGAGCAGGTGCCGGAAGAATACCGGCAGTAACAGTACAGATAATATTGGCATGGCCATCCATACTAATGTATAAAAATAATGGGATATGCTGCCGCAGGAAGAAAAACCGCTTCTTCCTGCGGCAGCTTTCTTTTTGGAAAAGACAGAGAAAAACATAAAAAGCGTACCCCTGTTTTAGATTTGCCATATCCGGCTTCACGCCACTCTTGCAATGATATTTGTTCAAAGATATAATAAATACACAGAACGGAAATTTAGAAAAGAATTGCCCAAGGCAGGGATATCAGGGATTGTAAAAGGAGGAAATTGCATGAAACGAGCGATTGCGCTTTGCGGCGGAGGTACGAAAGGAGCCTATGAACTGGGCGTATGGAGAGCATTGAGGGAACTTGGCATAGAATATGATATTGTGACAGGAACTTCCATAGGAGCCATCAACGGCTCATTGATGGTTTCCGGTGATTATGATAAGGCATGCGAGCTGTGGGAAACCATACGGCCGGAGAACGTGATGACAGAGGGGCTGAATCTCACCACAACTATTGAGGGAATGTACAACCAGAGAGAGGCCATCGGGCCTTTTCTGAAAAAATATGTGAAAAACAAAGGGGCGGATATTTCACCTTTTCTGGAATTCATTGACCGGATGGTGGACGAGGGGAAGGTCAGGGCCTCCCGGACGGATTACGGCCTGGTAACCGTGCAGGTATCCTCCATGAAAGCCCTGGAGTTAAGCAAAAATGAGATTCCTCAGGGAAAATTAAAGGATTTTATTATGGCGTCCGCATCCATTTTTCCGATTTTTCCCATGCACAAAATCGACGGAGAAACGTATCTGGACGGCTGCTATTACGATAATCTTCCCATCGATCTGGCGCTGAAAATGGGAGCGGATGAGGTGATTGCCGTGGATTTGCACACTTCCCCCAGCCATCCGGCCTATTTAAACAAGCCCTGTGTCACCTGTATTATTCCCAGCCGTTCCCTGGGAACGATTCTGAATTTTGACCGGAAGGTGATTGAAGGTAATATTGAACTTGGGTATTGGGATGCGCTGAAAACCTTTGGGAAAATGAAAGGGAAGAATTATACCTTTTATCCGGAGGGCTTTTCAGAATATTCAGAAGTGATACAGGTTTTTGCCAGCCGTGTGGCCAGAGCGGAATCATATCTGACAGAGGGAATTTTCAACCGGTTTATCAAGCCCGGGGACAGTAAAAAACTCTGCGGTAATATAGAAGAACATATCAGAAAGAAGCCGGGCGCTTATACAAAAGAAGATTATTTTCTCGGGGCGGCAGAACTCTGCGGGGAGATGTTCGGTCTGTCCGGGACTCATCCCTGGCGGATCGGAGATTTTATCCGGGAAATTGTTGGAAAACTGAAGGGAAAAGAGCATTATCCGGATATTTTTCTGTTTCACGGAAGAAAAGGAAGAGATTTGATACTGGGGCTTGCGGAGCTGAAGCAGCGGGGCGGAAGCGATTACATGGCGGCCTGTATGTATTACGGATACCAGGAAGGAGAAATTGATTTAAAAGAGCAGCTGAATTTACTGGCACGGCAGCCTTATGAACTGACGGCGGCGCTGTTTCTGCTGACGGTGGAAGAAGTCCTGTAAGCGGATGCCGTTGACAATGGAAGAAGCCCCGAAAGGGTGTAGCATTACCAAAATCAGGGCATATAGTATAGAGATAGAAAAAAATGGGAGTAAAGCAGTGGATTATAAACAGGAAATGTTTTACCGGATGCCGGATCAAAACAGAAATAAAATGCCCTTTTATATGGCATATCCCATGCAGAACGTATATCTGGAGGAACTGGAATACGAGCGGGATATGCAGAAATTAAAAGATTTATATCCCAAAGAAGTGAAATCCATTCAGGCATTGGTAGAAGAAGAATGCGACAAGATGGAATATGAAGGCAGCCTGATGTTTGACGAATATCCCGATAAACTGATGCTCCGGCAGATTGTCAACCGGATCTATGACGGAGCTGCCGGCGGACAGATGAATATGCAGAGCGTCCAGGGATTTGAGGCCAGTCCTTATGAAGCGGAGCAATATGAACCTCAGCAGTATAAACCAGAGCAGTATGCGGCCGGATATTACCAGGAAAATGAAGAAAAGCAGGCGGAATCTGCAATGGAAGAAGATATGCTGAATGCGGAAGAGATTCCCCTGGCAGGAAATCTGGTTGAACAGAGAAGGCCGCCGGGGCCGGGCTGGGGTCCGCCTCCCCCGCCGCCGGGACCGGGATGGGGCCCGCCGCCTCCACCTCCGGGAAGACCGCCCCATGGCAACGGCCTGCAGAATCTCATAGAAGTGCTTTTGTTTAATGAAATGTACCGGAGAAGATGCCGCCATAAACGCTGCCGCCGCTGGTGGTAAGAAAATCTGCGCGCAGGAAAATGCGGCAGGAAAACGGCAGATATATAACTCTCTGCAGAACTGGAAGAAAAAGGTTCTGCAGAGGGTTTTTGAATTTTAGATTTCTGGATGAAACCGAGTGACTTCTCAGATATTTTGTGATAGAATGATTGGGAAGTTATGCCCGGGAATGGAGAAAGCATCATATTCGGGAAATCCGACGTTTCGGCAGTTATTGCAGCCAGAAAGGCCGGCTTATGAAAGAGTTACGCCAGTTATTGCAATTAGAAAGGCCAGTTTATGAAAGATTTACGCCAGCTATTAGATAAATACTTAAACCAACAGCTTCAGCGAATCATCATCAGCAATCCCCGGCATCCGGAAAGCGCCGCTAAGCTTACCATACGTCCGGTACTGGTGAAAAATGCCCTGTCATTTCAGGCAAGCGAGTACCAGGAGAAAAAAGTATTCCACAAAAATTATGCCAGAGAGGAAGCTGCGGCAGAGATTGTGAACCGGATGGAAGAATACCGGCAGATGGAGCTTTTCTCCGGACTGGGACAGGCCGTTTTGCGAATCAGCAAAAAGGGCAGGATCACCATCAAGGAAAAACCCTGCGCCGGCTGTGTAAAAGAAGTTGATTTGTCCCATAATAGAAAGAAGCGCTATATTTTAGATCCTTCCTGCAGGGTGGAATTTCTGATTGATCTGGGCGTTCAGTCCCGGGAAGGGAAAATTATCAATGCCAGATACGACAAATTCCGCCAGATTAATCGGTTTCTGGAATTTATTGAAGATATCCTGCCTCAGCTTCCTAAGGATCGGGAAGTGACCATTTTGGATTTTGGGTGCGGGAAATCCTATCTGACGTTTGCCATGTACCATTACCTGAAGGAATTGAGAGGATATCAGGTACATATCATCGGACTGGATCTGAAAGAGGACGTGATAGCAGAATGCAGCAGGCTGTCGGAAAAATACGGATACGACAGACTGGAATTTCATGTGGGGGATATTGCGGGATATGAGGGCGCAGAACAGGTGGATATGGTGGTGACCCTGCATGCCTGTGATACGGCCACGGATTATGCGCTGGATAAAGCCATCCGCTGGGGCGCGAAAGTGATTTTATCAGTGCCCTGCTGTCAGCATGAACTGAATGGGCAGATCAAAAATGAACTGCTGGGGCCGGCGCTGGGCTACGGATTAATTAAGGAGCGTATGGCGGCTCTTTTCACGGACGCGCTCAGAGCCGGGATATTGGAAAGCAAGGGGTATCAGGTACAAATCCTGGAATTTATAGATATGGAGCACACGCCCAAGAATATCCTGATCCGCGCGGTGAAATCAGGCAGGGCAAAGGAGAATGGGCAGATTCGGGAGCTTATGGAATTTCTGCATGTAAATCCCACATTGGCGGTGCTGCAGGAGGAGAAATCCGGAAAGGAATACGATCAGAATGCGTAAAAGTTTCATAAAGACGGTGGTGCTTCTGGCAGTTTTTGCAATTACAGTGGCAGCCACCGGATTGTTCAGCTATAAAAACAGTACAGATATGACCTCAGAGATGGCTCCGGCCACTCTTCCCGTTGTGTATCTGCAGCAGGGAGAAACCAGAATCAATGGGCTGTACGGCTATTCTTCCGAGATGGACGGAACGGGTATGCGCGATACCATTACCCCCTTGGAAGAGGATTTGTCCCTTCCGGTTGTGATAAAGACGTATGAGAATGAAATTGAAGAAGTAGATTATGAAGTGCGCACCATGAACATGGAGCGTCTGATTGAAAATGGGAAAGAAGAAAATTTTTCACGGAAACACGGAGAAGTGCGCTTTACCCTGCAGTTTCAGAATATTCTGGAGGAAGAGACGGAATATGTGCTGGCGCTTACCGTAAAATACTCTGGAAAACAGGCCTTTTATTATACCAGAATTGCCAGGGAGCAGAAATATTATGTGGCGGAATCCCTGGATTTTGTCAGCAGGTTCCATGAGCAGACCTTTGAAAAAGAGAATTCTGACAGCCTTGCCACTTATTTAGAGCCAGATCAGATGGGAGACAATACAACGCTGCAGAAGGTGACCATTCATTCCAGTCTGCGCCAGGTAAACTGGGCGGATTTTGAGGGAGAGCGTCTGGAACCGCCGGTGCCCTCCATCAAGGAAATGGGAGATTCCTACAATGCAATTGTGCTTCAGTATGTGCTGACCTCCACCGGGGACAACGGCGAGGTGGAATACTATAACGTGGAGGAGTATTACCGGGTCCGGTACGATCAGGCAATTGGCCGGATGTATCTTTTGAATTATGAGCGGACCATGAACCAGATTTTCCGGGGAGAAAATGGAACCGTGAACAAGAACCGGCTGATGCTTGGGATTCGCTCTGCAGATGTGGAGTATTCGGCAAATGAAAAAGGCAACATCATAGCGTTTGTACAGGAAGGGGAACTGTGGAGTTATAACAGCGATAATAACCATCTGTCCCAGATATACAGTTTCCGCAGCCCTGAAGGAATTTCCGAGCGGGAGAATCATTCCGGACATCAGATACGGATTATGAAAATAGACGAGACAGGAAGTATGGACTTTGTGGTGTATGGTTACATGAACCGGGGAAATCACGAAGGCCAGACGGGAATCAATGTGTTTCATTATGACAGCGTAGGCAATACCATTGAAGAAATATTGTTTATCCCCTTTGACAAATCCAGTGAGATGCTGAAAGCGGAATGGGGAAAATTGTTTTATGTAAGCGACGGGAATATTTTCTATCTTCTGGCACAGGATGTACTGTACCGGATTGATCTGGATGCCAGGGAGACCCGGCAGGTGATTGAGGGGCTGAAGCCGGGAAGCTTCGCGGTGTCCGAGAATGGAAGATATATAGCATGGCAGGAAGGAGAGGATACAGACAGAACAGAAACGTTGAAAATCATGGATCTGGAAGGGGAGGAAACCAGGACGATTGAGGGCAGCAGCGGAGAATACTTAAGGCCCGTGGGATTTGTGGAAAGTGATTTTGTCTACGGCATGGCCAGGGCAGGGGACGTGGTCACTGACGCTGCGGGAAACACCAGGTTTCCCATGTACCGGGTAACCATTGTAGACAAGGATTCCCAGGTGGTAAAGGACTACCAGAAGGAAGGATTTTATGTGACCAGGGCCTACGTGGAGCGGGATACAATTTTCCTGGATCGGGAAATCCGGACAGAGGCCGGCAACGTCAGCGTAGAGCAGGACACCATTAAAAATCAGCAGTTGGAATCCGCCAGAAAAATTACAATAGAAACATCCCAGTCGGAGAAAAAACAATGTCAGGTTCAGATTGCTCTGGGGGAGGGGGCCGCAGAATCGCCAAAGCGGCTGCAGGTAACGATACCGAAGGAAATTGCATTGACCGAGAAGCGGAATGTAAAGCTGGATACAGGAAAGGCGCAGGAAAGCTACTACATTTACAGCGGAGGAAGAATCCTCTTATCCACCACTTCACTGACAGAAGCCATTGTTCTGGCGGATCAGAATATGGGGGTTGTGGTAGGCCAGGAACAAAAATACATCTGGCGCAGAGGAAGAAAGAGCGTTCAGCCAATGATTGGAGCCGGAGAGGTGGATCTTGCAGGAGTCAGCGAAAGCTCAGCTTCCCGCTGCCTGACGTATCTGCTGCGGACAGAGGAAATCAACATTGATGTGGACGATTTGATTGCCCAGGGGGAAACCCCCAGGCAGATCTTAACCGAAGCGCTGAACGGCAGAAAAGTCCTTGATCTTACCGGATGCAGCGTGGAACAGGTATTGTATTACCTCAATTTAAATACGCCGGTATTTGCCATGGTAAACAATGAAGCGCTGCTGATTGTGGGATATGATGAGCATAACATTCTGCTGTATCAGCCGGATGTAAATGTGGTGCGCAAAATGGGCCGTCAGGACAGCAACACCATGTTTGAGGAGGCAGGCAACATATTTTTGGGGTATATTGAATAGAACATATAGAAACAGCACAGAAAAAAGGAGGAGCATTATGCACAGTGATGACATTAAAGCGCAATTAATCAGACAATTTCCGGCAGAGGTAGTGGAGCAGAAGGGCTCCATGAATCAGATGTATTATTCCTGTCCCACATGCGGCAGGACGGTGTCCATGGGAATGGACAAATGTGCAGGCTGCAGCCAGATTTTGAGCTGGAAAAACATTAATCAGAAATACTCTCCCGAAGGGAAAAAGAAAGCGGTTCTGGAATTTGAAGTATTAGGGGAATTTACCGTGGGGGACTGCCGCAAATGCCCCATTTCCTACATAGCGAATAACGGAGCGGAAAGCTCCTATGAATGTCCGCTGAAAATGCGGGGCTCCTGCAAGATTCAGCTGGTATAACGATCTACAGGACAGTGAATCTGCCGCTGCTGACAGAGGGGCAAATAAAACAGGACCCATGAAAGGAGATTGCTTATGCCAAATAGTGAATCTACGCTGCTGACAGAGGGAAGCATATGGAAAAAGATTATCGCCTTTGCCGTGCCGATTTTTCTGGGTAATTTATTTCAGCAGCTTTATAATACGGCAGATTCTCTGATTGTAGGAAATTTTGTGGGCAGCGACGCTTTGGCAGCGGTCAGTTCTTCCGGCAATCTGATTTTTCTGCTGGTGGGATTTTTCAGCGGAATTGCCATGGGCGCCGGAGTGGTGATTGCCCGCTATTACGGCGCCAGGAGTTCCGATGAGATTTCCAGGGCGGTACATACGCTTGTGGCGCTGGGACTGGCGTCAGGAGTATTCCTGACCCTGGCAGGGGTCATGATAACCCCGCAGATATTGCAGTGGATGGGGACGCCGGAGTCGGTGTTCCCTAATTCTGTATTGTATTTCAGAATTTATTTTGCAGGTTCCATGGGATTTGTCATGTATAATGTGTTTGTAGGAATCCTGCAGTCAGTGGGAGACAGCAAGCATCCGCTTTACTATCTGATTATTTCTTCTGTGACCAATGTGATTTTGGATCTGCTGTTTATTGCCGTACTGGGAATGGGAGTAGGGGCGGCGGCTTTTGCAACCATTATTTCCCAGTTTGTCAGCGCATTCTTATGTCTGGCGCGGCTGATGCGGACGAAAGAGGAATACAGGCTTGAACTGAAGAAAATCCGGTTTGACCGAAGTATGATGAGCCAGATTATTTCCAACGGCCTTCCGGCGGGCGTTCAGAATTCCATTATTGCGCTGGCCAATGTGGTGGTTCAGTCCAACATCAATGTGTTTGGCATGACTGCCGTTGCAGGCTGCGGAGCATATTCCAAAATTGAAGGCTTCGGTTTTCTGCCCATTACCTGTTTTACCCTTGCCATGACTACTTTTATTGGACAGAACCTGGGGGCAAAGAAATATGAGCGGGTAAAAAAGGGCGCCAGATTCGGAATTATCTGCTCCATAATCACGGCGGAACTGGTGGGAATCTTTGTTTATATTTTTATTCCCTCACTGGTTCGCGCCTTTGACACCAATCCGGAGGTGGTTTTGTATGGAACCACTCAGGCAAGAACGGTGACGCTGTTTTATTTTCTGCTGGCCTTTTCCCACTGTCTGGCGGGAATCTTCCGGGGAGCCGGGAAATCCATGGTGCCTATGGTGGTAATGCTGGTGTGCTGGTGCGTGATCCGGATCAGCTATATTACAATAGCAGTGAAAATTGTGCCAGTCATCCGTACGGTATTCTGGGCTTATCCGCTGACCTGGAGCCTCAGCTCCATTATTTTCCTGATTTATTTTTTAAAAGCAGACTGGATGCATGGATTTGAACGGTAAAAGCTCATTTTTTTTGACTTTCCGGCGTTTCTATGGTAGTCTTTGTTAATAAGGAGGCATTGAATATGTGTACAAAATGCAGTAAAAGTAAATTTTATATGACCACGGCAATTGCCTACACCTCAGGGAAACCGCATATTGGAAATACCTATGAGATAGTACTGGCAGACAGCATTGCCCGGTTTAAACGTCAGCAGGGGTATGACGTCTATTTTCAGACCGGAACGGATGAGCATGGACAGAAGATTCAGATCAAGGCGGAGGAAGCCGGAATCACCCCCAAGGAGTATGTGGACAAGGTTGCCGGAACTGTGAAAGACATTTGGGATTTGATGAATTCCTCTTATGACAGTTTTGTCCGGACTACAGATAAAGATCACGAAGAACAGGTGGCAAAAATATTCAAGAAGCTGTACGACAAAGGAGATATTTACAAGGGAGCCTATGAGGGGCTGTACTGTACTCCCTGCGAATCCTTCTGGACAGAATCCCAGTTGGCAGACGGCAAGTGCCCGGACTGCGGCGGAGAGGTTCAGCCGGCCAAAGAGGAGGCTTATTTCTTTAAAATGAGCAACTATGCAGACCGTCTGATTGAGCATATCAATACCCATCCGGAATTTATTCAGCCGGTGTCCCGCAAGAATGAAATGATGAACAATTTCCTTCTGCCGGGGCTTCAGGATTTGTGTGTATCCCGAACTTCCTTCAGCTGGGGAATTCCGGTGGATTTTGACCCGAAGCATGTGATCTATGTATGGCTGGACGCGCTCAGCAACTATATTACCAAGATAGGCTACAGCGCAGAAGGGGATTCCAGTGAATTGTTCCTGAAAAACTGGCCGGCGGAGCTGCATTTGATTGGAAAAGACATTATCCGGTTCCATACCATTTACTGGCCGATTTTTCTGATGGCTCTGGAACTGCCGCTGCCGAAACAGATTTTCGGACATCCCTGGCTGCTTCAGGGAGACGGCAAGATGAGCAAATCCAAGGGAAATGTGCTCTATGCAGATGATATGACGAAGGTGTTTGGCGTAGACGCCATCCGTTATTACCTGCTTCATGAAATGCCTTTTGACAATGACGGCGTGATTTCCTGGGAGCTGGTGACAGAGCGGCGCAATTCCGATTTGGCCAATACCCTGGGAAATCTGGTGAACCGAACCATTTCCATGAGCAACA
The DNA here is from genome assembly GCA_910575555.1 of Lachnospiraceae bacterium. Taxonomy (GTDB): domain Bacteria; phylum Bacillota; class Clostridia; order Lachnospirales; family Lachnospiraceae; genus Petralouisia. The sequence goes on along the minus strand of CAJTFX010000019.1, from coordinate 3,778 downwards.
AGTATTTTGACGGTGTGGTGACCAATGAAAATGTGACGGAGGATGTGGACGAGGACTTGAAACGTGTGGTAACCGGCACAGTGAAAACGGTAACCGCTAAGATGGACGAGCTTCGGGTAGCCGACGCTCTGACAGAAATATTTAACATGTTTAAACGCTGCAATAAATATATCGACGAGACTACGCCCTGGATTCTGGCCAAAGAGGAGGCATCCAAACCCCGGTTGGCAACGGTTTTGTATAACCTGGTGGAAAGCATTGCCATAGGAGCAAGCCTGTTAAAGAGCTTTATGCCGGAAACCTCTGAGAAAATCCTCTCTCAGTTAAATGCATTTGAGGTGCCCTTTGATGAACTGGACAGCTTCGGCCATTACGGAAGCGGAACAAAAGTAACGTCTCAGCCGGAAATTCTGTTCGAACGGATGAAATTAGAAGATGTATTTGCAAAAGTGGAGGAACTGTATCCGGATCAGGAGGAAGAGAAGGAGCCGGAGGAGGCGGGCATTGATCTGGAGCCGAAAGCAGAAATCGAGTATGATGATTTTATGAAAATGCAGTTTCAGGTAGGTAAAATCATCGCCTGTGAAGCGGTTGCCAAATCCAAGAAGCTGCTCTGTTCCCAGGTGCAGATTGGAAGCCAGGTGAAACAGATTGTGTCCGGTATCCGGAAATATTACACACCGGAAGAAATGGTGGGCAAAAAAGTAATGGTACTGGTAAATCTGAAGCCTGCAAAACTGGCGGGAGTATTGTCTGAGGGAATGCTTCTGTGCGCAGAGAATGAAAACGGTGAACTGGCACTGGTAGCGCCGGAGAAGGATATGCCTTCCGGAGCGGAAATCTGCTGATATATCCGTAAGCCAAATGATTTGCAGGCAAAATTATAAATGGAGGAAAAGAATGGATTTTACAGGTTATGGCGGAGAGATCCGAGAACTGGTAAAAGAGATTGCAGAGTGCCGTTGCAGAAAAGGCGGAGCGTATATGGAGAATTGTAAAAAGCTCATCAAGATAGGAAGAGACAGCAGGGATTCCTATCTTCTGGGCTTTGCCTGCTATTATCAGGCAGAAGGGTATTTCTGCCTGAATGATTATCAGAACATGATTAACAGCTTAACCGAGGGAATTGTGAATCAGCGGGAAGCATCCCAGTGGAGACTGTTGGTGCGTTCCCACAATGCCATGGGAATTGACGCTGTAAACAGGGGAAATGCCACAGTTGCGCTGGATCAGTATATTACAGCCCTTGCTTATGGGAAAAAATATGAATATCCTTATGAAACAGCCCTTGTAAACAGCAACGTGGGAAGGCTGTATATGTCCTTTGGAGAATACGATGCAGCGGTTCATTATCTGAAAAAGGCATCGCAGACTTTCTGGAATTACAGGGATGATTTCTTTGGAAAAATAAATCTGGCTACTGCCTATGCTTCCCTGGGAAGGTGCAGTCTTTTTCGGAAAAATCTGAAAGAGGCCGAGGAATACGAAGAGAAAATCCACCAGGCAGGCAAAGAAGCGGAGTTTAATTATTTTATGACCCGGGGACTGTCTGCAAAGATACGTCATGAGCAGGGCCGCTGGCAGGAGCGGGATCAGTATATTGAGAATATCGTCCAAAACTTGAAAGGATTTCAAACGCTGATAGACAGCCATGAGGATGTTTTTGATTTTCTGGATTTTCTTCTGGAAATCAAAAAATACCAGGAACTTGAGAAAGTATTTCCAAAGCTGGATCGGATGGCGGAGGAATCCGGAATTACAAATCTGAAAATTGAGCTTTTGCGCCGTCAGGCGGTATATTACCGCGCTGTGCAGGATCGGGAAAATTATCTGGAAGTATGCGCCAGGCTTTATGAAGAGAGTGAAATCTTGAAAGAAGAAGGCGTAAGCGTTTTTCATCGGGCCACAGAGCTTCGGTTCAGCCTGGAACGGGCCAGGAAAAAAGAAAAAGAGCTGCTGAAGGAGAAACAGATTCTTCAGGAGCGTTCTGAAAAAGATGCCTTAACAGGCCTTGCCAACCGTTACAAGCTGAATGATTATACCGGAAAGATTTTTGACAAAGCCAGAGAAAGACAGGATATGCTTTCCGTGGAAATTTTTGATGTGGATTATTTTAAACAATATAATGATACCTATGGGCATCAGGCAGGAGACGACTGCCTGAAAGAGATTGGGAAAATATTGGGCGGACTGATGCAGCGGGATCAAAATATTTTCTGCGCCCGGTACGGCGGAGATGAATTCATTGTTATTTATTACGGAAAGACCGACGAAGAGATTTTAAGTCTGTCAAAAGAGCTTCGGCAGAAGGTTCTGGATTTGAAACTGGAGCATAAAGAATCTCAGGAATCCGAATATCTGACAATTTCCCAGGGAATCCGCAGCGGTATTCCTGAGCATCAGCATCGTATGTGGGATTATCTCTGTGCAGCAGACAAAGCATTGTACTGTGTAAAAAAGAAAAAGAAAAACAGTATCTGCCTGATACATAGAAATGAAGAGAATGCAGAAAGCGTGATAGTATGATTTTTGAAAGCCATGCCCATTATGACGACGAAAGGTTTGACAGTGACAGAGAAAAACTGCTGTCCTCCATGCAGGAGCAGGGAATAGAGACGATTGTAAATGTGGGTTCTGATTTAAAAGGAACCCAAAAGACCGTTGCTCTGGCAAATGCGTATGATTTCATTTACGGGGCCGTAGGAATTCATCCCAGTAATATCAGTGATTTGAATGAGGAAGTCTATGAATGGATGCAGCAGACAAGCAGGCTGCCGAAAATAGCCGCCATAGGTGAAATCGGACTGGATTATTACTGGGATAAAGACGAAGAGGTAAAACGCAGCCAGCGTTACTGGTTCTGCAGGCAGATGGAGCTTGCCAGAGAAGAGGGCCTTCCGGTGATTATACATTCCAGAGACGCGGCGGAGGACACGTTAAAACTGGTGCAGGGCATCCATGGGGAGGAGATTCCCGGCGTGATCCACTGTTTTTCTTATTCCCTGGAAATGGCAGAAGAATATGTCAGAATGGGATATTACATTGGAATCGGCGGCGTGGTGACCTTTAAAAATGCCAAAAAATTAAAAGAAGTGGCTGCAAAGCTTCCGTTAGAGCAGATTCTTTTGGAGACAGACTGCCCTTACCTGTCGCCAGAACCGGAGCGGGGAAAGCGGAACTCTTCTCTGAACCTGCCCTATGTGGCCCGGGAAATTGCAGAACTCAGAGGAATTTCTCAGGAGGAAGTGGAGGCAGTCACCAGAGAAAATGCCAGAAGGTTGTTCCGGAAGGTGAAGTAGCAGCTTTGCCGGCAGCCTCTTAGTACTACAACGAACGTATTATATTTGGCTACGGACAGAACTACCGGAGTGCCCTTTGACACACAAACCGGGCAGCGTTCCGGCGAACTAACTGCGAACTGCGTCTAAGGAAGTCAGGAAAGCCTTCCTTCCTAAGTCTCCGTAAGCAGTGGATTTCGCCGCCACGCAATACGCCCATGAACCGTTTGTTTAGCCAAAGGGCACTCCGGTAGTTCCTGTGTATCGAAATATAGATTGTTCGTTGTGGTACTGTATGTGTTTGAAAATGTTCATAATAAACTTCCATCTTGCTTAGCTTGTCGTACGACAGGCCGCATGGCCATCCATGCTATGGAAGCCAAGGGCTTTCATAGTATTTTTGTTTGCCCGCCATGGGCGGGCTCTAACGGGTGAAAGTCCCGAGTGCGCCTAGGCAACAAGGAAGCACATAGCTGAACAGCAAGGGTGTCCGCCGTGAG
>CAJTFX010000018.1 GCA_910575555.1 Lachnospiraceae bacterium | reverse complement strand
GCTTCCTGATTGGATTGCCTGATTACCCACAATCGGGAATGTCAGGTTTTGTCAATGGCATGGCTGCGAAGCGGTGCGTAGCACTATTGGCAAAACCTGACAGCTCCGATAGACCCCAGGCAACAATCCAATAAATTTTTAGCCACAAATGTTACAAAAAAGCTTGACCACTACAGTTCTCCCCGGCAGCTTCCCCGACCTCATCCAGTGTGTTTCTGCCTGACTTTTTCCCCTGATGCTTCATGGCTTCATATTTCATCTTATAGGCTCTCGCCTTCTCGCTTGGCAAGATGTCCTCCCGCTGGATATTGGAATCCACCATGATAATCGTAGCTTCATCATCGGTATAGTTACGGACAACCACAGGCATTTCCGTCTTTCCGGCAAGCTCCGAGCCACGCTTGCGGCGGTGTCCGGCTATGATTTCATAGCCGCCGCCCGCCCTCGGTCTTGCAATCCCCGGCACAAGCACCCCATACTGCCGGATACTCTCTGTTGTTTCCTCCATCTTCTCATCGTCCTCCACCCGGAAAGGGTGGTCTTTGAATGTATAAAGTTCTGCCAGCGGCGCACTGATAATCTGCTCTATCCCATTTTCCTGTGCGGCACTCCCGCCGAACAGATCATCAAAACTTTCCAGAGCAACCTTTGATGCGCTTCTTGATTTTGCGTTACTGCCCATCTGCGCTCACCTCCTTGCTTTGCGGAGCAAAGTGCGAGTCACCCTGACGAGCAGAGGTGATTACCTCCTTTGTCAGAGAATCATAGGCTGATGCCACTTTCCCCTTTGGATCATGCTTGTAGATGCTGACACCCTCCGCTGAAATCTCCGCCGCCCGGACGGAAATGGGAATGACATTGGCAAATATCCTCACCCGGCTTCCATAGGCTTCCTTCAGCATGGAGCTGATGTCCTTTGCGTAGTTCGTCCGGCTGTCCACCATTGTAAGCAGAATCCCCTCAATTTCCAGTTTCGGGTTAATCTGCTGCTTTACCTTGCCGACCGTCTTAATAAGCTGCTGTAAGCCTTTGACGGGCAGATATGCCGCCTGTACGGGTATCAAAATGCTGTCGGCGCTGGCAAAAGCATTTATGGTAATCATGCCGAGGGAAGGCATACAGTCAATTAAGATATAATCGTAGTTCTCCCTGACTATCTCTATGTATGACCGGAGTACCGTTTCCCGGCTCATGACATTTACAAGGGAAACTTCCAGACCGGAAAGCTCGATGTTCTCCGGCATAAGGTCTATCCCTTCCTCATGGTGGAGGATACCTTCCCCCGGCTCTACTTCCCCGTCATTGATTAAATTGCCCATAATGGTTGCAAGCGTGACTTCCAGACTGTCCGGCTCTGTAAAGCCTAAACTTGCGGTCAGACTGCCCTGTGCGTCCGCATCAATCAAAAGCACTTTCTTTCCCTGTTTTGCCAGCCCGATTCCTAAATTGCTTGTGGTAGTGGTCTTTCCCACTCCGCCTTTCTGGTTTGCGATTGCGATTATTTTACACATGATGATTCTCCTTTGCTTCTACTGGTTTTCTTTTACGTTGCTTTTCCTGACTTCCACATAAGTCCTGTAATATTTCTTTGTCCCTTTGTTTGGGAACATATCGGAAAACTCTGTCACCTCGATTTTCGGGTTACGCTGTAAAATCTTCCCGAACCACTTAATATCGTTCTTCGTTCCCATAAGTCTGACTTTTAACATCAATCCCGTCCTCCAAGCATGGCGTACAACTTGTGGTTATACGTTACATATTCCGGATAACGAATCTGTACCGCCTGCCAAAAATAAGGCGCATAGGCACAGCAGAACAGTTCTTCCACTGTGTACCGTCTGCACTCGTCCACCTGTTCCTCCGCATCATCGTAATCAAAGACACTTGGCGTACCATTGCAGTAAAGGTTAAACGCCATCCTGACTACTTTTACGCTCCCGCTGGTCTGCCAGCCTTCGTGCAGGCACTCCGTTTTTACACAGCCTGTCTTAAAGTTATAAATGCTTTTGATATTTCTTCTTGTGTCATCACTGATACCAAGACAATATACAAGCGCTTTGTGGTACACGTCCTGATACCTGACCTCTTTCAATTTCTCATAGTAGAATTTTTCATGTGCATCGCTGATAAAAATAATCACTTTCTCTGCTCCTAACGCTGTACTACTCATGTTCATTTCCTCCATTTCTTATTTTGTTTTGACCATAACAAAAGGACACTTCCCTAAAATTTTCTTTTAGAAAAATGTCCTTATCGTACAAAATATTGAATTGGATTTATGAGTACAACTATTCATTAACGCTCATTATTCTTCATTATGCGTTGTAAAATTGTTGTAAATTTGTTGTAGTTTACAAGTTCAAGTACCGCAAACCCTTGATTTTACTGGTCTTTTCCGCCAAGCGTTTTCATCGTCGGGAACTTAAACCACGTTTTTTACTAACCTTTCCTACCATACATAAGCCGTTATTTCAACCTTTCCCTTTCACCCTCTTTCACGCAAATCTTTACAGTTCTTTATATCTGGTAAAAATTCGGTGTCAGATTGGTGTCATGTGGTGTCATACCATCTGTTACTGTAACATGCGTTCCTGCACGATTTTAACATCCACCAAAGCATAATTGCATAATTCTGCTATTTCTTCTGGTTGTTTTCCTTTTCTTAACATATTTTCAACTACAGCAATATCCTCTTCTTCCCGTCCCTTATTACGTGCCTTTGATACCTCAGTAACTAATACCTTTCCACCCATAATATCTCCAACTCCTCCCAATGCTTTTATATTTTTTTGCAAGATTCCGGACAACCCCGTTCGTCATATCACTTCTTATACCGTCTGCTTTCCAAACAGCTTCATATATCTCTTTGCCTGTTCCAGCGTAATCTGTAGCTTCTTCTGCAGTCTGGCAAGGATATCGCACTCAGACAATCCAAAATCATATCCACTTTCTATAATTTCTTCTGCCCTTCCTTCTGTCCTTCCTTCGACCCTTCCCTCTTCCAGAATACTCATTCCTAATCCGCTCATATGCCTGACCTCCTTCCAAAGTTCTTCATTCTCTGAAAATCAATATGCTTTTTTATGGAAAGAGTATTTTGCATCAGGTGTTATACTGGCTGCTTCTCAAACATTTCCATATATCGCTCTGCCTGCTCTGCAGTAATCTGTAACTTTTCCTGCAATCTGGCAAGGATATCACACTCAGACAATCCAAAATCATATCCACTTTCTATAATTTCTTCTGCCCTTCCTTCGACCCTTCCCTCTTCCAGAATACTCATTCCTAATCCGCTCATATGCCTGACCTCCTTCCAAAGTTCTTCATTCTCTGAAAAATCAATATGCTTTTTTATGGTATCCAGAAAATGTTTCCCGTGAGGATACATAACAGCATGTAAAAATTCCATCATATCATTTTTTTCTTTATCTTCCATCTCATGGAAAACCTTATCCCCAAGACGGATAATAACCAAAGTCAACATATCATAATTTTCTTTTACCGGATTGCATTTCCCATAATTTCTGGTATTATCCATTTCAATAAATGATATGCTGAATCTTTCATTCCGCGGCACATTATCCCTGCAAATCCAAATAGAGTAACATTTTTCAAGGCACCCGTAATCCGTATTTTCCGTCACTAAAGATAACTGTGCGGAAAGCTCCCTTGCAAGATAATAGATTCCCCTTTTTTCTATCGGATATCCCGGACGGTAGGTCTTCTGTGCTTCCACATCTACATGAAGATTGACAATAACCTCCCCACCGGACAGTTTCGGATTCACCACCCTGAATTTTGTATCAAACAGGGACAATTTTTCGTTCAGGGCAGTATATTCTTTATCATCCCCCGTAATTCTTGTATTGGTACGCCCTGGAGATACGTTTTCCTCTGTTGTAATAGAATCCGCCTCAATAAAATTCATAATCTCTTTGCAACTGTAAGCTTCAAATTCCCTTGCAACACCTTTTAAGATAATTGCAAGCACTTCTTTATTTTTGTATAATTCTTTACTGGCACGGTCTAAACCCTCCAGCCCTTCCGTTATTTGAAGGGAATTTAGGACTTCCATGCTTCCCTGTATATTGCCACTTCCCATTCAGCAGCTCCTCCTGTACTTATAGTATAACGGTTCTCCCGCATCTTCACAACCGAAGGCTTCCATAAATACCTTCAGGAAATTCTAATTTTCCCTTCCAGATTTTCAAACGACTTCACTTTTGCATCCTTCGTAGCCTCCGCATAAACCTCCATCGTTGTTGCAATGTCCTTATGCCCCATGATTTTCTGGATGACCTTTAAATTTGTTTCATTTTCACAATACCGGGTACAAAAGGTATGCCGGAGGTTATGGCAGCTAAACGGGGGAAGCAGCACCGCTTCACGTCCCTCTTTTTCAGCCAGCTCCATTTCTTCCTCATTATAAGCCAATGAAATTCTCCGTATAGTGCGGTTGATTGTCTGCGGGTTATGGGGGCTGCCAAAACGGTTCAGGAAAATAAAATCTGTATAGCCGTCTATAGCTGCCTTGCAGGTAAGCCCAGCTTCCTTCTGGTATGATTTTTCATCCAGCAATGCCTGCCTTACTTCTGCAAGCATTGGGATGATTCTGGTTCCTGCCTTAGACTTGGGCGTTGTCACGGAGAAATAGCATTTCCCTTCCTCCCTCTGGTAATATACCATATTATGGTTGATGTCAATATAGCCTTCTTCCGTATGTATGTCTTCCCAGCGAAGCCCTACCACCTCTGACACGCGGCAGCCTGTTCCCAGAAAGAATGTGAACAGCGGTTTCCAATGCCTGTATTGTGAGACTTCCCCTGTATACCGGATAAATGCCGTCTGCTGCGGGATTGTAAGGGCGCGCCTTTTGGGCGTATCCATATTATGCGCCCTTTTGCACTCACCCATCACGCCATCAGACGGGTTGATTTTGATATAGAGGTCATCAATCGCAAGGTTAAAGAGCTGGTGGATGACCGTATGGATAGAATCTAAGGTATTGACTTTCATGCGTTTTGCATCCAGCAGGCCATTATAGAAACGCCGGACGTCTGATTTCCGAATATCCTTAAGCTTTTTCCACCCAAATTCTTCCATCACAAAATGCTCATACATATAGACATAGTTCCCCTTTGTAGTCTGCTTAAGAGAATTTTTGTCTTTCTTCCACATTTCATATACATCATTCAGCGTAATATGATCCTCTCCAATGCGGATGCCCTCACACAGGTCATGCCGTATTTTCTCTTCCTTTTTCCGCAGTTCATTCAAATCGCTGTCATAAATAGAATGCCGTTTCCCATCAACGGATGTATATCGGTACATATACCTGCCGTCATTTTTACGGTAGGATTCGCCATCCCTTAAAACCCTCCCTTTCGGGTCTTTTCTTCTTGTTGACATATCATTCTCCTTCCTTTAAAATGTAGGAAGGAAGCTTTACAATGCAATCATAACATAGTTCCAGCTTCCTTTCCATATGTAGACTTAATTTTTCTGAAATCAGATAACGCAGCGCTGTGCCAGATACTCTTCAAATTGGCGGCGCTTGATAAGGCGTTTCCTGCCAATGAAAAGGACAAAATGGCAATCCTTTTCATCTGTAATTTTGCGCAGCTTATTTATTCCAATTCCAGAATATGCGGCCGTTTCCTCCAGCGTCAGACTGAACTTTTGCCAGATTGGGACTTCCAGTTTTTTTTCAACTTTTGGGCTAAGTTCCAAATCTTTTCTGTCTTTTGATTTCTCTAAGCACTCTAATGATTTTTCCGCAGCTTTCCGTTCTAATTCTTTTTTTGACCAAATAGTGCTGTCCCAGTTCATGATATTTCCCACGTTAATCTCCTCCTTCTTTTTCTCCTGCACTAAAACAATATATTCGTAAAATCCACAGACAAACGTCTGCCCAAAAGCTTACCAACCGTGACAGATGACGTATGACAGATTAATTTATTTTCAATTTATTTGCCACTAACCGGACGATTTTGTAAGAAACTTCAAAGTTTAAAACATCTGTCACCTGTCATCCGTCATAAGGCGGATTCCTTTAAATAAACGATCATTACTTGTCCTGCCACGAATCACCTCATAATTCTCCACAAGAAAACACGAAAATCTTTTTACGCTGACTTGCCCCCTCTCATTATCAGTGGTAAAATCTTTGTATGAATCATATAAATCCGTCACTGTTACCTGATGCTGTGTTCCAAATTCACAACAGGCATCCACAAAATCCCGTACGCTCCTTACATCGCTTGAACAGCCAACATTTTCCACAAAATTTTCAGCAGATATGTCAACACTGAACTGAAAATTATTTTCCACCAACCGGCACAGCCCTTTCATGGCCTCCTGCAAAAAATAAGTTCGATTTTCGTCTAGCACCTTATCCATATCGTAACACTGCTCTTCCAAAGGGATTGACTCCTTCAATTCAAAGATTTTAATACGGTTAAATAATGAAACCGTATCCTCGTTGCTTTGAAGCCGTATCTTATTATTGCTACAGAATAAGAACTTTGTCTGACATTGGAAATAGAATTGCTGTTCGAATTTACGGTTGCCTTGTAACAAATCATTTCCAACCACTTTCTTAAGCAGGCTGATATCTTTCGCATTCAGTGCGCTTGCATCCATTTCAGAATCAATACAGAGCCTCTTCCCCTGTAATTCTGCAAGGTTAAAACTTCCTGACAACTCCTTAATCCCTAATGCAACACATGCATCCGAGCCACAAATCCGGCGTACCATGTTAGCAAGCGTAGATTTTCCGGAATTGCTTGGTCCCACAATCACCACCAGTATTTTCTTTTGATAGCCACTAAGCACATACCCAATAAGTTCCCACAAATATCTTTCCCACAAACTGTCATATCTGCAGAACCGCTGTACAAACCCCCTAGCCTCTAGGCTTGGCTCATACCATGCGCCCCACTTTAAAGGAAATACTATTCTGGAAAATTGGAAATCCTCCTGCCTTGGCTCTCGCATAACTCCCTTTTTCACATCAAAAGCGCCATCTTCAAATAAAACAATGTCCACATTTGTCTGGCAATCTTCCTGCCGCCTCATAATTTGCGGCTGCGCCTGAAGTTGGTGAACCAATTCTTTGTAATCAGAAGAACGTAGCGCGTAGTTAATGTCATATTCTCGGAATGCCATTACAAAAAAACTTCTGGCATACAAATACGAAAACAACCGATAAAAGCCATTCGTGTAAATATATAGCGCTCCACCCTCAATATTAATAAAATCATTCTCTTCACAAAACCAGTCTGCTAAGCCTCTCAGCATCTGCGCTGTTACTTTTTCATCTGAATATTGACGCAATGCCTCGCCTACTGTTTTTAATTGCACTTTATTGTTATTGGGGTTTTGTTTCCCAATATCCAACAATTCTCTTGCAGCTTGTCCATGTTGGATTGCCTTGTAAATCTTGGGATTTAATGGCAGTTCAATTTCATCTGCTTTCTTTTTCAAAACCACATGGCTATGCGTGGAAAAATCACATTTTTCTCTCCCTTCACAATTTAATCCCTGTATGCGGGCATAAACCCCCGCATTGTCGTTCAATTTTTCCATGCCGCCTAATTTCTTCATATTCATGCCATTGTTTCCTCACTTTCTTGAGGAATGAAATCTTTTAGCAGCCAGAAAAGCGCTATCGCATTCCCATTTTCTGCATCATCGGTGAAAATCTGATAATGCGCACCCTCTTCCAGCATTTCTGGCATGTTGAAGGCCAATATATAATCTTGATCGCCTTTTTCGCAGTCAGGCGCATGAATCAGCAGAAAATAGTTTTCATTTTTCAAGCTCAATGTTTCCCCATTAGTTAATTGCACCTGCAGAAACCTCTTTTTGCTCGCCTTATCTTTTAACAGAACCATTCTTTCTACTATTTCCTGCCTGTTTGTCTTGTACCGTTTAGATAATCCGCTTTCAATCGTCGCTGCGTATAATGTTCCAGTGTCCGGCGTTTGTGCAATCAAAATAAAACTCGAATTGTTTCGCTTTCTAAGCCCTTTGCCCCAAACTTCCTGTTTCTGAACGTCAAAAGTAATGAGAGTTTTTGTCTTCATGATTTTTCCTCCTAAAAATCCTTGCCAACGGGTTTCCTATAATTTACAATCTTATATTAGAGCATAAAATGTCTACTGGTCAATTCAAATCACATAGACATTCCAAAGGAGGAAAAGCACATGAAACATTACGTCAAAATATACCCTGGAAAATATGAAATAAAAACAATATTCGATTCTGACTACCTTTACCAAGCCGAATCTGATAAAAAACCCAGATATTGCCGTTTTAATGAACGAGGCGCCAAAGAAGAAATTATGCGGGCAATCCTTGAATTAAACCCTGACAATGAAAAAGAAATCTTGGACTTCCACCGTTCCTATGGTTTGCTGGTAAATACATTAAATGATCCTGAATATCCTACTTATTGTGGAAAACCCATTTCGCCAGAAACCAACACCCTGATTTCCCCCTTTCTATCCGGCATTGCACTTCCAAAATATTTTTTCAAATTTTATGTGGAGCTGCTGAAGAATATTTTTAGGCTTTCTACAGAGATTTCATTATATTATCAGCAAGAAAATGGCTATAATGAAGAACAAAACGCAATAAAAATGCTTGAAAATTTCCTGACTTTGTTATTCCAACCATATATTATCAAAGACGCACCACTGACCATGGCAAACTTAACCTTGGATGGCTCAACCCCAATTTCACGATTCGCTTTCCACTACCACAATGCCTTTCAAAGCTCTCCGGGAGCGTTTTCTTCAGAGGCATTACATTTATTCGCTTCTGCATTTACTAAAGTGGCCACTAAAAATTATGAGGCAATAAAAAATATTCCTGCCGCCCCACAAGAGTTAGAGAATGAATCCGACATTCCCAACTTTTCTCCACCAGCGCGTTTTAATATAAAATCAACTGTTACTGAAGTTCCGTTGGAATTTTCAGACGTATTTTATAATGATACTGCAACATTTGATTATAAGAATTTATCCTGTGCGCTCTATTCTATTTGTCAATATTGTAACTTTTCTTTTGACAAAGACGGCACATTAAATCTATCCTTTACAGATAAAGACGGTTTTCTTTTCAATAAAATACTTATAAAATGCATATCTGTTATAGGAAAAAAATTGATTATGGAAACTATCAATACTTACACATCCAGTGTCCATATTAAATTAAAACCATTTGATGAAAACGAACTATCATCAAATGACTACGAGAAATATAAGAAAAGACTGCAAAAAAATCCCCACGGAAATCCCTGGGAATATCTACTTACTTACGAAACTTCCTGCCTTCTGCAAAGCCTTTTTCTGATAGCTGCAGAAATGCTAAATACATATGTTGTCAGCATCTGCAAATATCCTGGATGCAGAAAACCTTTGTTTTATAAACTTACCCACCCAAAAAGCTGTTGCTGCCACAAACATGCTGATAATTACTCTAAACTAAAAAAAGAAACTCTCCTAAATTGCGTAATAGCTAAACATAGTTATTTTTCTGGATTTCTTTCAAAACCAATATTAGAAAATTTTCAGTTCCGATACCTCCACCAGAAACCGACAAAACATGGATACGGTTTCTGGTGGCATTTCAAAAATCTTCATTTTTCCATTTCAGCTTTGCCTGGAAACTGCCATATGCCAAATGATTATGTATTCCCCAAGATAATTCCTTCACACAGCCCCACTTTTCATAACGGCAACACCACGTAGGAATCCCTGTACAAAAAATTTCTTTGAAATATCCACTAAGCGGTCTGTCAGTTCATCTTCCATTTTTTCATATGTTCTGACCTCCATATTTTCTGACACCAAGCTGCTGATTTCATCTAGCTTCAAGTTCAGGATATTGATGGCATAAACAGAAAATTCATTGTCTATCACCTGCCATAACTCTTTCATACCCCACCTCCTTCCTTTTTCACTAACAGTTCCGTTAGGCCAAAATGTTTATTCTATCCCTGTTGATTCTGAGCCTTTCGTTTATGCCGCAATATACACCTGTCCTCTGCCTGCACAATATTGGTAAACATGGGAGGAAAGGAACTCTTCTGGCAGTACTTCCGTATGGTTCACTTCCTGCACAATCTGCGCCAAATCCCAAGCTGTACCCGTCTGCTCCCCCACCGGGACTAAAATAGTTTCATGGATGGAGGATGGGAGGATATAATAATCCGCTCCAAATAGAACTGCCATATCTTCCAATGCTTTTCTGTTTAACATCTGGACGGCTCCGTTCCATCTCCTCTGGTTCGTCAGAATATACATCGGGACACCAACTCCTGGCAGGTTTCCTGAAAGAAAACCAGGCATATCTGCTAAAATATCCGCCATATTAAGGATAGATGCCCGGTCTGTCCCCTCCATGTTTTTCATAGTCTGATTATATAATTCTTGTTCCGTCACCTCCCATAGCTGCATATGCCCATCCTGTACCAGTATGCTTCCCGCTTCCTGTCTGCCTGGATGTGGTATCTCCACATAATAGACGAGGGACAAATCAAAAACTTCCCTATGAGGTACATCTTTTAAAAACTCTGCATTCCGTTCCGTATTAATCAGCCGTCCGCGCAGCATAGGGCAGGTACGGCGGTAATCGGTAAACATGGAGACGTCAAAATTATGTATTGCCCTGTTCCTGCAATGGATGCTTATAATTTCCCCTGCAATGGTTTCCAAATCTTTATCCCCATTTTCATACTCAGAATAAAAACCCTCCAAATAGATGCAGGGTGAAATGTTGCAGCCCTCTTCCTGGATAGCAAGCCCTGTTAAATGGACGCCATTGTTTTTCGTAGCATTTCGGACATGGATTTCTGCACTGCCCAGCCTGCTTTTCACCATTCCCGCTATTTTTTCTGTAAATTCTTCATTAGACATCACTGATCCCTCCTTTTGTCATGCGGCTTTTGATTTTGTTTTTGCAAGCGCCGCCATAATCTTCCCATACAGCTCATCCGATATGGAATCTGTGTTTTTTATTTTGTACCTTTCCTGCACGGCTTCCATTTCAACGCCTGTCCTCTGTAATTCTTTTTCAAGGGACTGCATCTGTGTGTCAGATAACGTGCTGGTATTAGACGTAGCCGTTTTGCTTTGCCGCTTGTTTTTCTCCCCGGAATCTGCATTTTTCTTTGGCTTTTCTGCCGTTGCTTTCATCTCATATACCACCTGCCTCTGATTGGAATCATTGGCAATTATCAGGCTGCTAATCTCCCTGTCCCCATTGTATGCAATGGAGCGTACCGAAAAATGGTCGCTGCAGTACAGCTTATCCCCGTTTCTTTTAATTGCCACATCTGTTGCTGGAACCCAGATAAAGGGGGCGGTATATAATTCCCTGCCAATCCCCCAGTTAAAACATGCCCTCTTGAAAGAATCCGAAGCCTGCGATTTCTCCTTTTCCGCATACCCCATTGTGCCTACATCCTGTTTGGCAACCCATTCCCCGGTTTCCTTATCATAAACCGCCACCGTACAATAAAGGTTCCCGTCTATGCACTGGTGGCTCCTTTTCCAGCCGAACAGGCCAAACGTTTCGTCAAGGATGCGCTGGTCTACCCTTGCATCCTTATAAAGGAGCAGGCTAACCCCGTTCTCCTTTACAATGGACACCCTGCACTCAATTTCATTTGCTTTCAAAAGCCGGATTGCATGATTTTCCATAAAATTATCCCTTCCTTTTTATCCATCTAATAGGGGCAGGAAAGATTTTTTCCTGCCCACATTACTGTACAGCCTTCGTTCTTATCTCTCTTACATCCCCCATACAAAAAGAAGTAGAAAGAGCCTCATTCCTATGCCGCCTTAATCTGAAATCTGCGTGAGGACGTCACCTTTGCGTAATTCTGGTAGATTTCCGGCTGCTCCTGCTTGATCCGCTTCGTGTCAAGCCTTGTAGTCTCCACATTGCTCCACGATACCTTGTAATATCCGTTTGATGCCAGCTCGCTGTCCTGCATAAAAAGCTTGATTTCCTGTTCAATCTGCTTCTGCTCTGACTGCAGTTCCTCAATAAACCTAAGAATCTCTTCCCTGCGCGCCAGCCTGGCGTCAAAGCCCACAAGCTCAACCACGCTTGCCTTTTTTGCAGTATGGAAATACTGTTCCAGGACAGAATCGTATATTTCGGAGCCGTCCGGGTCAGGGATTCGACCCGCTGCAATATGGTCATTCCAAAATTCCCCCTCCGCCTCAATTAACTGCTGTATCAGGGCGTCATCCCATGTCAGCTTATGGTAAACAAACTCACGCCCCAAAATAACTGCCGCGATATACCAGGTGCGCTTTCCCGTAACCGCCATGTAATGATAACACTGTATGGCGTAATGGGGCGGGATCTTGCCATCCGCCCATTTATCGGCATTGTAGGCGCTGGCTGTTTTACATTCCAGACCTGCGTCCTCTCCAACCACCAGGCGGTCAACGTCCGCAATCATATACGGATGCCCCTTGCTGCGGTACATATAATTGGAACGCCGCACCTTCAATCCGGCAGCTTCCATAAAACGCACCGCTACGTACTGTTCCAAATCATTCCCAATCCGGATGGCTTCATTGTCCCTTTCTTCCACCCCATCCGCAGTCTTATCCCAGAACACCTTCATGGGGCTGCTGTATGGGTTCAGGCCGCAGATTGCACCTGCATCCGAGCCGCCAATCCCTGTCTTGCAGAGCTTCAGCCATTCTTCACGTGCCATCCCCGCTGTCGGTATCTTCTCGTACATAATTCCCTCCATTCCTGTGCGTTCCCCCGCACTGTATGCAAAAAATAATGGGGATGGCAAAACCTGTTGTAAGCTTCACCATCCCCAGTCCCAGAACACGGTATCAGGCAGCGCACACCAACTGGTAAGCCCTGTCGATTAACGGGTTCCCTTCCATCGTCTTTAAGAACAGGTTTTCTTTATACTTTGCCGTTTCCCGGAGCGGCTTTGCATGGGTCGCAAAATCGGACACCGCATTCACAAAACGGTAGCCGTTCTTTCCCACGCCCGCCAGGTCAGGGGCAAGGTAATAACGGTTCTTTAAATCCATGCGCAGCTTCTTCACGTTCCGTTCCGTGGTTTCAGTAGCGTCTGCGGCAATCGGGAGCAGCAGCTTAATGTATTCTTCCACCGCCGCGTCGCTCACTTTCTTCCTGTCCAGTTTCTTTGACGCTTTGGAGAGCTCGTTCATATAGTTCTCCGCCATGAACAGCGTCATCCGTGCATCTTCCATCTTCGCCCCGATATCGCCCGTATGGTTTGCGCACCAGATCCGGCTTGCATTATCCAGCGCAAAGTTCAGCGTGTTCTGGCAGACTACCCGGACAGGCGTCATTGCCACTTTGATAGAGCCTGTCCCGTCGTGGGAGTTGCTGAACACCAGGTACGGCATAACCTTATCTTCTAAAAAGCGGTACTGTTTGGGGAGCTTTGCCAGAATCCAGACTTTCCTTCCCTCTTTCAGCGACCCCGCCGTTTCATACTGGACGCCTTTCCCAAGAAGCTCGTCCGTAAACGCAAACGCGTCCCGGTTCTGCACAATCTGGTAACGCCCGGACACCACACCCAACACTTTATGGTCAGAACTGCGGATATTGGCATAATAATCATTTACCATAACGCCATTCCCCGTATAGATTTTTTCCTGCCAGACGTCCCAATTCAGCCCTGCCAGTTTCAATGCTTCTTCTGATGTGGGAGCATCCCCCACCTTCGTCCCTAAGCCATGCCATGGGGCTTTGCGGACATAAAACATACTTTCCACTTCTGCTGCCATAATACGTCACTCCTTCCTTTTTTCATTTGCATACTCAACAGCAATGCTAATAATCCCTGCCACCGCCACCAGTGCAGTAGCGACTTCCTTTACCATCCGGCAGTTCCTTTCCCATCTGGCGTTATCCTGTACCGCCATGTCACTGCCGAAGGTTTGCATTTCAAATTCCATAAGGCTCTCCTTCCCTTACCAGCCAAGGACAACAGCCACTGACAGCAGTCCTTGCAGCACAATCTTGATAATAGAAACGATTTGTTCCAGATGCATAATTTCTTCCTCCTTCCTTTGTGGGTGTGGTTTATCCCGGAAAATTTTATTTCATGGCATATACCTGTCTGATTCGGAAACCATTGAATTTCTCAGGTTCTATGGCTATACCACAAAGAAATAATATATTTCTTTTTTACAGAAACAACCGGATAAGGCATAAGATAAACTGCTATAACACAAAAAGGAGGATTGCTCAAATGCTAGAAGAATATCCAGATATCCTAACCCCGCAGGAAGCGATGGAAATTTTAGGAATAGGAAAGAATTTGTTTTACAGACTGTTAAATGATGGAATTATTCCTGCGAAGCGTATTGGTAAGAAGATTTGGAGAATTTCAAAAAAAGATTTGATGGATTACATATGGAAATTTTAAAAGCTGCCGCACTAAGACATTTGATTTAGTGCGGCAGCTTTTTGCATAAGGATAACTTTTGCTATTTTTACATAATCAATTTCTTTTGAACTATATTTCTGCAAATAATCTGTCAGTTTCTTCAATTTCTTTTTGAACCTTCTTTGATATTTCACTTTCTATAAATTCCTGCTTTATCCTTGCAGTAAACCTTATATCCGTAAAAAGGCGTGTTACCGTATTAAGCAAACCACCGATATCAAGATTCTTCGGATTTTTTGTAATGCCTGCTGCAATCACTGTACTTGTAGATGCTATAGAATTAGAGATTAGTAAAATTTTTCTTGTCCGAACCTCATAAAAATCTTTTGCTTCATTTTTTTGCGGAATAGTCCATGAGCCAGTGAAATAATCATATCAATTATTTTAGATACTGCAAAGGACGCTCCGACAATTTTTACATCCCTCGAAAAACATAGGGCGTCATAATGGCTTTTATATAATTCACTGGCGAAATTTTCATTTAGGCTTGGGATAATGGGAACTGGCAGACCCACTTTTGTATACTTATCAGATTTTAAATGTTGTGCCTGGGCAAATATAGCCGCTGGAAGATTTAAGAAATCATCTTTGATATACTGAAAACCCTCCCCTAACATCACGCTTATTGGAACCATCTCAGCTGTTATCCGCATGTTTGGTGTACGTATGACCCTGTAGGATTGGAAATCATTAAGTGTGATAACATCCGTCAATATATTTGCCGTACCAAAAATCCACCCTAAGATTGGATCATGTCCTAATGTGTACATACGGTGGAATTTCCCACCCATATTTATTCCTAAATCCTTTGAACCTTTTGTTATGTCATATGGCGGTGTCTGATACAATATGTTTATCCATCTTCCTGTCCCATGCTGCTTCAAATGTTTGTCACGGAATCCATCATTTGCCTTTCTATGTGCCTTCTCTATGGATGGATCATTATGAATCAGTCGATTAGATGAATCAAATTTATCCCCATATTGAAATTTTTGACTTACATACGGAAACAGCAGGCTTTTTACCACTTGAAGCGCAGTAGCAATCATCAGAAACGACAAATCTGTTTTATTTACAATGCTTGTCTTTCTTGAAAAATCCTGTTTTATTTCATCCAATTCTTGAAAGGCCTGATTAATTTCGCGTTCCGCCATGAAATCTTCTAAAATAACAGGCTCTGGGCAATATTCCTCTGCTTCTTTTACTATATCATCCCACCCTTCTAACACATAACGATTTACTATTTTTCTGTGACCGTTCTGCGACTTGATTTGCGAAGACAACTCGTCAATTTGCGCTGACTTGCCAAGCGAACGCAGCAGTTCCATAGATGCTTCAATCCTTTCGTCTGCTTCTGTCCGTACTTTTGACAACTCCGGCTCTCCCAACAATGATTCTGATTCATCCAGATTCATTTTTAAAACCTTATTTAAATCCATCTCGTCATCAGAATATTTAAACCTTCCCACTTTATCCCCCTTTTATGCGGCAATACCAAGGTCTATCTGCAGATCCCTGATTGCAGCTTCCAACATTGTATTCAATCCTTTCAGATACTCTATCCTTCTTTTATCTGCATAACTTTCCTCTCTCAATGCTTTAATAATTGCATTCTGTTTAGCAACTGCATTTTTATACACCAATTCTTTTGCTTCCCGCAATTTCTTATTCTTCACATGGGAAGCAATCCCCACTCCGGCTCCTCCCAATATAACCGCTGGCGCCGCTAAAACCCCTATTCCTAATGCCATACCACCTCCAAGCAAGCTGCCTGCTGCCGCTAAACCGCTTGTAATCCCTGCTGCACTCAATCCCGCAACAGAACCTCCCAAATAAAGAGCTGCAAAACCTGCTCCTGCTCCAATCCCTGCTCCAACCGCTCCGGCAAGCGCTTCGCTCAGAGGGGAATCTTCGATTCCTCTTGACTTATCCTGTAAGGCTTTATCTGCGTCATCAATTACACTCTGCACTGTCTTTAACGCATCCATGCTCTGAAACTTCATATCCTTCTTGTTTGTTACATATTCTCCCATTCTCGTTTCTCCTTTCATGTTTTAACGGAAAGTACGGTAAATATCCAATATGATTTTAACGGAAAAACCGTTAAAAGTCAATCTATAAATTCCTTTGCCTTAGAATTTAACAAAAAGGAGTGATTACATGCTGTACATCGAAAGAATTAAAGCATTAAGAGAAGATAGTGATAAAAACCAGACACAAATCGCCAAAGCTATCCATGTGGCTCAAACCACGTATTCCGATTATGAAAAAGGAAAGGTAAGAATACCTGTAGACTGTCTGATTGAATTAGCAAAATTATATGATGTAGATATGAACTACATTACAGGTGTGAGCAACAAAAAAAGAAGTTTCCCGACTGAATAAAAATTGATTCTTTTATACCCATCTTTTCAAAAATTTTGTTTCTTAATTTAGAGTCTAATGTACTTTCGTTACTATCCTCTAACTTAAAAATCCGCAGGACAGCCTTCACGCTATCCTACGGATTTCTACATATCTATTTACCAACAATTTTTAACTTACGTAAAGCTTCCTTCCATACCAATTTTCAAATTTGGTGTCAAACTGGTGTCAGATTCTTGTCCCCAAACGCTGGAACCCATAATTTTACTGGTCTTTTCCGCCAAGCGTTTTCATCGTCGGGAAAAGTTTCCCAACTAATTTACATGCCGTCATAACGATTCAAATCCTTTCATTTCTTTACTTTCCCATTCTTCACAGTGCTTCGTATCATATCAGGAAAAAAAGAAAATCGTTGTCAAATTGTTGTCTTCGCAGAAAGTTTGTTGTCAGCTTACTCACACTGAGAACCCTTCCTAAAAGATGTCCAATTTGGATAAGTTTTCAAAAGATTCCTTTTTCTTTTGATCTGTAGCTTCGGCATAGATATCCATCGTAGTTTCGATATTCCGATGGCCCATAATTGCCTGAATTACTTTTAAGTTTGTTTCATGTTCGCAGAGTCTTGTACAAAAGGTATGCCTCAAGTGATGACAGGAGAAATCTGGAAGAATAATTGGCTCTCTCCGCTCGCGCTTGGCATTGATGACCTCTTCCGCATTGTACCCGCTGATAATCCGTTTGATAGTACGATTCACCGCCTGCGGATTTAAAACAGAACCAAAACGATTGATAAATACAAAACCCGTCATTCCATCGATCTCGGTTTCATTGAATCCCGTTTCTTCCTGCTCCTCATGCTCCATGTGGAAGGCGTCACATACAATATCAAGCATCGGAATCGTTCTGATACCTGCATCTGTCTTTGGCTTCGATATTCGCAGAACAGACTTTCTTGATTTTCCAACCGGGTAATAAACCAGACTGTGATTGATGCTAAGAATCTGATTATCAAAATCAAGATCTTCCCAGCGGAGACCAAGTGCTTCTCCAATTCGGCATCCAGTTCCAAGTAAAACCGTAAACAACGGCCACCAATGATAATACACCGGATGATTGGATATATACTCCAGAAATACTCTCTGTTGCTCAATCGTTAAAGCACGTCTCACACCTCTTGACTTATCCGCCTTCTTGCTAACTTCCTTCATAATTCCGTCTGACGGATTTTTCCGAATAATTTCATCTCGAACCGCCAATTGGAACGTCGGATGCAGCAAGGTGTGAATCGAATCCAGTGTCCCTAACGATAACTCTTCCTCTTTAAGTAAATAGCAATAAAACTGGAGTACATCTGAATACTTAATGTCTGCGATTTTTTTCTTTCCGAATGTATGTCTGACAAAACGATCATACATATAATCGTAATTACTACGGGTGGTCGCCCGCAAATCATACTTCGTAGAGATATACCGATCATAGGTATCATTTATGGATGCTTTCCCTGCAACATACAGATCCAGTCCATCCAATTGATCCTTCATCAGCTGCTTTTCTTTTTCTCGAAGCGTTGCCAAATCCTGCGCATATATGGACCTACGCCTGCCCAACGGATCAGTATAGGTGTACATATACCGCTTATCTGATGCCCTCTGTACTTCTCCTTTCCTGAGTGCTCTTCCCCGCTCATCTTTTCGTGTCTTTGCCATGTCTGTAACCTCCTTCATAAAATGAAGAAGGGACTCACAGCACTTACTTTCGCTTGGACAAATACTCTTCCAAACTTCGCAGGGCAACCTCTGTCATTGTAATCTTGTGTTCAGCAGCATACCTGGTCAACTCAGCATGGGTTTTTTCTGATAATCGAACCGTAATGGACTTACGCTTTGCATTGTCCTCCTTTGGTCTACCCATTTTTGTCATACCGCTACCTCCACATGTCTTCATTATACTTATCGTAAGACAGAAAGTCAAGTCCCCAAGTGCTTAAAGTCCCTCTATATAAAAAAGCCATAATGTCTCACCTACTTTAATACTCTCGGAATGACTCCAAAAATTTTTCAAAAATTTCGCAATTCACTAAAGCAATGCCATCAATCTTATAAACAGCTTTTGCTTCCTTTGCGAGTTCTTGAAACTTTGTCAGCCCAAGGCTGTACTTCTCTGCTCCTTCTTTGTAGCGCACAAACTTTTTTGCATACTGCTTTGTTTGCTCTACGTCTTTCCTTTTATAGCCCATAATCAGCCTCCTTACTATTAAAATCAAAATAAATGCCCCCTTCTCCGCCTGTGGCTGTCAGGTCCATAGAAATTTCATCTCCCCGCCTGCATTATGGCCGGGCTGCGAATTACAGAAGTATCATTATCCCCGGCCGGATCATTGCGTTATATGGGTGCCGCCCATATATCAGTGCTCCTGGTTTTGCTCGCCACACAAACGGATAGCCGCTTCTCGGTTCGGGAACGTAGAGTTGGAAGCTATGAAATTGTCAAGGTACCATGGCATGGGGATGCCTTTACCTATAAAAAGCCTCATCATCTCTCAAATCTCGAACAGAATTCAAAAAAAATGAAAACGGTCTCAGAAAAATCTGAGACCGCCTTCGTCTAAAAGACAAACTTTGAAATATTGAGCGCAATATGTATCAAAATATACTGTCTTAAATCTTCATCTATTTGCCCGTCAACCTTACTGTGCTTATCAATTAATGGTGCATACAGTAGAAATAGTTGCTCTAACGCCTCATGACTGCCGGAAACTGCCGCCTGAAGCATCTTTTCAAATTCCATGTGATTCATAGTTTATCACCGTCCTTTGTCAATGCTATGCGCAGCTTCTTCAATGCCTGATAGCGCTGGTCGTAAACATGCTGCGGAGAACAGTTCAATATCCGTGCAATTTCCTCCGGTTTTCTCTCTTCCACAAACAGCATTGTCAGTATCTCC
Organism: Lachnospiraceae bacterium; assembly: GCA_910575555.1. Lineage (GTDB taxonomy): Bacteria > Bacillota > Clostridia > Lachnospirales > Lachnospiraceae > Petralouisia. The sequence continues at coordinate 67,392 of CAJTFX010000018.1, read as the reverse complement.
TGCCGCTTTATCGGCAATTTTGCAAATGCCTCTGCCAACCGTTCCTCTTCAAAGTCAAAAGCGGATTTTGGATTCGCATAATATGCAGCTTTTTCAGAAACAGCTAAAGCGCTCTCTGGCAATTCCTCAATTGAAACTATATTTACCTTGGGTTTTTCCCGTTCCAAATATTTGAGTCTGGCGCGGTAAACTGTTGTTTCCAGCCATGCTGTGAATCTGGCCCGTAGCTCGTCATGTTCAGACTTTTGCTGATGGTTCATATTTGTACCTCCTTACGGGGCACACCACCAGGGCAAAAGTCAAGACACGCCGTAGTGGCGTGCCTTAATTTTCAACTTGTTACCTTTTTACAGTTGTCAATGGCTTAATCCATATGGGATCACCTCCTTATTTTCAGATAACAAAAAACGACCATACTACATTTTCATGTAGCATAGCCGTTCTATAAAGCGTAAACTTTTTCTGTTTTGTTATATGCTCATCATTCATCCGTATGACTGAACTTTTCAATGGTATTTAAAAATTCAGCCAGACCTTCGCAAGCGTATACACGCTGCTTTACCGGATACTTCTCGATGCGCTCTGCAATCTCTCGCAAATAGACCTTCTCAGGTTCTGTATAATACTCCCTGAGCAATTGATCTACCGTTACAGAAAGAGCATTTGCAATACGTACAATCATATCCAGGCTTGGAATTCCTCTCGCATTTTCAATCTGGCCGATATGACTGTTACCACAATCACAAAGCTCCGCCAAATCTTCCTGGCGCATTCCGCGCATTTGTCGGTACTTCCTAATATTCTTACCTAAAATAACATAGTCCATGGTTCTACATTCTCCTTACATTTTTATTTTATACAATCTGGCAATGGAATTGAAGAACTCAACATTCCAATACACGCACTATAAGTGGAATACAAACTTTTTCACATGGACTTTTCTATTATTAAGTGTGTTAAATAACCATCATTATCCTATCGGATGCACTGTAGTTTTATGAAAACACATCCAGATTATCCAACATCTGTGCAATGTCTGCCTCCAGAGTATCTGTCCCATTTCCCTCTGAAAATGCGATTAAGGATTCGTCCTGATGAACTGTTGCAAGTCTCTCCTCAACAATGCGCCGTATGATTTCTTCAATTCCATCCCGATTATAGCCAGACGTCAGCTTGACCTCTATTTTACAATGTGTATCCTGCAAATCCGGGTTAGAATTAAGATAATCGTTAAGGGCTGCAACAACAACTGCACTTTTTTTGTTTCCCAGCCTTTCAAGCAACTCTCCAGCCTTTACTTGTTCCTCTGAATCTGCGCCAAATTGAAGCGAAAAGCGATATTTTCCATCCTTTTTCATTATACATCCCTCCGTCCCTTATCCAAGCGGACGAAGTGAAAGCGTTTTCCTGCCCAGCATTTCATACCCCAGTGCGTTCGCATTCGGAGATTCAACAAAGTCTGCCTTTGCTACCAAAGGCGAGCTCATCAGGAAATGTTTTAAAAGAATACTTCCCCCGCCGATAAAAACTGCAGGATTGGAACGCAGATCCACTTGCAATTCTCTAAGCTGATTCAGAATATCCTGTGCATGTAACTTCGTTGCTTCACAAATTGTCTCTTTGACATCCTCCGGCAGAATGGTATTCTCGGACTGGAGAACTGCACTAATATGCTCATCTTCGATACGCATATCATGAAGTGCACCAACTTTTCGTATGATTTCGTTGTTCATAGTAATAATGCCAGTTTCCAGACTTCGGCAAAACTGCAGATCTGGTTTTCCATTCTTCAAGAGCAGCACATCTGTGGTATAGCCGCCAATGTCAACGACAAACATACGAACAGTATGGACAACCAAACTACTCTGGGGAATAACAGCGGCATATGCCTGCGGGAACACCATGACACGGTCTATCTTAATACTGTATGGCTTATCACCATAAACAAATTTGATAATTCCATCTCTTTTGAAATAACGAGCGAATTTATCTTTTAAAACCCCAAAATGCTCCGGCGGCAGACCAACAGCCAGCTGAATCTGCTCTACCGGCGTATATTGCCCTCTGTTCTCCAGTTCTTTGGCGATTGCGAATAATGTCAGGATGAAATAACGGTCATCCTGTGTTTTGTCTCTCATATAACTTAGGCGGCGTCCGCTCAGGGTCCAGTATTTTCCTCCATACTCCGGAATCTCATCCGTCATAGGCGGCTTAACCGTATGCTCTGAAAGCCCTGAAATAAAAGAGTGGTTTGTGGTCTTTATGGCGTAATTGCCATGGTCGATTGCGATTAACATATGTATACCTCCTGCAAAGTTCATTCTTATGCTTATCATTACACGATTTGCTATGCGTATTTACAACTTTTATACGCATTTGATTAAAAAAAGCACACGAAAAAGGGTGAAGCATTTTGCTCCACCCCAGTTCTTAACGTTTCTTTTGAAAACAATATTCCCAGATGTAGTCATCCAGCCCTTTATAGCGTGGATCCCACAGGTAAGTACCAAACCGGAATCCCATATTGCCAAGAAGACTGAGAAGATTGTTGTAACCGTTTTGTACATGGTAGTTGGTCGCAAAATCCATATCAAAAGCAGTCTTAATCTCTGCAACCCCTTCTGCACGTAAATCGCTAAGGGTTGTTTCAAGCTGTGTCAGAGAATTAACACCAGGAACCGCCAGCACTGTCAGACCAGTCAGTGCATGAATCACGTCAGCTTTCATAGGACCTTCTGTCAGCACCAGCATAGGCCTAACCGGGCCTGCAAGATGTGTCCATCCTTCTGCAGGGCAACCATCCGGCCGCTCTGTACTGGATACCCAGCGAAATTTTCTCTTTTTCACCTTATCTCTGCGTATCTGAAGCCCCTGAATTCTTCCTTTCTGGTCTCTCATTGGAATTAAGATACCGCGTTCTTCATGGATGAAAGTCCATGTACCGCTTTCATTCCTGTAAAAACCAGGAACCCCAGCTAAGTACATCCCTTCGGACTGAAGTTTGCCGGCAATCGCTGTCATACCGACCACAGGTGTTGTCCTGTATCCAAGCCGAATAATGTCATCCTCCATCAACCCTCTGCCAAGCAGGTTCTCTTTATGGTCTGCCGCCAGCGTCAGCTTATCGAGCAGCGCACTGTATGTGGCATGACGGGTATCAACATCCGTTATTGGGCATTCAGGCTTTGCCTGCGGCTGTATCCTCTTTTTGGGTTTAGGCCGGTTATCAGGCATTCCCAGTTTCTCCACCAGAGCTTTTCGCACTTTGTCACGCGGAACCCCGGTATATAAGGAGTACAGATCAAATATACCACCAGATATTCCGCACCGCGGGCAGCGATACACTTCTTTTTTCAAATTGATGTTCAAATGCTTTTTCCGTGGGCTTTCATCACAGCATGGGCACTGCACATAATAGGAGCTTCTTCCAGACGGCGGCATCGGGATTCCCAGCAACGAAACAACATCGCTCATATGAAATATTTCCATGCTGCCTCCTTTCCTTTTTCAAACTTGCGGGGAACAGCACGCTGTCCCCTGCCTCTTCTCATTGCTGTTTTCCTTATAACCCACAGTTTTCCTTAAACGATGCAACCCCTGAAGGATCGTATTCCGCCAGCTTTTCCAGATCGAATGCCACCGCCGCATATCTGCCATATCCGGATTTCACGGTGTAAGGCAGCACTTTTCCCAGTTTGTTCTCCCTGATAAACCTTAACAGGTCTTTGCTGATATCTCCGTTAATGAATGCTTCGTTATCCTCCAGATCATAGGCTGGTAGGTTGACCGTCATATCTGCAAAGGGTTCCGGACCATCTTCTCCGTAATTGATCATACCGATGTGCAGCCGCCCGCCATAAGCATATTGGTTGACATGCAACGAGACCATTTCATCTCCAAACTCCCATTTGAAACGAAGCTTTTTCGTTTTTTCACACATTTTTTGTCCTCCTTTTCGTCTTGTTCCTAGCCAGGGGATGACCGCGTTAATCCCCTGGTCTTTAGCGCCTGTTATGCAATTGTCTGTTGAAGGGAAAATTCACAAATCAGCTTCGCAGCAGCTTTAATTTCCTCGCCGCCAGTGAATTTCGTTGCTACCCATTTAATTGCACCAGGATCCAGCGATAATACCTCGCCAAGCGTTTTCCCGCTGAATTTTGAGATTGGGCAAGGCACATTCATTGCCTGTGCCAGCTTTTCTTCTGGAGTCAGTTCCTTTTGCACCGGTTCATTTACAGTGTATTCCTCTTGTGCCGGTTCCGGTTTTGGTTCTGACACCTCGTGTTTTTCTGCTGATTCTGTTTGAGGTTGAGCGGCGGAGATTCCCAGCTCATCCACAGCTGAAGGCTCAAAATCTTCACCTGCCATAGAAAACTGAAGTCCAAAACCTGCATTTCGGAGAGCAATTCCGACAGCAGCTGTCTGGGCCCATTCCCGTGGTGAAACCGAAGGTTTCTCCTCACAATATCCTCTGGATGCCGTCGCTTCTGCCAGATAACAGTCCGTTGCATCCTTATAGTTTGGATACACGCGGGCAGTTGCCACAAAGCAATCCTTTGCAGAATTCACCTGTACCGCAATGCGTCCTTCCGGATATTTCAGACGGAACCACGCCATCTGAATCATGACCGGGAGGCGCTTGCGCACCTCTCCGGTTCCCAGATCTGTATAATCCACAGCAAACGGCGTAGGATCAAATCCATCCACCTGATGAATAGTTTCGATTTTGGCGAGCATTGCCGCCTTCTCATTCGAGTTATTCTGACTCATTATTGTAGCCTCCTTATAAATTGATATATGTGTTCCGATACTGCATCCAAACCGGCAGAATCGTATGAACATATTGACTGATACTTGTTTTGTACTGCTCCTGTGTCCCTGCCTTAAAGCTGGAAAACCGCTTTCTGCCGTCCTGTACAACATGCTCAAAAGAACTGAGTGCTGTTTCACGACGCTTCTGGCCTTCTGCATCGGCTTTTAATCCGAATCGTCTTTCATTTAAGGTAAAACGTACATACGCATCTACCATTTGAAAGTGATAGCCCATGACCTTTGTATCCATTGTGATTGGCGCGGACTTACAAAAAGACTGAAATGTTTCCAAGACGCAAATGCGGTAATTCAGTTCCTGCATAATCAGCAAATCTTCCGGCGGAAGACTGTTCTCGGCAATCTGGGACCTGATAGTATTCTGTTTCTCAAAATATTGATCTAATATTGTAGCCATAGCTGCTCCTTTCTTCAAGCGCCTGCAGCCGCTTAGCGAGGCAGGTGCCGCGTTTTTCTGTGTCAATTCTTTTGATTGAAATACAAAGCGCCCTTTTTTCCCCGACAATGGTTACACGCTCTTTTCCTCGTGTAATTGCCGTATAGATAAGAGGCCTTGTCAGCATGATGGAATGGGCGCACTGCAGATTGATGATGACGGACTGGTACTCCGATCCCTGTGATTTATGGATAGTAGAGGCATAACCTAAATCCAACATATCCAATTCACTGGCATCGTACTCTTTCATGCGCCCGTCACCAAAGTCCACATGAATTGTAGTATCATCGCCAATGCGAATAATTTTTCTGACATACCCAACATCACCGTTATTGACATCATCATGGTTTTTGATCTGCATGACCTTGTCCCCACACCGAAATTTCCGGTTTCCGAAAACAACTTCCGGTTTCTGCGTATCCGGCGGGTTCACCTTCTCACGCAAGCGCTCATTCAGTGCATTGACTCCGGTTTCCGTCTTCTGCCGGTATGGCGTAAGCAGTGCCACATTATCGACCCCGTATTTCTCAGTTTCCTGCAGATAAAGATCGACAATGAGTTCAGCAGAATCAGACAGCCTGGGAGAATTGATAAACTGAAAGTCATTCCCATACTCCAGACCCACATTCCCATGGCGGATTAACTTCGCATTTGTCGCAATGCGGCTTCCCGCATTCTGGCGAAATACCTTGTCCAACCGCACAACTGGAATACATCCGCTGGCAATCATCTCACTGAGCACTGCGCCAGGTCCCACTGAAGGCAGCTGATCTGCATCGCCAATCAGCACCATCTGGGCGCCAAACTTCACTGCATCAAACAGATATTCAGCCAGATAAACATCCAGCATGGAAATCTCATCTACCACAATCAGATCTGCAGTAAGCGCTTCGGGTTCATCATAGTCTCCGTCCTCATCCGCCATCAGCCCAAGGGCTTTATGAACAGTTGAGGCCGAAACACCAGTTGCCTGCTCCATCCTTCTTGCTGCCCTACCCGTAGGGGCACAACAGCAGATTTCATTTTGGGGATTGTTTTTTTGATAAATATCTAAAATGGCACGTTGTATCAAAGTCTTTCCTGTTCCAGGTCCACCAGTGATAATGGAAAGTCCCTGCGTCAGAGCCATCTTTACCGCTTCGCGCTGCTCCAGTGCAAACTTCATTTTCAGCTTCTGCTCCTCTGCATCTATGGCGGCATCCAAATCCCCATAGCTGTGCATCTTCCGGTACTTCATTTGCTGATGAATGTCGGAGGCAAGCTGTTCTTCCACATGTGCGGTCTTTGCCCTATACACATTGCCCTGGTACGACACCAACTGTCCGCCGAAAACCAGCCTGGCGGCACGGTTCGCCACCATTTCTGCTGTTAACGCAGGCGTATCCAGAATTTTTAGGCAGGCTTTCACAAACTCATGTTTCTCCATGCAGAGATGACCTTTGCTTTCCGCATCCGCCAGCGTATACAGAAGTCCTTCATCCACACGCTCTGTCGATAGCTGGTCAAACCCCATGCTCATAGCGATATGGTCTGCCGTCTTAAAACCGATCCCGGCCATATCGCAGAGTTGGTAAGGATGTTTTTTGACAATATCCATCGTCTTATCCCCATACTCTTTATACAGGCGCACCGCTCGATTGGGCGTAATGCCGTGCGGTGACAAAAACGCCACCACATCCCGTGCACCACGATTGACCAGATAAGAATCACAAATTTTTTTCAGTTTTATCTCACTGATACCTGGTATGGCAAGGAGCTTTTCCGGCTCTTTATCCAATACCTCCAGAGACTGTTGACCGAAAACTTCGTAAATTTTCTCCGCTATCTTGGAACCGATCCCTTTAATCTGCCCGGAAGAAAGGTATGCAATAATGCCTTCCTTCGTCGGTACTATCACTTCGTTATAGCTCTCTACTTCAAATTGAAGGCCAAATTTGGAATTTTTACTCCAATGTCCACGCATGTCGTAACGCAGGCTGCTCGAAACAGGCAGGCAATATCCTACTGCTTTCACTTGCGTAATCAGATTACCTGTGCTATCTTTAATCGTTTCGCATGGGTGGTAGAGCGCAATCATATAACCACTATCATCAACAGTCGCAATGCTTGGCGGATATATGAGTTTTTTAAATTCACATAACAAAATTTTTACTCCCTTCTGAGTCGTGTTTTAGAAACAAAAAACTCCCGAATCGTATTCAAAAATACAATGGGAGTTTTTTATAAAGCTGCAGTCAGTTGTTTTTTCATCAGAATATCCCCGCCTTTTCAAGATATGCCATGGGAGAAGAACAACCCATCAGAACATTTTCTCGATCAAGATGGACGCTGTGTTTATCATAGCCCTGCTTTGTCAAATTTTTCTGCACTTCCAGATATATGCTTTCCTCAAAGGTCATCATAGGCATCTTGAGGTATGCCGCATGAGCAATTTCCCCACTCATCCCACTGCTGATCCGATTCCCGCATATAAGCAAAACATCACTTTCTTCCAACAGCTCCAATCCAAATTGAAGGGCGATGGATCTGTCCGCCGGCACTTTGTCGCATAAAAGCATCGGAAGATACGCATGAGGCGCACTTGCATTCATACCCATTTTTTTCATGGCATAATACATATATGCTCTTGCTATTTTTATATTTTCTACCATCTCCTCATCCGTAACTGCGCTAAGAGGCGAGCAGATATACGCCCGTTTTTTACACCTGTCGTTTTTCAGAAACTGATAAAGCAATTCCTGTTCCCAATAATCATGATAAATATTTTCCATTATAGTCTCCTTCCTAAATTGGCTGGACCGACACCTTTACCTTGCGGCTTTCCGAGGCTTTCAGAACATCGGTATAGATTGCCGGGTATTTTTCCTTTAAGGCTTTGGAATCGGGCCTGCGAGTTGTTTTGGTTACAAAATCAATCAGAAGCTTATCGCTGCTCGTCTCTAAGACGCCATGCTCATGCTCCTTCATGACTTCGGCAATTCGCACGCTATGTGCTTCAATCTCCTTTTCATATGTTTTGATTTCTTTATTGCATTCAGAGATTTTTCCCTGAAGCATTGCGATTCTGCGCAAAGGCGATTCGTACTTACGTGAAAACTCTATTGTCGGAAGCCCGGCCTGACTCGTACCATAAATCCTTGCCAGTGACTCCAAAGCAAGTTTTGGGGCAACATCCGCCATGGTCGGCGGTTTGTCATTTTCCAAGCTCCAGATCCATTCGTCCAAACGTTCAAAAATCATATCCTCTTTCGCCTTATCACGAATAATCTCTGGCATTGCCAGATCATTGTCCGGATTGTTTCCCCAAACTGCGGAAAAGGCGCCGATATTTACATCCGCTACTGCAAGATAAAACCTCAGCTGCAGTTCATAGTAGAGCGGAATTGCTCCATCTGCCCATTCAGCCGCTTTGTGATACGTGCAGCTTTTACACTCCAAAATTCCCGGCTCGCTATCGGATGCCCGTATAAAGCGCCGGTCAAAATTGGCGAGAGCGTAAGGATGATCTGCGTGCTGATACAGATTAGTATCTTCAATAACGGTGTTGCCTGTCTTTGCACCATACCAATAGGCAGCAATCGGCTCTAAAAGATGCCCCATCTGCAATTGGTTGGCATTGTTTTTTTTAGCAGGCTTCATTTGCCCTTTTTTGATTTTCCACAGCTCCAGTGGAGTCGTCCATGGTGATACGCCAAAAATGGCTGCTACATCACTTCCTCCCACAGTATAGGGAATATTTCCTTTCGGACCATGCATACGGCATTCCAGCCATCTGTCATTGGTCATACCGGCGGTGTCGCAAAGAATAATCGGTTTTGCCATCAGTAACTCACCGCCTTTGCAAGGTCATAATCGCTCCATCTGAGTGAGAGCGCACGGGCCATATTTTCTTCTATGACCAACATCTTGCTTTCCGGCGTGTTCTCCGTCCTCAAAATAAACGGGATCTCCTGCATAGCAAGAAATACGTCGTGGGCTGTCGCCGGACCACCTCCGTATGCCATCTCGTACATAGCTATGGCCTCAACTGCAGCCTTTTTTGGCAGACTCAGTTTTTTGCAAACCCTGGTCATTGCGTTTATCGGATAATCCAGATGAACCTCCAGCAGTTTTTGTAATTTGGCAATACTATCCCCAAACTGGGCAAAGAGCTGATCCAACGCCGCATCAAAATCGGAAACCTTAGACTGATGCCTGTGGTCAACTGCAATACACCCCCCGATATGGATGGAGCGCTTTCCGCTCACCAAAAGAGCAGAGACCTTTGCCGAAGACACACCGGTATCCGAACTCATAAAACGAACACCCGGAGTCAGTTTGGAGGCCATCGCTGATTTCCCTTGAGAATCCAGCAGCTTTGTATACACCTCCAGTAAATCCTCTTTCTGATCCGGCATCGTCCATGATGCGCTTACCATGGCATGATCGCAGTATCCAGACTCGAATACATTTCCGTTGAATTGTGCATCCAACTTTCCCTTCAGTGCAACAAGAAGTTCATCGACTGGCAACACTGAATAATCAACCGCATCTCCAGAATGAACTGCTGCCACCTTCTCATCACGAATGAGAAGAAGCGCTTCTGACGAATAAAGTTCCATGCAGGCATTTAATACCTCTGCCAGAGCCTCACGACTGAGCTTAGGCAGCGCTGTGCCTCCGATTTTTGCCCGGTCAAGCAGACTTTTGTAGGCCGTCATGCGCATGGGGAAGAGTTCCCCATCAACACGCATGGCCAGACCGAGATTGTTTGCTGTGTCATCCACAGCGTCCTGTGTGGTTCCTGACGCAAATGCCGGCAGATCAGTGCTCAGAGCAGAGCCTTTGCCCAGCGGCTGAATTTCAAGGTCACTGACCCTGGCTTTCACCCAGCGGCTGTTCTTGGACTGCTCCTTGTGATAATCCAGCATAAGTGGATAGGAACTGAATGTGGTGTAGAAACCATCCTGACATTGTTTTTGCATATTTCATGCTCCTTTCTTTTCTGGCGGGATTGCCGCCTTGATATATAACAAAAGCCAGCAATCCCGAAAGACTGCTGGCTTATGCCCAAATGAATTGGCCGGAAAACAAAAAAAGTGCCATCTGCAAAATTGCAAATGACACTTTGATAAACTCTGTTAAACTGTGTTTAGCCGTAGCCAAACTTGATACTGATGTAAATATTATAACAGATTTATTTGCAATAGTCAATCCACCAGGAGAAAAGAGCATTCATACCGCAAATGTTTATTCCTCCGAGCGCTTATTTCTGTAAGTTCGGTTAATCTGAAACATACACATAAAAACAACGCCAAACACGCTGCCGCCTATAAAACTAAGGATACCTATCAACCATCCCATACTATATACCTCCCTATATAGTCAAGTCTTTTTTCCTTGAAAATCAAGGATTTTTTAATGTTTCATCAATAAATATCTCAGAAGAAAGAACCATTGGAATGGACATTTCTCTGTATCTGGTACGAAAGTAGTGGATTTTGGGTGCACAAAATAAAACGTCTTCTCTTTTCGTTCTACATGGCCTTGTGTGTACCCATCCATCTACGGCAGCGAACCTCCCATGTCTACCAGGATCATCAGACCATTGCTGAGTCCTAACTTCTCTCGTCCCGCCTGTCCATAACCAGGGTGTCAGCTCAGCTCCTTTACAGGGTCATGCCCTCTGGTGAATATTCCTGCCGACTACTGGCTCATTCTTTGTTTTTTTATTACTGACTTTTTCCTGCAACAGCACCTCTCGGTGGACGTTTTCCTGTTACATTCCATTTACTTGTTTCTTCCAGCTATCATGGCTGGCCTCAGCCTTCCATTCTTTCCTTTCAAAGGCTCAGACCGGCCATGATTCACTGTTTCTTTCTCTTTATGCTGCTGGCTGCATTTTAGGTCTTACAATGTCACTTAACATCTTCTGACCGTCATACTCTATGCCTTTTGTTAGTATTGTATAAAATATCCGGATCAGTTTACATGCCACCGCTATCACCGACTGCATCTTCTTCAGGGGATTCTTTTCCCTCGTCCTGTAATAACAATGGATCTCTTTAAATTCTTTATTTTTCCCAATCACCGATATCGCAGCTTCATACAGCGCATATCTCAAACGCTTTCTTCCCCTGTGGCTGATACGACTTTCTCCATTATGCTTTCCGGAGCTGTCTGCGACAATAGCATATCCTGCCAGTTTCTGCACCTCCTTTGTGATATAAAAAAGAGATGCTGATAATCAACATCTCCGGGTTACAATATTCTTTTTATTTCAAACACTTTATGATTTGATAAATCAGAATTTGCTTTTTTATAATTTTTCTATTTCTTTCAATGTTTTTTGGATGTCCTTATAAACTAATGAATGCATACTGTCATCATAAATACCTATATTAGCTTTATGAAGTGCAGAAACAATGTCGTTTTTCAATTCTGGTTTATCCTTTGCAATAATCGGCAACAGCTTAATACATTGTCTTGCTGTAATAGGTTTAACATCTGTTATATGCTTTAAATAATTATCAATGATTTCATCAATTTTATAATCTTTATCCCATCTTGCATTATAGGCAATCAGTGTAAGCCCTCTTGTGCGGATATAAGAATTATCACTGTCAAGCATATCGCTTAATCTATCCATATAAAGATAAACACAATCTGTTTCAATACTTTCTTTTTGCAATTCCTGTAATGCTTTGTATGCAACATTATTATTTTTATCAAACAATAATTCAAATGTTTCTGCTATATTAAGTGACACAATATCCTCCTTCACAAACTCCGATTTCTACTATAAGTGCTTCAAAAAAAATCTAATCTTTTCTTACTTGATATCACAAATCAAGAATCTTTGCGATTTCGTCCACTGTATCGAGAACTTCATTGAATTTCAAATCTCCAATGTATTTGTTGTCCGCAGCATAGTTATCCCACAGAAGATATAACTGCGGCTCTTCACGGATATCCTTCAAAATATCTCTCCAGTCCCTGATATCATCAATCGAATCTCTTTTTTCCGCAGTATGAATAACTGCTGCCCTCAGAACATCCATCTGAACCACATCTTTACGGCTGCGGTAAAGAGTATGTAAATCATAAAAATCCCTTGCCCTTGTAGTTCCAATGTTTCTGCGGATAATCGTTTCATATTTTTCCGCAAGTACTGTCTCAAGCGTATATGCCATGACCGGAACCGTTTTCTCCTCAAACACAAACGGGAAATCATATCGAATGGCTGCAGGCGTAATAATATCTCCGGTAGTAATGTCTATCTTCATTGGACTGTCAATCTTCCCGTATTTTGCACGCAGATGAACCCGGAAATTATTGTACGCATCATCCTCGCGGATCGGTTCAATTTTCTGAAATTCAAAAGAAATTCCGTCTCCCACATCCATTGCGATAATCTCTTTGACTGCAGAAACGATCTCGTCCTCTTCCATCTGAATACCACGCACCGTTGTGTCCATATCCATAGTAGTACGTTCACCAATACCGATCATTGATGATATCAAAAGTCCGCCCTTCAAAATAAAATTGTCCCGAAAGGATGAGGCTGCCAAACGATCAATGATTCTTTCAAATAAAAACATCTGCAGCACTTCCTGTGCACGAAGATTTTTCTTCGCTGCCATGCTACGAATGGCTCCTTTTAGTTGTTCTGGTGTCTTCATTATAAAACCTCCATATATGTTCTTATCTTATCTTCAATTCCAAATATCTTGCCATATTTCAGCAGTTTTCGATTATTTGGATTTGTCTTAAAATAGTCCTTAATTGCCTGCGTAAAAAGCTGCAGCTCAATTTGATCCTTATCCCGGATCACATCGCAAATACAGCGCTCCCTGTCATACAGCTTTACCATCCCGCCTTGAGGGGATTTTGTTTCTGTTATTCCAAGATCGTAAACTTCCGTCTGCACATAATGGCAACGCAAATTCGGATTATCACGCCTTAACCTGCTGATGTTCGTTCCGCGAGGCAGCGTTATATCCAAGATGTTCGGCGTCTTGTCCGACATCCCCCAAAAGAACAGTGCGGTGCCATAGGAATATATTATCTTTGCGCTTTGTGCCTGAAGAAGCGCAAACTCATCAGTAAATTCATCGGTCAAAGTATATAACCCTTTTCGCACCGGATCTAATTTTCCCATATCAACATACTTTTTCAACATCGGTCTGCTGATTCCAGCCGCCTCAATATCAGAAGTCTTAACAAACCCATTACTTTTTTCTGCTATTGTTTGAATTTTAGTCCAAATCGTGTCCGTATCAATGCACCTCCTTGGCTCTATTTACATTCGCACTCCATATTATACACTATTGAAGTGAGAATGTAAATAGAACTCCCGGAGATTAGTATGTCCAAATTGAAAACAATTATGCAAAAAGAGATGCCGCCGAAACGACATCCCCAAGAAAAAATCAGAATCTACTCGTACTTTACTGTCTTAAACCCTCCGATTGAGGTGAACAGTTCGATAAAAGTTTCGTTAATATTCGCCATATAAAGATTCTCATACAGGAACCTTATTACTTCTGGATTTGATATTTCCATGACAGTACGCTCTTGTTTATTAATAAGAAAATATTGCTTGGTCTCACCATTGATAAAAAATTGTTGCTGAGTGCCCTCCCAGCGATCCAGCATATAATTGAACGAATTTATATCAGCATTTTTGCCCCAATCATATACCCAACATTCTTCACCATTTCTGATAATTTTTCTGTACGTGTCCGGATTATAATAAACAGACATATTTCGCCTCCTGCTCATAAGTATATTTGTATTATAGCAAAAAAGCCATCCTTCTTCTACATATAGTTAAAGCAACTGAGGGATGCCTACAAAAGACATCCCCCAGACGCAGATACTATGCTGCGCTTCTGTTCAACGACCACATTCCCCTGCCATCATGAAAGAAGTATGTAGGATTGATCTGAAGCGTTTGGCGGATTTTTTCTTTCCACCACTTATTTGCCTGTGCTTTTTTGTGCGGCTCTATTTTCTCATAGAGAAACGTGAGCGTCACCGGCTCGCTGCACTGTTCCAAAACGGCAGCAACCACATCACGCCATGTCGCCCCCGGCATATCCCGGATATCGACCTCCGCTTTTTTTGCCATGATAATCGGAACTAGAAGCGGTGAATCCTTTCGGACAATCATCACATATTCATGAAGAATCGGGATGAATTTTCCGCTATACTGGATCTGGTCTGAAAAGCAGTTATGCTGGGCCTTGATGATGATATTCTCCAAAGACCCCGGTTTGACGATTTCAGAAAGCATACTGTAAAGCACGCCTCTTTTCTTAATGTCTCCCATTAAAACCGCCATCCTGCCACCTTTTTCAAGGGCAGAAAACTGCTTCATCATGGCATAATTCATTTTATCAACAAAGCTTTCCCAGTCCGGTATGCGCGACAGATCATACTGTCTCGGGTCATAGCCGTAGTTCTTTTGAACATCTGAGGCTTTATACATGACATCCGAAAACGTGACGATATCCCAATATGGAGGATGCCAGAAGATGAACTCCGGGCGCTCCGGGATCTCGCAGTTCATGATGTCAAAGCCGCTGTGCAGGTCATAGAGATGACTGCCAACGCCCAGCTTGTCCGCCGCCGCTTTGGTCGTCCCGCTGCCGCACATGTAGTCACAGATTTCTCCCGGGCGAAAGAACCCTAAAAGATCCTCAATCAGTCTGGGAGAGCAGTTCCCCCGATAACGGTTGTCGCCGCCTTCGCCACGCTCCGGATAGGAAACGATGCTGGTCAGCGGCCTTGTATCGCTTTTATAAGGCATAACGCCACCTCCTAACCTCCATTCTCAACAGACTGGTAATCTATTTCTATCGCCTCATCTGTCAAAATGGAAACATATTTTCGGAAAAGCCCTGCGACGGCCTCCTCCGTCATGAGCTGTCTGTGTTTTCCCATGTTCCAGGGATAGTCCGGCACATAGAGCAGATAATCCGTGCCGTCATGGCTGTCGCACGCCACAAGGTCAATGTCCTCTGCCTCAAGGATCACTTCTTTTAAGATGGTTGCTAGGCCAAGCATATAGTCCTGGTCGAACTCCAGATAATCCTCGTAGGCCGGCTCCGATATCTCACTCTCATCCAGCCATTCCTGTATTTTCTTTTGGTACTCCGGCGCCAGGGAAATCAGCTTCTGCAGGCGTTCCACAGACTCATCCGTAATATCGGAAACGCAGATTCCATAGCCGTAAGTATGCCATTCTGAGTAACTCATACTGCACCTCCTAACGGCACATCATCATGCCAGTTGTTTTTTGCACTACGAAACAACTCCACGAGTTGCCTCACAGTCATGTCAATATCGGAAACATTTTCGGTAGCCTCAAACCCATCTGCACTTAATTCAAACCAGCACTGGTCCACCTCCTCGTCAAACCTGTCAAAGCGTTTTTCAGGAAGCCCCACCTGCCGGGGAATGAAATATTCCCCACAGTCTAGACAGGATATGACTTCTGCGATTTGCGCTTCGCTTATCTCACCAATAACCACACAGGAATTTGGCATCTTGTAGTTGTCGGCATCCCGATAGAGATAGTTGAGCCTTGTATTCATAGATCTTTACGCCTCCTCCTGCAGATACTCATTCACAAACTCATGTGCAACCTCGGAAACTGTCTCCCAATAGGCTTCCCAGTAGGAATCGTTTTTGCCCAGCTTGTTCTGGAGCCTTTCCGGGAAACGGGGATCCTGGACCATGCGGTTATATTGCTCATCGGTCAGCTGATCCAGCTCATCCCAGTCTGACACCTGCGATACAAAATCCTCAAGCTGGCAGGATGCCTGATAAAGCCATCCCATCTCCCTGACAAACCGGTTGGAAACGCAGAGCTGCTGCGAGACGATTGCGATATGGTAATGGCTCTCACAGTATTCGCCGTCAATGTAACATTCATAGAGGGAGTCCGTGGAATGCTCCTTGAACTTCTCATCATCCGCCCATTGCGGAATACAGCCGCTTTCCTGCTCCTCTTTCAGCTTCTGCACCAGTATGCGTTTCGCATCATTGAAGTCCGTATAGACCTCGGAAGAATTTCCCTGTTCGCCGTCCACCGCCCAGTCTTCCAAAAGAATGTGGATCCTCGGGTGCTGGCGGCACTCTTTCAGGTCATCAAGCGTCTCCACCATAGACGGGGCCATGATGACAAGATCCAGGATGATGTCGTCAATGGTTTTAGGCTCGTCATACAAATCAGAAAAAATTTCTTCCAGCTTTTTTACTTCACAGGGCAGTGCAGGAACTTCAAAAGAGCAATATATATCCGGCGTTTCATTTTCCGTTTCCTTATCCTCTCCATCACGGATTTCCGTAATCGTCCCATACAGACCCTCATACTCGCTTTCCGGCGTTCCCACGATGGGAGCGCCGATTACATAGGTTGTGCCGTCGTATTCAAACTCAGCACCGATTCGATTGATAATCATTTTTTGATACCTCCTCTTTATTCTGAAACTTTTATTGCAAACAGGCAGCGGGGATCATAGCGCATTTCGATGGCTGCCTTTTTACAGGCTTCCTCCTCGTTTTCCGCTTTTATGACTGCGATAAATGGAGTCGGCTCCATATCATGCCATTTGTCTTCGCTGTCTGCACTGTACATGTCGATATCCGCCAGCTCATCATCTGTCAAACCGGCAATATCAAACATTTGTGAGTCCCGGACCCATGAAGAGTCCATGCAAACGACATAAGTGTTCATCCGTCTCCTCCTTAAATGTGGTAGTCTACGGAAACCAGTACCATATCCTCATCCATGTCATCAATGTATCCATCAATGCAGCTGCGCCAGTCTACCGGGGCATAGCTGCCGGTTCCCGGATCCTGCACGCTGTCTTCCACGCTTAGCCACTGGCCCTCATCCACGATGTCATGCGAGCCTACCGGATACTTCCAGCAGCCCGGAATCCCGTATTCCTCCAGGTATTCCTCCAAGGTAGAGTCCTTGCGGTAAACCAGTTCGCCCCAGTGCATAACTCCGTCTGGGACAATCTCTCCATGGAAATCCGGATCCGTCTTTCCTGCCAGGAACATCTGCTCAAGCTTATGGAACCGCTCTGCGGCTTTCTGGTTTCGCCAGTCTCGCATGGCATCCCACGCAATGTCCTTTTTCCTGGCAGCGCATACCCACCGGTATCCTTCCGGCGCCTCTGATTTCCGATCCGAGTTGCACCAGCTTCGCTCACCGATAGAATACTCAGTGCAGGCGTCCTTTACCAGGAACATCTCCGGCCATCGCCCGCCAATGGAATACCAGTCCCATATGGCGTTTGGATTATAATAATATCCATAGCCTTGATGCTTTTCATCAAAAGAAAAGCCACACCTTTCTTCTGCATATTTCTCAAAACTCTTATAGAGCTTTTTGCGGGGATAATTAGGCAGAGCCACCATTCGTTTTGCTTTTTTTGTACGCTTTTCATGATGAAGCGATCCTGCATCCCTTTGGAACACTTTTCCGTCACGGACAACAAATCTGCCCCAGAGTGGATCGCCATACTGCTCCACAATTGTTCCTTGAGGCAGCTTTATACAATCAACCACGCTCTCATATTCCTCGCGCAGTTTTTCTGTCCGATCTTCAAATTCCAGATATTCCGGATCCTCCATCGATGCGCAATAAGGATACATCAGCTCAGAAACGCCGTCATTTACTGCACGGGAAAATGATGACTGAAGGTTTTGAAACCTCCCAATCGTAAAGTCCAGCATAAAGTTCTTTGTTTCTATTTGTTTCTGAAGTTCTAATTCCTTCAGGGCCTCCACTATCTGTTTGTCCAGTTCCTTGTGTTCCCTTACCTCAGGAATTTCTAAAATTGCTAATGTTAAAAAGTGCATAATTACCTTCCTTTCTGGATAACAAGAGGGCAGCCGTAGAAATCCGGCTGCCCGTTGTGTTTTTTATAATTTGATGTCGTTATACCCTTATATGCCGCTTAACTACAGCGGTCAGTTTTGTGGGCAGTTGTTTTAAATCCGAGATATCCATGAATGAGTCTCCGTAGATTCTCTCAATGTTCTGCTTGTCATCTCCAATTGCCGCAGCTACAAATAAAATGCCTTTGCGCTGATATTCCTGTTTGATGCCACGTAGATCCTCCTCAGCTGCAGAACCGCTATATCCACTGTCAGCAGGCTGCCCATCTGAAACCAGTATGAGGATTTTTACTGCTTCCGGCCGCTTAGACAGCTGTTCCGCTACAAAACGAAGCGCTGCTCCGTCACGGTTACTGCCTCTGGCCGCAATGTCCATCATACGGTATTTATCATCGTGGTCAAAGCCGTCAAATTCCGCATAGGAATACAGTGCCACCGTATTTCCAACATCGGTATAATCGGTGGAATGACCATAGACCATTACCGGAATGTCCAGGCTCTGACAGAAATCATACAGAATGATAGCCGAGGCTCTTGCATAAGTACAGCGGTCACAGGAACACATGGAGCCTGACTCATCCAGAAGCAGACCGACTGCCAGTTCCGGAATTTCATTGGGCAGGTTATTTTTGTAAAACACCTTCCCATCGTTCCTGCACAATGCGTGCACATCCAGACGTCGGCCCATGATAAGACCGGTTAGCTTGCCGCCTCTTCGATTTTCCTTGAGCTGCTTCTGCAAACTCTTCTGCAGCTGGCGGGAAATATTGATCAAGGGCCCCGCAATAGCATTATACTGTTCTATAAGCTCCTCATCCACAGAGGCAATCCGGTTGATTCGGATAGGTACTCCTTCATGGATATTCCCATAGGAAATGTTCTGAGCGACATCATTCAGCTCCTGAATCCTTTCATTCTCCAGCTGCTCGCAGGCCGCCTTTTCCGCCATTTTATCCAGAAGGCGTTCAATATCAGCCGCCGCACGGTCGTAATGCTCCCGCTCGTAATCTTCGTTTTTTTCCACGGAACCACCAACAGGTTCTGAGAGCGATTCTGACTGGTGATAAGGAATACGCCCTTGCTCATTATCCGAAGTTTCCTCTTTTCCTGAACCAGAATTCCTCCCATTCAGCGGGATTGCGTCTTCATCTGAAGAATTATCGCTTTCCCCAGACCCAGATGGATTTTCTTCCGTTTCAGAGTCAGTCTGGGAATCATCCTCATTCTCGGCGTCTGCATGGGTCTGTGCACGTTTGTCTGCCGTCGCAGATTCTTCTGTCTCACCAGAAGCTTCCGGTACCGGTGTGCTGTTTCCTTCACCCATTTCAGAACCGCCGGCAATCGCTCCCAGCACTTCCGATAAGGTTTCTGCAAGACTGGTGGAACCGCCGGAGGCTTCCGCCTCTTCCTGACGTTTTTTACATTCCTCACAAAAAGATTCGATATAGTCCCAGCACCTTACCAGTACCATATTGATGACATTCAACCGGTCTTTTCCGGACTTGCTCATTAAAGCACTGTCAATATCGGTAATCAGGCCAAACACTGACTGAATCCTTTCGTCGCTTAGCGGTTCGTCTCCATACTTGATTTCTCCAAATTTGACATAAGACAACATGATCTGAAGGATGCTTTCAAAAATATGCTTTCCCTCATCCTCATTTTCAATCAGCTGTGTCACTGTTTCAATATGTTCAAAATGCTGCTCCCGCAGCTTTTCAAGGCCGTATCCCAATGTGCCCGGAAAATTATTCAACATCCTGTTTTCGATATACCCATCCTCAATTACATTGGAAATATAATGGGAAACCATCTGCACCATCTCAAGATTTTTTGGATCGGTTTTCACATAATTCCAGAATGCCTTTTCGTTCCGTGCATCCGCTGTCGTTTTCAGATCCGGCGGATAAGGATACCAACGGTAACTTCCCAAATAATTGGTATGTGTCTGCGCCGCCAAGAAGTCCGTATAAAGGACATGACCCAGTTCATGTGCGAACATGCCGCATACGATCTGGTAGCGGTTTTCCCGCCCCTTTACCTTCGTGACCATAGAATTCCCGGCATTGATACGTATAAGCATATTATCTGTTGATGCCACATGCTTTTCTCTCGGTTTCCAGTAAAGATTAACGCGGACCCGTCGGTTATAACGATACCGCCTCGTCTGTGCTGCCGCCAAATCTTCAAAATGTCCCGCCAAAAGACGGGACGAGAAGAATTGTCGGTCTGAGATTTTACTGCGCTGCTCATTGAGCCGCTGTTTTACTAACTTATGATTCACCCTCGCCATACAGGGTTGACCTCCTTTCTAAATACGTTTATGCGATTGCTTTTCTTCGCCTCTTTGTGAAAATCGGTTCCAGAACAGCACTGATCAGCGCCTCACGGTCTACTTCATCCGTTGTTGCTTTACTGATAATCGTGTACAATGCCGACTCATATACATCGCCGGTAATCTCACTGCTCACAATCCAGTCAATCAGGCTGCGCATACCATAAGAGCCGTCCGTAATACTGTTCTTTCGGCAATACTCCGACAGATCGTTGACCACCTGCACCATCTGGGATATCTGATACTCATCTGTTGCGCCCGTGACGGCCATGGCGCGCTGCACCATAACTTCAGGCGTCGGAAGTTCCACATCCCGTACTAGACTCATTCTGTCGATAACAGACTGGTTCATGCTGCGGCATCCCTCATATCCGACATTAGTTGTTACTACGACCACCGCATCCGGATGACGCTCTATCACCTCTCCGGTAGGAAGCGTGATTGTCCCGGTCTGCTCCAGCAGAGAATTCAGTCCTGGCAAAACGCCGGGCTGGACAATTGTCGTAGGCTCCTGGATCTCAATGACATACCCATACTTCAGAGCCTTGATAAAATCTGTCTCAATATAAGTATAGGTTTGACCACTGCTCTTGGAATTTTCATCTCGTCTGGACAGGGCACACACCTTCTCCGTTACGCGATCCAGCACAATGCTCATACAGTCCTGAGATGTTGCGGCTGCATTTTCTACACCAGTTAGAGCCTGATATACCCCCGCCGGATCATAATCCATATCATCCAAATCCGGCAGATTCATTATTTTGGATACGTTGGCATAGTTGATTCCACCCATACTCGCCAAAATCGCTTTTTCATGATCAAGCTGTGCATCCCCGGTAGAACCCGAATCGGTATCCGGAAAAATCTGACCTATGAAATCATATATCTCTGTTCCTGCTGAGCAGGTATATGCCATATACGGAAGCCCCAGTCCTGCTGCAATCGCTTTTGCACTTCTGGTCTTTCCGGTTCCTGACGGTCCACGGAGGAGGAAATTCCTCATCTGCGTCGGTTTCCCGGTAGTTGCCTGAGCATGTTTACAGATATCAACGACTTCCTGCGGAATGATGTACCATTCCGGGAGCACCGGTATGAGCTGCTTTTCCTGGCTGCTCATAGTCCTTGAATGCAATTTATATTTTCCGACAAAATCTGCGTGTTCAACGATCTCCTCTGCTTTTTTTACAGTAACCCTTTCTGTCTTCGCAAAGATTGTAAATTCCCCCGCAATCACATGGGTAGGCTCAAAAGCGCCGGAATCCAGCTGCACCTGAGATACACGCATCAGATTTCCGGCCTTGTCCACACTCACCTTGACGGCTGCTGTACAAGCGGTATTCTTGATACGTCTGTAAGCGTTGTCACAAAGCATGGCCATATACTCCGTAGCCGAGGGTAAATCTGAAAATCCATGACTAAACTGATCGCGGTACAATTCAAAATTATCACTGAATTCCTCGTCATTCATAAGCACTGGAAATAGTGCCATCATAACGGCAGCTCCGTCACGCCCTGATGTGTTCAGCACATAGTTTTCAAAAGTTTCCGTGTTCTTGTCATACACACTTGCCATTAACGAACCGGAATTGCTGTCATATACTACCAGATGATAATCATCAGGCCCCATGGACGATTTGTATTCAGCAACTGTCCTGTGGTCGATGACCCCGACAGCTCCTTCGGCGCTGCCATCCATGCAGCGGCAAACTGCATGTACCGCTTTTATGACTGTTGAACACAAAGTTGCATTTGTCCCATCTCCATATTTCGATGACACTGACACCTTTTTGTTCGTCAGCGTATCAAACGGTTCCGGTAAGGAACGGCTGTAATTGAAAATATTGTTCATATATGCACTCATACGTTATTTCCTTTCTGCATTTGACTGCGTAAGATTAATTTTGATTCCCTCAGGCACACACTGGACATCCTCCAGGCCGGCTCTTATCAATTCCCGGCAGATATCCGCCCAGCTCTCACGGACCGGAAGTTCTTCCGCAAGCAAAATCAGTTCTGAGAGATTTTCTCCAATTGCTTCATTGCATCTGGCATTCAGCTCAAAGATATGAGCATCTGCCCACTCAAAGGCCAGTAATTCGTAATTCTGCACCTCTGGTTCTTCATCAGAATCCGGCACATTATTTTCCGGCTCTAAAGTTGCCTCCTCCTCAGTCTGTGGATTGTAATCAATTCCAACCACCTGCAGATTTCGGATTACAACCTTAGCACGCCGATATCCACCCGCGCGATTGAGCAGAATAAAAACTTCCTGGTTTTCCCGAATAAGTTTCTCAGCATTCGGCGCTTCCCAGACCCATCTTGCTTCCGGATACTCAGATAATACAAGCTCTGTAACCCGTCTGAGTATGACCGAATACGCAAGCACCTGCACATCCTTCTCGGTCGCTTCCTTTACCGGTTCCGGTAAAAGAGGAAATGGTGCGATTACTTCAATCTTTCTGGACGAAAGAAAAAGCAGTCTTATCACTGCTGCAAAAATACCGAGAATAATCAGTAACAGGATGGGCCATAGCCGGCATATAAAAGTAAGCAAAACCAGCATACCTAACAGCACCAGCGCCTCATAAGCCATGTGCCTTTTTTGATCTTTCTTATTCATCATTCTATTCCTTTCTGACTCCGTTCCTTTGGGATAAAGATATAGAGACAGTTTGCATTACTGCAATCAACAGCATCATGCAAAATTACTGCCGCTGCCTGCGATGAGTCAAATTGTTGTACCGATATTCCTTCAATACCTGCGGCTACTTGACCAAGAATGATTCTTCTTTTGAGACCATCCGTTGCTGTCAAAACACGGCAAAACTCCTCCCCATCACGGTAGACCGAAATAGCATACTGTCTGTTCAAAGAAATCTTCATCAGAATGCAATGAAGTTCCTCTTCATTCAGACATCCTCTTGTCTTTCCCTTCATTGCAGCCTTAAATTTTGTGTGTTTTTCCTCCTCAGAGAGAAGGCAAAAGGTTTCATTTGTCATAAGACACCTCCTTTAAAACGCAAAAAAGCGCACATGAGCATACAATGTCTGTAACTCATGTGCGCCTTAAAACGCCGGATTCAATTATTGCTCCAATCAGTTTTCATCAAAGAATGATCCGCCGCCAAATGCCTCATATCCGGTAAAATTTCCGGACGTTTCAGCACCTGTCGCAGGAGCTGCCGCAGCATTCTGCGGAGCTGTATTCTGGGGAGCCGCATTTTGGGGAGCTGCATTTTGCTGTCCTGCAGCTGTCTGGTTCTCCTTGGACTTTCCTCCACCGGAAGCATACTCAATGTCATCCAGAATGATAACCATCATTTTTCTGAGTTCTTTGGTATCCTTATCTTCCCAGGAATCTTCGTCCAGTCTGCCGATCAGATTCACATAAGAACCCTCTTTCAGCTGCATCTTCTTGATGCGTTCGCATACGCCGTTAAACGCCTTAACCGGAAGGTTGATCCAGCGGCTGTCGTTTTCAGCATGAGGGTCATAGACCTTCTTGCCAATACGGAACCTCACAGAATCTCCATTCTCAGAAAAGCGAAGAGCTGGCGTGTTGTCATAACCTTTGGATACGACGACTTGTGTTGCAAAAACTTTTAACATGGAAATCTCCTTTCTTGCAGGGGTTGCCTGCTATAAAAAATTATTTATTTCAAACCTGCTTTGCAGGTAGAAATCAAAAGAAACAAAAAAAGTGCCAACCAGCACAATTGTGCTAATTGACACTTTGAAAACTCGGAAACTCATGATTCCTCTTTGGAAATCTTGAAACTGATGTAGATATTATAGCATATGCAGCTTCAATAGTCAATCCATCCGAAAAATCACTTGAAAATTGCTTTTTCAATCTCTGTTTTTGCAAAATCCAAAGCAATGACTGCCTTCAACAAGTCAAATCGGTAGGTGCCATCTTCATTTTCGTTTTCCCTGACTAACTCCTGAATTTCATTCAAGAGCCGATTTAACATCTCCTTATCTGCTTCCATTTTAATTACCTCTCTTTTCTGTTCCCAGTGCATAGTAGCTGCATATCATATAGCCGCTCTCATGCTCATATACCGGAGTTTTGTCTGATAAGTATATAATAACAGTATCACCAATGGAGAGCGTCTTCATTCTTTGCCGAATAGGAATCTTCACTATGTTTTCCTCCAGTTGAACCCAAATCCCTTTGGTTCTTTTTCGGATCCCGGACGTCTCAATTTTCTCGCAGGTTCCCTGGATGCACATATAGTTCCCCGCAAAGCTATTATAGCATAGTCGAATCCCATTTATAAGCAGAAACCCAGACAACAGCAAACAGGGAAGGCTGAAATAGAAATCCTGGAAGCCAAGTAAGATGATAATAAATAACAGCAGAAAAACAGCACCCCCTACAAGTCTAATGGCAATCTGCTTCTGTAAAGGCACTGGTAACTCATAAAATCTCTCCTTCATCCGCTTCACCTCACAATACTATTAGTTTCTTTTTCTTCAACAGCACGAGCAATATCCTTACGGTTTCATCCCTGCATTCTGCACATTCCATGATCTGCTCCAGACAATTATCTACGATGGTATTCTTTGTGTAGATCGCCTCCACCAACGCCTGTCGGTTTTCAGAATGGAGATATCGGGGTTCAGGTCTGATCTTATGCTCTCTAAGAAAGATAAGTTCTGCTACTGTCAGCCGAAGTCCCGCATTCCGAAGCCAGGTTAACGTTTCCTTTTCCGCATGACCCAAAAAGAACTCCGGTTTTGTATTAACCGCCGGACAGCAAATACACTGTGTCAGGATTCTGTATCTTGCCACATCCGTATTTTCCGCTTCTGTTTCTGTCAGACCCATTCTTACTAAATGCCCAAGCGTCCGCTTCTCCGACTCTGTTTTTGCCTGGGAAAATTCCAATCTCCCATTCAGCCACAGCGCCGCCTGTTCTCCGGATAAGCTATATTCCTGACCACATCTCACCACCTGGAGAAGATGTTCCGTAGAGTTTTCTTTTACAATCCCTTTGGATAAATAAATCATGTTCATCACCTCTTTGACCTTTCAATTACATTACACGATTGGATAAGGTGATTTACAACATTTTATTACGCTGCTTATATCAAGTACATAAGGGCAACACAGACTCCGGCAATTAACAGAACACAAGCCACCACCAGTATAATCTTTTTAACCAATGTCTTGTCAATCTCCTCACGGCCTCCCCCTTCATCAAAGGGACGGACATCATCATAATAGCCATCATAGTCATCTTCTCTCACCGGATCAGATACTTCACTGGCTTTTGCAGGAGCAACTGGTCTTTTTGTTTTTTCCGAATATCTTCTTTTCTTTACATGTTTCTTGCTTCTTTTTTTCTTCTCCCCGTGCGTTTCGGCAACTGGAACAACCTCCGGTGTCACAGGGGATAACGATTTCCCGCATTCCGTACAAAAGGATGCTGCTGAATTTGCAAGTTCTCCGCCGCAATATGGACAGTATTTCATAGTATCGAACTCCTTTCCTGAAAATAAAAAAACAAGCAGATTCCTGAGAACCCACTTGTAGACGATATAAGTATAACAGTTTTTCTTTTCCATGTCATCGGCATTTCTTATGCCACTTTTGTGCCATTTTATTTGCCATACCGAGCCAATGAAGTTTTTCACTGCAATATCTCACCACATGGTCATTATCAAGAAAAAATGCGGCGCAATCATCAGACTGCACCGCATTTTCATTCTTAACTTTAGAACATTGGATCTGAAGCGTATTCTGCTTCTCCCTCATTCTCCTGATACTGTGAGTTCTCCTGTGGCTGCGCTGTTCGCTGATTGACCTGATGATATTGATCTGCATACCATGCACTAAGCCATGCTGTAAAATGCATTCTTGTCATGAGTAATAACTCACTGAATACCTCATATGTCATACTGACTGCCACATGATTTTCCGGTTTACTGCCGAACTTAGGCACAATTAAACCTTTCTGATCTGTTTCGCCGGGGCCGCTATCCGCCACAAACAGGAAATCTGATTTGCTTCCTGCCAATAGCTGTGCTGTTCTGGACAGACTTTTCCCATCTACACGGGAACGTCCGTATTTTGCAAGCTTCTCGGCAGAAGTTCCGCCCAAGCACTGATAAAGAGGTGTTTTATCCCCTGTTGTCTTCTTGTTCTTCAGAAGATAACGAAGCTCCCCACCTTCCAACTTGCGGCATAGTTCCAAGAACTCATCCACCGCAATATAAATATGGATGTTGTTCGTCTGCCGTTGTCCAGTCGGACGACTCAAATCATAAGTTGCAAAGGCGAGATGAATTTTTCCAATCTTAAAAGCATCATTCAGACTCTCCACAAAACAATTGCGGGCATCTTTTCGGATAATCTGATGCTGGTTACGATCCTCATTCATTTTTTCCACCGCCTTCCTTTATGGGTGCCAGTTGCAGCAATGCAGTGATTTCTTGTGCATTCTTTTCAAACTGCGGCATAAAATCCTGATCCACATCGTAATGCAGATATAATCCGATAAAAGCCGCTGTCCATGAAAGCTCCATAATACGCTCACTGGCTGTCTTTTCCGCTTCACGGAAAAACTGCCCTAATTCCACAATTGTCTGCTGCCATTTAATAAAGAACTCATCCTCTAACGACATTCCGAACTCCTCAAGCCATTCACGTACCGTATGGGTTTTAGAATTATCACCGCACCCTGGATTGGTAAAAATATACTGTATCTGGCCTACCGAAATTTTCTCCGAAGGATTTATATCCTTTTCAAATATAAGGCATCTTCCTATTGGAAACAGCGCGCATACCGTTGGTTTTGCCTTATGGACAGAACATTTTCTATCTTTCATCAACGGGCATCTTCTTATGGAGCCACGAGGCTTCAATCTGACTATCGGCATACGGGAGTCGCAGCCAATAAAAGTCTCGCAGTAGGTTTCAAACAGTTCTTTAGTCGTTATCCCAAGCTCCTTTGCCATGTTATAAATATCTCTCGGCGTTAAAAGAATATCCTCCCGATTGATGCAGCATTTACCGCACATAGTGCAGTGAAACGGAAATGGCTCATCCACACCGATTTTCATTGTTTCTAAATTATCAACGATATTTTTTAATCTTGTATCCATAGTTTTTCCTCCTAAAAATAATAAAGGCGCCGAATTCCGACGCCTTGTTGTTATATCATACTGACCTGAAAATTTATTTATCTCCGTCATCTGCCATTTTGGGCAAAGCAGCCAGCAACTTATCGTTATTGCTTTTGAACTGTGGAAAGAAAGACTTATCCAGATCGTAATCCGAATACTTGTAGAAAAGGAACATCATCACGGCCCTTGTCCGATTTTGCTCAGGAATCCTCTTCAGTAATCTTTCGATTTCCTGTACCGAACCGATATCCGTGTTCAAAAATTCAAAATCCTGCTTGCTGCAGCGCTTCTGAATCCATTTTTTCACGGACATCTGCGGACCAGAATAGTGATGCGGCTGTTCCATACTGAGATACTGTTCATATCCGCCAAGTTCATACGGTCCCACAGCAATGGGATATGTACGGCACGCCCTTGGATGAACCGAATGAATCGTACACCGATTATCTTTCAGAAAAATGCACGCATCATCCGCTCCAGCTGTTTTCAGCATAAATACCGTGTATCCATTTTCACTAAGCAAGACAGGTTCCGCATAGGCAGCAAGCACATCTTCCATACTGTTCACTTTTTCACCCTTGTCTCTCAGATGTTTAGCCAACCGAAAAGTATCCAGACTCTCCAGCGGCACGCTTTCCCTGACATGCCGGCAGCAAGCGCCGCACATCCTGCATTTAAATGGAAATCTGTCTGACAGATTGACAGGAACCATTTTTGTCATGAATTCTTTCATACGTCCTCCTCGCTTACCAGATATCCCGGCACGGAACAAACTCCACAACGGTATCTTCGGCAATCGGCGTATCCGGCTTTCCATCAAACTCATTGTTGTATTTCGTACAGATATTCGGTTTCCAGCCTTTGCGTGGATCCACATCCACATACAGACAGCCTTCCGATTCATAAACCGGTCTGTCCCAACTGTCGTGCCCTTTATAGTTCAATATCGGTTTCTTCATGATTGTATCCTTTCTGCGCCCTACAGGCGCCCAAAATCAGCTTTTTCCTTTTCAAATTTAATCTCCTCAAACACGAACCGGTCACAGAAGAAAAACCTGCTTTCCTTTTCGGAACGGATGACCTCGACTACATCCGACATGGTCATGGAGCGTCCACGGAAGCCTTCCGGATGCGATACGTTAAAACGTACATATACCGCTTCCAGTTCGGCAAGTTCTTGATCCATTTTGTTTTTGGCATTCCGGGGCACGGCAATGTCCAGATCCCCGCTGAATACGGCTTCGTAAATCTCAGCCGGGACATGTCCGCCACTTGCCGCCCGGACGCTTCTCAAATCGCTGAATATCAAGTATCTGTTTTCCGGTTCCGGGATGATTTGATACAACGTGATTTTCACGATGGTATCCCCCTTTCTGCGCAGAGCTCATCTGTCTTCAAGAGCTGCAGACAGTATGGGAGCGTACAATCTCCTTCCCCTGGGAAGATATTGTTCGCATCCGGTATGATGACCCGCAAAACCTTGCGCCCGGTTTCCTCATACTCATCCAAGCGCACATCGCAGTCTTCATAAATTCCGGAAACCATATCTCCAGACTGGAAGCGTTCTCCAGACTGAACTCTTAGCCCCAAAGTATTGAGGATTCGTCCAATCTCCTCCGTCGGCAAAAAAAGTACCATTTGGAAATCCAAGTGCCCATAGCGTTCCAGCCCGTGGGTGTGGGCATTGCACATATAGGGCAAAAAGTCTGTTTCTACCTCACCACATTCATCACAGGCGCCATTGGCCACCAGATGGATGAGCCAGTCAATTTTCTGATCCATGTTGCTCCTCCTCTCTGCGGTAAAACGCCAACATGCCCTGCATGGCGGAGCGTAAATCCCGGTCGAAGCTATCCCACTCAGTTATGAGATTCTCCATAGATTCTCTGTCACACATTTTGGCATCGTCCAGACAAAGCAGCTCATAGTCCACCTTATCTGCATCGTCATAAGGAAGAGCCAGAACGCCTTCCTTTACGAGAACGAAAAACGTGCCAAGATGCAGCCCATCAGAGATTGGATAGTTCCAGCAGAGTTCGTTGTGATACCGCTCCCTGTAATCCGCGCAGAAATCCATCAGCGTGGAATGCGTTGGACCGTTTTCGTGCAGATAAGCAATCAATTCACTTTTGCTCCTAAGGTTATCCAAACAAATATCATGCGGACTGATCTCAATAATCCGTCTATAGACTGCCGGCCGTTTTTCCCGGACGTTGACCAGCCAAAGAGCCGATTTCGTGGTACTCTCATGACACCAGGACAGCCTTAAAGCTTTTTCCAACAGTGCACGAGACAAGCTCTCACCGATTGAAGCGGATTCTCTGGAGTCTTGAGGAATTGCTTCCTTTTCCATCTCCTCATTCCCATTGACAAACCGGATAAGCTTATCTATCTCGGCAATGGTAAACCGATCAGTGGTGGCCTGAAATCCCCAGTAATGATCATCTTCATAACCCGCTATGCCATGAATCGTTCTGTCTAAAATTTTGCCTGCACATTCTCCAATCAATCTGGAGGCTTCTTTCCAATCCAGTTTGAGTGTACGGCAATATGTGTAATTACTCATTTGATTCCCTTTCTGCCATATATGGCTTGTAATAAACTGTGTCGTCTTTGTCAGATTGGTAAGCTCCTATGCAAACCTCGTGGCAGGGGCCGCGTTCAGGATTGTATTCTGCAAAACAGATTGGCTCGGCAATTTCCGGCTTTTCTGTATCCCAGTACACATTGATTGCAGGGAAATTCTCATCGTCGATTGCCACTGCCCTAAGACTGGTTCCGTCCGGCAGAGGCAGTACAATAGTCGGATATTCCGTCTGGGGGATTTTATTATCCCGAGTTTCCACCACACATCGGAAGTGATCCTGTTTTGACTCACTCATGATAGGACACCTCCGTTTTGTACACACTCAATTTCAAATACACATCCTGAAAAAAATTTTTGATTTCTGTCCAAGTAGTCTTGTGCCGCCTTTTCGGTCTTGAACTTCCGAACTATCTGTGACTGCGGCTCCGGAATCCTCGCAAGCCAAATTTTCCGGCTGCTCCGCTTCACAAAATATCCCTGCTCTGCCCGAAGCACATAAAATTCCGACAGTGTACCGAAATCAAATGGGGTCCGCTTGCGCCTCATGGGCGGATGGATAACATGGCGGTTATTCCTGAAGGATACTGTAATGCTGTGGCCAGAAAGCTCATCAATCTTATCCAGCAGTTCCTCTGTTGTAGCGACATAGTGCCTCTGCCAATACTCATGGTCATAATCAACCACTATCACGGCATTCCCATGTTTTCTGTAGTCCTCCACGGTATGTGCCGATTTCATCCCTGCCAGAATCCAGCGTCCGAACTCGCCTTCTTCAAAAGTGCGGTTCCGGCTTTTGCGTGTCCCGCCCCGGTTATTCATGTTGGCTTCCTCATAGATGGACGCTATCTCCTGCATTTCCTCTGCAGTAAACAGCATCCTCCCAGTATGGGGATAGTTCAGAACCGACCAGCGCTTTTCTGGGATCTCACGTCCTCGCCTGTCAATATCAAAACAGTTTGACGATCCATGATTTACGATAGGAATATACTTTTCTCCGACACGTATGAATGCCTTATCATAAAAGATTTCACTGCTCATACTGCCACCTCCTGCCGGATAAGATGCAGACGGTAATTGGTATTACACGTCTCAAAACAGATCTCATCCGGAGAAATCTTCTCCATCTGAAGAACCTTACTTGTCCTGCGCATCCCTCCGTTTTCAGCGATAAAAGCGGCAGTTCCAACAGTTAATGGGCAGATATGCCTGCCAGTGATTTCAAGATTTCTTTTTTGTGGGTTCATATCCATTACCTCCTTTATAAAAGTGAAAAGCGGAGCAGAAAATCTGCCCCGCCACTGTTATTCTGACGAATTTACGCCAGCATCGCCTCAAATTGTTCCTCTGTCAGTGTCCTGATACCGAACTGCTGCGCCTTCGCAAGCTTGCTGCCGGCCTTCTCTCCAACAATCAAATAGTCTGTTTTCTTTGTAATCGAGCTTGCCGGTTTGGCGCCAAGCTGCATCAGCTTCATCTGAATACCGTCACGGGTGTAATTCTCCAGTTTCCCGGTTGCCACTACGATTTTTCCAAAGAATGGGTTTGTTGTATTTGTATTCATATCAAAATTCTCCTTTTCAAATTCAATTTTTTCAAGCAGCGGACGCCAAAGTTTTTCTTCCTCTGTATCCGCATACCATGTATAAATGTTGTTGTGCATCGTCTCGCCGAAATCCGGAAGCTGTGTAAAGTCGAAGCCGTCCTCAATAGCCTGTTCAAACGCTTCCCACGATCCATGAAAATAGCTGTCCAAATCACGTCCGGCATGTCTTCCCACCATGGGAATTCCCAAGCCTGCAATAAACTTTGCTAACGTACAATGGCGGCTTTTTTCAATGGATGCCTGCAGCCGCTCAAAGGATTTCTCCCCAAAGCCCTCCGTCTGGACAATCTCATCACGATATTGCTCCAACGCATATAAATCTGCAAACGTCCGAATCCAGCCATGACTTACAAACTGCTCCAGAGTTTTTTCCGACAGGCCCTCAATATTCATTCTCGTTTTCTCACAAAAGTGGGCAAACTTTCGCACCAGTTTGGCAGAACAATGCGGATTCTCACAAAATAGCTGGCGAATACCACCGTTGCTTTTCCGAAAACTCAGCATCTGACCACAACAGGGGCAGCTGAGCGGAACACAGCAGGTTCCGGTCTTATCGAGATTCTCTGCAATCTGCGGAATAATCATGTTTGCCTTATACACGCGAATCTTATCGCCACGCCCCAAGGCAAGGTCCAGATAATTCTCATAGTTATGCAGATATGCCCGGCTGACTTGAGTGCCGTCAATAGACACCGGCTCGAAGATACCTGTCAGACTGACCATCCCAGTACGAGTGACCGCCACATCCAGACCAATGAATGTGGTTTCATACAGCTCGTCTTCCCACTTCAATGCAATCAAACGGTTTTCGTGATGCCCTGTGGCTCCCAGACCTTTTCCGTAGGCAACATCATCATATTCCATGATAATTCCGTCTACTGGGTAAGGGAACTTCTTAGGATCCATAGCGGCAATTGTATCACGAATCATTGTTTCATTATGAAGTGCATCCAGATAAATGTATGGTACAACCGAAAAACCGTTATGCTCTAAAAACTGCTGCTGAGCAAGTTTACTTTCCGGTTCAAGATAATCGCTCACAAGCTCAAACGCCCAAAACTCAAGTAATCTCTTTTTTGCCTCGCCGGCGTCAAGCTTGCGCGTGCTGCCAGATGCAAGATTTCGGGGATGAGTATAGGGATCCTCCAGACCGGAATTGATTTTCTCAAAGTTTGTCCATGAGATGACGCCTTCACCTCGAACCTCAAATGAATCCTTAGTGGGTATGGTAAGAGGCACGTTAAGAAAATTGCGCACAGTATGCGTTACATCCTCTCCAATAATGCCTTCACGCCCACGGGTAATGGCCTGAATCAGCTCGCCATTCTCATAGCGGAGTACCAGTGTCAGACCATCCATTTTCCAGCTTATCAGCACCGGCTGTTTTGCCGCAAACTTCACCAGATCTTCAACAGATTTGGTCTTATCCGCTGAAAGCATAGGTTTGCTATGGCGCACCTCAGCCAGACTTTCCAATATTTCGCCGGACACCTTTTGAGTCGGGGAACCGGAAAGGATCAACCCGGTTCGGCTCTCAATGTCTTTCAATTCATCCATCAGGATATCGTAATCCCTGTCCGACATAATGGGATTATCATCCCGGTAATAGGCAATGTCTGCCTTTGTGAGCTGCTCAATCAATTCCAGCATACGCTCATGGTTTGTTTTATATTTTGCACTCATGTGCATTCTCCTTTCAGTCAATTCTGTGCATCAGTTCCCGAACTGCCTCATACCGGAATTGAAGCGCTTTTTCCTCCTCTTCCGTTCTTTCTGTCGAATCGAAATCAAGAACCTCCGCATATAGCTCATTTGATGATTTTGTGCTGTAGACTTCCTCTACGCTGCCGCCCTTCACAATGATAAACAGTCTATCCATTTTCGCTCACCTCCTTAGGCGAGCAGATCCGGAATGCAGACCATCGACCGCAATTGGGGCATGGAATTCCTAAAGTATTTCCAGCAGATTTGTCCAACTGTTCCTGTGTGATTTGCCCGGGTATCCCGCAGCATTCTGTTTTTACCCAAACCAGTCTGGCGGAATGGAGAACTTCAGGACGATACTTACGGTTGAACGGGATGTAGTCCACCCAGAGCGGATCATCAAAAATTCTGGCCATGTGAAGTTCCAGTGCAGTCATCTCCATCTCTTTTCGGGAACTATGACAATAATTATGCTCTTGTTCCCATTCCAACAGATTTTTCTGCATCTGCTGCTCTCCACTTTTCAGAATCAAATCCGAAGCCAGCTGTATCCAGTCTTTTTCCTCCAGATCTCCCACATCCGTTTTAATGCCTTTTCGGTATCCGTAAATTTTCTTTCTGCCCTCCTGTCTGACCAGAAAAGCACGTCCGGTTCTGTAATGAACCCGAAGATCAGAAAAGGTCAAAGCGTCCAATGATTTTTCTGTATTATCCAATCTTGGCCACCCCTTCCTCTGTGCTATAGTCAGTGCATTTCCTTTTTCCGAAAGGAACTGACGCCAATGGAGTGTACCACCGGGACCATTCTTTCATTGCTAAAGTGTCGCCATGAATGACCACAGCCGGAATTCCGTACAGACTGAGTTGGATATACGCCATCCACACGCAGCGGATATCAATATCCTGGGCAACAAAAAAACTCTTGTGCCGAAAATCGAAATTTTTCCGCTTCATTGCCCATACTGCACCAATCACTATCGTACCCGAGCCACAAGCTGGTTCGTTGATCATGATAGGTTCTTCCGCTTCTGAATGCTCATCCACTGGATCTACAATCTCAGCCATCAACCGGCAGATATGATCCGGAGTAAAATATTGTCCGTTCCACTCGTTATTTAAGCGAAGCTCATGATAAATACTGCCAAGAATATCGCAGGGATCCTCCTCATGCTCATAAATAGCAAGGGCAAGCAGAGCAAGCATACGCGCGTAGCAGTTAAGGATTTTAGGTTCCATCGTGGATGCCATCTCCTCATACCGCTTCTCACGCTCTTCTGCGTTTGACGGATCCATCTGCGCAGAGATACAGTTTGCTGCAATCTCCAAAAAGGTAGTAAAGACATGATTCAACCCCTGTGACTGCGCCAGATTCTTGATTTCATCAACCAACTCATCTTGATATGTTTTCTTTTTAACCACATTTAACACTCCCTTCCTTATTGCCGCCTTCACCGACCCATTCAAAATGGAACGGAATCCCGGCCTGATATGGGTAAAGTGTAAAATCATGGTCATTCCATATGCGCATGGCATGGCCACCTTTGGACTTTGAAATCACGACTCTTTTATTCTTGTCGAACAGCATATCCATCTGTGCCGGACTATACCGGCTTACATACTCAAGCAATTCAAAAACATATGACTTCTCCGTTTCCCTTACGGACATCACAATCCGGTATTGGTCAAGTATTCCGTTATCGTGTTCGGCGATATATTTTCCACGTTTCAACATGATATCACCTCATCACTTTCGTTCTGGCAAACAATGTTCCCATGTAAAATGGGAACTTCAAGCTTCAACAATCTGCCATCGTCTTCAAACTCCATTGAAGTGATACAGATATTGAGGTGATCACAGCTTTCAGAATACAAACCGATATCGGTTATTTTCATATCCTGCAGCTGCTCCAGTCTGCCATTGGCATAGACTTCTCCAAAACACACCCCTTTGTATCGGGCACTGAAACCATTGCCAGTACGCTCAATTTCGCTTTCATCCCAATTAAGAGATGCAGTTTCTCCGTTTGCCAATTCCACCTCAATATAGTCAATGATCAAATCCTTGACGGTGGTTCTGGCATCCAAATAAAGAATCATAGGCATTTCCTTTCTGCATTCCTGCGTGGTTTTATCTATATACACGGGTATGCCGAAAGGCTCCCCGGAACAAAAATTAGGGGAGCCATAAAAGCTCCGATCTATATAAAAAAAGCACCCAAAGAACCGAAATTCTCTGAGTGCCTTTATTGCCCGAGGGCCTGATATGAAATTGTAACAGATGGGCGGAGGATTTGTGCCTCCGCACTCCCCGTTCTGTGCTTCTTAGTAAAGAAGCAAAAGAAACAAAAAAAGTGCCTGAAAGTATATACTCTCAGACACTGTGTAACCGGAAAACTCTAATCGCTCGAAAGCAATTACTGATACTGATGTAAAAAGTATAGCATATTTATTTCAGATTTTCAAGAGCAGAATAATGTCAATCTCCATTACGAATAAACAGGGAATTGCACCATTTTTCGTAATAGCATTCTCCTGATTCAATCAATTACTCTGTTTTCCTCTGAATCAGTTACTCTTCCGGCCTTAATACGCCCAGCAATACAAACCTGGCATTGTTAAATTCGTAACTGCAGGTAGAGAACGTCAGAATCTGGTCTGTGACTGCCGGGGTAATTTCACTGGTAAAACATGAACGCTCTCTGGCTTTATCCAGCCACTCTGTAAAATCTGAGTCTGAGGGAAATGCCACTTCCCACGCCTTATCCTGAACGCTGGACACATACCCGCCGAAAATCTCTATCTCATAGTTTTTATCCGGCGTCAATAACAGGGCAATGGGATGTTTGTTATAATACTCCTGCTTCTTATACTCCGTCAGCCCGGAAAACATGGTGCCATTTTTCATATGATGCCCATAGATGATGCTGTGTCGATCTGAGAAATCCAATCTGTTTCTGCTATCCAGAAATATGCAGCCGGATCCGTTCCACTCTCCGCTGAATAAATGCTTTAGATAATACTGGTTATCCCTGCCCTGCACAACCGGGTAATTGATTTCTGTTCCTTCAATATAAATCCACCCCACGATATCCGGATTGATTTCCTGCAGGGAAGCAAAATCTACAACCGGCCATTCCCGTCCTCCAGACTCAGTTTCATCTGTGGGAGATGGGGAAGGTTCTTTAGGCTCTTCAGGCAGCTTCACATAATGGTCCAAATCAGTATAGGAGTCCTCGCCTTCCGAATACTCACGGTGCTGCTTATATAATTGGATGGCACCTATCACAATACCGCTTGCAAATATCAAAATCAGTATAGTACAAATAATCCTTTTTATCTTCATGTTCTTACCTCACAGTCGATTGGCTTTGTCTTTCATTTCTTTTGCCGTCGGGTTACTATAAATGAGTGTGGTTTGCACATTGCTGTGCCCTGCCTGATTGGCGACTTCGTGAATGGAATATCCGTTCTCCAGAGCATTGGAGCAGAAATAATGCCGCAGCGTCTTCGGTGTAATGACATCCGAGTATCGGTTAAATATCTGGTTGATACGGGAAGGATTCAGCTTCTCACTCTGGCGGCTGACGAACAGATATGGGCTGTCCGAATTACGCACCTTTAGGTACTCCCGAATCGCGTAAACAATTTTGTCATTGATATAGACCAGGCGGTGCTTGTCTCCCTTGCCGACAATCCGGATTTCCTTTGCTGTCAGATCAACCTGATCCAGCTTGAGATTGACGCATTCACTCCGCCGCATACCGGAATAGGCATAAAGTGTGACCAGGCAAAAGTCCCGTTTACTTCCACTCTCCAGAAGGCGTTGGCGGAATGCCTCTACATCTTTTTTCTCCACAGTGCAGGGACTGGCATACTGTATCTGGATTTTTATAAAATCGCTGTCCAGCACAGCAGCTTCCGTCTGCCGCCCACTCATAATCAGATACTCATTTAGGCTCTTCAGGGAAGAAAGGTGGTTATTTACGGTACGCGGATGATACCCCCGAATATTTCGCATATAGGAAATGTAATCCAAAATATTGGCACGGTATAAAAGCTGTGGCTCTTCTCCAAAACTGTCCTGGCACCAATGCAGATACATCGTTACATCATGACTGTACGTCCGGATTGTGTTTTCAGACTTTCCCAAGCTTTGCAGATGAGCAGTAAATTCTTCGATCATTTGATTCGCCTCCTCATTGTTATTACACGATCCATCAAGGCAATCTACAACCAATTTGATTATATTTAACTCATTTAGGCAGGATATCTTTATGATTGTGTTTAACTGAGAGCAGACTTTGCCACTCATTCGTTCTGCGAGTTCAATATAATTTGCATTATATCGAGGTCGTTCTGTATTTAAAAACAAAAACTGTTTGGCTGATAATCCCTGCTCGCCTTACACATAATATATAAGTCGCGTTTTTTGGTGTTGAAAAAATTAGCTTGACAAGCGACCATCGGTCGCTATATAATGAAACCGAAACAAGAAACGACCGATGGTCGTTATAAGGAGGGATCATAATATACCAAAAGGAATTATTCTTACACCAGAACAACAAGAAGAGCGCCGAGAAGAAATAATCCGTGTTGCTTTGCAGCTCATAGAGAAAAATGGATTCCAAAAAACATCTATGAGGGAAATTGCGAATTTAGCAAACATGGGAAAGTCCAGTCTGTATGATTTTTTCAAAACGAAAGACGAGATTTTTGTATATGCAGTTGAGAAAGAAATAGAAGAAACAATTAAAAAGGTTCATAGGATTATTGCCGATGAATCCTCGCCGGAACAGTGTCTTAGAAAAATCATGCTGAATCATCTTGGAGTACCAAAGCAGCAGCGAACGGTGCTGATGTGGTTAAATACAGAATCTGACTATTTAGAAGAAGATTATCGAAAGCGGCTGAAAACTGCGCGTTATGCATATCAGGATATTATAAAATCTGTAATTGAAAATGGAGTGGAATCAGGCGTCTTCCGTAAGACGAATGCCGATCTTATGACGCGTTTGTTAATTAACTCCATTATATCAATCATTTACACATCCCGACCATCAGCCAGTCCGGAGAAAATGCTTGATGAAACAATGGATATATTTCTACACGGAATTATGAATGATGGAGGTGAATTATTATGATTTATT
The DNA here is from genome assembly GCA_910575555.1 of Lachnospiraceae bacterium. GTDB lineage: Bacteria > Bacillota > Clostridia > Lachnospirales > Lachnospiraceae > Petralouisia. The sequence continues at coordinate 28,716 of CAJTFX010000018.1, read as the reverse complement.
ATACTCTACCCTTGTTGCATAAACAGGCAACCCTTGAAATGGTTGGCGGAAAAGGTATGTCTTTATCAAAACTTTTGACAGCGGGTATCCCTGTGCCGGAGGGCTTTCATGTTACGACTACTTCATACAAGATTTTTGTTGAAAAGAACCATATTCAGCCTCACATTAATAAGTTGCTGGACGGTATTGACTCTAACAATACCAGCCAGCTTGAAAATGCATCTACGCAGATAGGGATGCTTTTCCATAATGGAGAAATGCCGCAGGAAGTATCAGATGCAATTAAAACCGCATATGCCGGATTGGGAAATATAGCGGTAGCTGTCCGTTCCTCCGCAACCGCCGAGGATTTGCCCGACGCTTCTTTTGCAGGCCAGCAGGAAACCTATCTTAACATACAAGGTGAGAATGAAGTTCTTGACGCTGTAAAGAGGTGCTGGGCTTCCCTATGGACAGCCCGCGCTATTGCTTACCGCGTGAAGAATGATATAAAGCAGGAAATCGTCGCACTTGCTGTTGTAGTACAAAAGCTTGCGTTTTCCGATGCGTCCGGCGTTATGTTTACGCTAAACCCTATCAATGGCAGACGTAGCGAAATGATTGTTAACGCCGCGTGGGGACTTGGCGAATCGGTGGTTTCTAGCTTAGTCACCCCTGATACAATCGTTGTAGATAAAAATGCTGAACGAATTGTATCGTATCAAGTAGCAAACAAAGAGATTATGACAGTCCGCAACTCAGATGGAACAGAAGAAATCCCAACTCCTGAACAGTTTAGGAAAAAACATACTCTTACTCACAATCAAGTTATGCGATTGACACAGCTTGGAAAAAAAATTGAGAAGTATTATGAAATGCCTATGGATGTAGAGTGGGCACTGGAAAAAGATAAGTTGTATATTGTTCAGGCTCGCCCCATTACTGTCCTACCGCCGGAATGGACGTTACCGGAAAAGGATGTTTTATACAAAAGGCAGTCTCTAGCGGAACACTTGCCAAATCCTGTTACGCCCTTATTTGCCACACTTGGGCTTGAAATAGTCAACCGTGCGTCGGCGCTTTTATGGATAGATATGTTTGGTAAAAGTGCGAAAAAGCTACTGCCAGAAAACGGAGCATATACGATTATTAACGGATATGTTTATCTTTCCCACAATTCAAAGCCTCTTTTGATTGCTGTCAAATCCCTTTCACCCCGATCTTTACGCCGTGCGCTCACGAACAGTGTTGCACGCTGGGAAACAGCACGAAAAGAATTTGAGGATGTGATTAAACAATGGGAAGAAAAGCCTCTGCATACGCTGAATGCCCATCAAATAATGAAGGGGATTCAGACTGTATTTTATGCCGCTTGTATTTATTTCACGAGGATTCAGCTTACATTGCCAGCCGCCTCTATCAGCGAAACAATATTTACAAAATTTTTTCAGGGAGCGGCTCGTCGCGCTGGTATGACAGATACTTCTGTTTTCCTGCTTGGATTTGATACGATTGCTCTGCAAGCCGAAAAGAACCTGTGGAGTCTCTCGGAATGGGTAAAGCAAAATAAAACTCTCAACCTTTATCTGCAAAGTAATCCAACAGCAAAGATAGCGGAAAATTTTATGTCCTCAGTTCCGCCTGACGAAGTTTCGCTGGAAGTATGGATAGAATGGAAAAATCGGATCAATCAATATTTTAAAGAGTTTGGTCGTACCGCTTATGAATTTGATTTTGCATATTCCACACCGCAGGAAACACTTACACCAACCTTTGAATCCATAAAAACCTTTTTAGAAGGCAAAGGTGAAAGTCCTTTTTTACGTCAATCCAAATTTGAAAAGCATAGGAAACAGGCAGAAGAAGAAATTTTACAACATATAGGTAGCTCACGCAAAAAACTGTTTTTGAAGTTGCTCCATTGGGCGCAGGAAACTGCTCCTATGCGTGAAAATGCTATTTATTGCATGGGAATGGGGCATCCTCTGATTCGCAAGATGTTTCATGAAATTTCAGCACGCCTTATACGTGGCGGAGCTACTTCGCATATAGATGATATTTATTGGCTCACAAAATTGGAATTGGAAAAACTTATAGTACAGTTAGACAAAAATATACCTTTATCCGATAGAAGAAATTCGATACTTGAGCGAAAAGCGGAACTCAAAAAGTATCAGGGCTATATGCCACCAGCTCAGTTACCTGAGAAGAAAGTAAAAAGCATATCACATGCACCACAGAAACAAAAAGATGGAAAAACCGTGTTGAGGGGTATAGGAACCAGTTCTGGTGTCGTGACAGCTCGTGCCTGCGTACTAAATAGTCCGGCAGATTTTAAAAATTTCCAGCCAGGAAGTGTTTTGGTTGCCGTTACTACAACTCCGGCTTGGACACCCTTATTTGCCTCTGCAAGTGGAATTGTAACGGATATTGGAGGTCCTCTCAGTCATTCAAGTATTGTTGCACGGGAATGTGGTATCCCTGCCGTTATGGCGACACACACAGCCACGAGAAGTATTAAAAATGGACAAATGATAACGGTGGACGGCTCGGAGGGGACGGTGACGATTGATGAATAAAAAGCCGATTTTCGCTTTAAATCTTGCTACTTTGGTGATTGCGTTAGGATATAGCTTAATTCTTCCGGTCATGCCATTTTACATGGAAAATCTAGGTGCTGGCGGTCGTGAGCTTGGATGGCTCACTGCCGTATATGCTCTGGCACAAACAGTATTCGCACCTTTTTGGGGTGCACTGTCCGACCGAATTGGTAGAAAGCCGATTATCAGCATTGGTATTATAGGATATTCCATCAGTTTGTTCCTGTTCGGTTTGGCTTCATCCTTCTGGACACTATTTATAGCTCGCAGTTTATCGGGTATTTTGTCATCTGCTACCTCCGTTGCATCTTTGGCATATGTTGGAGATTCCAGTTCGGAGGAAGAAAGAAGCAAGAATATGAGTCAACTTGGAGCTTCAATGAGCGTTGGCGTAATGATGGGACCATTATTGGGAGGCATTCTTGCAGGCTATTCGCTTGCGCTCCCATTTTTTACCGGAGCTGGCATTTCATTTATTGCCTTTCTGCTAATTCTAACACTTTTGCCAGAGTCAATTGAGCGTTCAGGACAGACGGAAAAAAGAAAACCCTTTGATTTTTCAGACCTGAAAAATATAATTTTTGGCTCAGCAGGAATGGTTTTGATACTTATTTTCGTCGTGCATTTCTGTCAAACAGGCTTGCAAGGAATTACGGGGCTGTATGTCGTAGATAAGTTTGGATTTTCCACTAAGCAAGTTGGTGTTATTTGGATGGCTCTAGCAGGTATTTTGATTGTAGTACAAGGCTTTTTGACTGGTCCTTTAGCAAAAAAAATTGGTGAGAAGCCACTAATACTGATAGGTGTGTTTTGCAAAGCCTTAGTAGCGTTTGCCATGGTATTGACAACTGGGTTTGTTAGTGTGTTGGTGGTTTTTGGCTTATTTGCGGTATCTTCTGCTATTACAGTACCCACATTAAACGCAACCCTTTCAAAAACTGACAATCAGCATAAAGGAACACTGATGGGATTTGCCAGTACCGCCGGAAATCTTAGCAAAGTTATTGCTCCTTTATTAACTGGGTATCTGTATGAAAGCAATATTGAATTACCATATATAACCACAGGAGGGATAGCCTTAATCGGAGTGGTTATCTGCTATATCTGGATAAAAAATCAAAAGAACAAATGATGGAAGAGGACGTTTATATGGAGGTTATACACAGTAACTAATCTGGTATAGAAATTCAATTGAGGCTTTTCTGCTTTATTAAAGTCTTGCTACTACTTAAACCTATAATATCCTTAATTCATTATGACAAATTCCAATTCAACAGTTTTGATACATAAGGAGGTAACAATACTATGGAAAATTATCAATGAAGTGCTAATTCTTTATCAGTGAAGTTATCCATAAGTTTTTCTACCTGTAATCGTCTGGTGCTTTTTGCCAGATCATTGGCAGAAAAATTCATCAACATCCAAGCATACAAGGTCATAAAGATAGTATCTTTTTTGAAAGTAGGTGTGTATTATGAAGAATGAGAAAAAAATTACAGTCGCATTGCTCATTGTTTATTTATTGATTTTATCATGGATTATTTTATTTAAGCTACAATCTTCATTTTCTGCGTTAGACCACATAAGACAAATAAACTTAATTCCTTTTGGTGGTTCAGTTATTGCAAATGGAAAAATTGACTTCGATGAAATTATAAACAATGTCATTGTTTTTATCCCTGTAGGTGCATATTTCAGTTTGCTTTTTAAAAATAAATCTGTTTTAAAAGCAATAGGTTCTGTTTTAGGAATTAGCTTTATATATGAGATAATTCAATTTATATTTGCTATCGGAGCAAGTGATATTACAGACTTAATTAGCAACACATTAGGGGGTATAATTGGAATTGCATTAGTATATGTATTATCTATTGTTTTAAAGGATAAAACACATAAGATATTAAATCGAATAGCAATGGTATGTACTGTATTAGTAGTTGCCATCTTATTTATGCTTCTTGCTGTAAATAATATGTTTTAATGCCATGTTAATTTTGTTTTGGAAAAGACTTTAATCTGTCAAAGTTTGCTCTTGAAATTGAAAGTGAAACCGCAATAAAGGAAATTTTGAAATTCTATGGCGCTTATATCTGTAAATTATGCTTGCGTACTTTTTACCACTCTGAAAGTGGTAAAATCTAAAAGGTCAAATTTATACAGAAATGATGAAAGCAATCTTGAAATTTGAAATCAGAGTAAAGTAATCATATTACACGAATAAAAAACGGGAGATACACAGATGTTTGTGCTATCTCCCATATTTATTTCAGTGTCATATCAAGGCTCATTCAATCGTGGTAAAATGAGTATTTTCCTATATTTCAAAGTGCTTGAAAGTATAGTGTTTATGCGGATAATCAAAAAATAGATATAAAATTTATAATAAAAGACTCTTAAAAGCTCCATATTGTTTCATTCGCATTTGACAAGTTTCATTATATATGGTATAATGTCTTTTTGATGAAACATTTTTGCAGAGTCTTGAAAGGGGGAAAAATATGTTTGATTTTTTGGAAACGATATTTGGGGACAATATAAAAGTTTCAGAATTTGATTGTCCGGCCAAAACGCCTTTTTATATTCGTGACGGATATAAGATTCAAAGCCTGTCCTGGAATAAAAGCCAGTGTATACTGCTGTCTCCTATTGATTCTTCCTGGAGACTTCCAACATTAAAAAAGCAGTTAATTAAATTTCAGGAGATATGCGAATTCCCCTGTGCGCTGTGTCTTGAAAACATAACATCCAAGCAGCGGCGTAACCTGATTGAAAGCAATATACCATTTATTTCACCATCTCAACAGGTTTATCTCCCATTCTGGGGCTGTTCATTTTGGGAAAAATTTAAAGCGGAAACAACTGTTCCTGACAAAATGGCGCCCGGAACCCAGCTCGTGTTCCTGTATCTGTATTATTTGCAGACTACTGATACCGTCAATTTGACGCAAATATCCAGAGATCTTCTGCTCTCCAAAGCTACCTGCACCAGAGCAATTGATGATCTTACCGTATCCGGCCTTATTACTTACAAGACCGAGGGAACAAACAAATGGATTTCTCCATCCTTTAAAAAGCCTGAATTTTTAAATAAGGGTTATCCCCGCTTAAAATCACCGGTAGAACGACTTATATATGTCAGCCCCCCCTTCCATGATTCAGCATTGCCCAAAAGTGGTGTCCTTGCTTTGGCGGATATTTCAATGGTTGGGGCAAACGAACAGGATGGTGCAACTGCCATCTCAAAAAAAGCCGGCACACAAATCCCGGCTGCAGAAATTATCTCTGAGCAGGATTTCCGGGATTTTGGAGGGCACATTCTTGAAGTATGGAGCTATAATCCGATTTTGTTGGCAAATAACGGGCGGGTTGATGATATCTCATTGCTGTTAAGTTTAGAAGATAATCCAAATGAACGGATTCAAATGGGTCTGGACGATATAAGAGAAAAACACGAACTTCCAATCAAGCATGAGGAATAATAAGGAGAAATACACATGGTAAACGGAATAGATATTTTCAGAGAACATTTCGACAATTATAAAGACCAATATACGGTTATTGGGGGTTTTGCCTGCGATCTGCTTATGTCAGATGCCGGACTTGACTTTCGCCAGACCGTTAATATCGACATGGTAATCATCGTGGAGGCACTGACAACAGAATTTGCAAAAGCATTTTGGGATTTCATCGAAGCCGGAGGCTATCATGCCAGACAGAGAAGTACAGGACAGCCTGAATTCTATCGCTTCATTGACCCGGCCAATCCCACTTACCCTAAGATGATAGAGCTTTTCTCCAGACCGCAGAATCATGTAGAGCTTCAGGCTGATACCCATCTCATGCCCCTGCATATTGATGATGAGGTATCCAGTCTGTCCGCAATTCTTCTTAATGACGACTACTATCATTTTCTTTTAGATGGCCGAACCGTCACGGATGGGATATCCATCTTAGATGCCGGGCACATCATCCCCTTGAAAATGAAAGCTTGGCTTGATCTCAAGGGCAAAAAGGCGCAAGGGTTCCATGTGAATTCCCGCGACATCCGGAAGCATCGTTTGGATGTATTTCGCCTTTTTCCCTTAATCCGGGAAGACTTGAGGATTTCAGTGCCAACCTCTGTTGGGGTGGATATCCAAAACTTTATAGCACAGATACGTGAAACTGATATTAGGCTAACAGATATCGGTATTTCCCGTTCCAAAGATTCGATTCTCGATATCTACAATAATATGTACATAGCAGACTGACATTCAACAGTATTTTCACAAATCAAAAAGCTGGAGGAGAAAACGTTCGCAGGCAAGAAGATTCTGGACTCTTGAATAACAGATGATTGATAAGATAAAGGTGGTGGGCAAATGCCGAGATATTTTAAGAAAGCAAGGCAAATTAATAATTTGAAAGTAATTGAGGCTGCCGAAAAACTCGGCATCTCCCAACCAACTCTAAGTGCATGGGAGGGAGAACGCAAATCCCCCTCTGTTGAAGGACTTGAGAAAATGTCCGATCTCTACGGCGTAACAACCGATTTTCTTCTTGGACGGTCGGAGCAGGGAATCTCAGTTCAATCTGTACCAGTTCCTTCAGAGTCGCTTCCAATTTTTCACGGAAAACCGGTTTGGTCCGCGAAGCATGGTTGGATGCTGGTCAACACCATCAATCATACTCTGATGCTCTCAAACGGGCAAACCATTCCGTTCTCTGATGCCCAAAAGCTGTTTACGCTGCCGCAGCTGTTTTCCGAGCCGAGTCTGCCATCCGGAAAGCCTCTTGTCTTATCTGAGATCCGGCAATTTACTCAGATATGGCTGGAACCCATTTCCCCAGACTCAGATTTGCGGACTGAATTACGCGGTTGGTATCAGGTAAAAAAACATTACGTTCAAAATGAGTATGGAAACCGGTTTTATTTAGATACTTATGAAGCTAAATGGCTCGCCTTTCATCCTGAACAGCAATAAAGTAAAAGCACCGATACCCAATATAAAACCAGGCATCGTGCTTTTGTTGTTTACGCTTTTGAACAGGCCGCCAAACAATATTCAATTGTACGACTTATGAAGAACCACGGACAACGATGTAAGGAGATTTACTATCTTCTATAATATACACAGCCCCTCCTCCCTTACAATTTACCTGACTATGCGGCAGATCTCATCCGCTTTTGCTGTGTAAATTGTACCAGGGAGGATTCTGTTTTCTTTCCTGATTTGTCCTGCTATCATCCTATTTTTTGTGAATTTTTACAGATTTCAATAAACCTTAATACATCTTGTCGTCCTCGCTATCTTTTGAACAATTGTTAGAATTTCTCCTTTGGTTAAACTTCTTCATAATTACAATTTTAAGTAAGCCAACGACAATCAAAACCGCAACAATGACAATCCACCAGTATCGTTCCATAACCTACTTCACCTCCTTTCAGTGACCTTAAATCATCTTCCCCGTCCTATGCAGAATGGGAAAGTTCATTCGTATTAACATGTACCATACAATGTTTACATTGTGGAAAGCTGTGTTCAATCGCCTGATGGACTTCTTCGGCAATTCAGTGAGCGTCATAAAGAACTAATCAGTCTACCCTTTTCCATAATATGCCTCCTTATCCTGCCAGCTTCCGAAACAGACGTTTTGCAAGGAAGTAGTACCAGACTAAAGCTACCACCAATCCTATGGAGAAATAAAGAACCGCTTCATTCTGCATGGCTTTCGCTACCCAAAATGATGGAAGGAAGCCAACCGCGAACTGGTAATAACTATCAATAAAAAAGGGGGCTGGTATTCCGAGTAATGTAAGTGCAGCTAGTTTTGTAACTGCCATACCTTCTAATTTATTGCTTGATAATGTGATAATCATAAGTGAAACAATAATTGCCTGTACTGAGCCGAGAAGCGCCAAACATATTGTCATTCCAATGGACAACTTTTCTAATGAAAAAAGCAACAGTACAATAAAAGCGATGACCGCTGAAATAATTGCGGGTACTACCAACCTTGTAAAGAGATACCCCGCCTTACCAAGAGGGGTAATTGAAAAGTACCGCGATACTTTATCATCAATTTCCTCTAACGTAATCATGGCAAATGCAAAACAAAGCAATACAGGAGCCATGATAGAAAGTAATAAATCAAAAATCGGATAGTATTCTTGCAAAGAAAAAGCTGTTATCCTTTCAATAAATGGAATACCGAATTTAATCAAAGCTCCTATGACAAAAGGCGTAAAACAGGCCGCGAACATCATAGGGTCGCTCTTGATTTGCCTAAATACCTGTATGGTACTGGATAATATCTTTTTCATAGCTTTACACCTCCTAACGTCCTCCACATATGCTGAACTGTATGCCGCGCAACCATGTATAGGATAATCAATGTAACAAATACAAGTATCATATCAAACGATAGTAAAGAACTTTTCCCGGTTATAAGTTTCATACAGGCGATAAAGGGGAAAAAGGAAAATATATCTGGCAATTTTACAAACAACCCAACAATAGGCGGTACAAAGCAAATAATCTCTATTGGCATAATCACAATGAGAAATTGGTTCAAGTTTGAAATTTTTGTAGCTGCAATAATTCCAAGCATAGTAAAGATTGCTGATGTTAAAGCAGTACCAACTGCGATACCCAGTAAATGATTGCTGCCGGAAACTACCCCTAATATCAATGCGATTACCGTAGAAATAGCAATCAACGCAACTGTTTTTGAAAGTATATATTCCGATATTTTTACAGGGGATACCACCATAGCATTTAATACCTTTTGACTTTTTTCCAAAAGAACAATCGCTCCCATGAAAAACAATCCCATTGCTGCCGGGTCAGAGTAGATCATAATAGAAGCAATATCCGTTTTCCAATGTTCCGGCAAAGCGCCAATCCCGCACACATATAAAACTGTTAAAATAAAGTAGATAAAATAGAAACCATATTTCCATTGGAAATGTATATCACCACAAACTAAACGTCCCAATCTCATTGAAGTGTCCTCCCTGTAATATCTACAAAAATATCATTTAATGTAGGCTCACTACTATGAATGGAAAGCAGACGGTTTTCGGAAATTAAGTTTTTCAATAACTTATCTTCTGTGGTTCTATCAAGCAGACATTCTCCCGTTTTCTCACCTTTGTCATAGTAGGTATATTGTATTTTTGCAGCTCCCCTTGACATAATCAAATTATGCGGGCTATCCAATGCACTGACTTTTCCGGCAACGATAAAGGCTACTTGGTCACATAGCTCTGTTGCGTCAAACATATTGTGAGTAGTAATGATAATTGTTTTTCCGCGTTTCTTTTCCGCAAGAATAATATCTTTCATTAAACGACTATTTGTAGGGTCAAGACCGCTTGTAGGTTCATCAAGGAATAATATATCAGGGTCATGGACTAACGCTTTAATGAAATTCAAGCGAGAACGCATACCTTTGGAAAAGTCAGCAACTTTTTTGTCCCCGTCATTTTCCAAGCCTACCATATGCAATAATTCATCAATAGACCGAGGTTGCTTTTCATATAGAGAAGCAAAATAGGCGAGATTTTGTCGTGCTGTGAATTTCTCGTAGCAGGTTGAAAATTCAAAGTCTACCCCAATATTTTCATAAAACTGATTTGTATGCTCCCTTATTTCTGTACCTGCAACTTTTACGCTGCCTTTATATCTTGTATTAAGCCCAGTTAAAACTTTTTGAATAGTTGATTTTCCAGCACCAGAGGGTCCTAAAAAACCAAAAATTTCTCCTCTCCCAACATGGAAACTTACATTCTCCACAAACGGTTTGTTAGTATAGCTAAAATACAGTTTTTTTACATCAATCATTATTCATTCCTCCTTTAACTTTATGACGTTTATAGATATATAGTCATATAAACTGTAAAAGATTTGTTTGGCTACCTGCCTGTCAAATAACCAAACAAAATTGTTACTCTGCTACTACTTGCTGAATAATACCATTCACTAAAAGATTTTGTATCATATTCAGTTCTTCGTCCTCTTTGAATTGTTCCAAACAGGATAAAACAGAATACAGGGATTTTATAATAACCGTATGCGGAACCAAAAATACAACCCCTAAATCCTCCAATATCTCCAATAAACGAATATCACTGTACATATGATTTTCAAAAATATCTGACGATATTTTTCTTTGCAGATAGTCCATTAAAGATAAATCAATCCGTGAAAGAATAGGCGAAGTAATCACCCCCGTTAAACTTAGCATGATAACGTCCTTTGCTAAATCTCTATGGTTCTTATACTTTTTCTTTTTAACGGTTGTTTCTATACTTGTAAATAACTCTTTTTGTAAGCGAAAATTGATTTCAACATATAGATGTTCTTTACTGGGATAAAAAGCATAGAAAGAACCTTTTGATATGTTTACAGCAGCTACTAAATCATCAACTGTTACTTTTTTTAAGCCGTGTAATGCAAACAGCTTTTCTCCCTCTATCAAAAGTTTACTGTTTATGATTTCTTTTTCTTGTTCCGTAAATCGTGGCAAACTCATAACCTCCTTATGACTAAAATATTTATATCGTCATGAAAAGTATAACATTTATTGATTATATAATCAATATGCTATCCAAGATATTTATGCAAGGTAGCTTCCAATGCGTTTATTGTAGTGTCCGTGTCCTCATTAAAAATCATGTGACGATTAAGCTCTAAAGCAAGTAATTCCTTTTGCGGTACATGAATTAAATCAAATACTTTGTTGGTATAATCAAAGCTAAAAAGCGGGTCGCCTTTGGCAGTAATTAAAATAACAGGACATTGTATAGCTCCATTCTCCAAGCACGATAAGTCAGCATTAAATAAGCTGGCGACAAATCTTAAAGGATAATAGGGTAAAAGCATAGGGTCATTTAAGCAATCTTGTTTTGCCTGTTCACTATAAAATACTCTGTCATAGTCTAAATAAGCGTCTCCTGGAACCTTGTAGTTAGGCAGCAATTTTCCACCTACACGAAAGCCCCACTGTATCAGCCCCATAAAACGGTACGACCATGCGGGATATTTTGTTAAGCTCATAGTTTCTTTTAATGTAGTCAGCATGATATTATGTGGAAAAATGGCTTTTAACCTTGTGTCCCTACCTGCCGCCATTGCAGCTAAAATCCCGCCTTGACTGGAACCCATGACAGCTATGTTTTCGCCGAAATTTTCTATTCCGTAAGTTGTTGCGTCATATACATTATGCAACATATCTTCCATTATATAATTTTTTTTGATTTTTGGGCTTTTTCCGTGTGAAAGATAGTGAACACCTATTATAATAAACCCTCTTTCGCTCAATCCACATAGAAAATTCTCATACATGAGAGGGTGTGACATAGTACCCGGCAAAAAAACAATGGTAGGACAGCTTCTTTCTGTATACCAGATAGAAAGTGTTATCGGAACATTATTTGAAGAAATATCAACTTCTTTATACATACCATGTATCTCCAATATGACCGTTTTAATTTTATGGTCATATTATAGCTTATTGCAAACAGAAAGTCAATAGCTATAAATACATATCCTATTGCTGTGATAATATCGAATCCTCACGGTGGGACTGTGTACTCACTGTGCGATCCATATCCGCAGCAAAATACCCACTCATGGCATTTTGTGAGCCTCGCCGATCCACGGACAACGATGTAAGGAGATTTACTATCTTCTATAATATACACAGCCCCTCCTCCCTTACAATTTACCTGACTATGCGGCAGATCTCATCCGCTTTTGCTGAGTAAATTGTACCAGGGAGGATTCTGTTTTCTTTCCTGATTTGTCCTGTCCTATTTTTTGTGAATTTTTATATAAATGCAGTATCTCTACAACTATGAGGATATTTACCTCTGCCGCTTGGTCTCCCTTTACCCGGTCACAGTAAATTGTTACCCCACCCTGATGGCCATAGATACGGTAAATCTTTTCATCATCCTATTGACAAACCCGTTTTAAATGAATATAATGTACTTGTACGATAAGTACATTAATGGACACGGGAGGGACATTGTGGAAATTATCATAAGCAGCAATACGAGCAAGCCGATATATGAGCAGATAACTTCACAGATAAAAGCCCTGATTATGAGCGGAGAATTACAAACAGGCGACCCTATTCCCTCTATGCGGGCGTTGGCAAAATCTATCCATGTAAGCGTGATTACCGTTCAAAAAGCGTATGAGGATTTACAAAGGGACGGATTCATTGAAACAACTGTCGGCAGAGGAAGTTTTGTATCAGCGCAGAATAAGGACTTTTATCAAGAGGAACAGCAACGGTTAGCAGAGGAACATTTACAGGAAGCTGCTGATATTGGACGAACAAGCGGAATATCGTTGGAAAAATTAATTGAACTTTTATCGCTTTTTTATCAAGAGGAGGAGTGACTATGGACGCTATTTTACAGGTTGAAAATCTGACAAAACAGTACGCCGGTTTTATGTTAGACCATGTTTCGTTCTCTGTTCCCAAAGGAACTATCATGGGGCTTATTGGCGAAAATGGAGCCGGAAAAAGTACAACGATCAATGCAATTCTTGACCTTATCCATAAAGACGATGGTACAGTTACTTTTTGGGGACAGGAATTATCCTCATCTAGGCAGCTTAAAGAGGATATAGGCGTTGTGTTCGACGGCATTAATTTTTATGATACTTTGACTCCTGCCAAAGTCGGAAAAATCTCAAGTGCCGCCTATAAACAGTGGGACGAATATTTATATCAGGATTTTCTGAATCGCTTTCAGCTTCCACCAGATAAAGAGATTAAAACACTCTCCAAAGGAATGAAAATGAAATTGTGTATAGCCGTTGCGCTTTCCCATAAGCCAAAGCTGCTGATTTTAGATGAAGCTACCAGCGGTCTTGACCCCGTGATGCGGGATGATATTCTTGACGTATTTCTTGATTTTGTGCAGGATGAAAACCACTCCATTTTGATGTCGTCCCATATCACGACCGATTTAGAGAAGGTTGCGGATTACATTACTTTTATCCATCAGGGTAAAGTGCTTTTTTGTAAAACAAAAGATGAACTTCGTTACCACTATGGTATTTTCCGTTGTGGAGCTGCAATGTTCGATCAGCTCGATAAAGAAGAAATTTTGGCATACCGAAAAGATGATTATCAATGGAATGTGCTTGTAGCGGATAAAGAAAAAGTCAGAAGAAAATATAAAAATGCAGTAGTAGACGACGCAACAATCGACGATATTCTGCTGCTGTATGTGAAAGGAGAGCAAGCCAGATGAAAAGCCTTATTTTAAAAGATTTATTCAATATCGGCCACAATGCGAAATCCATGCTGTTCATTCTCGTGGTTTTTGCAATTGCGCTTATCCCATTTTCCGGCGTAGAGGGATATATATTTGTATGTGCAATTTTATGCAGCATGATGATCGTAACAACCTTTTCTTTTGATAACAATTCCAAATGGACACGATATGCCATGATAATGCCCGTTTCAAAGAAGGAGTTAGTGGTCGGAAAATTTGTTGTATTAACAATCTTTTGTGCTGTCGGCAGCCTGTTTGGTCTGGTGATTGGTTCCATCGGTGGATTTGCTATGAGAAAAATCACTTTTGACTTGGCGGGAATTGGGGAGCTGTTATTTTTGGCTTTGGCAGCATGGGTGATCTCCCTGATCTTTGGAAGTATGTCAATCCCCCTTGTGTTCAAATTCGGGGCCGAAAAAGGCCGTGTGCTGCTATTAGTATCATTTCTCATTCCGGCAGGGATTTGTTTTGGGATATACCAGCTTCTTGCCATACTGGGCGTTGAATTGACAGACCAGCTTGTTTTTATCCTGCTGTGCTGTTCTCCGCTCCTTGCATTGGCGTGGTGCTATGTAATGTACCAAATCAGTTATCATATCTTTACAAGACAGGAATTTTGATTTTAACCTATAGAGGAGGTGTCTTTTATGGAAGGCAAGAGATTTGAAATTACAGAAACCGAGGGAAGCGTTAAGGGCTTTTATGTGGTAGTAGATAGAGAAACCGGCGTTAATTACCTTGTCGCAAAGTTTGGAACGGGCGGGGGCATTTGCCCATTAGTTGACAAAGACGGAAAGCCCCTCGTGACAAAATAAAGTAATTGAAACGAAAAGCGGAGAGGAAATCACTCTCCGCTTTTCGTTTGGAAATGACGAATATCATCAGTATACCAGTTCAGTTAGTCATGAAATGCTAAAATTGATATATGTATTTGGGTACGGTTCATCTGCCAGAACATAATGCCACCACTCGTTACAGTAGGCTTCAAATCCGCTGCTTTCCATGATATGCCTTAGAACATCCCGGTTTCTTGATTCTTCCTCTGTCAGTCCGCTTGCAGCGTGATGGGAATGTTCATCCATAAAGTCAAAATCTCCGCCCATTGGAACAAGTAAACCGGTAAGCCAATTTGGGGCTTACCACCCTTGATTGATTAAAAACAAAATAAAGAAATACCGTCAATGGCAGTGCTTGCACTGTTCATCAAGACCATGGACGATATTTCGTGTTTTGCTATTGATATTTTTAGTTTCTTATGGAACACCATTCAATGTTGCTTAGGCTATATGCATAATGTTCAGTAAAATAAGCCAAGACAAACCATAGTATGATACAACTGCAACAAGGTCATTGATAGTCGTAATCAACGGACCAGACGCAACCGCAGGATCAACACCGATTTTTTTGAGGAAGATTGGAATAACAGTCCCCGATAAAGAGGATATCATCATTGCAAGGTTCATTGCAATTCCAAGGCAACCGGCAACTGCAAAAGAGAAATATGGGGCATTTCCCTTTATACACAGGTATCCACCAATCGCAACAAAGGATAATACTCCCAAAATCAAGCCATTCAGAAAACCGATACGAACTTCTTTCCATACAAGCATAGCTTTCTGTTTATGGTCGATTTGTACATCCATCAAAACACGAATGGCAACAGCTAAGGACTGGGTTCCTACATTACCTGCCATACCCAAAATAAGAGATTGAAAACACATAATGATCGGTATCTGTGCAACAATGGATTCAAAGAGTCCTACTGTTGCTGAAACGCCTAATCCTAATACCAATAAAATACTCAACCAAGGAATTCTTTTTTTGATACTCAAAAAAATCGGCTCCGCTAAATCTTCCTCTGAAGGCAGACCACCCAATTTTACATAATCCTCATTGAGTTCTTCTCCAAGGATTTCAATAAAATCGTGTGAAGTCACAATGCCGAGCAGTTTGTTTTCGTCATCCAACACAGGGATTGAGTTTTCAGAGTAATCACGCAGGAAAGGAATACAATCTTGTATTTCCATTTTTGCATACAAATAAGGGTAGGACAGTGTCGTAATGTCAGAAAGCGGTGTGTTTTCACGTGCAATGATTAAATCCTTTAAGTCAATGGCACCGCAAAAGGTTTTGTTTTCGTCTACCACGTACAAAGTGGAAATATTGTCATTTTCCGCTGCTTGACAAATCAATTCCGACATAGCTACCTTTACGGTAGAGTTGTTCGATACAGCAATAAAGTTCGTTGACATTTTGCTGCCGATTTCATCTTCATCAAAAGAACTGATTAACTTAATTTCAGCCCGAATATCCGGTCGCATCAGATCCAGTAAAGTTGTCCGATTTTCTTTGGAAAGGTTTTGGAGCAATTCTACTGCTGAAGATGTTTCCATAAAGGAAAGAACTTCTGTTTTTTGATTGATTCCTAATAATTCAAAATAAGAATCATTGTGTTCCGCATATTCCAGAACATTAGCAATATTCTCCGGCTGCATAATGCGGAATAAACGCTGACACTCCTCTTTGGTAAGCGAGGTAAGCGTAGCGGCAATGTCTTTTTCGTGATATTCGCCGATCGCCTCTCGCAATTTCCCAGGAGTCAGATTGCTTCGGATAATGCTGATGATTTCAGAAGCAAACTCAGAAATTGATGCATTTGTGGTTACTGGAATGAAAATATTCTTGTTCATTGTTAGTGCCTCCTTTACACGAATTCGTAAGCAGGCGTGCAAACATTCATTGATAGCTAAAAATGGGCATAAAAATACCATTGTTAGTCACAAAACATCTACACAGCCTGTTTCTGTTTGTGTAGAGTTGTGTTGAAGCAAACAATGGCATTCAAATATTTTCAAAAACGCAGTTAGAACACAGACAGCAAGTTGACATACGATCTCTGAAAATATAGGAATACCATATTCATCTTGTTACAACTGCAACTACTACTGTCCATATTCTCACCTCACATTTATTATTTGGCATTATACCGTAATTATTCTACTACGATTACACTTAAATGTCAAGCTATACGATTTATGAAGTTTAATTCCAATTTGTTCAATTCTATAAAACTGGGATTTTTATAACCAAACTCCCCAATCGCCATAATTAAATGTGCCACTGCCGTGACAAAGTTTCCCATTTTCTTCAAGTTCCTCAAATGCTTTTCGCATACGGATTAAAATTTCCGGCTGTATATCCAATGAATGATGTGCGGGGAATACTCTCTTAACAGGCAAAGACGCAACCTTTTTCAACGAGGTGAGATATGCCTCCGGATCAGTAGATGGATAGTAGGCAAATAATACATCTTTATATACCAAATCGCCGGTAAAAAGATATCCTGTCTCTTTTTCCCAAAAACACAGGTGTCCTGGCGAGTGTCCAGGGGTGTGTAGCACCTCGATCTGCCGTCCACCAAGATCAATCATATCATGGTCGGCTACAATCCTTGTCGGCGTTCCCTGGAAAAACTCATAAGAACCGACATCAAATCCGTCTGGTAAATCACAGCGATCAACTACCATCTCCCGAATTGTTTCCATCGACAGGGGAAATTTACCGTTTAGCCAATCTAATTCAGCAGCGTGAGCGTAGTAATCAGGAAAATATTTATGACCTCCAATGTGGTCTCAATGAATGTGTGTTGCTACCGCTGTGATGGGCTTGTCCGTATACTTAATCGCTTCATCGTATATGTTTAAAATACCGAGTCCTGTATCAATCAACAGACTCTGGGTATCTCCATTCAACAAGTAGCAATGAGTTTCCTCCCAGTGCCGATATTCGCTAATAACATAAGTTTTTTTATCTATGCTATCTATTGTAAACCAATCGTCCATAACCAGATTTCCCTTTCTTTCAACTTCCGATTGAGATTTCACCTGTTTTAAGAGATTTAATAACTGTTATATTTTGTTATCAAATCTCTCACAAACCCTTGAAAACACTAAGTTTGTCGTAGGTGAGCTTTCCCTTAAACTTTCCCTAGTGTTATATTGTCCCATATAAGTTTATGAACTCTGATAAGGGAAATTACAAGGGCAAGGAAATCTGATAACACATTATAACACAAAATAAAACAGACATGGTGAACTGATTGAAATGCTTCTTAATTTTTACAATTACTGGTTGATTGAATGATAAGGAGATATGATACGATGAGAACAATATTTGCAGAATATAATCCAGAACGAAACAGCATTGATGTTTATACAGGCGCTGGTTATATGCTACGCATTGACTGCTGGGAAGCAGAAAAGAATTTAAAAACCACACCCGGATCGGACTGTGCATTAGATGCTCTTGCTATTGATGAATCGCTTGAATATGCACGATTATATCTTGATGGTAATATGCAGATGTGGGTGGATGCAGAAGATTCATTTTATCTATGATGATTACGCTGTCACTCCCAGTGTCTCAGAGAGTGGCAGCTTCCTTGTCTTGCTTTAGGACAAGCCTCGTATATTTACTTGAAAGCTGCGTCCGCTTCTTCTTGGGTGAGCTGTCCAGTTTTAACAGCGTCAGAAATTGCTTTGTTCAATTCTTCAACTGTTGAGTAATTTCCAATGTGTACCTTTTGACCATTATCCGTTGTAATGTCAACGCTATAATCGGAAACCACATCATCGGTAGGTGGAATCATTGAATAGGTATCACCATCACCGCTATCTTTGGAATACAATACTCCATTTTTAATACTTTCCAGAGTTTCTTTATAGCTGGTCATCATAGCATCCACACTTTCCTTCGTAAATTCATGGAATACGCCTTGCCCATCATACCAACCATCTCCGGTTCCAATCAACGATTCCATTTCTTTTTTCTGTTCGTTCATCCAAGCCTCGTACTCGTCGGCTGTCCACCACTGCACATCCGGTGCTACATTGTTCTTTTCGTAATCTGCCTCGGCAATCCAGCTTTTACCGTCAGTGCTGATTTGACCACCATCGGTATCCTGATAGAGAATATCTACACCGGATGTATTTTCGGTTTCGGATGTCGAAACCTTTGGCGTGTCCGAAGCCAATGCACTTACATAAGTAAATCCTGCAACACTTAAACAGATTGCTCCGCACAAGCCTACTGCCCAAATTTTTTTGTTCTTCATAAATAAGACCTCGCTTTCTAAAAATTATAGCTGCCCTTGAGGACAGCTATAATATAACAATGCAACTTGGATATAGTTTGCATGAATTATGGATTTTAGATGAAGTTGTCTATCGGCTGCTTGCATGGCAAATCAAACCAAAACAGTACACCATTGCTTGTATTTGAGATACCATACTTTGCATGGTGCATTTCCATGATTTTACGAACAATATAAAGCCCTAATCCAGTTCCTCCTGTATTGCGGTTACGAGATGCGTCCGCCCGGTAGAAAGCTTCAAACAAATGTGGGATAGCATCATCAGACACATGGACACCTGTATTTTCAATTTCACCACGAATCGTACCGTATATTTCAGACAAAGAAATACGAATCAATTCGCCACTTGGAGAATACCGAATTGCGTTTACCAATATGTTTTGAATTGCCCGTTCCATCTGCACTTGTTCCACTTCACAGTAAAGTCGGTCAGGAATATTTGCTTCAAGGCTCTGTTTCTTTTTTTCCAATAAATCTGTTACTGTAGCAATTTGTACCCGAAATACTTCCGCAATGTCAACGGTTTTATATTCGCATTTTTGAGTTCCATCCGCTTTAGAAACATATAACAACTCTTTTACCAACTTTTCCATCCTGTCAACAACCGCAATGGAACGCTCCATGTACTCTGTGTGGTTCTCATAGCCGCTGACTCCGTTCAGCATCCCCGCCAAATGGCCTTTCAAAATAGTCAGCGGTGTTTTCAGTTCGTGGGATGCTGCCGAGAAAAATTCTACCCGTTGTTGCTCTAATGCTTGTTCCCTTTCAATATCTGTTTTGAGCTGCCGGTTTGCAGTTTGAAGGTCGTTCAATGCAGTAGAGAGCGAAGCCGACAACGAATTTAGATTTTGCGCCAAACAGCCCAATTCATCTTCTCGCGCAGTATTACATTGACCGGAAAAATTCAGTTCCGCCATTTGTTTTGAAATCCTGCTCAGTTGCACAATAGGTCGAGTAATGTACCATGTATAGAGCCATGCACAAAGGAGCGCTAGCAGAAAAACCATTAAGATGACATACGGAAGTATGGACAGCAATACTTTTGTTGCCTGCTGTACAACGAACAAATCCGTTTGAACTGCCAATGTATAAGTAGTACCGTTTTTTAGAGTAATCGGATAAAAGTTCGTCGTAGTTGTCCCGGACGGTTGCATATCTATGAACGACGCATCTTCATCAAATGTAACTGTTTGGTCTGCCGAAACGGTAGATGTTTCCGTTGATGCTTCATTTGGATAGATAATGTAACCGTTGCTGTCCTCAATCCAAAAAGTAGCATTTGTTTTCGCTGAAAAATCTGTCAATTCATTTTCACAATCGTCTATATTATCAAAATCCGTCATTTGCTCGGCAAGGTGCATGGCGGCTTTCTCCGTAGCCGAGTTTATAAAATTTGAATATGTCGTAGGCAGTAGCTTTGATATAAAGAAATATGTTCCGCAACAAGCTGCCCCCAGTAAGAGAAACGTAATTATAAAAATCTTGACAGATAGCCGCCTTTTAATGCACTTTATCAATTCTATATCCCACCCCTCTAATTGTTTTTATATAATCGGCACTTAGCTTTTTACGAATGTTCTTTATATGGCTGTCAACAATCCGATCTTCGACTTCCAAATCATCCGACCACAATCGTTCAAGTAACATCTGCCGAGTAAAAACCTTTCCTTGATTTTCAATCATAAGCCTAAGAAGTGAAAACTCCTTACTGGTCAAGACGACTTCGTTTCCACTTTGATACACATGAAATCCGTCAATATCTATACTCAACTCTTTATAGGTAAGTAGGGATTGATTTTGATTTTCAGTAGTTCTACGCCGAAGTATAGCCGCAATCTTACATAACAGTATTTTGGGAGAAAAGGGCTTTGGAATGTAATCATCAATCTGTTGTTCAAAGCCCCTCAACTGGTTTTCTTCATCTGATAGCGCGGTAAGCATGATGATTGGGACTTGTGACCTCTTGCGAATGACCTCACATACACCATAACCGTCAATTTTAGGAAGCATAATGTCTAACAATACAAGGTCGATTGCATCGTCAAACATTGCTATCCCAGCCACGCCGTCAGAAGCGACAGCAACTTCATATCCTGCATCAATAAGATGGTTTTTCAGTATATCTTGAATATCAGCATCATCTTCGACAATTAAAATCTTCTGCATTACTTCACCTCCATATTATAGATTAGCATTTTTTCTTGAATTTTTGTTGGAGAGAGTATGTTTATTTCAAGAATTCGACGAACATCCAGTTTGATATAAATATCGAACAGACTCCATGACTATATGCCATGAAATATCAGCAGCATAAGAATAATTTTTTTGATATGTTTCCCACAACTTTTCCATAACCAGACTTGATTCAACTTCATCAAATATTTCTCTTATATTCCAGATTTTATCTGCTCCAATGTTCCACGTTTCCCGGCTGTCGCTACAAGTGCATTCCATAGTATTTCTTTTTTAAGTTGTTGTCCATACAATTTTTGCAGGATATAAATATCATAAAAATCTCTCATTCGTGTATTCGTAACATTTCGGCTGATAACAGTTTCCAGTTTCTCAGTCAATACCGTCTCAAGATTATAAGCCCACACTTCAATTGTACGATCTTCAAGCATAAGGTTAAATCTATACCTTATTTCTCTTGGTGTAATTACATCCCCTGTGGAAATATCTATCTTTAATGGTGTAATGACACCATCAAACTTAGTTTCCATACTTACTCGTACTCTCGGATAATCTGCTTCTTCCATAATTTCCGATATTCTTTTAATGTGAAATGAAACACCGTCATCTATGGGGATTGCTATGATTTTTGATATAATCGTCTCCACATCTGTTACACTAACATTAAACGGAGCTCCGCAAGACTTCTCGATAAAGTAGCAGGCAACGACTAAATAGAAATTTCCCTTATTTCCCTCACGATTATCTCACAAGGGCAAAAATAAGGGAAAATACATATCTATATAAGGCTCTGTGAGCCTTGAAAAATAAGGAAAGTTCAGGAGATCTCTCCACAAACTCCGATTTGTTTATTCGTCCATCATGTATTAGCTATTCAGAAGCTTTGTTAAATCCTCCACGGAAGCATCCATTTTCACAGAAACTTCTTCCATGGTCATGCCGGAAGCAAGAAAGTGCTTTATCACCATTTTCATATCCTCGCCGACCTCAATGATATGGCCATCCAAATCGTAAAACCGGATCACCCGCTGGCCCCAGCTATGTTCGATCACTTCTCCCAGATATTCGATGTCCGGGTATTCTTTCAGCTTGTTTAGAAAACCGTCAAAGTCCTGTTCCTCAAAGACGATTTCCGCATTGTTAGATTTCTTTAATATCTTTTCTTTCGGCAGATTCACAAGCCAGTCAAAATCCTGCTGCAGTGCCAGGCCGCAGGTAAAGGCGATGTTCTTACCGTAATCCTGAAACATCTCTAATCCAAACGCTTGATCTGCGGCTGTCTGTATCTCATATACTGCCTTAACTGCGCTTTCACACGGGCAACCACTTCCAGTGGGTTGAACGGCTTCGTGATATAGTCATTCGCAACGGACAGCCCCATGATTTTATCCCCATCTTCTACTTTTGCTGTCAGCATAATCACAGGAAAATAAAATTTCTCCCGGATTTTCTGGCAAATTTGAAAGCCATCAATATACGGGAGCATAATATCTAATATGGCTAAATCCAAGTGGGTAGACTCAATGCACCTTAACGCATCCGTACCATTGTAAAATTTATAAACGGTATATCCATCGTTTTTCAGATAGACTTCAACCAAATCTGCCAACTCTTTTTCGTCATCCACCACTAAAATTTTTTCATTCATTGCATTGCTCCTTCCTGCCCAAACGATCTATCTTTATTATGTACCAAAACGCTGTTACATTATCAGCATAATGATAGATAATCGTCAAGACAACGCATTCCTAATCTTGACGATTCCTCACATTAAGCGAAACAGATAGATATAGCAGCCACACCTCAGATGTATCCAACTGTCATCTGATTCCATAGTCATATTACGGCACATCAAATTTATAACCAACGCCAACAACGCTTTTGATGTAGTCCGGGGAATCCGGCGTAATTTTCAGTTTCTTCCGCAGATTGCTTACATGGTTATTGACTGCCTTGCGAGAGTAATACGAATGATCCTCATTCCAAACCAATTCCATAATCAGCTCATAGGTAAATACCCGCTTCGGGTGTGTAATTAGCAAAGCAAGGATGTCAAATTCCTTAGCGGTTAATTCAATTATCTGCTCGCCAATACATACAAGCCGCTGCTCCTGGCAGAAATATAAATCCCCCATGCGGATCTCTGTAAAAGGTTCCTCAATGGCTGCCTGCACCCTATAAGTTTCGGGAATATCACATGGGATATCAGCCGGATTATTCTGTTGCCCTTTTAAAGCAAGAAGATAATTTACTAACTCCTGCCTCTGACAGGTATTTAACAGCATAAGCAGTTTTTCTGCAATTTTACCGCCCGATTCAGATATATCAAATACAGCTAATTTCCCATGTTATCACCTCCTCCGTCAATGCAGGTATTCATTCTTTTATTTTGATTGAATACCAAAAGTTTTCTGTTTCTAAAACAAGTATAACAAACAAAACCTGAAATCCTGTGTCATGTTTCATATTTTTTTAGAATGGAGCATACTTTCTCTTTTATCCCATCCCGGATATGCGCCGGGGAAAGCACCTCGACATGCTCTCCAAAAGTAAGCAGATAATGATAAATGACCTCATGGTCTGGTAAATTTGCGGTTACATATAGATTATTTTCTTCGTCTGTTGTAATAGCATCAGAAAACTCGTCATGTACGCGAAAGGCAACCTGCGGGGAGAATTTCAAAGTTACAGAAACGCTATTGTAATGAGGCATTTCCATCTTTTCCTTTGGTAAGTCCGACATGTCCATTATGAATGTTTCGGCAGAAGTTACCAAGTCTTGTATGCGCGTCAACTTGAAAAAACGGTAGTCACTTCTTAACAGACAGAATCCATACAAATACCAGTCTTTACCCTTGAAAACCAACTTAATCGGTTTCACAGAGCGTGATAGATACTGACCGTCACTACCAAAATAAGAAAAGGTGATGATTCTTCTGTCAAAAATCGCTTTTTTAACCTCGGCAAATATCTGATCCGACTTATTTTTATTCCAGTCTGAAAAATCAACTTCTATCCAATCCGTCCATTTAATCTGAAAGAGTGCTGACAATTTAGATAGCAATTCATCCGCATTTTCACCTTCTGTGGATGCAATGCCCTGTAAGGCAATCAATATTTGTTCCTGCTCTTTTTCTGAAAATATAGACTTGTCCAAAACATAATTTTCCAACAAAGAGATACCGCCGCCTTTTCCCTGTGTAGCATAAATCGGGATTCCTGCCGCGCTAATGGTATCTAAATCTCTGTAAATGGTCCGAGTAGAAACCTCAAATTTCTTTGCCAATTCAGGAGCCGAAGATTTTCCGTTTTCCAATAAATAGTAGACAATTTGAAACAACCTGTTCATCTGCATACCGTACACCTCCGCCTATATTATAACGCAAGAAACTTGACAAGTGTACGGCAAGTTAAGAATAATGTGCTTCATTTAAGCTAACGCAATTCAGACAATAGCTATTCTCGCTTTACGGCGGCCCTGATTTATTCAAAGCCGCCGTAAAAATCAGAACATGAGATAAAGGCTGCCGGACAACGGCTTTTCTTTTGTCGTCAACTTTCAGATTAGATCTATATGGTTTCAGTTTTTTCGGAAAAAGCATTCACAGTGCTCGTAAGGAGGTAGCTCCTTATCGGTGAATTTCAATAGTTCAGCCCGATATATAGCATATCAGAATGGAGCGATTTATGTTTTCGCTTTCCTTTGCGGATAATATATGATTTTCAACGGACTTTCTTACGATTTTCCTACGACCGAAAACAACTCAAAACATGTAAAACCATCCTGGTTATACCGAAAGGCAGATTATCCCGAATACTTCAAAGAAAGCCAGCAACAGTGGCATTTCTTAGAAAAATATTCGGGATAACTTTTTGCTTGTTTCTATTGCTGGTTTTCTCAAACTCCCGGCTTAAACAAAATAATTCGGGATAATCTTTTCTTGCGTCACAAGCCGTAAAACCTCTTTATTTTTTATTCATCCTTTACAATATAGGCAACCGCATATCAAGTACACGACAAAATATAATTCTAAAAAGAAGAAAAACCAAACTACAACTTCCATTGTATTAGTCTGGGATTTCTATATTCACTTTCTTATTCAATGACTTTACCTGTAATATAAGAGGGATCATTTTCGTTATTTTTTTCAAAGACGACTTCTGTTGTGCCCCCACATTCCTCGCAGTGCAAGTATAGTTTTTGAACTATTCCATCTTCATCTGAATCATCGCCAGCAATGCTCAGTTTTTTGCTTTGGCATATTGAACAATGGTATTGTGAAAGCGGATCAAAAACTTTTTGGAGTATATTTTCATAAACACCCACGAGGGAGATGCATAACGTGACACAAGATGATACTTCGTAGTATGTAGCACTTCGCGAATGCGTTATTTTATTAGCGTAGTCCCATGTGGCTTCTGTTAGCTTTTTAATGATGTTGCGGTAGTCCGAATTTTCTGATCCTTTCAAGTAAAACTGAATAAACAGTTCACTTTTACGTTTAAAATTCGATGCTTGGGGCTGCTCCCCGCTACCGGCCATCATGGGATTATATATATGGTTGCCAAGCTCAATGAGTGTTTCTCTACACTGAACACCTATTGCTTGAAAATCTTCAATTTCCTTAGCTGTGTCAATCAGGGCGGCGACACTTTTTAGTTTCCGGAAAAGTTGTGGGGCAATTTCTGCGTCAAGGGTAACACCATTTACAAAATCCTCTGGATTATACTCATCTTGGGCTGCACTCATTCTTTGCATTAATCCCATGTGGAAGGAATACACTTCATCGGCACCAAAGTAGTATGCGCTTTGGGAATATAGATTCATTGGAACAGTATCACCTTCTACCACCCACCAATCTCCATCCGTATCGGTTTTGACATTCCAAACATATACATCAACGCCCAAGTCATCAAAATGTTGCTCTGTCTTTGCACTTAATACGGTACATTTCCCTTGCGATTGCCATTCGACATAATTTTTGACATCTTCAAATGTTCGCTTTCCCATCTGTTTTCCCCCTTTAACACTTCTTTTGTAACGTATGTTATTTAGCTTGTATTTTACCATTTGTCACTTAATTATGAAAGTACAGAAAAAAGAAATCCATGTCAGTTTTAAGAATTTGAAGTATTTGAAGTATTTTTATAGCACCCACAATGGCATTTGCTGATAATGGTGTCAGCAGGGATTTCCCTGACTATACCAAAGGAGGCATTTGCCATGAATGAGAACAAAGTAACCATCAATGAAATGATTGCCCGGATGGTTGCAGAAGCCAGAAGGCTCGGCTACAGTGAATCCAGCATATGGACAAATATTCAGCCGGGGCTGAGGGCGTTTGCTCTACTACGGCAAAAAAGGCATCTCTTTCTACGATCCTGAAATCACAAATGAATATGTAGGATTCCAGAGAGAACGGTTGTCCAGAAGCGAAATTTCAGACTATCACTACAGGAATATCCGCTCTGCCGCGAACCGGCTGAATGAGTTTTATCTGACAGGGACGATTCACCTCAAAATGCCGAAACACGGAACAAAATATCTGCTCAGGGCGGAAAATGAACGGCTGATTGACCGTTTCCTGGATTATAGGAATTACGGCTCCAATACCCGTGACGATGTGGTCTGGGTGGTCCGCAGGTATCTCCATCACTTTGAAGTCCTCGGCCATGAATCGTTAGAGCATGTCTCTGTCGATGATGTGAGGGAGTTTATATTAAAAACCGCAGCAGAGGTCAGGACATCCAGCCTGCACAACATCCTTCTCTATCTTAAATATTTCCATATCTTTTTGAAAGAGACAGGAATACCGGCGCCGGACTGTACTGATCTGTTTTCCTATAAAGTTTACCGGGACATGCCGATACAGGGCTATGTGACGGATGAAGAACTGGAGCGCATCCTTGCGGTAATCGATACCGGCAGCGATATGGGAAAAAGAGACCGTGCCATTATCCTGACGGCTGCGACAACCGGCCTGCGGGCTTGTGACCTTATCCGTCTTAGGCTTTCCGACATTGACTGGAGGAAAGGCGAGATCAGGCTGTGCCAGAAAAAGACTGGCAGGACAGTCTATGTCCCGCTGGTAAAGCAAACCGGAGCTGCCCTGCAGGATTATATATTAAATGCACGTCCTGCTTCCGACTGCCCGGAAGTATTCCTGAGGGCTGTGGCTCCGAAAACAGCTATCGCCAATGCGGTCTGCATCGGAAGTATGTTCCAGCAATACCAGAAGAAAGCCGGTATCGCCAGGCATGCGTTTGACGGGAAAGGGTTCCACGGCCTCCGCAGACGTCTTGCCAAGAAGCTACTCGTTACAGGCACACCCCTCACAACGATTGCACAGATACTTGGACATGACGACCTGAAATCTTCGCGCCAGTATCTTTCACTCGATACAGCAAACCTGAAAGAATGTGCGCTTGATTTCAGGGGGATTCCGCTGGAAAGGAAGGAACTGTTATGAACCGCGGCTTTACCAGTATGTTTGCAAATGATCTGAATCATCTGATCGACCTGAAAATATCCCTCGGTTATTCGGAAAACACCTATCTTGGGCGGGCGCGTCAGTTTGACCGGTATTGTTCCACGAAATATGCCGAAACCGGAGATTTAACAGAAGGGGTTGTCCTGAACTGGCTGAAACCTGATCCGGGAGAGTCAGACAGCGTGATCCACAGCAGAGCCGCTTTCATCCGGGGATTCGGCACTTACCTGAAATCCGTTGGAAAGAACGCTTATATCCTGTCGGATAAGTTCACCGCTGGAGGAACAGTTTTTGTTCCGTACCTGTTTGGGGACGATGAACTGACAGCGCTTTTCCGGGAGATTGATACGTACAAATATCCCAAAGAGCCTTTCCGTCCGCTCCTGCTCAGCACTTACTTCCGCATGACTTATACCTGCGGGCTGCGTCCGAATGAGGGCAGGAACCTTAAGAGAAATGAAGTGGACCTGAATACCGGGGAGCTGCGTATCATTGAAACGAAGAAGCATAAAAGCCGCAACATCGTCATGTCGGATGAGATGAATTCCCTGGCAAAATCCTATGCAGCTGTCCGTGACGCAGCGTTTCCTGAAAGCGAATTTTTCTTCCCCTCGCCATCCGGCGAACCCTACTCCGCCGGATGGATACAGGGAAAGTTTAAGAGATTTTTTGCCTTATCGAAACCGGACGTTCCAAAGGACCTTCTTCCCTCAGTAAGAGTATACGACCTCCGACACCGGTTTGCCACTGCTGTTTTGAACCGGTGGCTTGACGAAAAGAAAGACCTCGGTTCCCGTCTGCCTTACTTGCAGACATACATGGGACACAGGGATCTGGACGCAACGGCTTATTACATCCATCTTCTCCCGGAAAATCTGATAAAATCGGCAGGGATTGACTGGGAAGGCATGAACCACTTGATACCAAAATAGAGGTACAAGAAAACACAAATAAAACAGTTGTGTATGCCGCAGTTTAAGGAGTATGATTGCAAGCTAACATTGTGTTTTGTCAATTAAG
>CAJTFX010000017.1:12455-100099 GCA_910575555.1 Lachnospiraceae bacterium | reverse complement strand
CTTCTTGCCAATTCCTGCATTCAGCCGTCATTTGGATCGCCCCTTTTTCTTTAGTATAGCATGGGAACAGATAAATATCCATGATTACTTGTGGGTCAAGTTAAGTTTATTTGATGCGGGGAACACGGTTCTTTTTTACTTCTATATGGAATATCAATCTGTAACTAAACAGTATATAACACTTGACAACAGTCAAATACTGTTATATACTGTTTGCAACAAGGAGGAAAGTGAAACATGAATATCATTATAAATGGTTCCCTGATGGTTCCCATCTACGAACAGATTGTAGGCCAGATTAAAACGCTGATCCGCAATGGGGAGCTGAAGGAGAATGATAATCTGCCTTCTGTCCGTGCCTTGTCAAAGGAGCTGAAAATCAGCGCTTTGACGGTGAAGAAAGCTTATGACAGTCTGGAAGCAGAGGGATTTACGGTAACAGTCCATGGAAAAGGCACCTACGTGGCCGCAGCCAATCCATTACTTCTTATGGAGGAGCAGAAGAAAGAACTGGAAGCGGAGCTGGAGCTGGCGATTTTAAAAGGCAGAAGATATGGAATCAGCGACGAGGACATCAGGAGCTTATTTGAATTGATTATGGAGGGATGAAGATGTTGAAAATAGAGCATTTGGTGAAAAGGTACGGGGATTTTACCCTGGATTGCTCCATGGAGATTAAGCCGGGCTGCATTACCGGACTGGTGGGGCAGAACGGCGCGGGGAAAAGCACAACGTTTAAGGCAATTCTGGGCCTGATTCACAGAGACGGCGGAAAAGTAGAATTGTTCGGCAAGGATGTGGAGAAATTTTCAGTAAAGGATAAACAGAAACTGGGAGTAGTTCTGTCAGACTCCGGATTCAGCGGATATCTGGATATCCACGACATTATTCCGGTGCTGACCAATCTTTATGATACATTTGACAGGGATTTTTTCATGAAACAGGTACAGCGGTTCGGGCTGCCGATAAATAAGAAAATTAAAGAGTTTTCTACAGGAATGAAGGCGAAGCTGAAGGTGATTGCAGCCGTTTCCCATCAGTCAGAACTGCTGATTCTGGATGAGCCTACCGTGGGACTGGACGTGATTGCCAGAGATGAGCTGCTGGAGCTGCTGCGGGAATACATGGAAGCCAAAGAAAAACGCTCCATTTTGATCAGTTCCCATATTTCCGGAGATTTGGAAAGTTTGTGCGACGAGCTTTACATGATACATGATGGAAAAATGATTCTTCATGAAGATACCGATGTGCTGCTGAGCGACTATGCCGTAATAAAGGTCAGCAGCAGCCAGTATGCAGAACTGGATAAGCAGTATATTCTGCGCCATAAAAAGGAAAGCTTTGGATATAGCTGCCTGACCAATCAGAGAGGATATTATCTGGAAAATTATCCGGGGGCTGTGATTGAGAAGGCAGCGGTGGACGAACTGATTACCATGATGATACGAGGGGATGTGTGAAAGGAAGGTAAAAGGTATGAAAGGATTACTGATTAAAGATATGAAACTTATGTTAAATCAGAAGAGATTTTTCGTAACCATTGGATTTATTGCCGTAATGATGGCAGCGGTTGTAAAAGATACGTCTTTTATTATCAGTTATATGACTGTTCTTGGAGCCATGTTTACCATTAGCACTATCAGCTATGATGAATTTGACAATGGGAACGCATTTCTCTTTTCTCTGCCTGTAACCAGAGCCAGGTATGTGTTGGAAAAATATGGGTTCGGTGTGATAATTGGGATAAGCTGTTGGCTGTTTTCTGTTCTGGTTGCCGCAGCTATAGGAGAAATGAGAAAAATCATGCCGGTTCGGGATACTTTGCTGATTGCCGTTGAGGTTCTGCCGGTGATTCTGATACTGTTGGCAGTAATAATTCCTTTTCAGCTGAAATTCGGCGCTGAAAAGGGCAGAATCGTATCTGTTGCAGCAATAGGAGCGGTGGTTGTGGTGTTTATTTTTACGGAAAAAGCCGCAGAGATTTTGAATATAGATTTGGAGTTGGCTGCCCTGATAGACCATGCGGCGGAGTGGAATTGGGGCATGATAGCTGCGGCTGCAATGGCGCTGGCGCTGGTTCTCCTGCTGCTGTCTGCAAAAATAAGTATCAGGATTATGGAAAAAAAGGAATTCTGACGTCCAAAATGGGATTGAAACGTTTATTTTTTCTTCATCCAGTTCCGCAGGGGATTCACATCCTTTGCTTTCGTGAGAATATCATCTCCATTCTGGAGCAGATAATCGCTCAGCTGCTTTATTTCTTCCGGCGTAAAGCCGGAAGATTTTTCAATTTTGCCAGAGGGGACAATCCCTTCCGCAAAGTCTTTGCCCCGCTCAAAAACTACCCGTACAATTTTGCTTCCGTCCTTCTGCGGCAGCAGGCCGGAATAAGTCATTTGGATTTCCTGTGTCTGTTTCATGGAAGATGCCCTCCCCTTGGCGTTGGTTGTAAGAAATATTGCTATTTATGTTTATTATACCCCTTTGGGAAAATTTTACAAGGTCTGAAAAAGTCAGTTTTAGCAGTTTTTTGCATTTGAAATTAATTTTTGCAGGTTTCTTCCGTCATCAGCCGGATAATCGTCTGATCCGTTTCTTTCATCCCCTCGCTGGCAAGGATATTCACGTTGCGGATGGTATTTTCCACGCCTTTTACCACGATACCGTCCCCGCCGTGGAATTCACTGCCGCTTCGCTGCATCTGCATGCCTAAAAGTCCGGATTCTACGGCTGAGGCGATTTTGGCGGCGCAGCTTGCCTTCGCGCCGTCGCAGATCATGCCGGAGCCAATGGCCACGGCATTGACAATGGTGTGGGTGATTTCTTCACATCCGCCGCCGTACAGGTAACTGATGCCTGCGCCTGCGCCGCATCCTGCGCTGGTGGCGCCGCAGTAGGCGGACAGAGGGCCGATGCCGGTTTTTAAATGAATGGTAACCAGGTTGGAAACAACAAGGGCCCGGTAAAGGGTTTCCTGAGAGACGTAGAGCTCTCTGGCATAGATAATAACGGGCAGGGAAGCCGTCAGTCCCTGGTTGCCGCTGCCGGAATTGATAATCACAGGAAGCTCGCAGCCGTTCATTCTGGCGTCGGAAGCTGCTGCGGCATAGGCTTTTGCCCGGTTATGGATGCTGCGGCCGTAGGATTTCAGCAGAATGCTTCCGATTTTGGCGCCGTAAGCTCCCTGCAGTCCTTCCTCGGCAATGGCAGTGTTATAGTCTATCTGCCGCTGCAGGATCTCCTGGACGTCCGGAATTTTTACACAGTCTGCAAATTCCACAATTTGGGCCACGGTAAGCAGGCTTCGGTCAGTGGTATGTGTATGGGCTTGTTCTTCATACTCTTTATGCAGCAGCAAATCTCCGTCTTTTTCCAGGCGGATGACATTGGTGTGGTGCCCTGCAATTTCGGCTTTTGCCGTGCGCCCCTCTGCAAACAGGGAGACTTCAATGTGGAACACATAGGGTTTTTCTGATTTTTCCACTAGAAATTCTCCATGATTTAAGTATTCGGCCAGCTGTTTCATTTGCTCCGGGGTAATATCTGCCAATACCTGCAGTTTGGCATCGGGATTTCCAGTTATAATGCCTGCAGCTGCAGCGGCGGCAATGCCCCGCTGTCCGCCGGTGTTGGGAACTACCACGCTTTTGACGTTTTTGATAATGTTGGGACTGGCTTTTACGATGACTTTTTCAGGCTGGCTGCCCAGAGCTTTTCCGGCAAGGGCGGCGCAGTAGGCAACGGCGATGGGTTCGGTGCATCCCATGGCCGGGATCAGTTCTTCCTGTAGAATTTTAATGTATTCCTGGTAAATTTTTTCAGTTATCATGGTTTTCTCCTGCTGTGTTTTCAGATCGTGATATTGGAACTTCGCTGCTGCAGACGTGCAATCACTTCTTTTTGTTTTTCCCGGCTGAGCAGGATTTCCTCCTGCAGCCCTTCTAAAGAAAGTGTATAAGTCCGGCTGACGGAATCGGTGCGGATGGAGGTAATTTTATCAAGATTGACGATAAAAGACTGGTAGCAGCGGAAAAAGGAACTTCCTTCCAGAAGGCGCTCCAGTTCATCCATGGTATAATTTAAAACGTCTATTTCACTGCCGTTGACACAGACGATTTTCTTTTTGCGGTTGCTGTTTTCAATGTAGAGGATATCGCTGAATTTTGCGATTTGATAGCCTGTCTTATTTTTTATCATGATGGTGCGGTTTTCTGACTCCCGCTTGATGCAAATCAGTTCAAACAGATAGGAAATTCTCTGAATGACCCGCTGAAAGTGCATCACATCAACGGGAACTGTGAAAAAGGAGGTGGCTCCTAAGGTTTGTGTCAGGTAAGCGTCCCGGGGGTTATCCGAATAGGGGACAATCAGAAGATCGGGGTTTTGTGAGGAAAGAAAACCCACCATAAAGGAACCATCTCCGCTGTACTGGGGATTTCCGATGGAAAGCTGTACGAACACCAGATCAACGGGATGATTTAAAATATAGTCATTGGCTAAATTAACGTCGTCAAATTGGGCAACGATCCGAAAGGTGCGGTAGATATCCAAAAGATTTGAAAGGCTGCTGCGCATTCCGGCGCTGCTGTCCACCAAAACAGTTTTTATGTGTGCTCCTGCTGCCACTGCAATCACTCATCCTTTATACCAACTGCTTTTGTTTGTTGTCTGCTGGTAAGCATATCATAAAAGGCGCGTTTTTACAAGAACCTCCGTGAAACGCGCCCAGAAGGGCTTATTCCCGGCAATAATCCCGGAATGCTTTCAGCATCTTGTCCACATCCCCGGCATAGGTGCCATAGTAGCCTACCGCAAAGGGCCCGCGTATCTCAACATTGATCCGGTATTGCTCTGTCCAGTGAATAAAGCCGTTTTCCAGGCCATTCTGGTAATTTTTAAACAGTTTATCTTTCGGGGTCAGATGCTCCAAATCCCACCAGTATAGTTCTACGCCGCTGTAAAGTCTGGCATCTGTGGCGTTTCCTGCCACCAAAATGTTATATTCTGTATTGGGAAGCACCTGCTCTTCTACAAAATAATCGGCCAGATCATCCAGCGTTTTATCCCAGATGGGATTGTCCTCCGAGAGATCAGCCTGCTGCCGTATGGAAACAGGAGGGGCGAAATCAGGGCTCAGCGCAGTATAAATCAGCATGGCAGTAAAATCAGAAGCAGAAAAGCACTGAAGGCTATGGTATATTTCTTCATTGCGGCCTCTCCTTTCCCTGGGCGCCGGCAAAGGAACGGAAGGTTTCACTGCGGGCTTTTATCTCTTCCAGAGTTCCGCAGGCTTCCACAGCTCCTTCTGCCATTACGATGATATGATCCGCCTGAATGGATTCGTCTTGGCAATGGTTCCGCTGTCTGCCTGATAAAATCCCTGAATCAGCTTTAAAATCGTGGATTTGCCGCAGCCGTTTTCTCCGATAATTGCAGTCTTTTGATTGGCGGGAATTGTAAAGCTGACATTTTTTAAAATGGGATGCTCTGTACTGTAGCCAAATGTAACATTCTGGAAAGTGATTGCTCCCGGTTCCCGGGGCGGCAGTTTCCCGCTGTGGAGCGGTTCTTCTTCTACATTCATCAAATGGTTTACATGGAACAGGCTGCCCTGGGTTCCTTTTGCAGTCTGGTAATCGGTCAGCAGCTCTTCTTTTTGACATGCCATAATATTGCTGATTCTCAATGCGCTTCCCTGAGCCGCCCGCAGGCTTGTTCAGTATCCGGTGTAGGAGGTCAGAATATTGATCAGCAGGGACTGGCCGGTTCGCTCTGCAATTCCCTGGGTCAGTTCCGCTTGTTTCTGGTTTACTTCATTGCCGAAGCCGAAGCGGAGCTGCCCTGCAATCCATGCAATGATAATCTGCAGGGGCAGGATAACAAGCAGAGTAAGCATCAGTTTTAAGTCATAAGAATAAATTTTTCCCAAAATCAGTGCACAGGTGTAAAAGGTTGTGATAAATTCCAGAAAAATCTGCATGACAAGCTGGCTGACGGCAGTTATGTCCGTGGTGACGCGGGAAATCATTTCTTTGGGCCTGTTGTCCTGATAAAACCGGAAAGGCAGATGAACCATGCTGTCCCAGAGGGAGCGTCTTAAGTTGCGGTCAATTCTTGCCGTGCACAGCCCGGAGGCAATGCCTGAAATAGAAGAAATACAGAGTGACAGAAGGGAGTAAAGGAGAAAAGGCAGGATTATGCCTGTGAAGCTCACATTTCCTGCAAACATTTCCGCAGTATATTCCGTCACCTGTATGCCTGTATTTGCCAAAATCATTGAAATGCCAATATAGCCAATCAGCCAGAGGTATGGCAGTCTGGCCTTCTTCAGCATGGAGAAAAATTTCTGAATGGTTTCCTTTATACCTGGGTAGGTTCCTGTTTCTTCCATAATCTCACTCCGGCATTGCCTGAAACAATTCCAGCGCTTTGTCTTTCTGGGCATAATCCTCAGAAAAGGCAATTGCAAAGGGGCCGTTGTACCCGGCCGTTTCCAGAACGGCCGCACCGCCTGCAATAACAATGACGCCGTTGTTGTTGGCTAAGGAATCATAATTTCCCTTTAAATCTCCCGGGTTTTCCAAATCCCACCAGAAAAGATAAAGCCCGTCGTAATCCCAGGCTTTATCAGCGATTTCCGCAGAAGGGAAGTCCCCTCCGGTATTGTCTGTCACATAGCCTTCTGCATTGTTGATGTCAGCGGGATTCTTATCATCTGTGATGACGCCGCCGTCTTTCAGGTAAGCCACAATATCATCGTAAGAGGCGGTTTCAGCATTGGGAACCTTGGGCCCGGAATTGCCGCAGCCCCAGAGCGTCAGTAAAAATGTTACTGCAATTGCTGTAATGGTAAGTATATGTTTATAATTTTTCATAACAAATTTTCCTTTCAATAGAGATAATTTTTGATTTTTTCTTTGAGTTCTTCAGGAGCCATCATTCCAATGTGCTTTTCTTTCTGTTCTCCATTCTGATAGAACAGAATGGTGGGAACGGCCCGTATGCGGAAGCGGTCATTGAATTCCGGATAGTCCGTGGTATTCACCTTTACAATATTAACAAAAGGAAGCTCGGCTTCAATGTCCTCTAACACCTGGCTCAGCATTTTACAGGGAACACAGGTGGAGGAGAAGAAATCGGCGATTACAAAGCCTTCTTTTGTCAGTTCATCAAAGGTTTCAGGAGTTGCAGATTGGATTGCCATAATTCATTCCTCCGTATATAGATTTTTTTTCAGATATTCTCTCACTGTTTTCAGATATTGATTGGAATAATAATCAATTTCATACAGTTCAAAGGGCAGTATGTTCCGACATTCGGGAATGGGTTTGCGCCAGGTGTCTGCCAGATTTTGAAGGGATGCTTCATATTCCGGGGCGATTAACGTTTCTGTCTCATGTCTTTGGGTCAGCTGTTGTCCTAACAGGGAGAAACAGCAGGTATCCCAGGATTCTGTCTGAAGCATAGCCACCAGTCCGCCGTAGGATTTCACCGGAATCCGGCCTTCGAAATCTTTGGCGGTCATAGTCTCAATCTCAAATCCTTCAAAGGCTGCAAGTCCCCTGAGATATTGTAATTTCAGATTAGTATAGCGTTTCCAGTCGGCCCTGCGCAGAAGAATTTCGCTCATTTCCAGTACGGTGTTCTGAATATGCATCAGAGGTTCGCAGCAGTCATTGGAAAAAGCGGCCTGAAGCTGTTGTTCTCTCAGGTAGTCCCGGTACGGTAGACACATCCGGAATGGATAACTCCCGGATGTATTCGTCCGTGACAGCAGGCACATGCCTGTTTTTCACAGAAATCAATGTTCCGGTAATCCCGGTGTTTTCTTTTTCTAACCGGATGGTATCTCCGGCTTTCTTTCCTATCAGCAAAGACTCCAGTTCTGCGTCGAAAAGCCCGGCGCCTGCGGTCAGGCTCAGATTGTCATTCTGGAATCTGGGCAGCCTGGAAACAAGGCGGCATTGCACCACATCACCGACAGATACCGGCTCTCCTTCCGTCCAGGTAATATGACGGTTTGCCAGACGCAGCATCTGCCGGTCAATCTCTTCTTCGCTGCAGATAAATTTTTTCTGCCAGGGAGAGATGTCAACATTCTGATAGGGATATGCTTGGATTACGTATGAATTCATAGGCAGCTCCTTGTCGTTTCGCGTTAATGTGTAAAAGTGAAAGGGTATGTGATTATTATACGCAGACTGGAAGGGAAAGAAAAGAAGCGGTGCATATCCTGTACGGAAAGCGGTATATTCTGTCGGGAAATAAGCTATTTAAAAAGATTGTCATTGTAAAGAGAAAGAAAATGCGGTAAAATACTAACGGCAAAATGAAGTAAATGAAAGGAATGAACATAGAATGAAGCTTGGAATTACCATGGAGGGCGGCGCAAGCCGGACTTTATTCAGCTGCGGCGTCACAGATGCATTTTTAGAGGAAAATATTATGCCGGACTATTTTATCGGGGTATCTGCAGGCATTGCCTACGGAGTTTCCTATCTGGCAAAACAAAAAGGCAGAAATCTGGAAATTGCGCAGAAATATATGAAGGATAAGCGGTATATGGGAATGCGTCATCTGCTAAAGGACAGAAGTTTTTACAATATTCCTTTTGTATTCGGAGAGGTTCCCAACAAGCTGGAGGCTTTTGACTATGACGCATTTGAGGCTTTTCCCGGAAAAGTGGAGGCATGCGTGACCAATATCCATACCGGGGAGCCGGAATATCTGGAAGTTCCCAGACGGGATGATAAATTTGACGTAGTGGTGGCAAGCTGTGCTTTGCCTATTCTGTTTCAGCCGGTGAAAGTAGGGAAACGCTACTATCTGGACGGCGGGCTGTCTGACTCTGTGCCCTACAAACACGCCATCCAGGAAGGCTGCGATAAGAATATTGTGATTCTCACCAGAGAACGGGGCTACGTGAAGAAAACAGAGCGGGCAGGAGACATTTCCCAGAAATTATATAAAAAATATCCGAAGGTTGCAGAGGATATTAAGACCAGGCCCGAACGGTACAATGCCTGCATCCAGGAGTTGATGGAGCGGGAACAGGCCGGAGAAATCTTTGTGATTGCACCGGAAACCACCCATGGAGTGGGAAGAACCGAATCAGATCCTAAGAAACTGACCACTTTGTATGAAGAGGGATATCAGCAGGCCAAAAAGCAGATGGAGGATCTGAAGCGGTATTTAAAAATCGCATAGAAGAATCCAGGGTGTAAATCAACGGGGATGGTATTACTCCGCTCACTGCTGGCTTTTTGTAAACGCGCAAAAGGAGAACCGTTTTGGAACACAGATATTTCAATCAGGCATTGTCCGATTTTGTGGGTGATATGGCTTACGGCGGCGCCCTCCGCCATCTTGCAGATCTGGGCTATACCGTAGATCAGATTGTGAAAGAACTGGATTATCCCATATCCAGAGAACGGGCAGGGGCTTTGGTGTGGCGGCATTATCTGGCCAAGGGAATTATTTTACTGGAAAAACCTCAGGAAGAACCTTTGATAGAAAGAGTGTCCTATGTGAGAGAATATGGAAAATACGGCGCAGCCCATTACCGGCGGGTGGTGGAACGGGAAGAACTTCCCCGGAAAAAATACTATCCCTGCGAGTTCGGCAGGAAGCGGTATCAGGATGAGCCGTTGTTTCTGCGGGAACTGGAAGCTCTGTCAGAGAGAGACCGGGAATATATTCTGGGGCTGCCCTGGCCTCTGCAGCGGGTATATCATACGGCAGACCAGCGGATGACCAGGATAATGAAAGCTTTGTATGTAAATGTTATAGAGCATATTTGCAAATGCCGCAGCAGGCGGCAGAATGGAGAGCCTATGAAAATTTTTCATTTATCAGATCTGCATATCGGAAAACAGCTCCGCTATTACAGTCTGAAAGAAAATCAGCAGGCGGTGCTTTCGCAAATTGCAGTTTTGGCAAAAGAACGCCGGCCGGATGTGATCCTTATTTGCGGGGAT
Organism: Lachnospiraceae bacterium; assembly: GCA_910575555.1. Taxonomy (GTDB): domain Bacteria; phylum Bacillota; class Clostridia; order Lachnospirales; family Lachnospiraceae; genus Petralouisia. Next base: position 90,122 of record CAJTFX010000017.1, on the reverse strand, counting down.
ATTTATGACCGTTCTGCGCCCTCCGGGGAAGCATATACCATATTTGACCGTTTTTTGCAGGAACTTGCGGAACTTACCCCGCAGATTCCTGTTTTGATTATTGCCGGAAATCATGATAATCCTCAAAGGCTGAGCTATGCCAGTTCCTTTCTGGAAAAACATCAGATTTACGTGGCAGCAGAGGCTCCGGCCGGTTCGGAAGATTTCCTGAAAAAAGTGGTCCTGCAGGATGAACACGGAGAAGTGAATTTCTATTTGCTGCCTTTTTTGAAACCGGGGTATGTGCGGCATTTATTTGAAGAAGGCGTTGTGACGGATTATGAAAGCGCTGTGCGGGCAGTTCTTTCACGGGAACAAATTGATTTCGGCAAAAGGAATGTGCTGTTGTCCCACCAGTTTTATACAAATCAGGGACAGAAGCCGGAATCCTGTGATTCTGAACAGGCCGTGATTCACGTCGGCGGCCTGGATAATATTGATGTGTCTGTGATAGAGCAGTTTGACTATGCGGCCCTTGGCCATATCCACGGCCCTCAGATGGTAAAAGCGCCCCACATCCGTTATTGCGGGACGCCGCTGAAATATTCTGTCAGCGAGGAATTTCACAAAAAAGCAGTTACAATGGTGACTCTGGGAGCAAAACAGCAGGAGATCCAAATCGAATCGCTGCCTTTGACTCCCCTGCAGGAAGTGCGCCGGGAACGGGGGCTTTTGCAGGAAATTATCGGCCGGGCAACAAAAGAAAACTGCCATGACTTTATCAGCGTGACCCTCACCGATGAAAAGGAGCCCTACCGCCCCAAAGAACAGTTGGAGGAGGTCTATGATTTTATTTTAGAGCTGCGGGTGGATAATACCAGAACCAGAAATCTTTTGGAACCGGAGGAAGAAGGAGAAATTCTGCTTCAGCCCATGGAAGCCTTTCGGGCTTTTTATCAGGAAATGCAAAACCAGCCCATGAATCAGGAAGAAGAAAAGATTGTTGCAGAAATATTGGCTCAATTTTCAGAGGTGGTTTAATACTGCAGCGGAGGTTTTATATTTGGATACGGACGGAACTGCCGGATTGCCCTTTGACACGCAAACCGGGCAGTTCCTGTGTATCAAAATATAGATTGTTTGCTGTAGTATTAATATCTGAAGTATGAAAGTCCAAATGATATGCCGGAATATACGCGGCAGGAAAGGGAAACAGCATGAAACCAGTCAAACTTGTAATGTCGGCCTTCGGTTCCTACGCCGGAAAAGAAACCATAGATTTTGCGGACGCAAGCCAGGGCGTGTTTCTGATTACCGGGGATACCGGAGCCGGAAAAACCACTATTTTTGACGCCATTACCTATGCGCTGTATGACCAGACAAGCGGCGGCAGGCGGGACGGGGATATGATGCGCAGTCAGTATGCAGACCCGGATGTGCCCACCTTTGTGGAACTGACCTTTCTTTACGGCGGAAAGGAATACAGGATTCAGAGAAATCCCAATTATAAACGCACCAGCAGGCGAAAAAACAAAGAGGGAACATATACCCTGACCAAAGAAAATGCTTCCGTCACCTTATGGATGCCGGATGGCCGGGAATTTCCGGGGAAAATTCGGGAAATCAATGAGAAAATTATAGAAATCCTGGGCGTAGGCGCTTTGCAGTTTACCCAGATTGCCATGATTGCCCAGGGAGAATTTATCAGGCTGCTTCATGCATCCTCCAAAGAACGGAAGGAAATATTTTCCAGGATTTTTGACACCAATGTGTATGCCAGCCTTCAGATGAAGCTGCGGGATCAGAGCAAATCCCTGTACGGAAAACTGGAGGATAACCGCAAGCTGTGCAGCCATGAAATCCAGGGAGTCACTTATTTGCCGGAAAGCCGTTATGGAAAGGAATGGGAGGAAATCTGTGAAAAACTGGAAACCAGTCCGAAGCAGATTCTTGAAACCCTGGAACATCTGTTGCAGGAAATGGGGGAGCGGGAACAGGAAATCCGGCAGCAGGAAGCTGAAAACCGGAAGCAGTCTGAGGAAACCGCATTTCGTATTCGCCGGGCAAAAGAACTCAATCAGCTTTTTCAGCAGAAAACGACGGCAGAAGAAGAAATTGCTGCCCGCGCCAGATTACTGACTCAGCAGAATCAGCAGGAGAAAGAAAAGTCCCGGAGATTTAAGGAATTTTGTCTGCAGTTAGAAGCGCAGCTTCCGAAATTGTCCGAGCAGATTGCAGGATGGAAAAATCTGCTGCCCAAATATGATGGTTTAAAAGAGACCCAGGAAGCGGTTCTGCGGGCTGAAAAAGAACAGCAGGCCTCCCGCCAGGCCTTAGAGCAGACGGAAGAGAAACTGAATGAGATTCAGAATATGATGCAAAAGGCCCGGGAACAAAGAGGAAAACTGGAAGAAGATGCATCTAAAATACCAGCCCTTGCAGAGACGGTAAAAGAGCTGACAGCAAAACAAGCGTTGCTGGAGGAAATGTCAGATACTTATGGACGCGTTTTAAGATACGGAAAGAAACAGAAGCAGGCGCGGCAGGAGGCAGAACAGGCACTGCAGCTTTTTCAGGAAAAAAGCCGGGACTATGAGGAGAAAAACCGCAGTTTTATTCGGGAGCAGGTGGGGATTATCGCGCAGGAGCTCATCCTGGGACAGCCCTGCCCGGTGTGCGGCGCCACAGAACATCCCCAAAAAGCAGAGCTTTCTCCTCATGCCGTAACGGAGCAGCAGGTAGAGGAAGCGAAAAAGGAACGGGAGCAGGCGGATTTAACCTTAAATCAGCGCCGGGAAAATTATCAGAAGGCGCAAAAAGACTGGGAAAGAGAACATTCGCTTTTGCAGCAGGACGGAACCCGCGTCTTTGGAGATTCTTTTCAGCCAGAAATGATAAAACCCGCGCAGAAAGAATGCCTGGCAGGACTGCAGCAGGCGTCTGCCGTTTTGGAAGAGGCCCAAAAACAGGAAAAGCGGCTGAAGCAGCAGGAAAAGAAACAGGAAAAACTGTCAGAAGAACAGGCATTGTGCCAACAGCAGAAGGAAGAACTGGTGAAAAAGCAGTACGAAGCGGCGCTTGCCTGGGAGACCTCCAGACAGGCCCTTGAGCTGATTCAAAAGGAACTGCCTTTTCCTCAAGCCTGTGAATTAAAACATCACCTTGAGAGGGCCGGACAGGAGAAATTATCTCTGGAAAATAAAAAGGCAGCAGCCGAGACAGCTTTGCAGAAGTTGCGGCAGGATATAGCGGAGAGTCAGGGAATCCTGGCAGAGCAGCAGAAAAATCAGAAGTTGCTGCTCAGGCAATTAGAAGGCAAAGAGCCGGCAGAACTGGAAGGATTGTCAGAGTACAGTCGGCAGTTGGAAGGGGAGGCAAAAGGGTTGGAGAAAGAAAAGCTGAAACTTGCAGCAGGAAAGGCGGCAAATCAGCGGGCCAGACGGCAGCTTGCGAAGCTTTACCAGGAGCGGACAGCATTGAAACAGCAGTATGAACTGGTCAGCAACCTGGATAAAACAGCCAACGGAAACCTGCCGCAGCATATCCGGCTGGATTTTCAGACTTACGTTCAGCGGAGTTACTTCCGGACCATTATCGGAGAGGCAAACCGGAGACTGGTAAAAATGAACGGAAATCAGTTTATGCTCCGCTGCCGGGAAGTGGAGCAGCTGGGCAGACAGGGGGAAGCGGGACTGGATTTGGATGTGTATGACCTGGTAACCGATAAAGTGCGGGATGTAAAAACCCTCTCTGGCGGCGAATCTTTTCTGGCGGCCCTTTCCATGGCCCTGGGCATGGCGGATGTGATACAGAATACGGCGGGCCGGGTGCATCTGGATACCATGTTTATAGACGAAGGCTTCGGTTCTCTGGATGAAGAAGCAAGAGACCGTGCCATCTCCATTCTCAATGAACTGGCCGGCAATACCAGACTGGTGGGAATTATCTCCCATGTGACAGAACTGAAAGAACAGATGGATCGGAAGCTGATAGTGAAAAAAACGGAAAAAGGAAGCCGGGTAAAGTGGGAGACAGAAAGTTAATGGCACTAAGCAAAAGCCGGCGGATATTACGGAATTTATAACGTTAATGGAAAGGAAGGCTTTGTGGGTATGATTTTTCCCCCTGGGGAGGGAGGAAAGCAGGAACCTGGGCGGGGAACTGGTTTATAAGCCATAAATGGATTGATTAAAAAACTGCTTTATCGTATAATAATTGCAGCAGGCCATTTATAAGGATAAGGAGGACAACCAATGCTGTTATATTCAAAATGCATGTGCTGCCTGGTGAATCAGCAGGAACGTCTGATTGAGAATTTTAAAGATGAAGAGAAAAAAACGGCTTTTATGCGGGAAGTAATGGCATTGCTTGGAAACAGCAGGCCGGAGCACAATGCCCCCTGGATGAGCGCTCTGCTGACAGAACTGCGGGAAAAATATTATGGCAAAGATGAGAAAATTGCTCAGATGAAGCAGGAATTTAACCATCTTCTGCTTCAGATGGAACCGGAATTGGAGCAGGAAATCCAAAAAAGCCGGGATACCTTAAAAGAGGCCATCCGTTTTGCGCGGATTGGCAATTACATTGATTTTTCTGCCGTTGAACATGTGACGAAGGAAGAATTTCTGAAATTGTTTCGCAGGGAGAACGACTATTTGGATGAAACGGAGTACAATCATCTGTGCCGGGAGCTTGGGAAGGCTTCTGACCTGGTATATATTATGGATAACTGCGGGGAAATTGTGCTGGACAAAATCGTGCTCCGCCAGTTAAAGAAAACGTATCCAGAGTTACATATCACAGCTATGGTCCGGGGCGGGGAAGCCATCAATGACGCAACCCTGGAAGATGCTGAGGTTGGAATTACAGAGGAAGTGCCTGTGATTACCAATAACAGTTCTATTCAGGGCGTGATATATGACAAACTGACGGAGGAAGGGAAAAAAATTCTGGACGCCGCCGATTTAATACTTGCCAAAGGGCAGGGAAATTTTGAATCTCTGCATGGGTGCGGGAAAAATATATATTATCTCTTTTTGTGCAAATGTCAGCATTTTTCCAAACAGTTTGGTGTGGAGCGGTTTCAGGGAATGCTGATTAATGAAAAAAGGGTATCCTTATGAAGCTGTATTTTATCCGCCATGGAGCCACTCAGGGCAACCGGGAGCACCGTTATCTGGGGTGCACGGACGAGGGAATATTAGAAGCGGAAAAGGAGCGGCTAAGGCAAAAAAGCCGGGATTTTCCGGTGATGGACGCAGTGTTTGCAAGCCCTTACTTAAGATGCCGGCAGACGGCGGAGCTTGTTTTTGGGAAAAACAGGACAAAGTTCATAGAAGAGTTCCGGGAAATGGATTTCGGAGAATTTGAATATAAAAATTATCAGGAATTAAGCGGAAACGCGGATTATCAAAAATACATTGACAGCGGGGGAACCATTGGATTTCCGGGCGGAGAGCAGCCGGAAGATTTTAAATTCCGCTGCAGAGAGGCTTTTCGAAGATGCATCAGGGAGGCACGTAAAAATCGTTGGGAGCATGTGGCCCTGGTGGCCCATGGGGGAACGATTATGGCAATTCTGGAAGCGTTTGGATACCCCCGTAAAGGGTATTTTGAATATCAGGTGGGAAACGGATGCGGTTATATCTGCACTGCAAAAGAAGGAGAGTTCCCGGAATATCAGGAAGAAGCCGCCCATATAAGGGAAAAAAACTCCGGAGAAGCTCCAAAGAGAACTGCTTCCGGCGGCGAAAGGGCGGAATATGATAAAAAAACGATCAGGTTAATGATAGAGGAGGAAATTGTATGAAATTAGTATTTTTAGATGCAAAGACCATTGGGGACGACATTGATTTATCCGGGTTTGAAGCATTGGGAGAAATGGTAAAATATGATTTTTCCACACCGGAGCAGGCCAGAGAGCGTACCCGGGATGCGGACGTTATTATTTTGAACAAAGTTCCTATTAATGAGAAAAGCATCGGAGAAGCAAAGAATCTGAAGCTGGTCTGCGTGACAGCCACAGGAACCAATAATCTGGACAAGGATTATCTGGATGAACGGGGAATTGCATGGCGCAATGTGGCCGGGTATTCCACGGAATCTGTGCTTCAGCATACGTTTGCCATGCTGTTTTATCTGGTGGAGCATCTGCCCTATTACGATGAATATGTGAAATCTGAAAAATATGTAGCTGACTGCCTGTTTACTCATTTTGACAAGAAATTTTCAGAGATTGACGGAAAAACCTGGGGAATTATCGGAATGGGCGCCATTGGCAAACGGGTGGCGGAAACGGCTAAAATGTTCGGATGCAATGTGATTTATTATTCCACCACCGGGAAGAACAATCAGCCGGATTACCGAAGGGTAAGTTTTGAAGAATTGCTGGAAACCTCCGATATTGTATCCGTTCATGCGCCGCTGACTCCTGAGACAGAGAACCTGATGGATAAAAAGGCATTTGAAAGGATGAAGAAATCTGCAATTTTCTTGAATCTGGGCAGGGGTCCCATTGTATCAGAGCAGGATCTGGCAGATGCATTGAACGCAGGGGAAATCCGGGGAGCCGCTCTCGACGTTCTCTGCGCGGAGCCTATGAGCCCTGACAATCCTCTGAAAAATATGAAAGACAGCGACCGTTTGCTGATTACGCCCCACATTGCCTGGGCAAGCCTGGAAGCAAGAATCAGACTGATGCGTACAATCCTGGGACAGATCAAAGAATTTTTCGGAATTTAGCGCGGCATTTACCGGGTAATAATTCTGCTATTCAGTATAGGTAATGCATCTTGCAATTAAAATTTGCATATGCTATAATGCCAGTAGGCAAAAAGAAATCGCAAGTCCATGCGGACGAAGAATGAATCCCTGAACCGTGTTGCCGCACAGTTCAGGGATTCTTCTTTTCTTTTATAGTGGCAAAGCGCCCACTAGGTTAGCTGTTGCTCTCGTCGTCACTGTCTAACCATTTGATGATGTAGTGGCAGGCTACACCAGCCAAAACAGCAACTGATTTGACATTCTTCTATCTCTTTGTTAAAAGACTTTATAATTCGAACTGCATCTGGTTTCACTTCAATGAGAAATAAAATTTGTAAAACAGTTAACTGGGAATCCCCGCATCCAGTCCGCTGTGATAGGACAGGTTTCCAAGTTGTTCTAACAGATGTTCCCAGTTATTTTGCCTGGTTTCTGTTTTGGAATTTGAAAAACAGCTTCGGTTTAAGGAAGCCCTGTCTTTGGCGGAGCTTTCTTTTTGCTCAGAAAGCAGACAGTTCAGTTCTTCCAGAATATGCAGATATCTTTTTTGGGCAGTCCGCATCAAATCAAAAAAAGAATCTGTGGAAACCAGGGTGTGATCCCAGGGATTTTTCCACGCTTTATGGCCCAGGTTCAGGGGGTCACTGTGGACAGTCAGGCTTATGCCGGGAATTAATGTGGATAACAGTGTGTGTCCTAAGAACCGTTTTTCCAGAAAACTGAGGAATTTCTTCTTTGCTCCGGAGGGATCATGCAGGAATTTTGTCCCGGCCTGAATGGAGAAAATAGAAGTCCGTATGGTAAGGGGCAGAATGCCAAGCTCCGGATAAGTTCTGGCATATACATAGTGCAGAATCCGGGTAATGGTGCGCTTCTGCAGACGGTTTAACTTTATGGTGGTATTTTGCCGGAAAGCGGAAGGGAGAACTTGCCGGTAAAACTTCAGCAGCCTGGCGTCAATTTCCGTTTCCAGGGCTATATGCCGGCCGTGATATTCATTGGTTTTTTCACTGAATTCTGTTTTCCAGTAAACATAGGGATGGCAGTGGGTATCCAGAATGTAATGTCCGAAAAAACCTGCAATGTAAGCCTCTGCAATCTCCTGTTCCTTGCGGGTTGGAAACAGTGTCAGGCTGTTTAACAGATGACGGAGGAATTCATTGGTTTTTTCCGTGTGTGCCACAGAACCGATATTGTTCTTGTGAATTGTGTAAGAAGGCAGAAAATAGAAAAACAGATCAGGGCCCTGCAGTCCTAAACTGTAAGCTTTGTGTTCCTGTTGAATGATTTTTTTCAAGTGTGTGGGCTGTAATCTTTTGTATGCGTTAACTCCAAATAAATAGTGTGTGGTAAACCCGGGCATAATGACCTCCTGTTTTATGTTATCTCTGCAAAAATAAAATTGTCAGGTGGATTTATTATAGCATACTAATATTGGGAGGAATATATTCAATTTGGATACGGACGGAACAGCAGGATTGCCCTTTCACACGCAAACTGGGCAGCGTTTTGGCGAACTAACTGCCAACTTCGGCTAAGGAAGTCAGGAGAGCCTTCCTTCCTAAGTCTCCGTAAGCAGTGGATTTCGCCGCCACGAAAAACGCCCATGAACTGTTTGCTTAGCGAAAGGGCAATCCTGCTGTTCCTGTGTATCGAAATACAGTTATTTGCTGTAATTCCAGTGTGCGTTTGAAAGATGATTTAAAGTTTGTTTAATAAACATTATAACGTGCGCCCGATTCAGGAAGAAAAACAATGTACCTCTCAGTCAGCTGGTATACTCCCGCAAATAACCTATCATATTTCGGTACACAGGAAATGCAGGCAGGCGTTCCCTCTAAGCAAACAGTTCATGGGCGTCCTTAGTGGAGGCGAAATCCACTGCTTACGGAGACTTAGAAAGGAAGGTTTTCCTGACTTTCTTAGTTTCCGTTAGCAGTTAGTTCGCCGAAACGCTGCCCAGTTTGTGTGAGGGAACGCCTGCCTACATTACCGTCCGTACCTAAATATCATTAGTTTGTGTGAGGGAACGCCTGCCTGCAATACCGTCCGTACCCAAATATCATCAGTTTGTGTGAGGAATTTTGCCGTCTATTTCAATAATTTTTCAAATTTCTCCCGGAAAAACTGTATCAGCGGACCATTACAGCAGGCATTGACAATTGTCCCCAGGCCCACAATCTCCCAGAGACTATTCTTTGCCAAAAGGCAGAAAGTAATTCCTATTACAATCACAATCAAATCAGAAAGCACTCTTGCCATTCGGAAAGAAACTTTGTCCTTCGTATATTTTGTGACAATAAACGCTACGCTGTCATAGGGGGCGATTCCCATTTCCGCCGACATATAGCATGCACATCCAAGGGAGGCAAACAACGTGCCCAGGGCCAACAGGAAAATGCGCAGAGGCATTGTCACATGAAGCCCAAACTGATCTAAGAACAGCCAACAGAGAAAATCTGCTGTGTATCCCACAAAAACCATATTGACAATCGTACCGAGCCCAATGCAGCTTCGTACGGTAAACCACACAACCACAAGCAGAGCGGCATTTACAATCAGCTGCCAGGTGCCAAAAGACATGCCCACAAATCCGCTGACGCCCAGGTTCATACAGGAAAAGGGGTCTACCCCGAATCCGCTCATTCGATAGGAGGCCACGCACATGCCGATTAACAGGATTCCCACAAGCATCATCAGAATCCGGGCAGGCGAATATTTTTTTTCGCGGGTCAAGATTCTTCCACCTCCAGTATATAGATTCTGGATTCAAAATCGCTGGGAGGCAGGGCGTCTGACGGAACCTGGCCTGCGGTATCGTCACTGGTAATCAGCCCTGCATGCATCAGCTCGTCGCCGTAGTGGCACAGTCCGGTGTTTTTATTCCGGTAACAATACTCGGGGTTCAATCCATCCAGACGCACCCGGGTATAGGAAGCATTGACGCAGTTCAGCGTCCGGTACCATCCCACCAACGCAGTTTTCTGATCCTGGCTGACGGCCATCCATACCGTTTCATTTCCCTCAAAAGGACTTTTCAGGCGGTAGAAGGTTCCGAACTGCAGCGTTTCCCGGTACTGTTTCATAAAGGCAATCTGCTCTTTTACTTTTACCAGTTCTTCTTCTGTTAATTTATTGAGATCCAGTTCATAACCGAAGGTGCCGAAATAAGCCACATTTGCTCTTGTATGCAGGGGCGTGTTGCGGAACACCTGGTGGTTGGGCGTGACAGATACGTGAGCGCCTATGCTGCTGATGGGATAGCACATGGAGGTTCCGTACTGTATTTTCAGCCGCTCCACGGCGTCGCTGTTATCACTGGCCCAGCCCTGAGGGGCATAATACAGCATACCGGGATCGAATCTTCCGCCGCCGCTGGAGCAGGATTCAAACAACACTTCCGGAAATTCCCGGATCAGCCGTTCATACAGGTCATACACGCCCAGAATATACCGATGATACACTTCTCCCTGGCGGTCCGGCGGCAAAACTCTGGAATAGCATTCGGTAATGCTGCGGTTCATATCCCATTTGATATAGGAGATTTTCGACTCCCGCAGAATTTTGGACATCTGCTGATAAATAGCGTCCACAACTTCTTTTCTGGAAAAATCCAGTACATACTGGTAACGTCCGTGGGAGGCGGACCGCTTTGGCGTTGAAATAATCCAGTCCGGGTGGGCTCTGTAAAAATCAGAATCTTTGTTGACCATTTCCGGCTCAAACCAAAGGCCGAATTTTAATCCCAGTGCTTCAATTCTCTCAGAAAGCCCTTTAATTCCCCGGGGCAGGCGGGCCGGATTGGCGATCCAGTCTCCAAGTCCTGCTCTGTCGCTGCTGCGGGCGCCGAACCATCCATCGTCCAAAACAAAAAGCTCCACGCCGCATTCTTTGGCTTTGGCGGCAATTTCCACCAGACGTTCTTCGGTAAAATCAAAATAAGTAGCTTCCCAGTTGTTGTTTAAGATGGGCCGTACTCTGTCTCTCCAGCAGCCTCTTGCCAGGCGTTTCTGATACAGTTTGTGGAAAGTCTGGCTCATGTGGTTCAATCCCTGATCGGTGTAAACCATAACGGCTTCCGGCGTCTGGAAGCTTTCGCCGCAGTCTAATTTCCATGAAAAGGTTTCCGGATCGATTCCGGCCAGGACACGGAGCGTTTCGTGAGCGTCCACTTCTGTCTGAATGCGGAAATTACCGCTGTAAATCAGAGAAAATCCAATGGCTTCCCCCTGGTATTCGTCTGTGTTTTCCCGTTTTAATACCAGGAAAGGGTTGTGCTCGTGGGAGGAGTTGCCCCGCATGCTTCCAATGGACACAATGCCTGGTTCCAGGTTTCTTTTGCGGATATGGCATTCTCTTGCCCAGCATCCGGAAAGCTGCAGCCATTGATAGTCCCGATCCGGCAGATCCAGAGAAAGGCTCATGGCCCGCTCTAATTGCACCGGGACGTTCCCCTGGTTGCAGAGACGGACGCTGCGGGTAAGGATTCCTCCCTGGCGGAATATGGTGTACAAAAGCTCTGCGCAGACGCCGGTAACCGGGTCTTTCAGAATCAGGGTAAGGGTTTGCGCTTCATCGCCGGATTCTGTATAGGTTGCCGGAAGCCCTTCTAATGCGGGCTTCCCTTCTGTGATGGTATGGCTCTGATACTGAAAATCCAGAATCCTGCTTCCATTTTCCTGGCGGATATCCACAGCGGGCTGCCGGTAATCCGTTGAGCCGAATACCGGGTATTCCTGGCGGATATGTTCTAAGGAAAATCTTCTGTCAGTTTCATAGAGATAAGAAGTCATGGGCCGTTCACAGGTTTCCAGCAGGTAGGAAAAATCCTCTTTATCGTGGATTTTTTTTCCAAAATAAAGCTGGCCCATGTGGCCGTTTGACAGAATCGTCATAATATAGCTGACAGTATCATTGTACAGATGAAATGTTTTGCTTTTTTCATGATAAGTAATCATGAGTGACCTCCTTTTTGCCTTAAGCTTCAGGCATTTTGGCTGTGTATCTCATTTAATTTCGCAGTTACTTCTTCCATTTTCTGTCCCTTTAAGATATAGAAACGTTTGTAAATCATGTAGCTGACTGCCGCAAGGATAATCGGAATCACAATCATCATAATCCGGATGCCGAAAACTGTGCCTGCGGACTGGGTTTCCAGTTTGGCATTGTATCCTACAATCTGAAGCCCTACGCCGGAAAGTCCGCCGGCAGCGGCCATGGCAGCTTTCATAAGAAACGTCTGTGCGGAACAGGTAACGCTTTCATTTCTGACGCCGAATTTGACTTCGCCGTAGTCGATGACATCGGCCATGCAGCAGGTGGTTACGCCTAAAGAAAGGCCGGAACCGAAGAAGATAAATGCGCAGCTTATAATTACGAATACAGAACTTTTCGGTGCGATAAAGCCGAATGCTCCAAGCAGGGCAAAGCCCAGAATCGGCAGGAAACAAGCGGCAAAATATACTTTTTCACGGCTGATTTTTTCAGCGATTTTCGGGAATGCCACAAGGCCCAGCATTTCAGCAATGATTGCAAATCCGAAAATGGAATACAGGTATTCGTTGCCGCACACATTTTTAAAGTAATACACGGCAAAGCTTTTGGCAATCTGCGTGGATAAGTTGAAAGTAAGAAGCAGGCCGATAAATGCAATTAACTGGTCATTCTGGAAGATAATCGTAAATGCCTGTTTTAAGTTGGTTTTGGTTGTTTTGCTTCCAAGGGTGGATTCTTCTTTTACGTTGCAGACCGTGATTCCGATGGTAACAATGAAGATCACTGCAATAATAATGGCAAATACGGTGTATCCGTGCTCTGCGTAAAGGTTTTCTTCTCCTGCCATCCGGTTCAGGCTGTGGATGACATAAAGGCCGAAGGTTGCCACGGAAAATCCTGCAAGGCTGGCAAAGAATCTGGGGATAACAGATACTTTTTCACGTTCTCTCGGGTCATTGGTCAGGTTGGGCAGCCAGGACCAGTAAGGCACATCCATAATGGTGTAGGTCATGCCATATATTATGTACATGACAGATACATAAATATAGAGGGTGGTTCCCTTCAAATTAAAACTGTGGAACAGCAGTATAAATACCACCGAGTTGAGCAGCGTGCCCACAATCAGCCAGATACGGAACTTTCCGTAACGGGATTTGGTGTTGTCTACAATCATTCCCATGACCGGGTCGTTCACAGCGTCCCAGATACGCGCCACAAAGAATAAAATGCCTACAAATGCCGGGGCCAGATACAGGGTATCTGTAAAATACAGCATCAGAAATGCTCCCACCAGATTAACAATGGCGTCTTTTCCGATTGCCCCGATTCCAAAACAGTATTTTTCTCTTGCTGATACATGCTTGTAAGTTGGATTTGCAGCTTTTGTTGTTTCCTTACTCATCATAATATCCTCCAATATTCTCTTATTGTTGTAAATATTAAGTGAGAAGATTTGTGCGCGCATGTTTCTCTCTCAACTTAGCTATATTATACTTGCAGGAGAAAAAAACAGGTAGCCTATTTTGTTGCCGCAAACAGTCAAAATGTTTCCTGATGTAATTATTTAAACATCTTACCGCTATTTTTGATGAAGCTTCTGAAAGGTCTGATCCGTATTTAATTTTTCCAGTAATTCCTGATTTTCTTTTAGATTTTTCTGTATCATTTTCTGATGTTCTTTCCGGTAAACCGTAGGCACAATGCCGGTATTTTTCTTAAATGCCTTGGAAAAAACAAGGGCGTCCTGATAGCCGCAGGACAATGCAACATTTTCAATGGACAGCTTTGTGATGCTTAAAAGCTCTTTTGCCCGGGAAATGCGGAACTTGGTCAGGAATTCCTGAGGCGACATCTGAAGGGAATTTTTAAAAAGTTTGTAGAGATAACTGCGGTTGACGCATAAATGGTTGGCCACGTCTGTGACCTTGATATCGGCGGTATAGTTGTTGCGGATGTAGCTGATGGCCCGATCCACATAAAAATTTTCCATGGATTCCATTTCTTCCTGTGAAGATACGTCCCGGGAGAGAATTTCAAAAAAGCCGTACAAAAGGCTCTGAAGCCGGTACTGACTGGTAACGGAATCATCCTGGCATTTCATCATTTTCAGAATCAGGTGCTTCAGTTCTTTTCCCTGACTGGAGCGGAAGGTGGGCTGTCTGCTGTTTAATCCCAAATCCTCTAAATATTCCCCCGCATGTCTGCCGGAAAACCCCACCCAGAGATAACTCCAGGGCTGTTCCCGGTCTGCCTGGTAATAAGTGAGCACATCCGGTTCAATTAAAAAGCCTTCGCCTGCTTCTAAGTGAAACTTGTGTTTTCCGGTTTGGTAGATGCCTTTTCCGTCCATAATATAATGGATCAGATAGTTGGGGCGGGCGGCAGGGCCGAAGCTGTGCAGAGGTTCGCATTGGGCATAGCCGCAGAAACAGAGGAACAGGTCTTTGAATTTGGAATCTGAAATTTCTAACACATATGCGTTTTCCATGGGGAAACCTCCTTTGCTGATTTTATTTTACACGGGGAATGGGAGGGCTGCAAGAACCTTTTTTGAGACTGCAGGTGTAGTGAAAAGAGAGATTACGGGAACAGATCTGAACGAATATTTGAAAGATTTTTCGTGAAAGCTGCGGATTAGACATAAGAATCCAAGGAAAAAATGTCAAAATTGCTCAAATCTCATAAAAAGAAAGGTTTTTATGGTAAAATTGCAATAATTTGTTTACAAAAAAGTCATAATCCTGTACAATAATAACAATGGGTCTGGGAGATTTTAACTTTGCTGAAAAGTAAAAGCAGCGGCCGTAATCAGTGAGGGCGACAGCTTTTTCAGCAGTGTAATTCAGCCCCGGAACCAAAATTAATTATCAAAAGCAAAGGAGAGAGAAAATGGGTAAAGAAATGATAGCTATGCTTCTTGCCGGCGGACAGGGGTCCCGTCTTTATGCGCTGACCCAAAAGCTGGCAAAACCGGCCGTTCCCTTTGGCGGGAAATACCGCATAATTGACTTCCCGCTGTCAAATTGCGTTAATTCTGGAATTGATACGGTAGGTATTCTGACACAGTACCAGCCACTGGTTTTAAATGAGTATATTGGAAACGGGCAGCCGTGGGATTTGGACCGTCTGTACGGCGGGGTTCATGTGCTTCCTCCTTATCAGCAGGCATCCGGTTCTGACTGGTATAAAGGTACGGCAAATGCAATTTACCAGAACCTTTCATTTATTTCACGGTATGATCCGGAGTATGTGATTATCCTTTCCGGCGACCAGATTTGTAAACAGGATTACAGCGATTTCCTCCGGTTCCATAAGGAAAAAGGCGCAGAATTCTCTGTAGCGGTTATGGAGGTGCCATGGGAAGAGGCGTCCAGATTCGGACTGATGGTTGCGGATGAAAATGATAAGATTACAGAATTCCAGGAGAAGCCCAAGGAGCCCAAATCAAATCTGGCATCCATGGGTATTTATATTTTTAACTGGGATATTTTGAAAAAATATCTGGAAGAGGACGAGGCAGATCCGGAATCTGAGAATGACTTTGGAAACAATATCATTCCGAACCTTTTAAAAGACGAGAGAAAAATGTACGCTTACCGGTTCAGCGGCTACTGGAAAGACGTAGGAACCATTTCTTCCCTGTGGGAAGCAAATATGGAAGTGCTTGATCCGGAAAACAGCGGAATCAACCTGTTTGATGAAAAATGGAAGATCTACAGCCGAAACAGCGGTATGACCGGTCATAAAATCAACGCAGGGGCATCGGTGGAAAATTCCATGATTACAGACGGCTGCAACATTTCAGGCTCCATCAAGCATTCGATTCTGTTTGCGGGTGTAAAGGTAGAAGAAGGGGCAGAGGTAGAAGACGCTGTAATTATGGGCAATTCTATCATCAAAGCCGGTGCGAAAGTAAAGCACTGCATCATAGCTGAAAATGTAATTATTGGACAGAATGCTGTAGTTGGACAGATGCCGGAAGGCGATGCAGCAGGCGTGGCAACGATAGGGCCTGGCGTTTATGTGGGCGATGAAGCGGTAATCGGGCCGGATGCCATGGTGAGTGATAATGTAAAGGATGGTGATAAACGATGATGAATACCAGTAACACCAATGCACTGGGCATTATTTTCCCCAATGCTTATGATGAACTTGTACCTGAACTGACCAGCGAGCGGCTGATGGCTTCCATTCCCTTTGCAGGCCGTTACCGTATGATCGACTTTGTGCTTTCCAGTATGGTGAACTGCGGAATTGACAATATTACTGTTTTGGTTCGTGAAAATTATTTTTCATTATTGGATCATTTGGGCTCCGGCCGTGAATGGGACCTGTCCCGTAAGAACGGCGGATTAAATATTTTCCCGCCCTACGCACAGAAGAACATGGAAATTTATACAGGCCGTGTCGGAATGCTTGGCAGTATCCTGGGATTTTTGAAATCACAGAAAGAGAAATATGTGGTATTGTCAGATGCTAACATTGCGTTTAATTTTGACTTTAAGGCATTGTTGGACGCGCATATTGAAAGCGGCGCTGACGCTACCATTGCTTACACCAAAGAAGCGCTTCCCCAGAGCATTATAAATGCCGAAGAGCTGAATAAAGGAAATTATTACACACTGGATCTGGACGGGGATCGTGTAAAGAGGATACATATCAATCCTCAGGAGCCGGGTTGTCAGAATTTCTCCATGAATGTGTATGTATTTGAAAGAGAGCATTTGATTGATTTGGTAAGTGAAGCATTTAAGGCAGGCGGATTGTATCTGGAGCGTGATATCTTAATGCCTCAGCTGAATGAGCTGAAAGTAAATGCTTATGAATATCAGGAATATGCAGCCCGCATCGGCAGCCTGAAAGAGTACTTTGACGAGAGCATGAAGCTGTTAGAGGATGAGAATCTGGAGCAGCTGTTTGGCAAAAATCCCATTTACACCAAGATTCGTGACGATAACCCGACCCGCTATATCAACGGTTCTTCCGCAAAGAACGTAATGGTAGCTGACGGCTGCGTCATCGAAGGCGAAATCGAAAACTGCATCCTGTTCAGAGGCGTAAAAATCGGCAAGGGCGCAAAAGTGAAAAATTCGATTCTGATGCAGGACACCGAAATCGAAGCCGGCGTAAACGCAGAATATGTGGTTACCGATAAAAAAGTAAAGATTTCAGAAGGCAAAGAAATCAAAGGCGCCGACACCAAACCCTTCTTTGTAAGAAAGAAAGAGGTAGTTTAATTAATCATGAGGAGGCTGACCATGAGGAGGTTGACCATGAGGAGGGACCCAGCTTTTACCATGAGGAGGGACCCAGCTTTTACCATGAGGAGGGACCCAGCCCAACCCATAAGAGCTTTCAAAGAATAGAAAGCTGGGAGGAGCCCTGATGGTTTGTTCAACATCCATTACGCAGAAAGCTGGGAGGAGCCCTGATGGTTTGTTCAACATCCACTACGTAAAAAGCTGGGAGGAGCCCTGATGGTTTGTTCAACATCCACTACGCAGAAAGCTGGGAGGAGCCCTGATGGTTTTTCCCGCATTAAAGTACCCCTATAGAGCCCGCCTAATGGTTCCTCCCCCAAAAAAACCGCCCCCTGAAGCCCCTCTCACCCATTACTTCATAAAAGCAGGAGACAAAAATGGATAGAAAAAGACCAGAAGAAGAGACACAAAAGCGAAAGGGAAAAATTCTGTCCACCGGCTCTTCTGCCAGTAAAGGCATTGCGCCGGGACGCAGCAGCAGCTACGGATTGTCCCGCCTGCTCCGCCAGTACAAAGAGAAAGAACATCTGGCTTTCCATCAGGCGGAATTAATGGGAACCATAGATATTGTTCCTCTGATGTCTGTCAGCTACGGACAGCCCCGGGTGGAATTTAAAATCGGAGGCAAGCGGAAATATGTGCTGAAAAATATCATGACCTTTGCCAATGCCATGCGGCGCGGCGACCTGGTTTCTTACGGAAAGGCGTTGGAATTTTACCATATTCCGGAGGTATTTACCAAAAGAGGCAGGACGCTGGCAGAGTTTCTTGTCATGACAGCGGCAAACCGCAATAGAAACAGGCATGCCATAAACTACTATGGGCAGGAGAACCGGTATGTCCAAATCCACAGCGGGAATATGGATGAGTTTTTTCAGGCTGTGGGAACAGAGGAATTTCAGGTAGAAACAAATTATAGCTCCTGGCAGAGCTGCCATGTTTCTGATGAATGGTATCAGCCGGTTCTGACTGTCCGGGGACAGGAGGACGGAGCAGTCTTGGAACAGGAAGAAATGTTCTGTATGTTCGGCAATCAGTATGGATATCTGTGGAAAGAGTCTGTGATTTACCGGATGTCTATGGAACAGGTTCGGGAAATCCGCCCTTTTTGGGAGTACATGAGCGAATATAAATGCCGTGAATGCTTTGTGGCTCAGGGGGAACTGCCTGGATTCTGCCGGGATCTACTGCCGGTGCTGGAACGGCATTACCGGATTAGGCGGTATGAATTTCAGGAGAAAAAATATCTGCCGCCGGAGCCGGAGTATGAGTTCTACCTGGACGCGCCGGATAAGCAGACGGTAACCTGTGAAATCTATGTGCGTTATGAAGAACAAAAATACAATATTTTCGACAAACCCCGTATAATTGAGAACCGGGATGAGCTGGCGGAATTAAAGCAGCGGGAACGGGTCCGCATTTGGTTTCAGAATATGGATTTCCAGAGAAAGCAAATGGTTCTTTTTGGGGATGATGAGAAATTATATGCATTGCTGACCGAAGGGATGGAAGAACTGGCCAGGATTGGAACCGTTTTTGTCAGCGATGCTTTGAAGTCCATTCATGTGAACCCTTCGCCCTCTGTTTCGGTGGGGGTGTCATTAAAAGGAGAATTGTTGGAACTGACCTTGGAAAGTGAGGATATGCCTCTTTCGGAATTGATCGAGATCCTTTCCTCCTATCAGCGGAAACGAAAGTTTTTCCGGCTGAAAAGCGGGGATTTCCTGAGTATGGAAGAGGACGGGTTAGCTGTACTCTCCAGAATTCAGGAAGGGATTATGGTTCCTGCCAGTCAGTGGAGCCAGGGCAGCATCACCCTTCCCAAGTACCGGGCCTTATACCTGGATGGAGAATTAAAAGACCAGAACCGTTTTCATGCAGCCAAGGACAGAACGTTCCGGGCGCTGGTTCGGAACATGAAAACGGTGGAGGATAATGATTTTGAAGTGCCGAAATCTTTGGAAAAGGTACTGCGCGAGTACCAGAAACAGGGATTTCTGTGGCTGAAAACCTTACATGTCAATGGATTCGGCGGGATTCTGGCAGATGATATGGGGCTTGGAAAAACCCTGCAGGTGATTGCATTTTTACTGTCAGAGCAGGAGTGCAGAAAGAACAGTCAGGAATCGGAAAAATTTGCGCTGATTGTCTGTCCGGCCTCTCTGGTGTATAACTGGAAAAGCGAAATCGGAAAATTCGCGCCCGGAATGCATGCAGTGACTGTGACAGGGACAGCCCCCGAACGGAAAGAAATCATAGATTCTGCAGGAAAGCTGGATATTCTGATTACCTCTTACGATTTGCTGCGCAGAGACGAGGAATTTTACGAGGAATACAGCTTTGCCCATGAAATTATTGACGAGGCACAGTATATTAAGAACCACAATACCAGGGCGGCCAAAGCGGTAAAAAATATCCGGGCAGGGTTTAAGGCGGCCCTGACCGGAACACCCATTGAAAACAGGCTTAGTGAGCTGTGGAGTATTTTTGATTATCTGATGCCGGGATTTTTATACACTTACAGCCGTTTTCGGGATGAAATAGAGATTCCCGCGGTGACAGAACAGGACGATGAAAAAAGAGGGCACCTACGGAAAATGATCCGTCCCTTTATCCTGCGCCGTTTAAAAAAAGATGTGCTGAAAGATTTGCCTGCGAAACTGGAAGAAGCAGTATTTGCAAGGATGGAAGAGGAGCAGGAGAAACTTTATACTGCTCACGTTCAGCGTATAAAACTGATGTTGGACGGGCAGACAGAAGAAGAATTTGCATCCGGGAAAATACAGATGTTAGCGGAGCTGACGAGACTGCGGCAGCTTTGCTGCGACCCGTCTATGGTGTATCAGAATTATCAGGGAGAGTCGGCAAAATTGCTGATGTGCATGGATCTGATAAAAAATGCCATAGACGGCGGACACAGAATTCTTTTGTTTTCCCAGTTTACCTCCATGCTGGCCATCCTGCAGGAGAGGATGCAGAAAGAAGGCATTCCTTTTCTGACGCTGACAGGGGCAACGCCCAAAGAGCGGCGGGCGGAACTGGTGGATTCCTTTCAGCGGGGAGAAGCTTCGGTGTTTTGCATTTCCCTGAAAGCAGGGGGCACCGGACTGAACCTGACTGCTGCGGATATTGTTATCCACTATGATCCATGGTGGAACGTAGCAGTGCAGAACCAGGCCACTGACCGGGCTCACAGGATTGGGCAGAAAAATCCTGTGACCGTGTACAAGCTGATTGCCAAAAGTACCATTGAAGAAAAAATCCTGAGACTGCAGGAGAAGAAGAGTGAACTGGCGGAGCAGCTGTTGGGGCACGAAGGGTTCGAAGGGGTGAAATTTACAAAAGAAGAGATGCTGAAGCTGTTGGGATAGAGATATAAGAGCTGAGAAAAACAGAATGTTCCAGAAGTCTTTTTCGGGCAGTTTTGGCATGAAACAGAGTTGCCGGAAAATGGGATTTGTACACGATATATGGCTGCGATACGGAAGAAATGACAGCCCTGTATTGTAGAGAATCTGTCATTTTCCGGCAGCTTTTTCATTTGTTGTTTTTTTGTGAGAGTGGAATCATAGTAAACTCAAGAATGTATCTGTTATTCTTGACGTATTATAAAGATATTGTATTGATATTGTCTTTACTTTGATGTAAGATATAAATAAAATGGAAAAGGAGAGTTGTTATGGCGCAGACATTGGTGAATATCCGAATGGATGAAGAACTCAAAAAAAATATGGAGCAGATTTGTCAGGAACTTGGAATGAATATGACAACGGCAATTACTATATTTGCAAAGAAAATGACAAGGGAAAAAAGGATTCCTTTTGAAGTATCTGTTGACCCGTTTTACTCTGAAAGCAACATGGCGCATCTGCGCAGGGGAATGGAAGCGCTCAATGAAGGAAAAGGCGTAGAGCATGACATGATTGAGGTCAGTGAATGAAAAAGATTTGGTTTGATGAAGCATGGGAAGATTATATGTACTGGCAGACGCAGGACAAAAAAACATTAAAGCGTATTAATATGCTTCTGAAAGATATTGAAAGAGGAAGTTTTGACGGCATTGGGAAACCAGAGCCGTTGAGAGGTGACCTGAACGGATTCTGGAGTTGGAGGATTGACGGGGTAAACAGGTTAGTATATCGGGTTAGCGGGGATGTGATGGAGATTGTTTCCTGTAAAGGACATTATGAGGATTAAAATTTGATACAATGACTTTTTCTTCCCAGACTTTTTTACAAATTCAATGCCACCACAAAAGTAGCCCCGCCTCCCGGAGTATCCTCAATCCACAGTTTTCCCCGGTGCATTTGAATAATTTCCCTTGCAATGCAGAGCCCAAGCCCAAAATGGGTCTTGTCTTTATGAGATTTATCACATCGGTAAAAGCGGTCGAAAACGGCTTCTTTTTCTTCATCCGGAATTCCCGCTCCATTGTCTGCAATTCGAAATGTCAGCCGCTCAGAAGAAGCGTCTAAGGAGAGTAAGACGGTTCCTTTCGTTGGCGTATAGCTGATGGCATTGTCCAGAAGAATTGCGAAAACCTGTTCCATGCGTTCCTTGTCGCAGAGACAGGGCGGTACCATTTCATCTGGTAAGGAGATGTGCAGGGAAATGCTTTTTTTCCGTGCCAGAGGCTCAAATTTCTCATAGGCGGACAAAAGCAGCGTATCCAGTTCCGCCGGTTGTTTGTGAATGGCAAAATGAGAGCTGTCTGTGCCGGAAAGAGTCAGCATATCATCAATCAGACGGCTCATGCGCTTTCCTTCCAATTCTATGGTTCTGGAGAAATCTTCTGCTTCTGCGGGAGAAGCCTGCTTCATTGCAGACAGGCAGGAAAGCATAACAGTCAGCGGAGAACGGAGTTCGTGGGAAGCGGACGCCACAAATTCTGCCTGTTTCTGCCGGCTGATAACCAGAGGATGGATCATCCGCCAGGTAAAGAACCAGAAAAATATTCCCAAAAGCAGGATACCGAAAATATCTGCTCCGGCAAACAGAAGCCGCTGAAACAGAATTCTTCTGTGCAGACCTGACAGGGAATAGAGGGCCGCAATGTTCAGGGCGCCGTTATGCTTGGGAATCAGGGCCATTGCGCTGTAATACATTTCGCCGTTGATCGTCAGTTCAAATTCTTCATGGGTGGAAAGGATAGAATCTGCTGTGACGGATTCCTCCAGAAGTCCATAATCTGTCTTGGCTTTCTGCCGCACCCGGGTAAAATAATCCTCGTCCAGAGAGGTTGGATTCAGGGCGTCAAATACCAGTCGGGAGCCATTGTCCAGAATATCCAGTTCAAAATGAGTGTCCGTACAGAACTGGCTGAGCCAGGTATAAGAAACGACATTCTGACTTTCCAGGTGATTTACCAACATACTGATATTGATCCGGAAATCGGAAAAATGCCGTTTTCTGGATTCTTTTTCTGAAACAGACAGGCAAATCAGGGACATGAAAATAAGAATCATGCCGCAGATGAACGTGCAGAAGAGGGTAAGTCGAATGTGAAGTTTTTGGAACATAAAGCACCTCCAGATAAATTAAGGATGCAGTACCAACTGATAACCGATTCCCCGGACGGTTTTCAGCTGAACAGCGCTCTGAACGCTTTTGAGCCGGCGGCGCAGAAAATAAATATAGTTGTCCAGATTGCCGTCCTCCACTTCTGCATCCGGCCCCCAGACCTTTGCCAGCAGGGAAGCCCGGGGAATGGTCTGTTCCGGGTTTCTTAAGAAAAATTCCAGTAAATCTCCTTCCCTGGCAGAGAGAGAACAGGAGAGGTTCTTGCAGCAAAGTTTTTTCTGGTCTGTGTCATAGGAAATATCCCCCAGGTTCAGGGGCCTGCTGCCTTCCCATTTGGGCGGGCGCCTTAAAATGCACCGGATTCTGGCAAGCAGCTCTTCAAAATCAAAAGGTTTTACCAGATAATCATCTGCTCCGCAGTCCAGACCTGTAATTTTGTCATTTAATGCGCCAAGGGCCGTGACGAAAATGATAGGAGTGGAAATATTTTTCTCCCGGGTAATTTTCAAAACGGAAATACCGTCTAACACAGGCAGCATCCGGTCCAGCAAAATCAGGTCGTGGGATTGCTGTTCAATAAAATGCAGCCCTTCTTCGCCGTCGTGGCACACATCCGTTTCGAAATGGCTGCGTTCCAGTTGGAAACGGAGGGTTTCTGCCAGGGATTTATCGTCTTCTATAATCAGTATACGCACTTTGGGGGCTCCTTTCAGTTTTCTGCAGTATAGAGGGAAAGATCATCAGGACTCCATCTCATGATAAATATTACCACAAAATCTCTAAATAATCTCTAAAATTTTTTGCTTTGTTTAGAGGAAGATTAGAGGTTGCTGTGTTATTCTGGTTTCAGATTCCAAATTGGAATGACAGCAAGGAGGTAAGAGAATGAAATATGGAATATTAAAACGCGGGGCAGGAATCCTGTTATCGGCTGTATTGATTCTGGGGAGCCTTGCCGGCTGCGGCAAAACAGACAATGGGGCTGTCGGGAATGAAGGAAACAGCCAGACTGGTGAAAAGGTGGAAGAAGGAGGAGAGCAGGCTCTCGGACGTTTTCTGGAGGAGGACGTGACGCTGCCCATTGTATTCAGCAGTATTTATGATATGAGAAAACTGGAGGACGGCACCATTCGAATTATAGGAAAAAATGCGGATGACGGTAAGGAAACAGTGTGGGATTCCAAGGATTCCGGGGTAAATTGGGAGAAGGCTTTTGATGCGCCTGGGGAACTGCAGGATGAAGAAAACGGCTATATTGACTATGCGGCTCTCTCTTTAGACGGGCAGTCCGTATGGGTTTATAATCGAATTGCAGAGGGCGGAATCAAACCGATTCTGTATCTGGTAAGCAGCGAAGGAAGCATAGGCCAGATTCCCTTTGAACTGCCGGCGGCAGAACAAAGCGGTCAGGGGTCCGCCCAGTCTTTTTCCACAAATGTTTCTGCAGATGAAAAAGAGGGGGAGGAAGGCGCCGGGGACAACGTTATGAACAGATCAGACGTGAAAAATTTGATTTTAGATATTTGTTTTTTAGGAGCCGACCAGATTATGGTAACGGATATGACGGATAAGATTTTCCAGATCAGCATATCAGACGGAAGCGTGAAGCAGACTTATGATTTCAACGGTATGGAAGATACCCATCAGGTGTTTACAGCAGGAAAAAAGATGCTTGTAGTGACAAGCACGGAAGTTCTGGTATACGACACAGAAACGGGAGAACAGCAGCAAGCAGAAGAAGCGCTGCAGCAAAGCGTGGCGGAAAGCGGATTCTTTCATGCGGTTGACAGCATGGATGCCGGGGAAAGCATTTATTATCTCACAGGAAAAGGGCTGTTTCACTATAAATTCGGCGGCAGCGTTATGGAACAGCTGATTGACGGCTCCATGAATACGCTGGGCTCTCCTGCCTTTTATCCGGGAGCTTTGACCATGATAGATGAACAGAATCTTCTGATAGCCGCAAACGATGCGAATTCAGAGGTGGGAGACGGAATGGTTTTGCTGCGGTATACCTGGTCAAAAGACACTCCTGCCAAACCGGATAAAGAACTGAAGGTATATTCCCTGTATAACAACCGGGAGCTGCGCCAGGCTGTCAGCAGTTTTCAGAAAGACCATCCGGATGTTTATGTGAATTACCAGGTTGCTTTGTCAGAGGAAAACGGCACAACTGTTTCGGATGCGTTAAAAACCCTGACAACAGAA
This sequence comes from Lachnospiraceae bacterium, assembly GCA_910575555.1. GTDB lineage: Bacteria > Bacillota > Clostridia > Lachnospirales > Lachnospiraceae > Petralouisia. The sequence goes on along the minus strand of CAJTFX010000017.1, from coordinate 65,397 downwards.
ATTATGGCAGGAAAGGGGCCGGATCTGATTCTTCTGGACGGTATGCCGGTTAATACTTATATCGAAAAAGGAATTTTAAAAGATATGTCGCCGATATTGGCGGATAAAAGCAATTATTTTGAAAATATCCTGACGGCTTACCAGGACGCTCAGGGGCAGCTCTGCGCAATTCCCGCAAGGTTTATGATTCCTGCGGCCCAGGGAGGCAGCGCAAATTATACGCCGGGAGAGGATTTTGACACATTTACAGCCAAACAGGGTATTTTGGCCAATACAGATCCGGAGGCAATTGTGGAAAGATTCTGGTACAGCTGCGGCGCAGCATGGCAGAAAGAAGATAAAACATTGGATGCAGGAAAGATTACAGAGTTTCTGTCAAAGCTCAAAAACGCTTACGGGGAATATGACAGCAGCGCCGTGGATGAAGAGGTTTACCAGAGCATCAGCCAGGGCGGAGCGGTTAATGAGCTTCACAAAGTATCGTTAAGCTGGGGGGATTTTGACCTGGCGTTTGGAAGAATTAAAGTCAGCACGGGCTTATTCGGACGGATGGATTACGGTATGATGAATTCGGTAAATGAGAAACTGGGAGGCGGAGACTACGGTTTGATGCCGGGACAGGCAAAGCAGGTATTTGTGCCCGCCATGATACTGGGAATCAGCAGCAAAGCGGCTCAGCCGGAAACAGCGGAAGAATTCGCCGGATACCTGCTCTCTTCGGAAGCGCAGAAAGTGTCCCAGTTCGGCGGATTTCCGGTGGAAAAGGAGGCCTTCAAAAGCGTGCTCGACGGGCATGAATATGCAGACAAAGAGCGTCTGGTAGGAGTTGCAGGCGGCGGATCAGATATAGATGAAATCCTGGATTACGCATTAATCCCCACGCCGGAAGAAGAAATCCAGAAGCTTACGAATCTGGCAGAATCACTGACCACTCCGGCCCTGCAGGATGACGTAATCAAGGCGGCTGTGGTGGAACAGGGCACAAAAGTCCTGAAAGGCGAACTGTCTCCGGAGGAAGGAACGGACGCCATTATGCAGAAAGTAAATATTTATCTGGCAGAATAACGGAAAGGAAGCAAGTATGCATGGGACGGTGAAAAAGTTTGCAAAATGGCAGGGATTCCTGTGGATACTGCCCAGCTTTCTGGGGGTGATGGTATTTTACCTTCTGCCCTATGCAGATGTTGTCCGCCGCTCTTTTTTAGGGGCGGTGGATAACCGCTTTGTTGGACTGGCCAATTACCGTACGATTATGGAAAATCCCGCATTTCTTCTGGCAGTGAAAAACACATTGCGGTTTACAGCACTCTGCATCCCGCTGCTGATTCTTCTGGCGCTGGCCTGCGCGGTGATTCTGTACCGGAGCAAATACGGCGGTTTTATCAAGAGCGCTTTTCTGATGCCCATGGCGCTGCCGGCAGTTTCCGTGGCGCTGGTGTGGCGGCTTTTGTTTCACTCCCAGGGGCTTTTGAACCACTGGCTCTCCCAGTTTAAGGCGTCAGAGCAGGACTGGATGAACACTTCCAGCGCCTTTTGGATTTTGGTGATCAGTTATATCTGGAAAAATCTTGGATATGACATTGTACTGTGGATGGCGGGACTTGCAGGAATTTCAGAAAATATTTATGAAGCGGCAAAAGTGGACGGGGCAGGGGAATGGCAGTGCTTTTGGAAAATTACGCTGCCCAATTTAAAACCTTCCCTGTATACAATTACCGTCTTGTCTTTTCTGAATTCTTTTAAAGTATTTCGGGAGGCGTATCTGGTTGCAGGGGATTATCCCCATGAAAGCATTTATATGATGCAGCATTTATTCAACAACTGGTTCCGCTCATTTTCCTTTGATAAGATGGCGGCTGCGGCAGTGACGGAAAGCATACTGCTGCTGGGGTTGATTTTACTGCTGCAGAAAGCCTGGGATGGTGGAAACGAAGATGGAAGAAAAAGTATTTGATTTGAAAATTTTGAATCTGAAAAAGGCCCATTTGGGAAAAGCAGTTCTCTGGGGCGTATTAGCCCTGCTGGCAGCCGCTGCCCTGTATCCTGTGTTTTTTCTGGTTTCCGGCTCTTTCATGGGAAAAGACGAACTGGGAGACTGTCTGGGAGCAGTAGTTTCAGGAAAAGAAGGATACGCGGATTTTCCGCTGCTGCCCGGATTTCCCACTCTTTCCCATTATGTGGAAGTATTTCTGGATTCCCCGGAATTTTTCGTGATGTTCTGGAATTCCATAAAAATCACATTTGGTGTTTTAGCGGGACAGCTTGCAGTGGGAACCGGGGCGGCCTGGGGATTTGCAAAATATGAATTTCCATGGAAAAGGGGATTTTTTTTGATTTATATGATATTGATGCTGCTGCCGTTTCAGGTTTTGATGCTCTCAGATTATCTGATCCTTGATCGGCTGGCTTTGATTGATCATTTGTGGGGAATTATCCTGCCGGGAATTTTTTCCACCTTTCCGGTGTTCATTATGTACCGCTTTTTTTCGGAGATACCGGACAGTCTGCTGGAATCGGCAAGACTGGACGGGGCCAGGGAGTGGCAGCTTTTTCTCTATCTTGCGCTGCCCATAGGCTCCTCCGGAATCATTGCGGCTATGGTTTTAGGATTTTTGGAATACTGGAGCCTGATTGAACAGCCTTTGACATTTCTGAAAGAAAAAAGCCTGCTGCCTTTATCGGTATTTCTGCCGGATATTACCTCCGTGAATCAGTCGGGCATGGCCTTTGCGGCGTCAGTGGTTACATTTTTTCCGGCGCTGATGGTATTTTTAGGCGGGCAGGATTATCTGGAGCAGGGAATTATGGCAGGAGCAGTAAAAGAGTAAGCAACTGGAAAGGAACAGATGGATGGACAGGAAAAAAGTGATTGGAATATTCAGCGGTTTTCTGGCAGTTATGCTGCTGTTTACCATTTTGTCAAGAGCCGTAACCGGGGCATCCATGGCAAGGGTGGAAACGGTAAAGATTAAGACGGGAACCATTGACCATAAGGTAACCGGAAGCGGCAGAGTGGAAGCCGGAAAAGAAATTGCAGTATATACAGAAAGCGGACAGCGGGTGAAGGAAATCTTCGTCCGGGAAGGTCAGTCGGTGGAAGCCGGGGAAGTGCTGTTTACTGTGGATCTGGAGGAGCTGCAGGAGCAGATTCTGGCAGCGGAGCAGGAATTGGAGAAGTCCAGGCTGCAGAATCAGGACGCCCAAAGCGCCAGGAATGTGGAACAGCAGAACCGGGAACGGGCAAAAACCAGGGCCTCGGAGGATTACAATCAGGCGGTAGCAGACGGAGACGCGTCTGTAGCTCAGGCGAAAGCGGCCTGGGATCAGGCAGAGCAGGCGTTGCAGAACTTTCTGGCAGAAGGGCCTCCTGAAGTAAATGACGGCCAAAGCCGGGCAAAACAGGAAAATGATGCAGATGAAGCATCAGGCGTCAGGAAAGATGAAGAGGAGGAAGAAAAGGGTCCTTCCGGGCAGAGTGAGCAGGAAACAGGAAATGACCAGAACGCAGCAGATAAACTTGCGGCCTGGGAAGCAGAAAAGGCCCGGTTAGAACAGGCGGCCGCAGAGGCCAAAGGAGCCTATGATTTGGCAGTATCCTCCCGGACAGAAAATGTAAAGACAGCGGCAAGGGCTCTGGAGGATGCCAACGCGCCGGCGGCCTCAGACACCACCTCCAGGCAGAATGAAATCACCAGTCAGCAGCAGGAGCTGGTTTTGGGCAAACTTCAGGATTTGAAGCATGCAGAAGGCAGGGTTACGGCGCCGGTACAGGGAGTGGTGACAAATATTTCCATTCTCACCGGAGATTTTACCACAGAGGGAACGGCTATGCGCCTGTCAGATACTTCTCAGGGAAGCCGTCTGACAGCTTTAGTGGATAAATCCAATGAAAAATATGTCAGCAAAGGAAGCCAGGTGAATATCAGCGTGCCTGGAAGCCAGGAGAAAATCACGGATTATACGGTAACCAGCGTGACAGAAAATGAGGAAGATCCCACGCTGCTGGAGCTTGTAATTGATATGCCGGACGGGAGACTGGAAACCGGCACGCGGGCAGAGATTGAAATTGTCCAGAGGTCGGAAAATTATTCCGCTGTGATTCCGCTTCAGGCCCTTCATGAAGAACAGAACGGATATTTTGTGTTGGTGATGGAGGAGGAGCAGGGCGTAATGGGAAAGGAACTGGTTGCCAAACGCTATGAAGTAAAAGTGCAGGATAAGAACAGTACAAACGCAGCATTAGAAGAAGGACTTCTGACCTCAGAGCAGGAGATTATCAGCAGCTCCAGCAGAAGCATCGGGGATGGAAGCCGCGTCAGAAAGATGGAAGGTAACAGCGGATTGTGAAAGAAGAGAACATGAAAAACTATAGAAAATATCTGATTCTGGCGGGTACCGGCCTTCTGGGCTTCCTGTTGTTTTATCTGGCCTGCGCTGCCTGGTGCAGTATGCTCTGGGCCAAAGACAGCGTACTGTTTTATCTGGAAACGCCGGTTTCCGTAGAAGAAGCCATGAAAATAGCAGAGCAGAACCAGAAAACAGCCCAATGGTGGAGACAGGACAAAAAGGAGCAGGGCACGCCGTTGAATTACTGTATCTGGGGGCAGAAAGATAATATTGTGGTTTCCAATGAAGAACTGTCCAGGACTGCCGGCGCAGATGCAGTGATTTTCTGCGGCAATCCGGAAATTCTGTTTGCAGAATGCAGAACTCCGGTGCTGGAGGATACACAGGGCTGCCTGATCGATGAAGAAACAGCATGGGAGCTCTTTGGAAGCGTCCAGGTAATTGGAAAAGAAATATCCTGCCAGGGCAGCAGCTATATCATTCGAAATATCATTCGCACACGGGAGAAGGTTGTGGCTTTTCAGGCAGGCGGCTTTTTTCAGAAGAGCCAGAAAAAACCGGCAGAGGGAGAAGAAAATTCCTCTGCGGATTTTGTATTACAGAGACTTACGGTACAAAAGCCCAGGGAAAACTCCATTCGGGAGCTGCAGATGATATGGGCAAGCCAGTACGGGCTGAATGTGCAGGTTCTGGATATGGAATTGCTGCGGGGCATCAGCGGATTTCTGCTGCTGCTGATTCCGGTTACCCTGTGCGTTGTTCTCTGGGTGTCTCTGTACCGCCAGTTCCGCATACGAAAAACTCTTCAGCAGAAAGCAGCCTGTGCAGCGATTTCTCTGGCGTTAGCGGTGTTTTTGGCGTTTTTTCTGGGAAAATGGGTGCGGATACCGGATGATTATATCCCCACGTTATGGTCTGATTTTTCATTCTGGACCAGATTGTGGAAGGATAAGACAGAGGGCGTGAAGCTTCTGATTCAGATCCCCAAAGGTATGCCGGATTCCGAATGGATGGAGAAGTTTTGGAAAGCGGCAGGCTATAGCCTGTTAACGGAGTTGCTGACAGTGCTGTGGCTGACGGGATGGCAGGGAAAGCATCCGGGAGCTTCTGATTGATTTGGCGGCCTGCAGTCTTGCATATTGGCAGGATAGAGGATATAATGTGCACATACTCTTGTCAATGCTCTGACGCTTGGTTAAGAAGGGGGAAGCAGGATATGCAGGATGAAGTGTTTGCCGATATTTATAGAGAAATCTTTCCGTTTTGGGAAAACATATCAGACGGGGACAGGGATTATATTTGCCGGAATTCTTATCATTGCATTGACACACGGGCAGATCGCCCGGTATATGGGGTCTGCCCGCGAGGTGGTATCCAGGGTGCTGAAATATTTTGCCAGTGAAGGAATTGTGGAGGTATCCAGAGGCGGCGTTACCATCCTGGACAAGAAACGTCTCAGACAATTAACGCTTTAACAGAACGGGGCCTTCTGGATTCGGCAGAACATCACCCTTCCTTCGGCGCTTTTGCCTTGCAGATAAGCTGCGTCATTGTTCCCATAGGGCAGTACACGCACCAGGAGCGGGGCTTGAATAATATCATGGTAAAAAATCCCAGTACGGTGGAGGTAAGCATTACACTGTAAAAGCCGAAAGCGAACTGCGCCACGCCGTCCGAAAACAGGGTGCCGTGATAGGTCCAATGCCACGGAAGCCGGAAAGTCCACAGCAGTGTAACTACGGCGCCCAGATTTTTTGCGCCGGAAAACACTAACCAGGTGTTCCACAGCATAAGGAAAAACATGATAAAGAAAAAAGCTAAAAATCCATATCGGAAATAATTCGATTTCATCCATTTTGGCATATCTTTTTTCCGGGACAGTCCGAATCTGCCGCCGATCAGGGAAAAAAGCTGTCCTCTGCCGCAGTATTTATTGCAGTAAGCCTTATTGCCTTTTACAATCGCTATCAGAAGCGGAATGAAAAAGCAGAGGAGGCCAAGCCATGCGAAAAGGATATTGAAAAATCCCAGTATCAGGTAGGTAAGAGATACCGCCCAAAGATAATCGTACCATTTCTTTTTTTCATTCATGAATCTGCCACCTCCAATGAGATAATACTTGCAGGACATTCTTTTACACACTTTCCGCACCCCACACATAATTCCCGGTTGATAGTTGCGTGAAGTCCGTTGGGAACAGTAATCGCATTGCGCGGACAAACCTTCATGCAGCATCCGCAGGCTACGCATTCCCGGACGCTGACAGCCGCTTTTCTTTTTGCCATGGTGAAACTCCTTTTGTTTTTTTCTTAGTATACAGGGAAAAAATGATTCATTCGGTGATGAAGTCACACAGCGGAAATTTGAATTTCTCCGCCCTCTGCGTGTATTCGGAGTTTGACTTTGCCATAAGATTGTTTTAAAATAAAATCAGATGAGAAAGGGACATGAGGAGGATGGACAGTTGAAAATAAAAAGCAGTTGGGCAGTTATTTTTATCATGCTGACAGGGCTGATTCTGGGGACAGTCATCGGAAGCTACTGCGGAACCGTTCCTGTGCTGAGCTGGCTGAATTACGGACAGGTATTCGGGCTCACAAGTCCGCTTGTGCTGGATTTGGGGGCGTTGGTTCTCACCCTGGGGCTTACCATCAAGATAAATATTGCAAGTATTTTAGGAATTGTCCTTGCGTTTTTGTGTTATAAACTACTGGTGAGATAAGAGGTTAAAATCGAAGGTACAGGAAAAATAATATAAAAACCCGGCGCGTCCGGGCAAAGAAAGGAAGCGGAAATTATGGAATGTTTATTTGTGGAATATCCCAAATGCTCCACCTGCAAGAAAGCAAAGCAGTGGTTAGAGGAACATCAGGCTGCATTTGAGGATCGCAGCATCAAGGAGCAGAATCCAACCAAAGAAGAGTTAAAGGAATGGCATGAAAGAAGCGGATTGGATATTAAACGTTTTTTCAATACCAGCGGCATGCTGTACCGGGAGATGCAGTTAAAGGATAAACTGCCGGAAATGTCTCTGGAAGAGAAATACGAGCTGCTTTCCACAGACGGAATGCTGGTGAAACGTCCTGTATTAGTGACAAAAAAAGGCGTTGCCGCAGGATTTAAGCCGGAAGAATGGGAGAAGCTGTTATAAACCGGAAGTGATTCGAAAATATTTATGGATACAGGAAGAATAAGATGGAAGTGATTCGGGAACATTTGGTATTTACAGGAAGAGTGCAGGGCGTGGGATTTCGGTACCGGGCAAGTCATCTGGCAGGCCATTACGGGGTGACCGGATGGATTCGGAATAATTATGACGGCTCCGTGGAAGCGGAAATGCAGGGACGGGAGGAAATTCTGGATCAAATCATTCAGTCCCTGCAGCAGGACAGCTATATCCGGATTGACTGGGTAACCAGGGACAGGATGGAGCCAAAACCGGAAGAACGGAGGTTTTCTGTGCGGTATTAAGGGTTGGTAATCATAGAAAAGGAGGAGCAGTTATGTTAAAAAATTGGAACAAACCGGAACGGCCAAAGGAAGACGAACTGGAGGAACGCCTGCAGGCGGCCAGAACCAAGCTTTCTGTGCAGCAGATGCAGATTAAGGAGCATAAACTGCCGGTATTTGTACTGTTTGAGGGGTGGGGAACTGCCGGAAAAGGCAGTATTCTGGGAAAGATTATCAAGGAAATCGATCCCAGGTTTTTCAAAGTTGCCACCATGGATATCCCAACGGAAGAGGAAAAACGCAAGCCGTTTCTGTATCGCTATTTCGTGAAGATTCCGGAAGCGGGCAAATTCTGTTTCCTGGATTCCGGCTGGATGGATGAAATCACCAAAGGCTGCCTTCACGGGGAACTGAAGGAGAAACAATACAAAGAGCGAATCGACAGTGTAAAGCGTTTTGAGCGGCAATTGACAGACAACGGCTATCTTGTAATGAAATTCTTTTTTCACATCAGCCAGAATGAGCAGAAGAAACGGCTGAAAGGGCTGGAGAAAAATGAAACCACAAGCTGGCGGGTCAGTGAGAATGATACCTGGCAGAATAAGCATTATGATAAATGTCTGAAGGTCTATGATCAGTATTTAAGCGATACAAACGTATCCACTTCGCCCTGGTATATTGTAGACGCCAAAAATAAAAAATGGGCGCAGCTTCAGGTGATTGAAACTCTGGTCAGCGGAATTGAAACCGCATTGAAAAACAGCGCAATGGCCGTGCCTCTTCTGCAGAATGTATTTCCAATGGAGAAAGTGCCGAAGCTGTCTGAGATTTCTCTGGATAAATCACTGACCGACGAGGAATACAAGCGGCAGTTAAAGGAGCTGCAGGATCGTCTGGGAATGCTGCATAATGAACTGTATTTAAAGAAAATTCCTGTGGTGATTGCCTATGAAGGATGGGACGCGGCAGGAAAAGGCGGCAACATCAAACGAATTACCGGGGCTCTTGACCCAAGGGGATATGAAGTGCATCCCATTGCAAGCCCGGAGCCCCATGAGAAGGCAAGGCATTATCTGTGGCGGTTCTGGAACCGGCTGCCCAAAACCGGACATGTGGCGATTTTTGACCGCACCTGGTACGGAAGGGTGATGGTAGAACGTCTGGAGGGCTTCTGCAGTGAAAATGACTGGCAGAGGGCTTATAATGAAATCAATGAATTTGAGAAGGAATTGTCAGACTGGGGCGCGGTAATTATCAAGTTCTGGGTGCAGATTGACAAGGACGTCCAGTTAGCCCGTTTTACCGACCGTCAGAATACACCGGAGAAACAGTGGAAAATTACGGAAGAGGACTGGCGGAACCGGGATAAGTGGGAGCTGTATGAGACCGCCGTCAATGAGCTGATGAAAAAGACCAGCACCGCATATGCGCCCTGGCATGTACTGGAGTCCAATGACAAGAAATATGCCAGGATTAAGGCATTGAAGGTTGTAATTGAAGAGATTGAGAAGGTTCTGTAAGGCAGTTTCCGTGAAATAATTTTGTCAGGGAATGAAAATAAAAATTCAGGTATAAAATGCCTGCATTTACAGATAATAGTATTGCGAAAAAACGATATGTAAATGGAGGATTTTATTATGAAAGCAACGGGAATTGTTCGGAGAATAGATGATTTGGGAAGAGTAGTCGTGCCGAAGGAAATCCGGCGTACATTAAGGATCAGGGAAGGCGATCCATTGGAGATTTTTACAGATCGGGAGGGAGAAATTATCCTGAAAAAATATTCTCCCATTGGGGAGCTGGGGCAGTTTGCAGGACTGTATGCGGAGAGCCTTGCCCAGACCAGCGGGTGTCTGGTGTGCATTACCGATAAGGATCATGTAATTGCAGCAGCCGGCGCAGGGAAAAAGGATTTTGACGGAAAGCCAATCAGCAAACAGTTGGAGCATGTGATTACAGACCGCGAGACTTTTTATGCCCAGAAAGATGAGAAAGGATTTGTGAAAATTACATTGGATGACGCCGGAGATTTCCAGTCGCAGGTGGTATCCACCATTATTTCAGAGGGGGACGCCATCGGTTCCGTGGTGATGTATAACAGGGAAGAAGGCTCCGGAATGGGAGAGACGGAAAGCAAACTGGCCAGGGTAGCCGCCGGATTTCTCGGAAAACAGATGGAGCAGTAAGAGCTTTTGGAAAGCAGATAGAACAGCAGGATCTCCCGGAAAACAGACGAAACAGCCGGATTTTTCAAATACGTGTTAAAAAACTGCCGCAAAACAATTCTGATTTTGCTTTGCGGCAGTTTTTCATTTGAAATTATTCTGCCTGGCGGTACTGCACCGGTTCTGAATACTGATCCAGGGAACGGAATTCATAGCCTGCGTCAGAAAGCTTCTGCAGAACTGTGGGAAGAGCATTTAATGTGGCATATTTCCCGGGGCCGTCATGCATCAAAACCACTGGATTTTCGATATATTTCACATTGGAGCAGATATTGTCAATAATATTCTCGGAAGTGGTCAAATCGCTTCCGTCGCCGGAACTGACGTTCCAGTCGTAATGGGTGAATCCCCGGCGGTTCATTTCCTTTATAATGTTGTGCACCACATAGGAGGAGCCGTTGTTGCTGCCCCCGGGGAACCGGAACAGGCAGGGGGAATAACCGTCGGTTTCTTCGTATACCCAGTCGTATATTTTTTCATAATCTTCTAAAAAAGCGTCCACAGAACGGTAAATCTGGTTATAGTCGTGGCTGTAGGAATGAAGGGCCAGAGTGTGGCCGCGTGTTACAATTTCCGGCAGATATTCGGCATATTCTTCCTTATCTTTTCCAACCACAAAAAAGGTTGCGTGGGCCTCGTATTCATCCAGCAAATCCAGTACCTTCGGGGTCAGAGCGGAAGGCCCGTCGTCAAAGGTCAGGTAGACATATTTCTGTCCGGTCTGGACAGGCGCAGTATCTTTGTCTGCATAAAGGCTGGGATATGGATCGTCTTTGTATTTATGGGAAGAGTACCAGTCCTCTGTCTGTTCCTCCTCTGTCTCCTCTTTTCCAAGCTCCTGTATCTGCCCGGCAAGTTCGGTAATGTAATCTTTTTGTCCTTCTATGTAATCTTCTTTTTCTTCCAACTCAGCAGAGTTGTCCTCCAGTTGTTCGTTCAGGCTGGAATTACGTTCCTTTAATTGAGCGGCTTCTGCGGTCAGACTTTGATAGCGGCTGTCCAGATTCCAGTATTGAAAGCCAAAAACGCCGCAGATGCCAAGAAAAATAACGGCGCAGGCCAGGACGGGGATAAATGGCTTCTTTTTCATAATAATCGTCTCCTTAAAATAAGTAATTTTTCAAATATCAGTATAGCGGAAAAGAAGGGATGCGACAAGATACATAATTAAGAGAATTGCAAATCATCTTGTATATTTCCCTCTAAACGTGTAAAATAAAAAAGAAATGTTTTCGAAATAAAAGATATGGAAATTTCAGAATGGGACAGGCGGGCGGAGTCCCCATTCTGAACAGAGGAAGTATATGGACGAAAAATTTATCCGAACAGGTCTGCTTTTGGGCGGGGAAGGATTAAACCGTCTGGCCCGGGCAAGAGTGGCGGTATTCGGCATTGGCGGCGTCGGCGGCCATGCAGCGGAGGCTCTGGCCAGAAGCGGCGTGGGAGAACTGGAACTGATTGATAAAGATGTGGTGAGCGTTTCCAATATTAACCGGCAGACCATTGCAACCACCAGAACGGTGGGGCAGTCTAAGACCAGGGTGATGAAAGAGCGGATTTCAGAAATCAATCCTCAGGCCAGGGTAACGGTTCGCGACTGTTTTTTCCTGCCGGAGACGGCCAGGGACTTTGATTTTACGGCTTACGATTATGTGGTGGATGCTGTGGACACGGTAACTGCCAAGATTGAACTGGTAATGCAGGCGCAGGAAGCAGGCGTTCCCATTATTTCCAGTATGGGAGCGGGAAATAAATTAGATCCCACACAGTTTGAGGTGGCAGACATTTATCAGACGTCAGTCTGCCCGCTGGCCCGGGTGATGCGCCGGGAGCTGAAAAAAAGAGGCGTGAAGAAACTGAAAACTGTATACTCCAAAGAGGAGCCCAGGCGTCCGCTGACAGAACTGCCCCGGGAAGCAGGCAAAGCCATACCGGGAAGCGTTGCTTTTGTCCCTTCTGTGGCCGGACTTATCATTGCCGGGGAAGTAATCAGAGATCTGTGCGGATTAGAACGTGTTTGAAAAATCATTCGCGGAACACACTCCGGAGTAATGCCGGGAAACAGCATGTTCCGAAAAGTAATTAAGAGCCGGTATCGTACCGATAAATGAAGTGAGAATTACAGGATCTCACAAAAAGGAGAAAATTCCAATGAAATTTATTCATATAGCAGACGTGCATTTAGGGGCAAAGCCAGACAGGGACAAGCCCTGGGGAGAAGAGAGGGAGAGCCATAGCTGGCAGGCGTTTACAGATGTGATAAACAGGGCAAGGGACGAGCAGGTTCAGCTTCTTCTGATTGCCGGAGATTTATTTCACAGGCAGCCGCTGATGGGGGAATTGAAGGAAGTCAACTACCAGTTTTTGAGAATCCCCCAGACCCAGGTAGTGCTGATAGCGGGAAACCGTGATTTTATCGGCATGCATTCCTGTTATAATGCCTTTACCTGGGCGGAGAATGTGCATTTTCTGAAAGAGGACAGGCTCAGTTATACAGAACTGGAAGGCCTGGGGGTCAGAGTATACGGAATGAGCTACGGACGCCGGAAAATCCGGGAGCGTCTGTATGACAGGGCGCAGCCGGCGGCAGGGGAATTCTATCATATCCTTCTGGGCCATGGGGGAGATGAAGAGCACATTCCCTTTGAAACGGAAGATTTGAAAGATTCTGATTTTGATTATGTGGCGCTGGGCCATATTCATAAGCCCATGCAATTGGTGAAAAACAAGGTGGTTATGGCAGGCGCGCTGCAGCCGGTCAGCCCCAGGGATACCGGGGAACACGGATTTTTTATGGGAGAGCTTGGAAAACATGGATGCAGAGTGGAATTTTATCCACTCCGGTACTGCGAATATGCGGCGCTGAATCTGAAAGTGAATAAAGAGATTACCACAAAAGCCCTGATAGAAGTAATGAAGAGCCAGATCAGAAAAGCGCCCCCTCATCAGTTTTTTAAAATTAACTTAACCGGGGACAGCAATCTGGAGGAACCTGTGGATTTGGAAGAGCTGGCCCGGATGGATCGGGTGGTTCAGGTTACAAGCCGCTGTCAGCCGGATTATGATCTGGAAAAACTGAAGCTGCAGTATCAGGGACAGATTTTGGGGAGATATATTGAAACATTAGAGGAGATGCCTCAGAGTGAGATTACAAAAAAGGCATTATACTATGGTGTGGAGGCATTGCTAACAGAATGAAAATAACGGAAATTCAAATAAAAAACTTTGGAAAACTCCATAATATCAATATCAGGCCCCTGCCGGGAATCAATGTGATTTACGGAGAAAATGAAACGGGCAAATCCACCCTGCAGCAGTTTATCAGCGGAATGCTGTTTGGACTGGAGAAACAGCGGGGAATTCCGGACAGAAATGACAATTATCAGCAATATGAGCCATGGAACAGTAGTGATTCCTATGCCGGAGGGCTGAAATTTACGGTGGCGGATAAGCCCTTTTATCTGGAGCGGAACTTTTACTATAAAGAGCCTTCTGCAAAACTGGTAAATGAAGCGGATCTGGAGGAATTATCCGTGGAACAGGGAGATTTGGATGTACTGCTGGGGGGCCTGAACCGGGAAACCTATGAAAATACTTTCTGTATCCGTCAGGCTTGTGTGGAAACCAGACAGGAATTTTCAGATACACTGCAGAATTATTTTGTGAATGCTTCCCTTGGAAGAGAAGGGGGCATAGATTTGGCCGGCGCCCGGAAACAGCTGAAGGAAGGCCAGGAGAGAGCCGATCAGGAATGCCGGAAAAAGCAGGCAGAGCGGAAAGAAGAGGAAGAGAAGCTTCTGATGGCGGAGCGGCTTCTGAAAAAAGATGTGGAGCAGCTGAAAAAGCAGAAAAAAGAGGGATACCGCGCGCTTTTGCAGAGAGAAGATGAGAGTTTTTTTCTGTTGGAGCATGACAGCAATCAGATGGCGGTGTATTTAAGGGATATTCGTCAGCAGAGACAGCAGAGAGAGTACTATGTGAGATTCGGAATTTCCGTGGTTCTGTTTTTAGCAGGTATACTGGCAGGCATTTGGAACGGCCTGGAGCATCTTTCCAAAGCGCCCGCAGCAGGCTGGATTGCATTGGAATTTTTGTTTGGGCTTCTGATGCTGTTCGGAGCAACCGGGGCAGTTTTCTGGCAGCGGAAAGCCAGGCGTTTGAAATTACTGCGCAGACAGCAGGAGGAGGAAAGCCGGGAGCAAAAGCAGTACAATTCCATTGAAAGCGAACAGCTGAAGCAGAAGGAACAGCAGCAGAAGCAGACCAGAAAGCAGGTGGTGGAGGAATTGCTGCAGATTCAGGTATTGGAAAAACTGGCAGAACTGGTGAACCTGCAGGAAGAACTGGAGGAATGCCGGACGCCCACGGAGGAAGAGCAGGAATACCAGCGTCAGATAGAAGCCTATCAGCTGGCGGAACGCACGTTAGAGCAGCTGTCTCTGGAAGCCTATCAGGACAGCAGGGAACAGATGGAACAGGAAATCTCCCGGATATTATCTGAAATGACCAACGGGAAGTACAAGAAAATCGGATTGGACTCCCAGATGAATCTGGTGGCAACAGCCGGAAAACGCAGGCTGCATCCCTGGCAGCTCAGCCAGGGCACCATGGAACAGATGTATCTGGCCCTTCGGATGGGAGCCGGGGGATTTTTTACCAGGGAGGAATCCATGCCGATTCTGTTGGATGAAGTATTTGCCGCCTTTGACGAAAAGCGTCTCCAGGGAACCCTTCAATGGCTCGGCAGGCAGAAACAGCAGATCTTCCTGTTCACCTGCCAGAAACGGGAAATTGATATTCTGGAAAGCCAGGGAATTCCCTTCGGCAAAATTATGCTGAGCAGATAAGAAAGACCTTCAAAGCTCTGATAAGAAAAAAGAAAGAAAAGACATAAATCAGGACAGTTTATGAGTAAAAAAAAGAAGAAAAAGAAGAAAAAATACCGGGTATTCTGGTTTTTTGCAAAACTTCAGTTTTTGCTGCTGTTAGTGGTGGGCGCCGCGGTAGGATGGTACTATTACGGCGGTTACGCCCAGAAGGTAAGCGCGCTGCAGCAGGAAGCCAGAATGCTGGTTCAAAAATCCAGTGAAGCTACGTTTCGCTCCGTGCAGACCAGTCTTGTGTATGATGCGGACGGCAGGCTGATTTCCACCCTTAAAGGGGAGAAGGATGTATATTATCTGGAATATGAAGATATTCCGGCTTATGCTGTGGCGGCTATGATCAGTATTGAGGACAAGAAATTTTACCGCCATAATGGAATTGACATCAAGGCAATCATGCGCGCCGCCAAGGCCATGGTGGAAAACGGAGAGGTGACCCAGGGGGGAAGCACCATTACCCAGCAGCTTGCCAAGCTGATCTTTCTGACCCAGGAGCGTACCTGGGAACGCAAAATAGAAGAAATGTTTATTGCCACCGGTCTGGAAAAAGTTTACAGTAAAGATAAAATCATGGAGTTTTATCTGAACAATGTGTACTTTGGCAATGGATATTATGGAATTCAGGCGGCGGGCAAAGGGTATTTCAACCAGGACGCCAAAGACCTGTCTCTGTCCCAGATTGCATTTTTGTGCGCAATTCCCAATAATCCAAGTCTGTATGATCCGGTTACCAATATGGACAATACCATCAAACGGCGGGACAGAATTCTGCATCAGATGTTAGAGGACGGGAAAATCAGCCAGACTACCTGTGAACAGGCGAAATCAGAGCCGATTACTTTGAACCGCCCTGAGAAAACCAAAAATGATTATGTGGAGACTTATACTTACTACTGCGCCATCCGGGCTTTGATGCAGCAGCAGGGTTTTCGGTTTCAGACGGAATTTGCTTCAGAAGAGGAAAAGGCGAAGTATCAGGAAGAGTATGACGCCTTGTACGGAGAATGCCAGAAAAGCCTCTATACGGAGGGGTATCGGATTTATACCTCCATCAATCTGGATATGCAGCAAATGCTGCAGGATGCTGTGGACAGCAATCTGGCGGAGTTTACAGAGCAGAATGAGGAAGGAATTTATACGCTGCAGAGCTCTGCGGTGTGCATTGACAATCATACCGGCTATGTAAAGGCTATCGTGGGAGGACGGAACCAGAATCTGCCCGGCTATACCTTAAACCGGGCGTATCAGAGTTACCGTCAGCCAGGCAGCGCCATCAAGCCCCTGATTGTCTATGCGCCGGCCTTAGAGGGAAAATATACGCCGGATACCATTGTGCAGGATGTGAAAACAGAGGAGGGGCCTTCCAATTCCAGCGGCTATTACGAAGGGGATATCACGTTGCGGCGGGCAGTGGAAGCTTCCAAAAATACAGTTGCCTGGAATCTGCTTGAGGAAATGACGCCCCAGGCAGGCCTGGAATATCTGAAAAAAATGAAATTTTCCAGGCTGGACGCAAAAGATGAGCGGCCCACCAGTGCATTGGGAGGATTTACCAACGGGGTGTCCGCCGTGGAAATGGCCTCCGGCTATGCGGCAATCGTTCACGACGGGAAATACCGGGAGCCTACCTGCATTACCAGGATTACTGACGCAGAAGATAATGTAATTCTGGAAACTGCAAACGAAGAGGTGGATGTTTATAAGAAAAATGCCGCCCGTATGATGACAGACATGTTAGTGTCTGTGATGCAGGAGGGAACCGGACGGGGGCTTGCCATCAGCACCATGCCTTCCGCTGGAAAGACCGGAACTACCAATGATAATAAAGACGGGTGGTTCGTGGGTTATACCAGTTATTTTACCACCAGTGTGTGGGTGGGCTATGATATGCCAAGAGAGCTGCCGGGCCTGTCCGGGGCAAGCTATCCGGGAAGCATCTGGAGAACCTTTATGGAGCAGATTCATCAGGGCCTGGAGCCGGTGGAATTTCTGCCTTATATAGATGAGAATAAAGCGCCTCTGGATGATGAAGAGTATCTGGAGGGGCTGCAGGATGAAAATAACGGGCTGTGAGGATATCCTTACAGTCCGTTTTATGCCTTTACTTTAAAAAATCTCTTTGACTAAAAGCTCTTTATAAAAGTCTGTATGTGCCTTTGGCGCATTTTTCTACAATTTTCTGCTGTTCCAAATAATTCAGAACTCTCTGCAGATGGCGGCTGCTGCAGTGCAGCCGAAAGGCAGTCTTTTCAATTCCATTTAGAATTCCATCCTGACAGTAATATTTCATATGATTCAGTACCCGTTCTTCCAACGGCAGGCTGATTGATTCACAGCCTGTTACAAGAGACAATTTTCTTGACAGCACATATACAAGAAAATTCAGAAATCGTCTGTCTTTCTGCAAAGCAGTTCGGTGCTGCTCTAGGGAAATAACAATGCTGGTGACTTCAGTAACGGCTTCTGCATAAAATAAAAAGGGAGAAGGGGGTGGAGAGGCAAATGCCATTTCGCCGATCAGCAGCAGGTCTTCGCCGCATTCCAGAGAATACTTAGAGCCGTCTTCGCGGACAAAGTATATGCTTACAATTCCGTCCACAATAAACTGCAGATATGTTTCTTCTTTATCAGACTGATTCAGAAATTCTCCTTTTTGGTAGCGGCAGGCAAAGAATGTCAAATCCGGTGTGATCAAAATATTGATAAATTTGGTGCTTTTCTATATATTTTTCGATCCGCGGCTTATCATAAATTCTTTTCATACTGGGACTTCTCCTTTAATTTTTTAATATTATACTGGAAAATTTTGATGAAAAACAAGACATATATCCGGGTTCTTTTAGAAATAAAATGATACATTAAAAAGGGGAGTTTATTCTGACAGCCGTATGGAGGATTTTGGAGGAAGGAAGATGAAGCATGAATATGAAATTATTTTTCATGAGAAAATAAATTACAAGATTTTTGTTGTGAGTTTGATATACCGTACGCCACATATTCATAAAGATTTTGAAATCGGCCTGCTACTGGATGGAGACGCTGCCTTAATTATGCCAGAGAGAGAACTGCATGTGGAAAAAGCCGGCATATACGTGCTGAATCCTTTCCAAAGGCATGAATTAAAAGCAAATCATCCGGTGACAATTTTATCCATTCAGCTTTCACCGGCTATCTTTGCGGATTATTTTCCCCAACTTTCATCTTTGGATTTTACATCAACTGTCATACAGGAAAATGATGATAAATTAAAGCAGGAAATCATTGATCTTGCTCTATGTTATTATGAGAAAAAGGAATGGTCGGAATTAAAATGTGTTGGGAAGATCAATCTGCTGTTCGCGTCTTTGCTGGAGCATATCCCATATCGAATTATCAGTGAGAAAGAACGCCTGTCTTTCCGTCTGCAGGCAAAAAGGCTGCAGAGCATTACAGATTATATTGATGAGCATTATTGTGAAAAGCTTCTGCTTTCTGAGATTGCAGAGCAGGAAGGATTAAGCCTTTCCTATCTGTCACATTTTTTCAAGGATTTTTTTGGAATAAGCTTTCAGGATTATCTGCAGAAAAAACGGTGTGAAAAAGCCCGTCAGCTTTTATTGCTGACGGACCATTCTTTGTTGGATATTTGCATTAGCTGTGGTTTTTCTGATGTGAAATATTTTAACCGCGGCTTTAAAAAGCAGTTCGGATGTAATCCAAAACAGTACAGGAAAAACTTTTTTCACGAAAAACTGGAAGTAATCCAAAGCTCAATGTTAACTACCCAGGAATTCCTTTCTGACAGAACAAGCATAGTTGCACTGCAGAAATTCATGGACGGCAATTAATTTGATTTTCCGTTGCTGCCAAATAATAACATTTTATTTACAGTTTCCTGCTCCACTGCTTTGACAGCCGCCGGAATCAGATCGGTTATGCCTTTTGAAGTGTCTGTAAAGCTGTCCATTTCTGCCTTTGCCGCAGCCAGATTGATATCAGTGAAAATATTGACTTTGCTGATGCCGTCTTTGATGGCTGTCCGAAAATCATCATCAGAGAGTCCGGAACCGCCGTGAAGGACAAGGGGAACGTCAACGGCGGAGGCGATGGAGCGGATACGCGCAAAATCCAGTTTTGGAGGCAGCTTATATGCTCCATGGGCATTTCCCACTGCGATTGCAAGTGCGTCGACACCCGTCTTTTCCACATAATCTTTTGCCATTTTTGGATCTGTAAAAAATTGTTCAGGGTTTGGCGCGCAGTGATCTGCTTCAGCCGATCCCGGATTATCCCCGACGTGTCCCAATTCACCTTCGATGGTTGCGCCGAAGGAATGGGCTATCTCAGCCATTTCCCTGACTTTTTTTACATTAACGTCGTATGGATCTGTTGAACAGTCGTACATGATGGATGTAAAACCCAGTGTTAATGCTTTGATGCATGTTTCTTTTTGTAATCCATGATCGAGATGAATTACAATTGGCACGTTGGCCTTTTTAGCCATTGGGAGCAGGAAATAGGACAATTCCTCTAACGGCCCAAATGGGAACAATACTTCTGCGGTTCCCATGATAACCGGTGAACCGGTGGCTTCGGCTGCGCTGATAATTCCTCTGGCAAGTTCCAGATTTACCGCGTTAAATAAGCCTACTGCATAATGATTTTTTTTTGCTGGAATCAAAACATCGTTTAAATTGGCTAACATAAGTATCTCCTTTTCTTTTTTGAGGCTATTATATTCCCGCTTTTCCATGAAAGAAATGACTATTTTGCGGAGAACAGAGGTCTTAGTTTGCTCTCTTTTGCTTCCTGTTTTTCAAAAAGCGAATTTGTCGTGTTTTTTATCACAAATTAATAAGAGCAGGCTGACATGGCGAACAGTTATTATATTGCTGTTAACAGAAAGAGCTCGTATTTGTTAAAGGAAACAGCGGAAGCTGAGCTGAAAAAGGAGAAAAAACATGAATGAGAAAAGGACAGATGTCAAACTTGGTTTTGGCAAGCAGTTAGGATTTGCATTGGGAGAAACTGCAGGACAGTTTTTCTTTGGGTATTGGGGAACTTTCCTTTCCATTTTTTACACGGATGTTGTGGGCATCATGCCGATGGCAGTAAGCATTATTTTTATTGTTGCCCGGATATGGGATGCGGTCAATGATCCGATTATGGGGAATATAGCCGATCGTCACAGACATAAAAAATATGGACGTTACAGGCCATGGATTCTGTATGGCACGCCGGTTCTTGCAATTTTGGGAATTTTGGTATGGTATGTTCCGAAAACAGATTCGCAGACGATAAAAATTGCTTATGTGGCAATCACTTATATTTTAGCTGGTATGGCTTTTACAGCGGTTAATGTTCCGTATATGAGTCTTCAGTCTACCCTGACAACAGATCCCAAGTCAAGAAGCGATCTGGCAAATCTTAAGGGTGCGTTTACATTTGTAGGAACGGCGATTATAAATATGTTCACCGCCGGACTGGTAGCGAAACTGGCTCCTGTGGATTCCTATGGCCAGGGATATTTTTTGACAACGGTCATATTTACCATAATTGCCGTAGCCATGTATTATATTACATTTCTGACCACAAAGGAAGTGTATATTGCAGAAGATGCCCAGAGTAAGGCAAGCTTTAAGGAAACTATTGCCTATGTGTTTGGCAATAAGCCGATACTTGCAATTATGTTTGGGCTGCTGTTCAGTATGCTGGCTACCTTCGGACGTCTTGGCGTGGCGGTGTATTACTATTTATATGATTTGCATGCCTATGAAATGGTTGGGGTTTTAATGGTTCTTCCCACGCTTTTTGCGATTCTTCCTACTTATCTGGTTCCCAAAATTAATCTGGAGCGGAAGAAGCTGATTATCATTGCATTTCTTGGCCGGGCAGTGGCTTTAGGGGCGTTATATTTTGTGGATTTTGCAAATATCAAAGCAGTTATGGTCTGCCTGATCCTGGTGGGGCTGTTTAACTATGAGACAGGTATGATGTCCGCTTTAATTGCGCCTGCTATAGACGATGCAGAGGTTAAGGGCGGAAAGAGGATGGACGGCACTGTATTTGCAATGGTGAACCTGTTTGCAAAAGTTGCAAGCGCAGTGGGAGGCTCTATAGGACTTCTGGTAATGGGCGCCATGGGATATGTTGCCAATGCAGAACAGACGGCCACGGCAATGAATGGAATCAATATTGCAGCAAATGTACTGCCGGCAGCCTTCTGCCTGATTGCAATCCTGCCTATCGCTTTATACAGCCTTGATTCAGAGAAAATTCAGGAAAATACCAGGATTTTGGCAGAAAGGCATAGTGACAGTGAAAAAGATAATACGTAAATTATAGGAAAATATAAAACAGCAAATTTGTCATGTTCTGCACCGCAAATTGAGAAAAGTAAATTTAGGAGATTCAGGATATGATGGACATGTAAACAGAACGAGCTTATGTCTGTTATAAATTGTTGTAACCTAACAGAATAACTGACAAAAAGGCCATGTCAACGTGAGACCATCCGTGAAGAGGTGGGAAATGACGGGAAACACCGATAAATCAAGGGATAAAGCGAATTTGATAGAGAAAAAATGAAGCATCTTTGACAGCGAATTTGAGAATAAGCTGTTTCGGATGCTTTTTTTGTGTCTTTGGAAGGGAGGGAAGTGGAGAGAGTGCTTGGAAGCATTGGTTTTACTTGGTTTTTGAGCACTTGTCCTCTCCACAACACCTCAAAGTTAGGTTGTAAGAACATTATACATCAGCCATCCTCTTCTGAAAATAGCTCAAGCGTTGTAACGTGGCGTTATTGCGTTACTGATTGAGAGCTGTCAATGTGTTGGTGCAGACTGAAAAAGCCGATAAATTAAGGCTTTTTGTGAAGTAACGCATGGAAAAGGTGGGCGTTACTCCGTGTTATCAACAAGCGATACCGGGAAGCCGGAACAGGTGAAGACAAAGTAACAAAATGGAACAATGTAGAGAGGGCTGTTACTTTGGCTTGTTTTCAAGGGAAAAGGCTCTTTTTCGGGAAGTATTTTCCTAAAAGGGCAAAGTAACAAAATGGTGGTGTTTTTTGGGTGACAAGTAACCCAAAAGAGCCATAAAAAAATCAGCCCACCATGTTACCCTTTTCTGTATCTGTCAATCCGGATGATTTTGCATTTGTCTCTCTTGCCTTGTGGGTCTTCCGGAGTTTCATTTCCAATAATCCTATGAGTTCCTCTTGGTCATCTTCAGACAGTTCCCGGAAACCATCTAAGAGATGATTTTCTCTCTCATTAGAGAGAAAATGGTTCTCTCTATTGGGAGTTTCTCCCTTTAGCATCCAGTCAATACTACAATCTAAAATAGCAGACAGTGAAATAAGGGCAGGGGTAGATGGAAGTTTGTTACCGTTTTCAATTTCACTCATGTTTCCTGAAGATATGCCTGTCTCTTGCTTTATTTGAAGCTGTGTAAGACCGAGCTCTTTTCTCCGTTGTTTAATTCTTGTTCCAATGGATGTACTTTCCATGAAATCCCTCCAATCTTCCTTTTGAGATAAAAATATCGCTAAAGAGAGAAAAAGTTATTGACATTCTCTCTTTAGAGAGATATACTTATACTTGCAAGGGGTTACTTGTAACCCAATAAGCATATCAAATTTCTAAGAAAATCTCAATAGTCGGAGCTCTCCGGCACAAAGAAAGTCACCCGGTTCAGGGTATCAGGAAGGCATTGTTGGAAAAGCAGGGAAGCAGAAAGGTAGGTTGTGATGGAGAAGAGAGAGTTTGAGAAGAGAATTGAGCAGCCTGTATCAGATGCAGAGTACAGGGTCATTGAGACAGTGTACCAATGGCATCCATCCGTGAAGGAAGTATCTGGAAAGGAAGAGGTTGCTGAACTATACAAGAGCTTTGGGATGGCAATATTCCATGATATGCTCCCAAGGGCGGAAAAGAACCGTGAATTGGAAAATAAGCTCCGCCATGCACAGGCAGAGGTGGAACGGATAAAGGCAGAGATGGAAGAGCTGTCCCGTGGCAACGCTCCGGAGAGAGTGCAAGTCCTTCCGGAAGCGTTGGAGGAACACCTGAAGATGCAGAACCGTCAGCGTGAAAATGACAGACAGCGGCTTGCTATGGCAAGGGAAGGTCTGGGTATTTCCGTTTGAGACGCTCCTTGGCATAATCATCAAGATAATGGTAGAAATCATCCTTATCTATGAAACCTTTGAGGGACAGGTATTCAACCAAAGCAGCCGCATAGGTTCCGTGGTTCAGGATGTCATCAGTGATTAAGTCTTTAATCAGTTCGTTCATGGTACACCTCCTTGTGAGTGATGTACCAATTATAACACAGGAAAGGAGATGATGCACTTGCTGAACCTGTCAGGTGATGAGATGGAGGCATTGGTTGAGCATAGGGAGAAATTGGATGTTGAGCTTGAGCGGCTCCGGGAGAACTGGATGGAGCTTGAGGCAGAGATTGAGGGAACGGAACGGGCTCTCAACATAATTGACAAAATCATAGGGAAGACGGAGGTGTGCTATTGATGAAGAACGGAAAGGCTCCCACAAGGGAACAGAAGAAGATAATGAGGGCTCATGGGTTGGTGCCGGAGAATTGGCTTGTGGTCAAGAACCTCCCGGACTCCTTGGAGGTAGTGAGCCGGGTCTCCCTGAAAAAGGTTGGAGGAAAACCAAGGACAAGGGCTATATCAAAGAGCCTGTGATTGGTTGGAAAGGTAGGTTGTGATGGAAAAGTACAAGGAGAGTGATGTGGAGCTGATGTCCCTGCTCCTGAAGCTTCAGGAGGGTACAAGCCCTATCAGGATGTCAATAGGCTTTACGGACAATGACCGGATAGTCCGTCAGGGGATTGTCCTGTATCAGGCGGCTCCAAAGGTGATTGAGACCCTCATTGAGCATGGGTACACATGTGACCTGACAGAGCATGGGATGAGGGTATACAAGCTTGATGTGAGGTGAGCGGATGGAAACAAAGCAGACGAGGCTGACACCCTTTGGGATGATGGTCAGGAAAAGGCTCATAGACAAGAACATGACACAGGTGGAGCTTGCTGCTTTGCTTGGATGCAATAAGCAGTACATCCACAAGATTTTAGTCGGTGAGCGTAGTGGAAAGAAATACATTGAGGAAATATCAAGGATACTGGACATTGAGATGGCAGCGTGAAGGAGGTGAGCGGATTGGCTGAAGCATATGTCACATTGGGGGAAGCGGCGAAACTGGAAGGCATTCAGTACAGCACCATGGCAAGGCGGACACAGAGAAAGAAAGATGCCTTTGTCACCAAGACCGAGAAGTCAGAAACGGGCGGAAGGGATGTGGTGCTTGTGGCGGTCTCCTCACTGTCCAAACAGGCAAGGAACGCATGGAAGGAGAGGGAAAAGCTGAAATCCTTCACGGAAGGAGTTCCGGAAGGGCAGGAGGCAGAGCAGAAGCCGGAAGTGCCATGGTATGTGAACATGGACATTGACTGGTACATTGAAAACTACAAGGAGAGATACTACAAGGCTGTGGAGCTTGGGAACGTGGTCAGGAAGTTCCTTCAGTATGACGAAGGGGACAGGACAAAGTACGCTGAAGAGTTCGCACAGAAGCACCTTGGGAAGGGTCAGAGGACTCTGTACCGATACACCAAGGCATACCTTGAGGCATCCGCATGGGCGGACAAGCTTCAGAAGGAGGACGGTGCAGGGTATGAGTTCTTCAAGGTTCTCTGCCTGTGCAGGAAACCGAAGGAGACCGGATGCTTCCCAAGCATCAAGCCGGAGGTCAAGCAGGTCATCAAGAACATATGGTTCAATGAGGACTTTGCCCGGAACCAAGGCACCCGTGAGATGCTCTATGAGAAGCTAACAGCCATTGCCAACATCAACCTGAAAGCCGGGATGGCGGAATGGGAGAAGATACCATCCTATCAGACTGTGGTGAGGTATATCAACTATCTCATGGAGGATGAGAACATGAAAAACGCCTACTTCCTTGCATCCCGTGGCACCCGTGAGTACAAGAATAAGGTCATGGTGAAAGGGAGCCGGGATACCAAGGGGCTTCAGGTGATGCAGATAGTCATGGGTGATGAGCATACTTTTGACTGTTGGGTGAGCTACAAGCAGCCCAATGGCAAGGTCATAGCAATCAAGCCACACTTAGCCGCATGGGTGGACATGCGGAGCAGGGTCATCATGGGTGATGTCCTCTGCAAGGATGCCAACTCCGACATCCTGAAGCAGAGCCTCCTCAAAATGATTTATTCAGAGCCGGGAGGGGTTCCGGAGTACCTCTACATAGACAATGGCAAGGACTATACAGCCAAGACCATGACAGGAAGAGACCGGAATGACCGGAGCGGCTTGAACTTTGACAATGAGACACAGGGATTCTACAAGAGCATAGGCATCAAGGATGACCACCGGGCACTGCCCTATGAGCCATGGAGCAAGGGTCAGATAGAGAGGTTCTTCCGTACCGTCTGCAATAAGTTCACCCGTTGGATGAAGTCCTACACGGGAACGCTGACGGGCTCCAAGACCTCTGACAAGGTGGAGAAGGACATCAAGCGGATGCTTGAGAGGGGAGAGCTCCTGACACTGGAAGAGTTCTATGAGAAGTGGCATGAGTGGCTCACAACGGTCTACATGCACACGGAGCACTCCGGGCTCAAGAAGATGGGGGAGACCTACAAAAAGCCTTATGACTGCTTTATGAATGAGGACAGGTACTTCAAGGCGGCACCGCCTAAGAGTTATGCAACCATGCTGATGATGAAGTCAGAAAACGTGCTTGTCCGCAACATAGGCATCACCAAATGGGGATATGAGTACCGCTCTGATGAGCTGTGTGACTATATCGGGCGGAAGGTTGACATCAAGTATGACCCGGATGACATGGCTGTCCTGTACGTCTTTGACCAGAAGGGCAAGCGTATCTGTGAGGCGTACTGTCAGGAGCTCCTTCAGATAGCACCGAAGGTCACGCAGAAAGCCCTTGAGGAACACCTGAAGATGCAGAAGAGGCAGCAGAAGCGTGACAGGGAAAGGCTTGAGGAGGCAAGGAGACCCTTTGAGGAGCTCAATGAGCAGTATGTTGGCTTCAATGAGACAACGGGCGGCATTGACCTGATGATAGGCGGCAAGAAGCAGGAGAAGGCGGCAAAAGTCATAGCACTCCCGAAGGACAGAACCTATCAGCAGGGCTTCCGGGCGGAAAGCA
Source organism: Lachnospiraceae bacterium (assembly GCA_910575555.1). Classification (GTDB taxonomy): domain Bacteria; phylum Bacillota; class Clostridia; order Lachnospirales; family Lachnospiraceae; genus Petralouisia. Next base: position 39,296 of record CAJTFX010000017.1, on the reverse strand, counting down.
GGGAAGAGGCTGAAGGGGACAGCGAATACATGAGCAGGCAGGCGGAGAACGCACTCAAGAAGCTTAGAGCGATAGGCGGATGACAGGAAGACAAGGTTAGGTTTTAGTGAAGGAAAAGGAAAGGAAAGGAAGGTTGTAACTATGGAAGCATTGAATACCTACAAAGCGGAGAAGACACTGGCGGAGCAGATGAACGAGAGACTGGCGGAGCTGAAGATGACCAAGGCAGAGGCAGCCCTCAAGATGAACTATTCAAGGGCGGCACTTAGCCAATACCTCAACGGGAAGTATGCAAGTGACCCTACCGAACTGGAAAAGAAGGTCAGGGAGTTCCTTGAGGCATCCGGAGGGATGGAAGGCGGTCAGGCACCGGAGGGAGGCAAGGCAGGCATCCTCAAAAAGAAGGTGGAGTTTTTTGAGAGCCGGGACTTTGTGCAGACTATCGGAGTTTGTCAGGCATGTCAGGAGTATATGGGGCTTGGGATAATCGTTGGGAAGTCCGGTCAGGGAAAGACCCATGCCCTGAAGAAATATGCAGAGCTGCCGAGGGTGGCATACATTGAGTGTGATGACACCATGGCTTGCCGGGACTTGGTGGAAGCCATTGAGAACGGGATAGGGCTCCCTAGAGGGTATGGCGGAACGATATGGAAAAGGGTCAACCGTATCCGGGAATTTTTCAATACTAATGAAGGCTTCCTGCTCATCATTGATGAGGCGGACAAGCTCATCAACAAGTACACACAGAAAAAGATGGAGATACTCCGGGGCATCTTTGACCAGTCGGATGTAGGCATTGTCATAGCCGGGGAGCCGAGGCTTGAGACAGAGCTGAAGGGCAACCTTGCCCGTTTTGCTAACCGGATGGACTTCTACTACAAGCTGAAGGGGCTGTCCAAGAATGAGGTGGCAGACTACCTTGAGGGCTATGAAGTAGATGAGGCAGCCATGGGCGAGATGATAAGCCGGGCAACCAACACACAAAGCGGATGCTTCCGCCTGTTGGACAGGACACTCAACAATGTGCTCCGTATCCTGAAGCAGAAGGGCGAGACCCGGATAACCATGAAGATTGTGAGCGAGGCATCCAACATGATGATGCTGTAGGAAGGAGTGAGCACATGAAGAAGTTGGAGGTTGTAATCAAAGGCGAGCATGAGGAAGAGATGGGGCGTGAGATGCTGTCAGGCATCTATGAGGTTATTCAAAGACATGGATACACGGATGTGTCTGTCCGGGCGGATACCATTGCAGACAAGGGATGTATTCAGATACCGGAGTTTTTGAAGCCGCATGAGCGGAGCATGAAAGAGAGGAGGGTGTAGCATGGCAGGAAACACATCACAGCCGAGCATCAAGAGGATATGGGGCATTGCGAAGAGCCCGGAGCTGAAGCTCACGGATGAGGAGCTGCATCTTCTTGTGCAGGCACACACGGGGAAGGACAGCATCAAGGCTCTCAATAAGAGGGAGCTTCAGACGGTCATCCGGGTGCTTGGCAGCATGAAGGACTCCGTGAAGAAGTCGGAGCGTGGGAAACACCATGGAGGAAACACATCCACGGAGAACCAAAGGAAAAAGATATACAAGCTCACGCAGGAGCTTGGGTGGGACAAGCCTGCAAGGGTCAATGGCATGTGCCGGAAAATGTTTGGGGTCAGTGCTGTGGAGTGGTTGGACTATCAGCAGTGCTCCAAGCTCATTGAGGCACTCAAGAGCATGGTGAAGAGGCAGGAAGAGAAGGAGGGACAGGATGCAGGACTGCAAGCTAATAGTGACAGTCAGGAATGACAAGGTGAATTTTGAGGGTCAGGACATCAGCGTTGAGGAACTGGCACAGATAGCAGGCTTCCTTCAAGTATTCGTTGGCATGGAGGGACTGAAGCGTGGACTGGACATGGATGATGTGAAGAACAACATGCTTGACATCCATCTTGCAGCCATGGAAACGATAGAGGAGCAGCTCCGGGGAGGAACCCCTGACCCGGATGACAGCTCATAAGAGGAAGGAGTGATGCCGAGTGGCAAAGGCAAAGAAGAAAAGACTGACCAGCAAGGAAAAGAAGTTCAATGCAGAGATGAAGAGGAAGCTTCAGGAAAAGGGGGTCATTCCACCTGACAAGCCCAAACTGAACAGGAAAAAGTTCATAGAGGAGGCAAAGGCAGAGTGGAATGGGAGAAGTAGTGATTGCTACATATGGGAGCATTATTTTGTGGAAGCCATCACATACATGCTCTGTCATACGGAGGGTATCAGCTCACGGGCTTCCCTTGAGGCAGTAGGAGCCGCCAAGGTTCTGAAGGTTGCCGTGAAGCTCCGGGAGTTCTCTGAAGAGCTCCGAGAAAAAGGAGAGCATGAGTACAAACTGATAGACCAATACAACTATATCAAGGACATCTTGGATGCCTAGAAAGGAGAAGACATGAGCACAGCATATAAGAAGATGACAAGCCACGGGTCAATCAGCATACCGGTGGCAATGCGGAGGGAGCTTGGCATTGAGCCAAAAGACCCTATGGTGGTGGAGGAGCATCAGGGGGAAATCAGGATAAGACCGTACACACTCCGCTGTTATTTTTCGGCGTGACAGACGGTGTGCAGGAGTTCCATGGGAAGGGTATCTGTGGAGCCTGTGCAACAAAGGTATTTCAGAAGTTAGGAGGCGGACAGTAATGGGACAGCAGACAGCAAAGGCAATGAGCAATGAGCAGCTCATTGGGGCATGTGTGGAGCTTGACAGGGAGCAGAAGAGGAGCCGGGCTCTGATGAACAGCTACAAGGCGGAGCTTCAGGCGAGGGGCTTGGCTCTCATGGAAGACCACAATGTGAAGTATGTGAAGTTTTATGGTGATGAGGGCAGTGCTGCCATCACGGACAGCATGAGCCTTGACATACTGAACCCGGACAAGCTGAAGGAGCTTGTGGGTGAGGGCGTATACAACATGAAGGTCAAAGAGGACACCAAGACAAGCTACAAGTTTGACAGCAAGTTTGAGAAGGCTCTGAAGGCAATCTTTACGGGGGACTATACCTTTGAGACCACGCTTGAGGAGTTCCTTGATGAAATGAGCATCAAGCCGGATGAGAAGCAGAAGAAGCTCCTGCTGAAGAAACTGAAGGGAGAGTTTGAGAAGGACAAGGAGACCCTCATCTCTGTCTTGGTTCAGGAAGGGCAGGAGACACCGGACTTTGATGTGGAGCTGTGGTACATCTACCGTATTAAGAACGGGGAACTCATCCGGGCTTTTCTCCCGGAGGAGATGATTGATGCAACCATTGAGGGCATCCGGAAGAGCATCTTGGTGGAGACCAAGACATCCATCACATTAGACTATGACACTGAAAAGGAGGAGTAATCATGGCAGAACAGACAAAGGACATCCTTAGTGAGTACACCAAGGACATGACTCCGGAGCAGAGAGAAGAGCTTCAGGAGAAGGTGAGCAACATGACGGAAGAGGAACTCAAGGAGTTCCGCAACAGTTTAGACCCGGACAACATGGGCTTTTTTGGAGAGGAGAGTGTTTGATATGGCAGCACCGAAGATTGAGAAGCTCCTGACCCCTTATAATTTTACCAACAAGGACAATGTTGGGCGTATCAAGTACATTGTCATCCATTATGTGGGGGCTCTTGGAGGAGCAAAAGCAAACTGTCAGTATTATGCAAGCAAGTACATAGGGGCATCCGCCCACTATTTTGTAGGCTTTGATGGAGAGATATGGCAGAGCGTTGGGGATGAGGACATTGCATGGCACTGTGGAGCAAACAGCTACAGACATGCGGAGTGCCGGAACTCAAATTCCATTGGCATTGAGCTTTGTGTCCGCAATAGAGGAAATCAGGCAGCGGACAGCAAGGACTGGTATTTTGAAGATGCAACTGTGAAGGCAGCGATTGAGCTGACCGAGTACCTGATGAAAAAGTATGGAGTGGATGTAGCCAATGTCATCCGCCACTATGATGTGACTGGAAAGATATGCCCTAACCCGTATGTGTATAATACCACCAAGCATATATGGGATGCTTTCAAGAAAGCTATTGCAGGCGGTGGAGCGGCACAAAAAGACACCATGACCAAGATAACCGGAAAGGCGGAAGCCACAGCGGAGCAGATGGCGGCATACATCAAGGCAAAGAATGGCAGCGTTACACAGAGCGTACTTGACATGATACCGCTGTACCTGTCTGAAGGAGAGGCGGAGAATATCCGTGGTGACATTGCCTTTGCACAGAGCTGTCTTGAGACAGGCAACTTCACCTTCTCCGGGAGTGCAGTGAAGCTCTCACAGAATAATTTCTGTGGCATGGGAGTGACCAAGAACGGAGAGACAGGGAACAGCTTCAACACGCCACAGCTTGGCATCCGGGCACAGATACAGCACCTCAAGGCATACGCCAATACCACGAAGCTGAAGCAGGACTGCATTGACCCACGCTTTGACCTTGTATCCCGTGGCTGTGCCCCATATGTGGAATACCTTGGAATACAGGAGAACCCGAAGGGCAAGGGATGGGCTGCCGGAGCCGGGTATGGAGAAAAGATACTGAAGATACTGGATGCCATCAAGGGAGCCGGGAGCGGTCAGGCATCAGGCGGCGGACAGGGCTCCGACAAGAAGCCGGACGATGGGGGGAAGCAGCAGTCAGTCTTCACGCCATACCTCATCACTACCACCTGTGACGTGCTGAACATCCGCTCCGGAGCCGGAACCGGGCACAGCGTGGTGGGAGCCATCCGGGAGAAGGCAGGAAAGAAGAACAAGTACACCATTGTGGAGGAAAAGGATGGATGGGGCAGGCTGAAATCCGGAGCCGGATGGATAAGCCTCTCTTACACAAAGAAGGAGGCGGCATCAGGAGGCGGCACAGTCTTCACGCCATACCTCATCACTACCACCTGTGACGTGCTGAACATCCGCTCCGGAGCCGGAACCGGGCACAGTGTGGTGGGAGCCATCCGGGAGAAGGCAGGAAAGAAGAACAAGTACACTATTGTGGAGGAAAAGGACGGATGGGGCAGGCTGAAGTCCGGAGCCGGATGGATAAGCCTCTCCTACACAAAGAAAGCCTCATAATAGTGGGGAAGGAGGCTGAAATGACAGCGGATGAACTCACAAGAGCCCTCATTGAAGAGACCACGTTGGAGGACATATCAGAAAGCTACCGCCCTGTGGTGGAAATCATAGGGATTGAGAAGTTCATTGAGCTTAGTGAGTACGCCAAGGGGGATGAGCTCTACTTCCCGAAGACAGAGAACATCATAGCCCCGGCAAGGAACAGGCGTATCAAGAAGGAGTGGAACGGATACAACTCAAAGCAGCTTGCGGAGAAGTACAACCTGACCACCAAGCAGATAGGGAACATACTGAAGGATGAGCCAATGATAGGGCAGATGAGCCTTTTTGACATGGATAACGGAGAGTGATTTTCCGGAAATGTTTCCCCTAAAGAGTCTTTCACAATGGGTATAAGATAAGAGCATGTACTTAGTACATGCTCTTATTGTTTTGTGCATTATTCTCAAAAAAATTGACAGAAAAGGAGTGGTTTGCATGACGAATTTCACAGCGGATGTATCACAGATTATCGTCTTCATTGGTGTCATGGCATTTATCGTGTCGGTCATCACGGAGGCACTCAAAAAGTGGACATGGTTTGACCGGAAGGTGCCCACAGCACTGACCGTCATCCTCCTGTCCCTTATCCTCTGCCCGGTCTGCCTGTTTGGGCTTGCGGCATATTTTGGGGTGGCTACCACATGGTTCATGGTGTTTGCATCATTCATAGCAGCTTTCATTGTGGCGTTGGTGTCCATGGACGGATGGGAGAGGGTCACAGAGCTTGCAGAGAAGCTCATCAGGAAGTAGGAGCCTATGGATTATGTTATATCTTTCTCTGATGTGATGGCAGGGGTCATCACCCTTGGCTTGGGGGTGATAACCTTCTTCATCAAGGGGTGGATAGGCAGCCTCAAGAGCAGCACAGAAGAGATAAAAAAGCAGATTAAAGAGAATAATGACAAAGTGAATAAGAGGATTGACAGGTTGGAAGAGGAGACGGATGAGGACATAGCAAACATCAAGCAGGAACTCAATAACATCAAGGGTGACTTTGCTACCACGTTTGTGCTCCGGGAGGACTTCTTCCGTTCCATGAACGGGGTGGAGGACAGGATGAGGAGCATTGACAGCAAGATTGACAAGCTCCTGATGCAGAGCAGCAGAAAAGAGTGAGGTGGACAAAGTGAATGACTTAGAAAAAGCAGAAATCAAGCAGAATAAGGCAATCAGGGGGTACATCATCCGGTGCTTGGTGAAGGGATACAACAACACAGCCCTCACAAGGCAGTTATCCAATGCCATGATAGCAGCCGGGCTCATCATATCCCCAGACATCAGCAAGTATCTTGATTACCTTCAGGGAGCCGGATATATCGAATTTACCGAGGAAAAGGTCACAGCCTACAATGCCTATGCCAATGATGCGGTCATCAAGCTCACCAAGGAAGGCGTAGACCTTGCGGAAGGTACGGTTGAGGACAATGGGGTTGATGTCTGATGGGCGATAAGAGAACCAAGCAGAGGATAACCTCAAAGGTTGACGAGCTCCCTGAAGGCTTGCGGATGAAAGTGGATGTGATGCTTGCTGACACATCCAATACCTATGAATACATTAGCCAATTCCTGAAAGGGGAGGGCTATGACATATCAAAGTCCAGTGTGGGGAGGTATGCCACCCGGACAAACAACGCCATGCAGAGGCTCCTTGAGGCACAGGCACAGACGGACAGGCTGATACAGGTGGTGAAGGAGAACCCGGAGGCGGACTACACGGAAGCCGCCATACTCCTGACCATGAACGGGCTCCTGAACAAGGTGGCAACCGCAGAGGAGGAGTTCAATGAGATGCCTCTTGACAAGGCAGGAAGGCTCATTGCCTCCCTGTCCCGGACAAAGGTATACAAGGACAGGGTAAGGCAGGACATGAGGCGGAAGGCTGACATTGCCTTCCGGGAGATGGAGTCCGAGATGCTCAAGGTCATCAAGCGGGATGGGAAGTCAGCGGAGCAGCTCAAGGAGATACTGGCAAGGGCAAAGGAGCGGATGATGGAAGATGATTGATATTGACAACTGGATGAGGGAGCTTGAGGAGGACGTGGACACAGAGGCAAGGAGCAATGAGGAGTATCAGACCAAGCTCTTTGAGGAATATGTGCTCCGGGGCTCTGACCATCAGGAGGAAAGGAAAAAACTGAATGAGAGGTACCTGTCAGGGGAGAAGCTCATGGGCGAGCATGGGCTTAGAAAGGAGCTTGCCGCCTTTGACATGTCCTACTTTGGGAGGGCGTACCTTCCCCACTACTTCATCCGGAAGTCCCCACACTTCCATGAGGAACTTGACGGGATATGGAGCCGGGGCGTGATGAAGGGGAGGAACCCCCTGAAGGAAGCCAAGGTCATCTCAAGGCTGAAGGGTTCCAGACAGGTGATTGCTGCCCCAAGAGGGCACGCCAAGAGTACAAATTTCACCTTTAAGGATACGCTCCATGCGGTCCTGTACAGATACAAGCATTACTGCATCATTATTTCAGACTCTTCCGAACAGGCAGAAGGTTTTCTGGAAGATATTAAAACAGAACTGGAGGAAAATGGGGACATCATTGAGGACTTTGGTTCTTTGAAGGGAGATAAGGCTTGGCGGTCAGGCGTTATCCTCACAAAATCTGACATAAAAGTGGAGGCAATCGGTTCAGGGAAAAAGATTAGGGGCCGTAAACACCGTAACTGGAGGCCGGACTTGATTGTCCTTGATGACATAGAAAACGATGAGAACGTAAACACGCCGGAACAGAGGCGGAAGCTCAAGTCGTGGTTTGAGAAGGCAGTGTCAAAAGCCGGAGATACCTATACAGACATTATGTATATTGGGACAGTCCTGCATTATGATTCCCTTCTGAACAATGTGCTTCAGAACCCAAGGTACCATGCTAAGAAATACAGGGCGGTTATTTCGTGGGCGGTTAATCAGGGGCTTTGGGATGAATGGGAAAGCATTTACACCAATCTATTCAATGAAAACCATGAGGATGATGCGAGAGCCTTCTATGAAGCGAACCAAGAAGCAATGCTTGAAGGGGTGGAAGTCCTGTGGGAGGATAAGCTCCCTTATTATGACCTGATAGAAATTAAGGTAACAGAGGGTGAGGCATCATTCAACAGTGAGCTGCAGAATGATCCGATTGATCCGGACAATGCAACCTTTAACACGGAGTGGTTTGATTATTATGAGCCGGAGCTGATGGACTGGAAAAGCCCGGAATACATCTTTATTGGCACGAATGACCCTTCCCTTGGCAAAAATAAAAGGTCAGATACAAGTTCCATAACCAATCTGGCATTGTCGATAAAGACAGGGTATATGTATGTGGCTGATTCTTCGATAGAGAAACGGAAACCAGATATCATCATCCAAGATGTCTTTGAAATGTCAAAGCGTCTGAAAAGGGACTATGGAAAAGGATTTTATAAGTTTGGGGTGGAAACGGTGCAATTCCAGTACTACTTCAAAGAGGTCATGGCACAGAAGTTAGCGGAGGAAGGGGAGTATATCCCAATCGAAGAGATACAGAGCACAGTCAATAAGGTGCTGCGCATCGAATCCCTCCAGCCGGTGATAAAAAATAAATACCTCAAATTCAACCGGGAGCATAAGACACTGCTGAAGCAGCTGGAAGAGTTCCCTATGGGGAAAAATGATGACGGCCCGGACGGACTACAGATGGCGGTGCAGCTTGCACAGAGCATCAAGGCGGTGGCATCAAAAGCAAATTACAGGACAGTCCTCCGGAGACGGTTCCGGAGAAGCAAGGGTGCCTACTAGGAGGTGAGACACAGCATGGCAAAGAATAAGAAACGGAAGCAGAAGGGAGGGCTGCCCTTCAACCCGGACACAGACACGGGCATCAGGAGACCCGTGACCGCAAGGGTGGCGGTGGGGGATGTCAATGACAAGTTCTCTGACTACCCATCCAACGGTCTGACACCACGCAGGCTTGCCCGTATCTTCCGGGAAGCGGATGAGGGGAATGTCCGGGCACAGATGGAGCTCTTTGAGGAGATAGAGGAGAAGGACACCCACCTCTTCTCACAGATGCAGACACGCAAGCTTGCTGTGACGGGGCTTGATTGGGAGGTGCAGCCATTCTCTGAAGACGAGGCGGACAAGGAGATAGCGGACTTCATAGATGAGCAGCTCAAGGGGATTGAGAACTTTGACGAGGTGCTGATAGACATGCTGGATGCCATAGGGAAGGGCATCAGCATCATGGAGCTTGCATGGACGGTAGAGGACGGGAAAAACGTCATTGAGGACATTGAGTATGTCCACCCCAAAAAGCTTGTGTGGGACAGCACCACGGATGAGCTGAAGGTATGCACAAAGGAATACCCTTCCGGCGTGGAGTTCCCTGAAAACAAGTTCGTAGTGCATAAGTACAAGGCAAAGTCAGGTCATGCGAGCAGGGCAGGCATTATGAGGGTGGTCTCTTGGATGTACCTGTTCAAGAATTATGACATCAAGGATTGGGTGAGCTTCTGTGAAGTGTTCGGGATGCCGCTCCGCCTTGGCAAGTATGATGCCTCTGCATCCGAGGATGACAAGAAGCAGCTCATGGAAGCCATCATCAGCCTTGGGACGGATGCAGCCGGGATTGTGCCGAGCTCCACCATGATAGAGTTCATTGAGTCACAGAAGATCACAAGCGTAGAGATATATGAGAAGCTTGCCCGGTATTGTGATGAGCAGATAAGCAAGGCAATCCTTGGGCAGACCCTCACATCCGACAGCGGAGGGGGCTCCTATGCACAGTCCAAGACCCATGATGAGGTCAGGCATGACCTGACAGTGGCGGATGCAAAAGCCTTGGCGGTGACTATCCGCCGGGACATCATCAGACCGCTTGTGGAGTTCAACTATGGGACGGATGCAAACATCCCCTTCTTTGGCTTTGACTGCCATGAGGTGGAAGACCAGAAGGAAGTCGTTGAGATATACCGGACACTTGCCTGTGACATGGGGCTTGAGATACCCAAGAGCCATATATACAAAAAATTCAACATACCCAAGCCGGAAGATGGCGAGGAGGTGTTGAGACCGCCGCAGGCAGCAGCACAGCCGCCAATGGAAACAGCCGAGGAGCTGAAGCTGAAGCAGGAGGAAGGGCAGAAGGAGCAGAGACAGGTGGATGCAATCGTGTCCGTAGCCAACAAGCAGGCAGAGGGCATCTTCCGGGAAATGGTAAAGCCCATTTTCCGGCTGATTGACAGGGCGGAGGACATGGATGAGCTGCAAAAGGTTCTGAAGGATGAGAAGGGGCTCCGGGAACTGTATCAGGAAATGGAGAGCCCGGAGCTTGAAGACCTGATACAGCAGGGCATCTATCTGTCCCACCTGATAGGGAGGTCAATGGACTGATGGATGTATTGTATGGACTGGCAAAGGATTTTGTCTTCAGGGAGGCGGTGGCGTTCCTGAAGGGGAAGAGGGCACTGACAAGTGAAGAGTACAGGCTGCTTGATGACGAGAGCCGGGCAAAGGCTTTCACCGTGTCAGGCTATACAAGCCTTGGAGTCCTTCAGGAGTTCCTTGACTGCCTGACGAAGGCAGCCGAGGAGGGAACCACCAAGGAGCAGTTCCGGGAGGACATGAACCGCTTCCTTGAGGAGCATGGGTATGAGGGCATCAACCCGTGGAAGAGTGACAACATCTTCCGGACGAACATGCAGACAGCCCTCAATGCAGGGCACTATAAAAGCATGACGGACGAAACAACCATGAAGATGAGACCGTATTGGAGGTACCGGACAGCCGGGGACGGTCATGTGAGGGAGTCACATGCAGTCATGGAAGGCAGGGTGTACCGGGCAGATGACCCCATATGGGATATATGGTATCCACCAAACGGGTTCCGGTGCCGCTGCATGGTGGTGAGCCTGACCAAGAAACAGGTGGAAAGGATGGGATTGCATGTTGAGACAGATGCACCGTTTGACATTGACTACTCTACGGGGGAGATACTCCCGAAGTTCCCGGACAAGGGCTTCTCCAACAACCCGGCAAAGAGCGTATGGAAGCCCGACATGACAGGCATCTCCCCGGAACTTAGGAAACTGTTCCGGGAGAGGAAGCAGCCTGAAGGCGGAGAGGCGGACTAGGAGGCTTTCTAAGGGGCAGATTGTGTTATGGTGGGGGAAATTACGCCTAAAAGCTTAAAGGGGCGTTATAACGCGATATAACGCTATCAGAACGCAAAGGAAAGAGGTGGCAAGGCATGGCAAAGCTGATAGCATGTGCCGGACAGGGTGTGGAGCTCTCCGGCATGCCTACAGAAATCAAAATACTCCCCCTTGGGAGGGTTCATTCCCAAAAAGGGGACTTCACTGTGGATGATGAGAGCTTTGAGCTCATCCGGAAACAGTTCAAGGACAGGAAGCTTGACCTTGTGATTGACTATGAGCACCAAACACTGTCAGATGTGCAGGCTCCTGCAGGCGGATGGATAAAAGACCTCTACAAAGGGGAGGATGCCATCATTGCCAAGGTGGAGTGGACAGCAAGAGCCGCCGAGTATCTGAAGAATAAGGAGTACAGATACCTCTCCCCGGTGGTTTTGGTGCGGAAGAGAGACCAAAAGGCGGTGGCAATACACTCTGTCGCACTGACAAACACGCCTGCTATTGATGGGATGTTCGCACTGGTGAACTCCCTTGACATAGAGGGCATATCAGAAGGAGGAAATATCATGGACTTAAAAGAACTTGCAAAGGCACTAAGGCTTCCGGAGACCGCAACGGAAGAGGAAATCAGGAAGGCGGTGGAGGATGCTGCAAAAGCGGCGGAGAAGCTCAAGGAGATGGACGGAAAGAAGCCGGGAGAGGGAGAAGGGAAGCCGGGAGACGGAGAACCGAAGCCGGAAGGGGCTGACATGGTGGCGAACAGCACCATCCTCTCCATGCTTGGTCTGAAGGCGGATGCCAAGACCGAGGATGTGGCGGCTTCCATCATGGCACTCCGGGCAGGAACGCCGGACACGCAGGCGGAGCTCCTTGCACTCAAGCAGAGGATGCAGGAAAGGGATGCGGATGAGGCGGTAGGGATGGCACTGAAGGCAGGGAAAATCACAGCGGCACAGTCCGATTGGGCGAGGTCATACGCACTGAAGGACATGGAAGGCTTCAAGGGCTTTGTGGACAAGGCTCCCGTGGTGGTTCCGCCGGGGAAGCTTGACCTGAAGGATGCCCCGGCAGCTCCCGGCTCTGATGAGGTGGACGTAGCCATCCTGAAGAATATGGGGGTATCCATGGAAGATGTAAAGAAGTACAGCAAAAAGGAGGACTAAGAGATGGACAGGACAGGAAACGAGAGGACAGGGAACCGGATGCTCAACATCCCGGCGAAGGGCGGAGCGGAGCTGACGGAGGCAACCATGGCAGCCATCAATGGGGATGGGTATGCAGCCCCGGCATCCGCTTCCGCCGGGCTCCGGGTCGCAGGATGCGTACAGCGGTATTGTGACAACCGCAACGGGGCAGACGGGGAGCAGGCGGTCAGCGTGAAGCGTGGGACATTCGTGTGGGGCAATGACGGGACCATCAAGGAAACCGACATCCTGAAGCCCTGCTATGTCAAGGATGAGCGGACAGTGACCATCACAGCGGAAGGCTCAAGCATGGCAGGCATCATCTTGGAGGTGGCGGATGACGGAGTGACCGTGGACATGACACAGGCAGGAGCCGGAGAGTAAGAAGGAGGAAATGACACATGATTGTTAATCAGGCGAATTTACACGGGCTGTCCGTGGGGTATTCCACAGCTTTCAACAAGAGCTTTGACACCACGCAGTCCAATTATCAGAAGGTTGCAACCGTGGTACCGAGCACCACGGGGGAGCAGGACTACAAGTGGCTTGGGCAGATGCCCGGCATGAGGGAGTGGATGGGCGAGAGGGAGATACAGGCTCTTGCCGCTTATGACTACCTCATCAAGAACAAAAAGTTTGAGATGACCATAGGCGTTCCGAGGGATGACATTGAGGATGACAAGTACGGGGTATACACTCCGCTCTTCTCCAACATGGGGGAAGCGGCTGCCCTGCATCCGGATGAGCTTGTCTTTGGTGCCATGATGAGCGGCTTCACGGAGAAATGTTATGACGGGCTCTCTTTCTTCAACACAGCCCACAAGGTAGGCGAGAAGACCTACAGCAACCGCAGCAACAAGAAGCTGTCAAGGGAGTCCTACATGGAGGCAAGGAGCTCCATTATGAGCATCAAGGGGGACAAGGGCAAGAGCCTGAAGCTTGTGCCTGACCTCTTGGTTGTGTCTCCGGCATTGGAAGAGGAAGGCAAGCTCATTTTGGAGGCTGACCAAATTGAAGGCACCACAAACGTACTGAAAGGGACAGCAAAGCTCCATGTGGAGCCTGCCCTTGCAGAGCACCCGGAGTATTGGTTCCTTCTGTGTACCAACCGCTTCCTGAAGCCATTCATCTATCAGCTCCGGAAGAAAATCAAGTTTGTGTCCCTGACGAAGGACACGGATGAGAACGTCTTCCTGTTGGATGAGTTCCTGTACGGGGCGGACGGGCGGAGTAATGCCGGATACGGTTTTTGGCAGATGGCGTATGGCTCCACCGGGGAAGCAGAACAGCAGGCACAGGGATAGGAGGCAGGTGATTGGAATGTACTGTACCGTGGAAGAGGTTCTTGGGATGATAAAGGATGACATGAGGAATGTCATCATAGGGGATGAGTACATAGAGGATGGGCAGGAACGGGAGGCGAAGATTGCAACGCTCTGTGAGGCTGCCATATCTGATGCTTGTGCCGAGATTGACGGGTACCTTGCCAAGCGGTACAGCGTTCCCTTCAGAAGGACACCACAGGTCATCAGCAAGTTTGCGAAGGACATATCCGTATATAACCTTGTGTCAAGGACGGGCATAGACGAAAGTGACCGGGAGAAGACCTTCCTGAACCGATACAACGCAGCCATCAAGTTCCTTCTTGATGTTGCGAAAGGCATCATAGACATAGGCATTGATGAGAAATCAGGCAGCAGCGAAGCAGCCAATGGCTTCAAGATGAAGTCTTCAGGTCGGGTGTTCTCAAGGGACAGCATGAGAGGATGGTGATGGGATGTCATCAGTCAGGGCAGAGCTGTCCGGTGACACTGATGCCCTGCTCCAACGCCTGAACCGATTGGGAAACCTTGAGACCCGTGGGGTTCTGAACTCCATAGCGGAAGGGCTTAGGACTTCCACGGTGGAACGCTTCACGGAGGAGAAGTCCCCGGAAGGGAAGCCATGGAAGACCTCCATCCGGGCAAGGGAGGAAGGAGGCAAGACGCTCACCAAGACCGCACAGCTCAAGAACAGCATCCGGTCAGAAGTGGGAGAGAGTGGGCTTGCAGTAGGCACCAATGACATCAGGGCAGCCACACACCAATTTGGTGATGAGCGGACAATAAGGGCAAAGAACAAGAAATATCTCACATTCAAGATTGGTGGACAGTGGAAGAAGGCAGCCTCTGTCAAAGTAAGCATACCACCGAGACCGTTCTTGGGTGTCAGCGAGCAGGACGAGCAGGACATCAAGGATGCCTTGGAGGAGATTTTTGAGGAGTAGGACATGGTAAAGGAGAGGAACTACATAGTAGAAACGCTGAAGAGCTCCGGCATCAAGAGTCAGGTCTACACCAATATGAAAAAGCTGAAGCAGGGGAACGAAGTCCACGTTGGTGCAGTATTGCGAAACGGTGAGACATTCACACGCTCCGGCTCAAAAAGAAAATTCGTAGACCAAGAGGGGCGGCGGAAGCGTAGGGTCAAGCTGTGGGACAGGAACACATCACTCCATGTAGTGATAGCTGACACATCCGAGGAGAAAGTGGAGGAAATCCTTGAAGAGTTTCTCCGGAACCTGAAGAAGGGGATAGATGTGGACGGGAACTGGGTCAATATCGTGGTCGGTGAGGCGGACTGGGTAGAAGAGGGTGACAGCATCCTGAAGGCTAAAGTGGCGGTACAGTTCGACATCACTTTTGAAGGCGGTATTTATGAGGATAGAGACATCAAGCCAATGGACATTGGCTCTGTCGGATAAGGAGGAATAATCATGGCAGAAACAAGACAGGCTGCATCCCTGAAAGGCATTGAGGAGCTCAAGCAGAAGCTTGGCGTACCGGATGCAGTATTTGAAGGAACGAAGGCAGCCAACGGATGGAAGAGCGGAAGACAGGTGGATGAGCAGGAGTTCAAGGAAGCCTGTGAAGCCTTCCGGAAAGCCCCGGTCAACGGGAGCATGGAAGACAAGGAGGCGAAAGGATAATGTACGGAGATGTAAATGTAAAAGTCGAAGATGGCAACCTTGGGCGTAGCAGCTCAACGGGTACCGGGACACATATCAAGATAGGCATTTCCAATGTGGAAAGCAAGGCACCCATCCTGATTAGCGGCACAATGAACGCCAAGAAAATCAAGGAGAAGGTGGGGAAGACTCCGCTTGCTGATGCCTGCATTGATGCTGTGGAGTGGGGTGCATCTTCCACCTACTGTATCCCGGTGAAGGCAGGGACAGCCGGAACGGTGGGAGAAATCAAGGAGGAAAAGAAGGGATACGGCAGCTTTGAGGTAAAAGGGAGCCCCAACAACGCCTATGACATTGTGGTCGAGGTCATGGATGCCGGGGAGTGCAATGAGGGAAGCTTCAGGTATTCCTTGGACGGTGGCAACACCTTCACGGAAGAGATGACCATACCTGTCACAGGGGAGGCGGAACTGGAAGCCACCGGGCTCAATGTGAAGTTTACGGATGCGGAAGGTGGTGACAGCTTCAAGGAGGGAGACCACTTCACGTTCTCCACAACCTCCCCGGCTATGAGCAATGAGGCGGTCATCAATGCGGTGGAGAGCCTCATCAACAGCCCCATTGTGTTTGAGTTCGTCCATATCGTGGGGGTATCCGCCAAGGCTCTGTGGGCTTCCCTGTGTACGCTTGCCAATGACTTCCTGACAAAGTACAAGAGACCCCTGTATTTTGTCTGTGAGGCAAGGGGGAAAAGGGCGGATGAGAGCCTTGAGGAGTATGTGAACGCCATGCTTGAGGAGCGGAAGGGCATCAACAACATGTATATACAGGTCGTGTGCAGCAACTCACGGTATCAGCGGATGGATGGAAGGGTGCAGGACATCAACAATGCAGGCATTGTGACAGGTCTCTATGGCAGAGCCAAGGAGTCACAGAGCATTGGGGAGGTGAAGAGCTTTCCTATCTCGGAGGCAAAGATACAGAAGCTCCTCCCTGAAGGGATTGAGGACTATATTGAGACCTTGGATGCGGCAAAGTTCGTGACCATCCGGCAGTACATTGGCAAGGAGGACTTCTATGTGACCTCTGCAAACATGATGTCACCGGAGGGAAGCGACTATGCCTATGCTGAAGATGTCCGGGTATCAAACAGGCTTGTGAGGGCGGTCAGGGCGGAGGCTCTCAATGAGCTTCAGGTGGAGGTTGACCCCGGAGACATTGAGACGAGCATCACCAACATTCAGGAGCAGCTCAACACCCCTGTGGAGGATGCCATCCGGGACAAGATTATCAGCTCCGGCTCCGTGGCAATCGACACAGAGAACCTCAACATCCTTGTGGATGAGAGCCTTGACATCCGGATAACTTATGTACCTATGGGGCATGTGAGGGAGATGAACCTGACCTTTGCAGTGGAGAACCCCTATGCAGCATCTTAGGAAGGAGGTAGAGATACATGGCAAATAAGCAGCTAATCAATGGAAAAGTGTATGACTGGTCAAGCGTGACAATCACAGCTTCCGGCATGGAAAACATGGAGCCCATGGAAATCTCCTATGATGACGAGCAGGAGAGCGAGCCTATCTATGGCAAGGGCGGAAAAATCAGGGGATACGGTACCGGAAACCAGAAGAACTCCGTCAAGCTGTCCCTGCTCCGTGAGGACTTCAATGAGATGTGCAGGGTCATCCAGTCCAAGGGATACAAGAACTTCTACAAATATGTCATCCCGAAGATTGTAGTGAACTATGCAGACGAAGGGGCGGCAACCTGTACGGATGTCCTGACCAAGATTGTGCTGTCAAAGCGTAGCTTCAAGGCAGCACAGGGAGACAAGTCCATGAAGGTAGACCTTGATGGTATCGCAATGGGCGGCATCAAAATCAACGGTCTTGAAGCGTAACTGATAACAGAATAAATGACAAAAATGGAGGCATGAACATGAACGAAGCAAGAGAACAGGAGCTTATCAAAGCAGGGAGAGAGGCAGAGCAGACGGGTGATGTGGAGAGCCTGAAGAGGAAGTATTCCGGGACGGATGAAAAAATCTACACAGTGACAACAACGGTACAGGTGGATGATGACACGGAGGAGGAGTTCTCATACCTGTTCAGGAAACCGAAGCCGGCATCCTATGACCGGTATGTGAAGACCATCTCCAACTCCGTGACAAAGGCATCCAAGAGCTTTGTCTTTGACAACATCATTGAGGAGCAGAGGGATGAACTCAAGAAGACCGTGGAGGAATACCCGGCAATCACCATCAGCCTTGCGGACAAGCTGCTCCGTATGCTTGGGCTTGCGGACACTACATCCGTAAAAAAGCTGTAGAGGATGCCAAGGAGCAGTTCAAGAGCAGCTTTGTGAGCTATGGGAAGATGGTCATATACACCTACCTTCCCAAGGAACTGCTTCCGGAAAGCTTTGAAGACCTGACCTTTGATGAGTTCTTTTCCCTGTATGGTCAAGCGGACTGTGCAAGGGACATGAGGATTGAGGACATTGAGTCAGGGGTAGCAAAAGGGATAGCGGACAATTTTGGAGACGAATAAAACAAGCCCCACAGCCGGAAACTGTGGGACTTGAGCACACCTCTATGAACTTCTGAAGATAAGTATACCACAAATCAGGAAAAAAGCAACAGGGAGGTGGTTGCATGGGTATGGAGTCTGTATACAAATTGTCTGTCATCCTGAACATGGTAGATAACCTGTCCGGCCAGATGGGCGGAGTCGGCAACAATGTGTCAGGCGTTATAGGCAGGCTCAATTCAGCCTTTGGAACCATGCAGAAGGCAGGGGCGGCAATGGCAGGGGTAGGGGCAGGCATCACCGGGCTCTGCATGAAGACGGTCACAGCCACCTTTGACACACAGAACGCACTAGGGGAGCTCTCATCCCTTGGAGTGAAAGACCTCAAAGCGGTAGAGGATGCGGCAAAGAGCTTCTCTGACACATGGGCAGGCACAAGCAAAGCGGACTTTATAACGGCATCCTATGACATAAAATCAGGTATAGCATCCCTGACGGATGAAGGCGTGGCAGAGTTCACGAAACTTGCAGCCCTGACGGGAAAAGCCACAAAATCGACAACGGAAGAGATGGGCTCACTGTTTGCTACAGGGTACGGTATCTATAAAGGTTTTTATGATGATATGTCAGACCTAGAGTTCGGTGAGATGTTCTCCGCCGGGATAGCTACAGCAGTAAAGAACTATAAGACATCCGGCTCCGAGATGGCAAGTGCCATATCAGCACTTGGAGCCACAGCCACAAATGCCAATGTCCCACTTGAGGAGCAGCTTGCCATCATGGGACAGCTTCAGACCACAATGTCCGGCTCTGAAGCGGCAACAAAGTACAAGTCATTCCTCAATCAGGCATCCAGTGCCGGGGAGAAGCTTGGGCTGACCTTCCTTGATACCAACAACCAGCTCCTGTCCATGCCGGAGATACTGACGGAGCTGAAGGGCAAATATGGGGATACCATAGATGCGGTAGAGAAGAGGGAACTGAAGGAAGCCTTTGGAACGGATGAGGCAGTTGCCCTCATAGACCTGTTATACAACAATGTGGAGACACTGGACTCCGGGATACAGGACTTGCAGGGGAGCATGAAGAGCGGCATCTCCGTGACGGAGGAGATGGCGGAAGCCATCAACAACACGCCGGAGCAGAAGTTCCAAGTGCTGAAACAGCAGATACATAACAACGTAGAGGAACTTGGCAACGGGCTCCTTCCGGCAGTCAACAACACCATGGATAAGGTGAGCGGACTGATAAAGAAGGGCTCCGAGTGGATAAGCAACAATCAGGAGACAGTGCAGAGCATAATGAATATAGCCCTGAAGCTTGGCGTATTCCTTGCGATAGCAGGAAGCGTGATGGGCGTGATCGGGAGCATGGGGAAGCTCTTCCTGTCAGCAAAGAACGCCATAGGGCTTGTGAAGACCGCTGTATTGGGAATGAACACAGCCTTCCTTGCATCCCCCATCACATGGGTGATAGTCGGGATAGTGGCACTTGTAGCCGCCTTTGTTGTCCTATGGAACAAGTCAGAAGCCTTCCGGAATTTTTGGAAGGGGCTGTTTGAACAGGTAAAGTCAGCAGTCATGCAGGCGTGGTCATCTATACAGCCTGCCTTGCAAAACCTAGGCGGCAAGCTCAAGGAACTATGGCAGGCGGTACAGCCAATCATACAGATACTTGAAAAAGTGGGGGCAGTTGTCCTAGTGGTGCTTGGTTCCACGTTTGCCGGAGCCATACAGGGAGCCTTGTCCGCACTGACACCGCTGATAGATGCCTTTTCGAGTTTTGTATCATTTGTCACCAACGTGGTGAACGCTGTAGTTGCCCTGTTCAAGGGCGATTTTTCGGGGGCTATGGACTTTGCCTCCGCCGCTGTCGGTGACTTCAAAAATTTCATAGAAAACGGGTTCAACGCCGTTCTCTCTTTTATAGGCGGATTTGCTTCAGGCTTCCTTGATGCAATAGGCGGAGCCTTTTCCGCCATAGGCATTGATGCAAGCGAGACCATAACGAAGATGAAGGACACCGTGAAAAACGGGCTTGAGGCAGTGAAGGGCTTCTTTGGGAACATCTTGGGAGCTGCCTCCGACACTGTGAAGGAAAAGCTTGGGAACATGAAGACAGCCTATGAGGAACATGGCGGAGGCATCAAAGGCGTAGCGGCGGCAGCAATAGAGGGGGTGAAGGGATATTATACAGCAGGCTTCACATTCATTGACAACCTGACGGGCGGAAAGCTCACGGACATCAAGAACAAGTTCAGTGAGAAGATGTCCGGGGTTGCAAATGCGGTGTCAACCGGGATGTCAGCGGCAAAGAACTATGCAAGCACACAGCTCTCCAACATGCAGGCGGCATATCAGGCGAGCGGCGGAGGCATCAAGGGGATAGTATCCGCAACCATGACGGGGGTACAGGGCACCTTCAGTGCAGCCTACTCCGCCATCAACACATTAACAGGCGGAAGGCTTGAGAGCATCCGCTCCACCATTGCATCCAAGATACAGGCGGCGAAGGACACGGTATCATCCGTCTTAGAGGGTATCAAGTCGGCGTTTTCCTCAAAGCTTGAGGCTGCAAGGTCGGTAGTATCAGGTGCGATTGAGAGAATAAAAGGAGTCTTCAATTTCTCATGGAAGCTCCCGGACTTAAAGCTGCCACACATCAGCGTGAGCGGTGGAGAGGCACCTTTTGGCATTGCAGGAAAGGGTTCGCTGCCTAAGTTCTCCATCCAGTGGTACAGGGATGGCGGCATTCTGAACGGGGCAACCATCTTTGGAGCCATGGGCGGAAGTCTTTTGGGAGGGGGAGAAGCCGGAGCTGAAGCGGTGCTGCCATTGTCAGAACTGTGGAAGCAGATGACCGAGGTTGTCAGGGGCGTGGTCAAAGGCGAGAATGAAGAAAACGGTGACAGCGTACAGCAGACCGGGGCGAACATCACAAGTGCCCTGACATCAAAGGCTGCATCAGTACGCAAGGAAAAGGAAAGCAGCACGACAACCAAGGAGACACACACAACCGAGAGATGGGGCAGGGAAGGCGGCACAACCATCCATCAGATAAGCTTCACGGTAGACATCAGCAAGATTAAGGACTTGCCGCTGCTCTACAAGCTGATAGATGAGCTGAAGGATGCACAGAACCGGACGGACAGCCCCTCCCCGGCAGCAACATAGGAGGTGAGGCGGTATGCTGTATGTACAGGACAAGGTGGTGAAGCTTGGCAACGTATACCTGAAAGGCCAGGTCACAAGCGTGGAAGTGCAGGAGGCAGGGAGCGTGTATGTGGCACAGGATGAAAAGGGCAGGTTCAAAAAGTCACAGCCTGTAGGCTATGAAAATGCTAAGGTGATGATAGACATACTGCTTGAGGACAGCAAAAAGGCTACAACACTGGAACAGCTCACGGAGATGCAGATGCTCTTCAAGGTGTATGGTCAGAACAAGCCCAAACTGCTCACTATCGTCAATGAGGACTGTACAGCCCGTGGCATATCGAGCGTTTATTTTAAAAACCTAACCTCCAAGAAGGTCATATCAGAGAGCAAACGGATAGCCTCCTTGGAGCTGTGGGCTCCTGCCATAGCTGGGATTAAGATAAAGAAGAAAAGGAGCAAGAAGAAAACTAAGAAAAAGAACAGCGAGAAGGCAAAGAGTAAAAAATTAAAAAGCAAAAGCCCGGCAAAGGACAGCCGGAGCACGCTGAAAGAAAAGAAGATAGCAAAGAAGATTGTAAGTAGGAGGAGGTAACTGGCTTTGGAGACCAGGAAGCTAATATCCCCGGAATTTAGGGTAACGGTAGGGGAATATGAGGTGACGGATGGGATAGAGGTTGAGTGCTTCTCAAGCAAGGAGTCACACATGGACTGGTGCCGGGTGGAGCTGTCCCCACAGCTTCAGGGAGCCCTGAAGTTCAAGGACATGGATGAGGCAAGCGTGGAGCTTGGCTATGAGGATGACTTTGACAGCCTGATTGAGGGGTATGTCAGATGCGGCGACACGGATTACTGGAAAGAGATAATGATAAAAGATGAGATGATGAAGCTTGATAGAGTGACCATCAAGGCATCCTTTGTGGACTGTGAGCCACAGGATGTCATCCGGTATGTGCTGACCTGTGCAGGGATTGAGGACTATATGCTATCTGATGAGAACTATGGGAAGAAATCCCTTTTTGTCATAGACAGGAAGAGCGGCATCAACACTATAGCAGAGGTCAACAGCTCATGGGGCATCAAAAACTCGTTCTTCTTCCAGAAGAAGGTGTTCTATTGGGGAACCAAGGAAGAACAGGAGGAGATGTATGTCATTGAAGAGGGGGAGACTATCCTGTCCTTGAATAAGTATGGAAACTTTTGGGAGGCGGAGACAATAGCCATTCCTTGGATACACCACAGCCAAGAGGTTGAGGTGCAGCACAGCAAATACAGCGGCATTGTGACAGTGGAGAAGACCATAGTGAGGAGCGACGATACTGGGGCGGTACACATGTACATCTATTTTGCAGGAGGTGAGAATGATGTCTGACATGATGAAGGTGTTTGTGGGGCAGGAGCTTGGCCATCAGATAAAAGAGAATTATCCACACATGCAGTATCCTCCATGCTTGTATGCAAAAGTGGTAGGAGTGAAAAAGAAAGGGGAGGAACTGTATGAAGCAACGATCAAAATACTTGGCAAAAACAGGCAGCCGGATAGCCGCTTCCCGGAAGTCCCGAATGTGGCAACGGACATACCTGTCCGGAAGAATGAGGTTGTGGCAATCGTGCTTATGTATGGGGAGTGCAAGCCTTATATCATAGGGAGGTGCTTCTGATGCAGTTAACAGGTGCAAATGACATTGACATCATGCTTGATGAGGATGGTCAGCCTGTGTCAGATGGGAGAGGGGACACATCCCTTGTGTCGGATGATGAATGTTGGTTGCAAGACATCAGGAATGAGGCGGTGACGGAAGAGGGCGAGCTCTTCTATGAGGACGAGGAGGGGGATGCAAGCTATGGGTGGAGCCTGCTTGACTTCATGCAGGGGGAATATGATGACTTCACACAGATGGAAATACAGCAGCGTATCCGTTCCAAACTGTCCAAGAGGGACTATATTGATGCCGGGAGCATACAGACAGAGGTGGACTTTGATGGTCACTTATACCATGTCAGGGTAGCCTTCCGGAAGAATGACAGCAGCAAGGAGTACAGCATTGACATTGAGAGCAATGGCGTGGAGGTGATTGTGGAATGATAGATGAACGCATCATGGAGAAGATTATCCCCATCCCGGATGAAGACGAGGAGATGGAAAAGGTGCAGGAAGAGCTTGAAGATGAAGGCTTCCCTATAACAAACTTAAAAAAGGGCGGCATCTTTTACCATCTTTGCCGCATGTTAGTGACCATATACATAGAACTGAAGGAGCTTGCCCGTGTCATAGTCAATAGCTGCTTCATCAGACATGCTGAAGAGGACTGGCTCATGATTAAGGCGGCAGACTATTCCAAGCAGCAGAAGGAGGCGAAAGCGGCAAAGGGCTATGTGACTATATACCGGAGTGAGTATAACAATGCCCTTCAAGTGATGAAAGGACACTGCTTTAAAACGGAACCGGATGCCGGAGGCAAGGAACTGAAGTTCTACTGCTGTGAAAACACGGTCATTGATGCCGGGGAGCCTGTAGGCAGGGTTCTTGTGGAGGCAGAGGAACCAGGAACCTTTTACAACATAGCACCGGGAAGGATAACCATATCCATGATATATCTTGACGGTATGGATTATGTGACAAATGAGAAGGGCTGGCTCTTTGAAGAAGGAGCAGAGGAGGAAGACCTTGAAGACCTTCGGGACAGGTGCATGAGCTCATGGGCGGAACTGGCAACAAGAACCATTGAGGAGAAGCTCCGGAACGCTGCAAAGTCTGTCCCTGGCGTACTGGATGCGCGGATAGATGCACAGCACCCAAGGGGGCAGGGCACGGTGGATGTGATTGTTACGGGAGCAGCCGGTGAAGCATCTCCGGAGCTCGTGCGGAAGGTCGGGGATGCCATTGAGCCACTTAAGGGCAACTATGAGGATTACCTTGTGAAATCCAGTGAGGTAGTGCGGCAGGCATTTGAGCTTGTAGTGTACCTTGCAGAGGATGCGGCAACGGATGGCGTGGATGAACAGGCGGGGAAACTCATCAAGGAGATGATGGCACTGACACGGAAAGAGATGAACACTCTATACAGGGACAGCATCATCCAAGTGCTTAGTACCAAGATTGACAATTACAGGAAGACGGACATTTTGCAGCCATCAGGGGATATGCTGCTTGGACAGAATAAAGTCATCATGGCAGGGGACATCAATGTGACTGTCAGGAACGTGGCACAGAGCGCAAGTGGGAAGGGGTGATGCCGCTATGATAGAGAATTTTATTGAATACATGTGGTATCTGCTCACTACACCGTTGAAGAAGCTTAAGAAAGCTCTGAATAAGTGGTACATCCTCTGCAAAGTGTTTGGCAGAAGGTTTGATGAAGTAAAAGAGGATATTCTCCGGGCAAGGGATGAGGGCATGGTTGCCACATGCAGTCATGAGATGCTTTCGGTACATGGGGCGGACAGGAGGCTGACCAGGTATGAAGGTGAGTCTGCAGAGAACTACCGCTCAAGAATAGCCATGTATGATGAGCTTTGCAAGCTTGGGGGCACCAATGAGGGAGTTCTTCTTGCGGTGAAAACATTAGGATTTGAAGATGTGGAGATAAAAACTGCAAGAGAGTTAAAGGGTGACACAGAAAGATGGGCAGAATTTTATGCCCTGATTAGAATGGATATGGGATGGGCTTACAATATTTCGTTTAATATTCTCAAAAAGAATGTAAGGGCTTGGAAGGAGGTGGGGGCAAAAGATAACTATCAATTTATTCTTCAATCGAAGGAACAGACAGGAAAGGCAAACGATATCTGTAGGATAGCAGAGATTTGGTCAATGCAAAACGAGAACCGTCCAGAAAATAAATTCGTTTTCCAGATGGAGGCAAGGAATATTGCAGATACGGAACTTACTGTGGAGATCAAGAATAACCTCTGGCATTTGGACGGCGCATTTCGGCTGGATGGAGGAAAGCTGCTGAATGCATATGAATTAAAGGAGAAAGCGTAAAATGAAAAGCATAATAACTTCAATAGCAAGAAAGAAAATGGCGCAGACAAGAAAGGGGGAAATTTCCCTGCCTACAGTCGCAGGAATCGCCATAGGAGACGGAGCGGAAAATGAAGATGGGATCTTAATAGAATTGACGTTGGAAGAACTATCTTTAAAGAATGAGTTGCTCCGGCGGGAATATTGCAGGTGTGAAAAGGTGACCGATACATGTTACCGTTACCGAATGGAACTGGGGGAGGATGAATTGGCAGGAAAAAAGATAAATGAGGCGGCTCTGTATGATGCGGATGGCGATTTACTGGCAATCCGGGTTTTTGCGGGGAAAATGAAAGATGCGGATATGGAAATGGCATTTGAATATGATGACAAATTTTGAAGAAGGAGGCATCAGTATGGCAAATTTTGAGATTCCAGAAAATCCAAAGTATACAGAAGAAATCCGGAAGTTTGACATTACGGATTCGGCCCATGCGGAATTATTCAATGGGGTAATCCAGGCATTAATTAACAATGAAACGTTTTTAAAAAAAATACAGGAGAAGCACGCAGATGACACTGAAGAACAGTTTCAGCAGCAGTACGAGCAGCTTACAGGATACACTGACACAAAGATAGGGCAGCTGATAAACGGAGCCCCGGAAACACTGGATACCATAAAAGAGGTTGCAGACGCCATTCTTGAGAATGAGACGATTATAGAAGCTCTGAATGAGGCAATCGGAAAAAAACTCAATAAGGATGGGGACATCTCTGACGCTACAGTGGCGTTTACTAGCGAAGATACCGATGAAAGCCCAACATTGTGGAAAGACATAGGAAGAATTGTTAGTGGGAAGTTAAAAGAGATACTAAATCGGGTATCTATTATGTCTAATAATTTGAAATATCTGCGTAAATTGTGTGGGACAACAGATGTATCCAAGATTGCAGACGGTACATTGACAGGGATAGTTAATTCACTAAACACCGAAATCGTACCCAACTATTTTTCACATGTCATTGGCGCGGTAAATAAGAAAGGGTGGTACAGGATCGCAGAGGCCAGACTGGATGGATATAACTCATGTGTGATAAGCCTTAAGCGCAGTTATAATGCACCTGCTCCTGAATATCAAAAAATACAGTTTTTAACGACACCAAATAAGCAAAAATTTGTCAGTTTAGCGGCCATTTCAGATGTACACATGTGGACAAAAATCCGTGAAACTTTGGACGAGACGAATTCGGCAGTATACCTAGAGATTTATCAATGCCAGGATTCCAACACAAATTTGTGGTACATAACATTAACAGATGCCATTGGGGCATATGATAGCGAATGGAAAGCTATGGCACCAGAATTAACCTCAGAGACAGTATCTGGTGTGACGGTTCTTGCATCCCTGGATCTTCCGGACAATAATCCGGCTTAAAGAAATCGGATATAATAAGTTTTTCCGTTCCGGCGAAAATGGGCAACATTGCCGAAATCATATCCAAACACTATTCCGCCAAAACGCCTTTCCCAGTGAACCATAAATAACGCGCAGTATCCACTACCTCCATTTGCAGCCACTACCGTTTTAAATTCCATGCCTATTTTATCCGTGGTAGCTTCAGGCACCACTTTAGCGTCAAGAAATCCTTCTAAGCCATAAGTAAGTTCTGTTCCAGTACAATCTTTAAACGATACCGTAGATGTTTTCCATCCTCTAGCCTCTTTATCGGTGTTTAGTGAACAAAAAGATATATAGTTACTTTTTGCTTTACATTCGGGAATATTTTTTAAATGTTTTTGACAATTATTTTGATAATTTTT
>CAJTFX010000017.1:0-12434 GCA_910575555.1 Lachnospiraceae bacterium | reverse complement strand
CTCTTGAGTTAATTCTGGGGGGATGGCTTTCCAATTTGCCCCCTCATATGATCCAACGGCATCCTCTATAGTAATTAACCACCAGTTAGCAGCAACTACGCTTTGATAAATCTCTAAGTATGAGCAATCTTCTGTTTCATAGTATGCTTCACGAATTTTTGTCCATACATGCGTCCCAGAAAAAGCTATCAGGCTGACAAATTTTTGTGTTCTTCCCGCCCTCAAAAATTGTATTTTTTGATATTCGGGGGTACTATGATTCCAAATGCGTTTTACACTGATAACGCATGAATCACCTTTGTATTTTCCCTGGTTCCTTGCTATTCGGTGCCATCCTTGCGAATTGCCACCAATCCCCCTTACGTACGACACATAATCCTTGTAACCCTGGATATCGGTGTTTAGTGAACAAAAAGATATATAGTTACTTTTTGCTTTACATTCGGGAATATTTTTTAAATGTTTTTGACAATTATTTTGATAATTTTTGACAATTATTTTGAGCGGCTACAATTGTCAGTAAAGAAAAGGAGAGAATAAGATGACAAAATTTAAATTTTCAGTAGGACCGTGGAACGTACATTCAGGAGCAGATTCTTATGGACCGGCAACCAGAAAAGAAATTGATTTTGAGGAGAAACTTAAGAAATTCGCAGAAATGGGATTTTCAGCAATTCAGTTTCATGATGATGATGCAGTGCCGAACATCAATGATTATACGGAAGAAGAAATCAAAGAAAAAGCAAGAGATTTGAAAAAACTTCTTGATAAATACGGTCTTGTGGCAGAATTCGTAGCGCCGAGACTTTGGATGGACAGCCATACTGCAGACGGCGGATTTATGAGCGCCAATGCTCAGGATAGAGAATATGCAATGTGGAGAGCATACCGTTCCATTGATATTGCAAAAGAATTAGGCTGCGATCTGGTCGTTTTATGGCTTGCCCGCGAAGGTACATTATGTGCAGAATCTAAATCACCGGTATGGGCTACTAAGATGCTGATTGAAGCCATTAATAAGATGTTGGAATATGATTCTAATATCCGGGTATGTATCGAGCCCAAGCCCAATGAGCCCATTGACAGAAGTATCTGCGGAACCATGGGCCATGTTATGGCAATTTCTGCAGCAACCATTGATCCTAAGAGAGTGGGTGGAAATTTGGAAAGCGCACACGCAATTCTTGCCGGTTTAGATCCTGCCCATGAGATTGGATTTGCAATGGCAATGGGAAAACTGATGACTGTGCATTTGAATGATCAGAACGGAATTAAGTATGATCAGGATAAATCCTTTGGCGTTGAAAATTTAAGGGCTGCCTTTAATCAGGTGAAAGTGCTGAAAGAAAATGGCTATGGGGAGAACGGTGAATTCGTGGGACTTGATGTAAAGGCCATGAGAACAACAAAGGATGAGGACAGCTACAAGCATCTGGAGAACAGCCTGAATATTTTCAAGGCTCTGGAGAGCAAAGTAGATAAATTTGACTATGAGTTCCAGAAAAAATGTGTGGAAAACCGCGACTTTGAAGGTCTGGAAATGTATGTTATGAATCTCCTGATGGGGCTTGCATAAAAGATAAATGGAAAAGGAGAACTATAGAATGAAGAATCAGAAACGCGCCGTGGTGGCAGGCCATATTTGTATTGATATGACTCCGGAATTTTCATCATCAGCAAATATATCGGAAATGCTTTCTCCTGGAAAATTGATACATACCAAAGGGATAGATATCCATACAGGCGGAGCAGTTGCAAATACAGGACTGGCCATGAAGCTGTTGGGTGCGGATGTAACCCTGATGGGAAAAGTTGGAAAAGATGATCTGGGTACGCTCATTTTAAACGTATTGGACAAATACCAGTCCAGAGACGGGATGATCATTGAGGATAACGCACAAAGTTCTTATTCTGTGGTACTTGCAATTCCTGGCGTAGATCGTATTTTCCTGCATAATCCGGGAGCTAACGACACTTTTTCTGTAAAAGATCTGGATATGGCCTTGATAAAAAAGACGGATTTATTTCATTTTGGATATCCGACTCTGATGAAAAACATGTATGAAAATGAGGGGGCCATGTTGGCAGAAATGGTGAAAGAAATTCATGAAGCGGGCGTGGCTGTATCTTTGGATATGGCTGCGGTGGATGATTCTTCCGATGCAGGAAAAGCCGACTGGCATAAAATTTTGGAAAAAGTATTGCCCTATGTTGACTTTTTTGTTCCGAGTGTGGAGGAACTGTGCTTTATGATTGACCGGTCACGTTATCAGGAATGGAAGAACCGTGCCTGCGGAGATGACATTACAGGCGTATTGACCGAAGAGGATATTGCGCCTTTGGCGGAACAGATTATCAGCATGGGTGCAGCTGTGGCATTGATAAAGAGCGGAGCGCCGGGGATGTATTACAAGACGGCGGCAAACCATAAGCTGCTGCAGGTGTGTGAAAAGCTGGATCTTGTGCCGGAAGAATGGTCTGGAAAACAGGGATTTGAATACAGCTATCTTGCGGATAAGGTTGTATCCGGCACAGGAGCGGGCGATACGAGCATTGCAGCATTTTTAACTTCAGTATTGAACGGCAAAAGTTTAGAATTTTCATTACAGATGGCAACAGCGGAGGGGGCAAGCTGTGTAACTGCATTTGATGCATTGAGCGGATTGAAACCGCTGAAGGCTCTGGAAAAAAAGATTCAAAACGGATGGAAAAAGGTAAACAGATAAAAAGGAAGGAGATTTTCAATGGGTAAGGTATTATCTTATGGAATGGTGGGCGGCGGTCCCGACGCTTTTATCGGCGATGCCCACAGGCGGTCGATTGCGTTAGATGGAAGAGCAAAAATTGTGGCCGGCGCATTCTCAAGGAAGCGGGAGAAATCCATGCAGATGGCTGAAATGCTGAACATTGATCCGGAACGCTGCTATGACAGTTATGTGCAGATGGCGGAAGCAGAAGGAAAGCGGAAAGACGGAATTGATTTTGCAGTGGTAGTGACGCCGAACCACTCTCATTATGAGATATGCAAAGCATTCTTGAATGCAGGCATCCATGTGGCATGTGATAAGCCGGTTACGATTTCCTATCAGCAGGCTAAGGAGCTGGAAGAGCTTGCCCGGCAGAAGGGGTTATTATTCATGGTAACCTATACCTATATGGGGAATGTGACTGCCAAATATGCCAGAGATATCGTTGCATCGGGAGATATTGGGGAAATCCGGGCTGTAATGGCGGAATACCCGCAGGGATGGCTTGCCTCCGAAGATGATTGCGGCGGAAAGCAGGGAGAATGGCGCTGCGACCCGAGCCAGTCCGGAGGAGTCAACTGCCTGGGAGATCTTGGCACTCATGTGGAAAATGCGGTAGCCGCAATGACAGGGTTAAAGATAAAAAAAGTCCTGGCCAGGATGGATACAGTTGTTCCCGGAAGAATTCTGGATGACAATGATATGGTAATGGTGGAATATGAAAATGGAGCTACCGGAATGTACTGGACTTCACAGTTTGCAATTGGGCATGACAATAGCTTAAGAGTGAGAATATATGGAAGCAAAGGCACACTCCAGTGGTTCCAGGAAACGCAGGAAAAGATCACTGTAATCAGCGAGGACGGTACAATCCGTGAAATTCACCGGGGATATGCAGCTGTATCAGAAGCGGCGGCCAGGTATGGCAGACTTCCTTCCGGGCATCCGGAAGGATGGTTTGAAGCTATGGGAAATCTGTACCGCAGTTTTGCAGAGTGCATCATTGCAAAAGAGAACGGAACTTTTACAGCGGATATGATTGACTATCCCACAATTGAAGAGGGCGTGGAAGGACTGGCGTTTGTAGAGGCCTGTCTGGAAAGCAGCAGAAACGGCAATATATGGGTAGATGTGAAATAGGAGGATTCAACTATGGCAAGACCAGTTACGATATTTACAGGGCAGTGGGCAGATTTACCATTAGAGGAGATGTGCCAGACAGCAAGCAGAATGGGATATGAGGGCCTTGAAATTGCATCCTGGGGTCAGATTAATCTGGAGCAGGCAGCTAAGGATATGGATTATGTGAAGAATTTAAAAGATACGCTTCATAAGTATCATCTGGATTGTTGGGCAATCAGCGCGCATCTTCCGGGACAGTGTGTATGCGACGCTGTGGAGTATGCATATGATCCCCGTCTGGATGGTTTTGCGCCTGCAGAATTAGCCGGAAAGCCGGAAGCTATCCAGAAATGGGCGATTCAGGAAATGAAATATGCAGCTCATGCGGCAAAGAATATGGGGGTAGATGTTGTAACCTGTTTTATGGGATCTCCTATTTGGAAAATGTGGTATTCATTCCCTCAGACATCCGAGGCTCAGATTGAGCAGGCATATCAGACGGTAAAAGAGCTGTGGACTCCGATTTTTGACGAGTTTGACGCCTGCGGGATAAAACTTGCATTGGAAGTTCATCCCACAGAGATCGCATATGATTACTGGAGTACGAAGAGGCTTCTGGAAACAATTGATTATCGTCCCACACTGGGGATTAATTTTGATCCCAGCCATTTGATCTGGCAGGGAATCGATCCGGCAGTATTCCTGTATGATTTTGCGGACAGAATTTATCATGTACATATTAAAGATGCAAAGTTAAATCTGAATGGAAGAAACAGCATCATTGGTTCTCACATTGTATTTGGCGATCAGAGAAGAGGATGGAATTTCGTATCGCCGGGACATGGTGATGTAGATTTTGATAATATTATACGTGTGTTAAATCAGATCGGATATCACGGACCGCTTTCCATCGAATGGGAGGACAGCGGAATGGAAAGGATTTTCGGAGGAACGGAAGCATGTGAATTCACAAAGAAAGTCAATTTTTCTCCTTCAGACGTGGCATTTGACGATGCCCTTAAGGCATAAAAGATAAATCATAGTTCCAAAGGTCTGCCATATCTTTCAGATAGGGGGGCCGTTGGGCAGATTTCCTCAATCCGGGGCTGTCGGGAAATAGCAATTTTTCACAATATATAGCTGTGACTTCTGAGAACTTACAACTATCCATTGTGTATAAATTCTATTTTCCGACAGCTCCATTGTGTAGAGTGATGCTGTATCATAATATTTGACACTTCTGCTTTACAGATATATAAAAAAGAAGTGAAAATGGAGGTTATTAATTAGTGTCTGCTGATTAGGTTTAAAACACTTGATTTTGCTGACTTATACCACGTTTTCTGATATAATACTTGCAGGGCTTTTGATAAAATCAAACCATTTTTCTTGCAGTTTTTCTGCATATTTTAAGTATAAAGGGGCTAAATCAATGTATAAACCAATCGACAAGTTACATCACTCGTTTTTTGATTTCAACCAGCCTATGGGACTCCACATGAACTCGGATAACCGTTGGCTCCAACTGGCTGACCGAATCCCATGGGATGAATTTGAAGTAAAATATGCCAGACTGTTCCCGAGTGGTACGGGTAATGTTGCCTAGCCATTTCGGATGGCGTTAGGCTCCCTGATCATCCAGACCAAGTTCCAGGATTCCGACCGTGAGCTTGTGGAACAGATCGCAGAAAACCCATACCTGCAGTACTTTATCGGCCTTCCCGGCTATCAGGAAGATGCTCCGTTTGATGCAAGCGCACGGGTGCTTTTTCGCAAACGCATTTCTGCTGAAATGCTGATGAAAGTAAATCAGTATCTTCTTGCCCACAAAGATGATGACAACAATGCACCACCATCTTCCGGAAACTCTGGCGATAATGAAACTTTGAAAGAACACGCAAACAAAGGAACATTGACGCTGGACGCAACCTGTGTACCGGCAAACATCCGTTATCCCCAGGATATTTCACTTCTGAACGAGGCAAGGGAGAAGCTGGAAACCATTATTTACCGTTTTTGCAAATCCTATGGCCTGCCACTGCCAAGACGCTATAGAAGACGTGCCAGACAAGACTATCTGGCATTTGCCAAAAGTAAAAAACATAGTGCGAAGAAAATCAGGAAAGCACTCCATAAACAGCTTGGCTGCGTTGCAAGGGACATCGGATATCTGGAAAAGTTCATAAGTGACGGATATGCGATGACAGATAAAGAAATTAGTCTGTATCTGACTATCATCACGCTGTAAGGGCAGCAGAAGTATATGTATGATAACAAAGTGCACTCAGTGGAACACCGTATCGTAAGCATCCCGCAGCCATGGCTTCGTCCGATTGTCAGAGGAAAAGTTAAAACACCGGTTGAATTTGGGGCAAAATTTGATCTCAGCCTTGACAGTGAAGGCTATGGGCGTATCGAAAAAATATCTTTCGAGGCATACAACGAGAGCAGCAGCCTGATTGAAGCGGCAGAGCGTTTCAAAGACCGTACCGGCTATTATCCGGAACGTGTTCTGGCAGATCAGATATACCGGACCAGGGAAAACAGAGGTTATTGCAAAGAACATGGGCTCCGGTTGTCAGGCCCAAAGCTGGGGAGGCCAAGTGCTACAGCAAAAGCAGATAAAAAGCAAGAATATCAGGATAATGCCGATAGAATCGAAGTGGAGCGAAGCTTCAGCCTGAGCAAACGTTGCTATGGTATGAACTGCATAACCACAAAACTAGAAGAAACGCAGTTAACTTCTATCGCATTATCCGTATTTGTGACGAATCTGTTCAGGATTCAGAGACGGATACTTTGTGCATTTTTGCGTCTGATCCGATTTTGGTGTAACTGGAGCATATGTAAGAGCTGGAAGTTGCAAATATCTGCTTAATCAGCAGACACTATTTAGGCATGGTAAAGCCGCCCACCGAACCTCGTTTTTTTTATTCGGCGGGTAAGTATCACAATGATTTTTATCAATATCTCTTTCTTCTTTCGTAAATAAAAACTACTGCAATTACCAGCAAACTTAAACCGAAAAGCCATATCTTTGTGGAATAATTGCCTTTTCCCATTGAGAACAAATAGAAAATACTATCCTCTGATACATTCCCCAAAGAATTTAAAAGAAAATATCCGATTGACGCCAAGTAACCTACAATAACAGAATTGCTGAATATGGCTGCTGCAAATCCAAAGCTCCCCAATGCCATTGCGCTTATCACTGTTCCCGCCACATAAGGCACAAAGGGAAATATACAGTTTTCCCATACCATAATTCCAGAGAACAGGCATATCATCAGAATTAGCAGCAGCATTGACATAATGAACCTCAGCAATAAGATTTTCCAATGAGGGATTTTCTTTGTGCAGACTACGTCCTGTATTGCCTTAGACTGTTCTGGGGCAGGCAGCGGAGCTATGAGAAATATTCCTGTTAGTATTACAGCCTGTTCCAAACATTCCGCCGAACGAACCATATCTAAATTTG
Source organism: Lachnospiraceae bacterium (assembly GCA_910575555.1). Taxonomy (GTDB): domain Bacteria; phylum Bacillota; class Clostridia; order Lachnospirales; family Lachnospiraceae; genus Petralouisia. The sequence goes on along the minus strand of CAJTFX010000017.1, from coordinate 5,087 downwards.
CAATCCCCCTTAGTAAGGGAATTATCAGCAAATAAGCCGCCGCCAAAATTAAGTTATTTTTTACTGCCAAAAGAAAGTTTGTCCTGCATATGCCCAAAACATTTGTGATAGATATTCGCCGCATTTATTTTTCCTTTCCGCTTAAACTTAAGAACCCATATGGACAGAATGACAAATAGAATACCGATTCCCGCCATAAGCAGCCTGTTCCTGCAAATCATTTGAAATTCATCTTGTATTATTTCATAGCCACGCAATGTATTGTGCCTTATCATGAAAGTTGCTGCTTTCGTGTCCCCTGACAGTCCAGTTACTCCCTTATCAACCATCCACCAAAGGAATTGAACGGCAATCGCAATCGGAGAGTCTGTGAGCAAAGTGAAAAATATTCCGATTGCGCATACCGCCATGACCTCTGGCAGAAGCCACCATAAAATGTATTTGATATACGCAAAATAGTCTACTGAAATACCTTTCTCTGCGCCAAACGCTATAAGTGGCACAAGGGATTCAAAACTTAACAGCAGAACAGGCAGGAGAACCATAGTGACACTTGCCAAATATCTCGAAACCACCAGTCTTGCCGAAGATATTTTTTTGCTGTAAATCAATTCTGACGCATTGCCCATACGGTCTTTCATCCATATAAGCGCTACCAAAAATATAGGGTACAAGCCTAGTTCCAATCCCATATAATCACAAAATAACCGTGCAAAACCGCCTGTCACTTTATCATTGCTGATTGTCTGGTTATATTCCTCACATGCTTCCTCATAAGTCATTTCAGACATGCCGAAATAGGTAATCATCATTTCGGGGGAATACTGTGAACCGTTTTCTCCGATAATGCTTTCCATTTCCTGCATTAGCTCTTTGAAACGTTCATAAGTGACCTGTGATATAAAATGCTTATATTTATCATCTTCACTTTCTGTGTCTGCCCTGTTTCCCATCACCGTATTCAAATTTCCATTCTCATCAGCACTCATTGCGTCAAAGGAAATGATTGTGCCTGTGACTGCTGGAAAATAATCTTCTGGCAAATCCTTTAATTGTTCTTCCGTCAATCCCGTTATTTCACAAAGTATTTCAAGTACACGTTTTTGCTCATCATCGCTAAGTGTAATTGCTTTATAGTATCCAAGGGGATATGTAGCGTAACAATTGCTTTCATATTCTGACAGCAACGCCCTTGTAACGCCCATCATGATTGCCGCCGGGTCATCCTCTGAAACCTTACTGCCAAAGTAATCATCCTCCTCGGATGGTTTGGACAGTAATGAGCGTTCAAAACCTATATCTGCCGGGGGAATGCCCTTTTCCCAATTGATTTCTGTTTTTGTCACTCCCCGAAAATTCTGAAACCAGCTAAAAACCAAAATAGCGAGAAAGAAATAATAAATCACGCTTTCCGCAATCTTTTTACACTCTTTAAAATATAACCTCATCGTTCTATCCCTCCTGACCTCTGGCTTAACAGATACATATACCCATCTTCCAAAGTAGGGGATTGAAGCATATGTTTTTCTTCTGGCTCCTCGTCTGACAACACCCTGTACTGCGTGCCTGACTGTGAAGAAATGATATTTAAGACAGCATACTTTTCCTTGATCTGTTTATCCTGCTTTTTTGCCGCTGAAATAAGATAAACCTTTCCCTCTGCCTGTCCCACCAGTTCTTCTGTGCTGCCATTCCATATCATTTTCCCATTGTTCAATACTCCTATATTTTCACAACACGATTCAACATCCGAAGAAATATGGGTGGAAAGAATCACTATCCTGTCTTCTGCAAATTCACTTAACAGATTACGGAAACGAATACGTTCCTCTGGGTCAAGCCCTGCTGTCGGTTCGTCAACAATTAGGATTTGCGGGTTATGTAACAGTGCCTGTGCAATCCCCAGCCGTCTTTTCATTCCACCCGATAAAGCCTTTACTTTCGTCCTCATATCTTCTTTTAGATTTACCTGTTCGAGCAATGCCAATATTCTTTCTCTTCGGATTTTATCTGGAATTTCCGATAGCAGCCCAAGGTAATCCATTGCGCCATAAACACTCATACCTCTGTAAAAGGAAAAATCCTGCGGGAGATAACCTACGATTTCCCGTATTTTACCAGTTTCTTTGATTGGGATACCATTCATACTGATTTCCCCGCCTGACGCTTCCGATAGTGTCGCCAAAATTCTCATTAGGCTTGTTTTTCCTGCGCCATTCCTCCCAAGAAGCCCGTACATTCCAGAATGGATCGTAACGGATACATTTTCAAGGGCTGTCTTTTTTCCATAGTTTTTGGAAAGATTTCTTATTACAATTTCATTGTTTTTGCCGTATGGCACGTGTGCCCGGCTGGGTATAAAGGTATCCTTTAGGATTTCCATAAATACAAAAACCTCCTTACTTGTGTTGTAAGGAGATTTTATAATAGAAAAGCCAATTTTCCGAAAAGGATATTAAAAAATTTTCAATTTGGCGGTTACACATGCCCCCTTTTCTTTCTGATTTCCGACATACAACAAACCGCCATGTTTTTCGCAAAGTATCTTACATACGCTTAATCCTATACCAAAATGCTGTTTTTCCTTATCATTGCTGTAAAATACAGTGGTTGCTTTTTCCAAATCTGCCGCTGAAAAACCTTTCCCGTCATCCTTTACGGTAAGAATGAGAAAATCTTTTTTGTGTGAAAGATTTATGCTTACTTGTTTTTCTGCATATCTTAATGCGTTCTGCAGGAGATTTTCTAAAATCCGAAAAAACACGCCCTTATCTATTTGAATTTTGTCCACCGTAATATCGTTTGAAATAATGATTTCTTTATTTCCCGCAAGCTGCAACACATTACTTCTTAATTCATTCAATAATAGCTTCACATTTTCAGACCGTTTTTCAATTTCAATATTTTCAATCTTCTCAATATCCCGAACGCTCTCCACATATAGCTCCAAACGGTTTACCGCTCCCTGCATAGATGATACCGTATCTAAAAGCATATCTTCCGTAAGCTTATCCTGTGGGATATTTTTCTCTAAATAGTCTAAATATCCTTTGAGGACGGTAATCGGCGTTCTTAAATCATGGGATACCGAAGCATTCAATAATTTCCTTTGTTCTAAGGATTCCCACAACGCTTTGTGTTTTTGCCGAAGCTCCCTGCGCATTTTTTCCATAGAACAGCATAACCGCCCTAACTCATCATCACCGTCATATTCAATGTGAAAGTCAAGATTATCCTCCTGTATTCTTTCCACGCCATTCTGTAGCTGTGCGATAGGATTCCGAAGCTTCTTTCGGTAATATATCGCCGCAGCCGCCCCAATCCCGACAGTAATATAAAAAACAGGCAGACCAATCATAGCAGCGTAAGAGCCATAATAGACGACAGTATCCCACGAGCTTAAAGGCTGCCATGTGATATTGTTGTTATCAATATCCAAAATATAATTGCCTGTGTTCTCATCCACCTGAAAATCAGGGGAATTTATCGTCATATACCGTTTCTTTAATATTTCATGCTGCACTTGGTTTGCCGCAAAGATAGTGACAGACGATAACAGGGCAGTCACACATATCGTAATTAAAAAAGTAACTGCCATAGATGTCTTAAGCGACTTTGTTTTTATTTTGCCCATTTATAACCAACTCCCCATACTGTTTCAATATAGTTTTTATCCGTATAAACTGACAGCTTATTCCGTATCTTTCGGATATGTTCTTTTACTACAATGCTGTCGCCTTCGCCATTATATCCCCAAAGTTTTTCATAGATAGTTTCCCTGTCAAAAACCATGCCTGCATTTTGAGAAAGAAAACGGATAATCTCAAATTCTTTATTTGAGAAGTCCATCTGTTCCTTACCATAAAATACCGTTCGGCTATTGTAATCAATAATCAATTCCTCATCAAACCTTAGATTTTCTGTCGTGCCTTTTCTTTCTTCACGCCGAAGGTGCGCCGAAATTCTTGCCAATAATTCATCCATGCGAAAAGGTTTCGTAATATAATCATCCCCGCCGACAGACAGCCCTTTTATCACATCCCGTTCCGTTACCCGTGCTGTCAAAAAAATAATCGGGCAGGATATATGCCCTCGGATAAGCTGGCACAACTCCAGCCCATCCATTTCTGGCATATTGATATCCAACAATATAATATCTGGTATTACGTTTAATAGTTCTAACGCTTTTTTTGCATTTTCCGCCGTATATACGGAAAATTCTTCTCCTAAACATTTTTCCATCATGGATAATATCATTTCTTCATCATCAATAATCAGTATCTTGTATTTCATAGGCAATGCTCCTTATCAGTTAATCCCTTTATCGTAACGGATAAAAGACAGATTTTCGACAATTTCATGCCAAGTGATTATAATTATACCCGTTATTTCCACTGCTATCAACAGCATTGCATATGGGCGGCAGAAATCACTTTCTACCGCCCGTGTATAGCTATGCAAAAATAATTTCCTCGTTTACAATCTCTCTCGCACACGCTCTTATGTTATTCATTCTTCCTGTCCACTCTAAGGCGTTTTCTGCCTTTAGCTGTTCAGTTATGCCCTGTGCCTGTTTCATACCCTCTATGAGCCTTTCAAAGCGTTCCTGTGCCTGTCTGTTGATGTCAGCAAGGTAAGTATTCAGCCTCCCGCTTGTGAGAAGATTGGTGTATGTAACCTTTCTGTACTGCTTCAGATAGTCCAGATGCCGCTTTCTCGCCTGTCGTTTCGGTCGGTTCACAGCTTGAGCGCCACTGGCACTCGCTCACCCCCATATGCCTATCGGCTGTTCTTCTTCGGCGGGTAATCTTAAATCTGGAATAAGATACCCATTTTCTACATGATACGTACCGCCTAACTGTTCAAATAGTGATTTCATTTGCAAAAACTCCTTTTCTGTATAGTTTGGTTTCTGCGGGGTATCTGCAAGCAATGTATCAGCAGGCTGTATGTATATACTATCTTTAAGTTAGTGTCTGCTCATTAAGCAACTTTTTTCAGCTTGATAAGACAGCTTTAGCTGAAGTATGTTCCAATGAGCTTAAACAACATCATCTATAATGATATAATGCTCTGCTTTTTCGCTT